>CAZPRJ010000015.1:4930-113350 GCA_964588805.1 uncultured Microcoleus sp. | reverse complement strand
AAAGAAAAAGCCGTCCTTGAAGGACGGGGCTTGAATCCCATTATTTTCGGTCAGTCTTTTGTGGTTCTACCACTCATTAGTAATCATTAACTTTTCCCATTCTTCGATAGGATGAAGGTATGGCATTCATTGATATTCTGGGAGCGCCTCACGCTTACGAACTTACGCCTCCCCCTAAATCCCCCTCTCCTGTCTTGGTGTTCATTCATGGCTGGCTTTTAAGCCGTAGCTACTGGAACCCTCTAATTGAGCGGTTGGCACCTGATTATCAGTGCTTGACTTATGATCTGCGGGGATTTGGTGATTCTCAGCCTCCAAAACATCAAGACCTAGGAACTCATAATCATCGGGTGTCAGATGTCCCTGAGGACTCAAATACTTTCTTACCGACTCGGGACTACACGTTAGCCGGCTACGCCAAAGATTTAGGTCTTTTATTACAGCAGTTGGGTATTGAGCAAGCTTGGCTTGTGGGTCACTCACTCGGTGGTAGCATTGCCCTGTGGGGAGCTTCTATATTGCCTGAACGGGTGGCTGGGGTGATTTGTGTCAATGCTGGAGGGGGCATTTATCTCAAAGAGGAGTTTGAACGCTTTCGAGCGATTGGTCAACGGTTAGTAGAACGACGGCCTCGTTGGTTGTGTTATGTGCCTTTGCTGGATTTATTATTTATGCGATCGCAAGTCGCCCAGCCAATTGCTCGTCGTTGGGCACGTCAGCGACTGATTGATTTTGTAGGGGCGAGTCCTGAAGCTGCATTGAGAACCTTATTAGATTCCACCACAGAAGCTGAAGTTACCCGATTGCCTCAAGTTGTATCACAGCTCACTCAACCGGCCTATTTCATTGCAGGTGCTCAGGATAGGGTGATGGAAACACGATACGTCCGCCATCTTGCCAGCTTTCACAAGTTATTTCAAGGCTGTGATGAAAATTTAATTGAGCTTGCCGATTGTGGACATCTAGCGATGTTAGAGCAACCCGATGTCTTAAACACCCAAATCCGTAACATTCTTGAGCGCCATTAGATTGGGAAGGTGAATCAATAATATTCTGTTCGCTTCAAGAGTTTCTTGCCTACTCAAGGGCAGGATAAGTCTTGGTTACTGAAAGCGTAACGGTGAAACTTTCATGCTTTGCGGCAGGCATATTAGCAACAAGGGACTGATGCACATAATCTATCTGCCAGTCAGGATTGCCTGCTCTACAACAGTCCTTATGGTCTTACCAATCAATAGCAGAATCCTTAAACATTTAGGCTTTTGGCATAAATCACTCTAAAAAAGGTGATAAGTTCTTCATCCGCTCAAAATTATCTTTGGGCGTAAGAATACTTTTTTCATTGGTGAAAAAATTTTACTCTGATGGAGAATGAAGGGCATCTATATGCATCCACTCCACTCGCTGGCCATGAAGTTACGATGATGAATTTACCCGAATTGAGGGAGAGAATCCTCACCCAAGACCCTAGAAATTATCAAATTCTATTTCTATCACTCTTCCTAGTGCTAGGGATTGGGACGAGGGACTGGACATTACGGACGGATTTGATTGGGGTGGTGATGATAACTTGTCTTTTAACCCAATGGATTGCCCTATCTCTGTGGGCAAATCCCAACTTCTCTTCCCTTAAAAGCGCGATGATTACAGCATTGAGCTTAAGTTTACTATTAAGGGCTGACAACTACAGCACCATGATTTTGGCGGGTTTTTTAGCCATCTTAAGTAAATTTCTGTTTCAAGTTAGGGAAAAGCATTTTTTTAATCCTGCAAATTTCGGTATTATTGCTGCTTTAATCTTGACTGATGATGCTTGGGTTTCGCCTGGACAATGGGGGGATGATGGCTGGTATGCTCTGTTATTTGCAGGCACGGGGGGATTAGTTTTGAAACGGGTTGGTCGCTGGGACACAACGGCTGCTTTTTTAGGTGTTTACGCTTTACTGGAGGCCATACGGAATCTTTGGTTAGGTTGGACGTGGGATGTTTTTGTCCATCGGTTAATGAGTGGTTCTCTGCTATTATTTGCTCTATTTATGTTGACCGATCCTCGCTCGATTCCTAATGCCAGAGTTAGTCGAATAATTTGGGCTGGGTGTATTGCTCTGGTTACGTTTATTTTGCAGAATCAATTCTTTGTTTCTACCGCTATTTTTTGGGCTTTGTTTATCTTTTCACCTTTGATTATAATTTTTGATTTAGTCTATCCATCTTCTAGATTTTCATGGAAATTTCAATTGAGCCACTCAGAAATAGATTTAGTGAGGACAGAATAATTCAATCTATTGACTTAGTTCATGTCTCTATATTATTTATTAATTCTTTAACTAAGTTTTTAAATGGAAATCCAAGGATAAAAAGCAACATTTTCATGCAGTATTAGGATGTGTTACATGAAATTATTTCGGATTTTATTGACTCTCTTACTATCAGTTGTAATGAGTCTGAGTTTGTCTCAAAATGCCTGGGCATTTTGTGGATTTTATGTCGCCAAAGCCGACACCAAGCTATACAATCAAGCCTCTCAAGTTATCATTGCTCGGGATGGCGATCGCACCGTTCTCACTATGGCTAATGATTATCAGGGGGATGTCAAAGATTTTGCGATTGTTGTGCCAGTTCCTACTGTTCTCCAATCCGATCAAGTTAATGTTGGAGACTCCCAAATTATTGAACGGTTGGATGCATTTAGTGCGCCTCGACTGGTGGAGTATTTTGACTCCGATCCCTGCGTACGTCTTGTGCCAATGGCTCCTTCCTTAAATCGCTTAAGTGGCGGAACTAGAGGAGGCCCACAAGCTGAAGACAGTGCATCGTTAGGAGTTACTGTCGAAGCTCGTTTTACAGTTGGGGAATATGACATTCTCATCCTTAGTGCCAAAGAATCTAACGGTTTAGAAACCTGGCTCAAACGCAACGGTTATCGCTTGCCACGGGGAGCTCATCAGCTTCTAAAGCCTTATATTCGCCAGAATATGAAATTCTTTGTGGCTAAAGTCAACCTCGAAGAATTTGAAAAAACGGGTTATGAATTTCTGCGGCCTTTACAAATGGCTTATGAGTCTCCTCGTTTCATGTTGCCGATTCGTTTAGGGATGATGAATGCCACTGATGAGCAAGATTTACTGGTTTATATTTTATCGCCTAAAGGTCAGGCCGAAGTAACGAATTATCGTACTGTTAATATCCCTTCTGATGTACAAATTCCTGTATTTGTAAAAGGCGAATTTGGTGATTTTTATAAAGCCATGTTCCAAACGGCTTACAATCAGGAGGGAAAAAAAGCAGCTTTTCGAGAATATGCTTGGGATATGGGGAGCTGTGACCCTTGTTCAGCCGAACCGTTGAATCGAGAAGAACTCAAAAAAGCAGGTGTATTTTGGCTTGATTCTAACCGCCTGACTAATGTCTTTATCACTCGCCTTCATGTCCGCTACACTCGCGATAAATTTCCAGAAGATTTGATGTTTCAAGAAACGGGAAATCGTCAATTATTCCAAGGACGATATATCTTACGCCATGCTTATACAGGAGAAATGAAATGCGAAGCAGGACGAAGATACCAACAATCTTTGAAAGAACGCTGGGAGGAGGA
Organism: uncultured Microcoleus sp.; assembly: GCA_964588805.1. Lineage (GTDB taxonomy): Bacteria > Cyanobacteriota > Cyanobacteriia > Cyanobacteriales > Coleofasciculaceae > CAZPRJ01. Next base: position 109,755 of record CAZPRJ010000015.1, on the reverse strand, counting down.
AGCAAAGACTCTAGCAAAACTTACAGGATGGGATATTCAAGACATCCGCAAGAAAGTCAGTATTGCTCAAGGACAATCAACTCCTTGGTGGAAAAATCTTTGGCCTTGAGCATGAAAAAAGCTATACAGAGGCACGGGAATTTTCTGATTTCTCTGTCACTATCGAACTAAATTGATAGGGATTCTCATAAAGACCCAATAAATCTTTGAAATAAAGGGGTATTGGGTCTTTAAAAATTGAGGCATAATCTTCATAAATATCCGGCAGAATTGCACTCCCATTGCTCACAAAAAGGGTATCTCCAAATATATTGAGAGCCGTTTCATTAATAGCTTCGATTAATACCTCTGTCATGGTTGACTTTTCGTCAGCAATCTGCTTCAGTTTCGCTGCATCTTGTTCGAGAATTGCTTGAAAGACCTGTTGCTCATCCTCGCTAAGCTGTTGATAAAATTCCAGCCACTCTCGCCATTCTTGCGGTAAAACTGTAGAGATTACGGTATCAAAATTTTGGTTTGACGCGGATGAAGCCGAGGGCAGAAGCAGTGGCTGCGATTCAAATCCTTGAATTTGAGTTTTGAGCTGTTGAAATTCTCCTTCTAACTGCTGTTTACGACCCTTCAAGTTGGCTAATTCTTCGGTAAGCTTTTTCTGCTGTTTTTGTTTTTCTGAAATTTGGCTGAGAAGCTGATCAAGTCTTGTTTTCCCTCCCATTAAACTTGCTTCAATTTCCAGTTTTTGTGCTTGTAAGGGAGCTAAAACCTGATTTAATTGATTTTGGCGTTGCTGCAGTACCTGAATTTGGGTTTGTAGGTCGTAAGCTTCGCCTTCGAGGTGTTGTTTTCGATGTTCTAAAGTACTTAATGTTGGATGAAGCTGTTCGTTTAGTTGCTTTTTAGCCGAAACTTGAACTTGTAATTTTTCAAGTTCTTTCTTGAGTTGATTGATGCGGTTTTCAGTTTGGTTGAGCTGGAATGTTTTAGCAGAGAGAGATTGATTTAGTTCGTTTTGTTGTCTTTCTAGTTGCTGAATTTGAGATTGAAGTTTGTAAAATATAACTTCTTGCTGTTGTTTTTGCTTTTGGAAATCGCTGAGTTCTTTATAGAGTTTATTCCGTTGGCTATGGAGTTCGGAAACACGACCTAAAAGCTGAACACGTTCACCGTGTAAAGCATTGATGCTGGCTTCTACTTCTTGCCTGGTTGCTGTTGCTGAAGCGAGTGAGTGGTAAAGTTGAGCTTCTTCTGCTTCAAGTTCTTGAATTTGGTTGTGGAGATAACTTCTAAGCAGCTTTTCTTGGGAAATTCGGCGTTTTTCAGCAATGAAGACTCCGGCATAAGCGGCAGGAACTGTAATAATACCCGTGAGTAGGGCTTTACTGATATCTCGATTCATGCCCAATCCTAATACAAAGCTGACACCAAAGGCGACAGAACCAAGAAGAATTTGATTGGCTACCCTTATTGATTGCATCCTACTTGTTTTCAACTCAGTCGATAGATTTGTTATTGGTTATGGGTTAAGACTATGCCTCATCATCGATGGCCACTAACCCGCCACAATCAATAACTTATTTCCTATTTTCCAGACTTAGTGGCTATATAGCTGAGTGATTTCAGGCATTGGAATCAGACAGAGCTAATTCACTGCCCAAAAAATCGATAAACTGCCGTGCTGTACGTCCAGAACGCCCATTATGGCGAGTTGCCCATTGTAAGGCACGAAACTCTAATTCATCAGGCAACAGAGAAATGTTGGAGAGTTCGGCCAGATGTCGGACAATTTCTAAGTAAGTATTTTGGTTGGCAGGTTCAAAGGTGAGAGTTAGGCCGAAGCGATCGCTAAACGACAATTTCTCCTGAAAAGTATCCCAAGCATGGACTTCTTCTTGATCACGAGGCCGGGGGCGATCCTCGAAAAACTCCCGAATCAAGTGCCGTCGATTGGAAGTGGCATAAACAACCACATTCGGTGAACGAGCCGTCACACTACCTTCTAACACAACTTTAAGGGCTTTAAACGCATCGTCATCTTCCTCAAAGGAAAGGTCATCCACAAAGATAATAAATTTCTGAGCGACATTTCGCAGTTTTTCTTGTAATAGAGGTAAGTCTTTTAACTCTGATTTCGGAACTTCCACTAATCGTAAACCGCGATCGCAATACTGATTCAACACCCCCTTCACTAACGACGATTTCCCGGTTCCCCGACTGCCGTACAGTAACACATGCAGGCAGGGATAGCCTGCCAATAAAAACTCGGTATTTTTCACCAAAATTTCTTTTTGAGACTCATATCCTGCCAGTTCCGTAAGCTGGATGGGATCGGGGTAGGTAATGCCGATTAACTGTCTCGATTGCCAGCGAAAGGCATGATACTGAGCAAATAACCCTGTTCCAAATTGCTGGTAGTGTTCGGCTAAAATCCCAACAGCATCTGACCAATTATCAAGCTGTTGCAGCGTTTCATGTAAAGATTGTGGCTTAATACCTGGGTTGGCCTGCCAAGGGGTGGGAGGAACCGAGAGTTTAGCCGCCACTTGCACCCACTTACTGAGTTGTTCGCTACTACATTGGTAAAGACTCTGCAAGGCTTGTAAATCCTGCTGTGCGGCTGCCACTAAAGCAGAGGATACATTGTCCAACGAGCTCAACTGGGCTTGTTGGGTGAATGGATTTTGGTCGGTTAGAATTTGGCTCAATAAATAATCTTGCCAACTTTGATGATGTTGGGCTAAAGCATGAAACCATGTCCCGTAAGCTTGGAGACAATTCATTCCATCTCGATCACTATGGAGAAAGGCTTGTAGTAGCTGGATAAAAGCCTGTCCCACTTCTCCACTCAGAACGGATTGATAGAGTAATAGTGACGCGGCTTGGCGTTGGAGCAATTGAATAGAGGTAGTAGCCGGGCTAGTCATGAACGAGTAATCGCTGCAATCTGAGTAATTTCAACGCTAGGGTCTGCATATCCTCTCAGAGCTTACCTTGTCTTTCAGGCAATGAACAGGGAGCGGTAAGCTAATGCTCCAATAGTTCCTGAAGACGACTTTACATACAGAACAAGAATGTATAGCAGGATTAAAGTTTCCTGAGTCATGCTTGTTATTCTTTTTAGGGTAGATTAATGTGCGATTAGCTGGCTTTGCCAGATGAGCTTAGTAGCAGTCATTCTCAAGCCACGCTAATCGGCAAACTATCTACATTCCAGTTGATTCTTAAGGAGAAACCGATGGCCAACAGTCTTTTCAAAAACTTTGCAGCTCTTACTGTAGCCGGTACATTATTGGGCTTCATCGTTGCGAGTACGGCTGTCGGTGTTGCTGTGATTTTGAATTTGACAGGGGTTGAAGTCACCAGCCAAAACGATACAACCCTCATGCAACGATAAAGCCTCTTTCAGATTAAGCCGCAGGCGCTAAACCACTGTGTCTGAGTAAAGGAGTCGTACTCGGTTCCCGCCCTCGGAAGGCTTTAAACACCTCCATCGGATGTAAACCGCCACCGAGGGCTAATATGGTGTCACGGTAGCGCTTACCTGTAGTGGCGATCGCGTCCTGATTCTCTAAACCGGCCTCCTCAAATGCGGCAAACGCATCCGCACTGAGGACTTCAGCCCATTTGTAGCTGTAATATCCTGCCGCATAGCCCCCAGCAAAGATATGACTAAACGCACACAAAAAGGCATCTTCCGACAGAGGAGGCAAAATGGTCGTGGTTTGAGCAATGCGGTTTCGCACCGCCATTGGAGTCTCTGAACCCCCCGGTACATAACGATGATGTAGCTCGAGATCGATAAATCCAAAGTGAAGCTGGCGCAACATAGCACTTCCACTTCTGTAATGCCGTGCCGCTAGTAGCTTTTGGTAATAATGCTCGGGCAGGGGTTCACCCGTTTCATAGTGCCTCGCCATACCCATCAATGTGGGTCGGTCATAACACCAATTTTCCATAAACTGGCTAGGTAGTTCCACCGCATCCCACTCGACATTATTAATACCGGCTGCCCCAGCATAATCCACCTTCGTGAGCATGTGCTGCAAGCCGTGCCCGAACTCATGAAACAAAGTTTCCACCTCATTAAAGGTCATCAAGCTGGGCTTGCCATCAACTGGAGGGGTTTGGTTACAAACTAAATAGGCGACGGGTAAGCGTGTCGTAACCGTGCCATTTTCAGTTAACTTAGCACGACCAATACACTCATCCATCCAAGCCCCACCCCGTTTTTCTTCAGGACGGCTGTAGGGGTCTAAATAGAAGTAGGCAATGGGGGTATCCGTGTCATCCGCAATTTGAAAATAGCGTACATCCGGATGCCAAACAGGAGCTTGCCCATCTGCGGCCGTCACCGTCACCCCAAACAGCCGCTTTACTAGGGCAAATAACCCATCGAGGACTTGTGGTAAGGGGAAGTAGGGGCGCAACTCTTCAGCACTAAAGGCAAACTTTTCTTCTCGTTGGCGTTCCGCCCAAAAACTCACATCCCATTGCTTCAAGTCAGACGCTTCTTCTGCTCCCTTGGCCGATGCAAAAGCTTGGAGTTCATCTAAATCCTTGACGGCGGCTTCATAACTAACCCGACGCAGTTCTTCCAACAGCGTCTCAACCGCCTCAACACTGGGAGCCATTTTACTGGCTAAACTCAATTCGGCGTAGCTATCAAAGCCCAAAAGTTGTGATTTTTCTTGACGCAGCTCTAAAATTCTTTCGATCAGGGGATGATTATCCCACTCACCCTTAGAGGCACGGCTGATATGAGCTTTGTAGAGTTGCTCCCGCAAATCTCGACGGGTGCTATGTTCCATGAAGGGGATATAACTGGGGTAGTCTAATGTCACCCGCCACGGCCCTTTTTCTGCTGTTGCCCCCTCTTCTTCCGCCGCACGGGCTGCCTGTGCTGCCAAACTCAGCCAACTGGGGGGTAAACCTTCTACTTCGTCTTTCTGGGTTAAGGTCAGACTAAAGGCTTTGGTGGCATCCAGTACATTGTTCGAGAACTTGGTGGAAAGCTCTGCGAGTTCAAGCTGAATGGCATTAAAACGCTCACGTTTCTCGCTGTCCAAACCCACACCCGAAAGTTCTGCTTCTCGGATAGCCGCCTCTACAATTCGCTGTTGAACGGGTTCTAATTGATTCCAGGCATCCCCTGTACCCAGCGCTTTGAAGGCTTTGTAAATCGGTTGGCTTTGATTGAGTTTGTTGAAAAACTGTACCATCTTGGGCTGTACGGTTTCGTATGCCTCTCGCAATTCGGGGCTGTTCTTAACGCCCATCAAATGCCCAACCACCCCCCAACTCCAAGTGAGGCGTTCTGTCAAGCGGTCTAATGGTTCTACCAAGCCACTCCAAGTCGGCGTTACATTCGCCTCCAAGTCAGCAAGCTCCTCCTCTAATTCGGCCAGAAGCTGAGTCATGGCAGGCACGATATGCTCTGGCTGAATCGCATCAAATGGAGGCAGTCCCTTGCCGATTAACAAAGGATTGTTAGTAACTGTGGCATTCGCAATCATATCTAGTGTTTCGTGAAAAACTTTATAGAGGAAAGTAATTATGAGATGTACTTGAAGACTTTGCTGTGATCCCTGTCCTTAAAGGTAAGGTTTAAGTCAAATTTTGGGCTGTGGTCAATCGCACTGTTGAGGCAATTTTTAACGCTGACAGAGTTTGATTGCAGCTTATAGCTATCGCCATAAAGGTTAAGACCGATTGAACGGCTAAAACGACCGCATACCACCAGTAAACAAACTTCTGCCTTGGAGCCTTTTGCTATATTTTCTTCTAACACTTGTTGCTTATAGCATCTATGTATCGGCTCACTAGCCCGTACCTTAGGATGCACAGTAAGTATTAAGTATGCTTCTTATTATTTGTGAAATGTATCGGGGTAGCCCTAAGGGAAATCCGTAATCCCTCTGTTGGGCTAACCCCCTTTGCTTGTTAACATCTGACTTTTTAGCGGCGTTTGAGCAGAGGGGAAAGGCGCTCATTCACGCTAGCAAGGGTCGAACCTAGCCATCCGGGTGCTGTGGGTTTGGGACGGACTGCAATCTCGATGGGTTCATCCGAGAACTCCTTGAGTCGATGGCCGTACTCTAGATGGTTTTGGTACTTGCGAAGTTTGGGAAAGAGATGGAAAACGCCCTTGAGCAATTCCTGTTCTTGAGCAAACAGAGCTTGATTAATTTGGCTAGTACGGTTTACTGTCATTGCACCTACAGGATACCAGGTTTCCTGTCCTTGAATGCGTACATAAATATTGAATTCGGGCAGCCCTGATTTCTTCATCTGGTTGTACTGGCGCGAAGCGGCTGCTCGTTTGGCCTTATTTTTTTTGGCTTTTTGCTGCTTGAGTTGGGCTTTACCAAATCCAATTTGAGTGGTCATGATGTTTACTTCTTTAAATGCCTTAACAAAAGTTTACACTCTTTTCATCAGATTGATAAAGCTGATGCAGTCTAGCGTACAGTTTGTAGTCCAGGCAGGAAGTAAATTGAAGCTTGGAGATTCAGCCTTCAGCAAGTTGACGCTTTTAATGTCAAGTTTGTAAGATATATTACAAATCTAATAATTTAATTACTAATCCCAAATATGTTGCTTCAAGACAATTTGGACTTGTCTGCACTAGAGGAGGATATCCTTACAGTTTTAAATTTCCATGAACTGTATGGGTTGCAGATTATCAAAGCGATAGAAGAGGCCAGTGGGGGTAAGCGGCGATTGGGAGTTGGCTCACTTTACCCCACACTTCATCGGTTAGAGAAGAAAGGATTTGTCTGTTCGATGTGGGGCGATAACCATCCTCAAGAGCGAGGTGGGGCGCGGCGAAAATATTATGAACTCACAGGTTTAGGTCGCCAAGTCCTGCGGGAGACTCAGCAGACTCGTGCCAATTTGGCTCTATGGCAACCTACCATTGAGGGAACTTAAGGGAGTCAAGTATTGATAACTCGACCTTTTACTACTAAGACCTGGGGATAATTATTACAATTTTTTCAGTAAAGACTCTCTATAAAATAGCCTGGGTTCTGATACAAATATTTACAAAAATAAACTTTTATTTTTATTCAGTTAGCGATCGCGTTTTAGGATAGGTATAGATAAACCTAGGAATTTTAGTTGGAGCTTCAGGAGATAATCCTAGCAAAATTTATGATTCCTTAAGAAATGCTCAGTAGCAACCAGCATAGGAGCTAGAGCAATGCAAAAGCTTTCAGAAACCGTATATTCATCTTTGTTTTGGTTAATTTCTAGCTTATTCGTATGGCTGGTGATTTTGCCTGTAGTATTCATTGGTTGGCCTCTAGCCATCCTGATAAAAATAATAGGGCAGAGCTTTTTTCAACTGCCCCAATCAAACCTGACCATTGCTGACACCAAAGCACAAACACAATCCGACAACCAAACGAATCCTCTTGGTGAGTCAGTCCTAAAGTTATTGCTCTTATCAACTTTAATAGAAGTGCCGGCTTTGCTAGCAGCAGTCATTTCTCTACAGCCAAAACGATTCATTAACTCAGAGCAAGCTACTACCCACCAAATGGGAAGCCAAGCTAAGTCATCACCTGAAATTATAGAGATGTCCCCTGAAGAAAAAACGAGTGGAACTTAAAAGTCAATGGCGGACGTTTATGAAGAACTATGAACCCTGAACTCTATTTATACCTTGACTGCATCTTTTAACGGAGAATTTCTTTTTACTTCAATTAACTCCTCATAAGTCTGAACTATTTTTTTGGCTTTTTGTCCCCATTCAAATTCTTGGACTCTTTCAACGGCTTTGAGAGACATATTTTGGCGAAGTTGATTATCTTCAACGAGTTGTTTTATTTTTTCGGTTAGTTCTTTTGTAAGATATTCCCTCGAAATCGGTTCTATTTTAAAACCTGTTTCTTCGTTTACATATTCAGCAATACCACCATTATTTGCCACAATACAAGGAAGTCCACAAGCCATTGCTTCCAATACAACAGCTCCTCCAAATTCTCGGATTGAAGGGAAACAAAAGATATCTGCTTTGCTATAATATTCTGCTGTATCTTTTTGATTAACCCAACCAGCAAAATGTACAACCTCGTTGAGATTAAGCTCTTGAACCTGTTTCTCTAAATTCCCTTTTTCTGAGCCATCACCAACAATAGACAATTGAATTTTATTTTGAAGTTGTTTGTCTAATCGACTAATAGCTTCAATAACTACATCAGCACATTTGTAGGGCACCAAGCGCCCTACAAATAAAAGGTTTATTTTTTGCCCCTCGCTGGTAGATTTAGGCCGATTTAGGAAGTCTTTAGAAATCCCATTTTCATAAAAGAGGTCGAGTTTACTATCAGGAAGTGCAAACAAATCCTTAAAACAGCTTGGGTAGTACGTTGTCAGTCCAGTTAAACTTTCTTTCAATCGGTATCATTCGGCAACCCCTGTTTAACTTAACTGACAGTCGCAACTTGTATTACCCAACTAGAGCGCAATCTAGCTGCAATGGCATAATTATAGGAATGCTTAGCCCAATCAATATCTAGTTTTTGTAGAGAAGTATGTGTTTTATATCCCTTGACTAGGTAGCATCAGTGGCAAGTAATAAAAATATGTATTAAATTTCTATGTTTAAAAACTGATTTTGGGGCTAATCCATCATAAGTTTATAAGTTGAGTTGATATAATTAAGCGTCTTTTTGCTTATCTGTAACATAGTAAAGTGACGATTGATATAAAACTTGTTCTTGATGCGTTTCTAATGTGCAATCAGATTGGGGATATGCGACACAAGTGACAGTGTATCCATCTGCTATTTCTGAGGATTGTAAAAATTTTTGTTCACTTTGATCGACTTCACCACTAATAATTTTGGCGATGCAAGACGAACAGATTCCTTCTCGGCAGCTAGCCGGTAAACGAATTCCTTCTTCCTCCGCCCTATCAAGAATATATTGGTCATCGGGAACTATGATAGTGCGATCAAGATTAAGGGCTGAATTGATTAACCGGACTTGATAAACTGCCATTGATTACTCTCCTATAAATTCATTTTTTTTCTTTCTACTGATATCATTTAAGGCAACCAAAAATCCGGCAAGAATGTTTTACTCAAATCCCTTACCGTTTTATTGACTCTTCGTGCCAACTGAATATGTGGTTCATCAGGCTCAACAGGAATAATATTAGCTAACTTCCCATGCCTGAAATAATCAACTACTATATTCGCTGCCTCCAATCCCGTAACATAAGCTTTTTCTTGTGACCAAGAACCATGACGAGTGACAATCCAATCCCCACTCATAAAAACATTCTCAATACTCGTCACTGATGGCATCAAATACTGATAACTACCGGGAGCAAAATGAGTCACTCCCTGTGGGACTCGAATCACGCTGCTATCGATAACGTTTGCTTCTCGAAACTGGGGAACACAAAGAGCTAAATCACGCTGTACTTTCTCTACAATTTGCTCATCACTGAGAGGTAATAACTGATTGGCGTGGTAAAAGTCCGCTTCAATAACACTTCCGGGTTCATCGCGATATTCATCATGCAGAACATTCAGATCAAAAAATGTCCATCCTGTTGTTGAATCAAATCCAAAGCAAGCATTGGAAGGATGGCGAATATCAATTTTCCGGTCAAACCACAACCGAGTAGCGAGGACATCAATTGCTCCTAAATTCGATAAGTTGCGGAATTCTTTATAATTTTGCAGCGTTGAACTATTGCTCACTATCTTTTTCATGCCACTAACGCTAACAGCAAAAATTACTGCGTCTGCATCAAAAACTTCATCGCCACAAACAACTCCTTTCGCTTTACCTGTACTGTCGAGAATAATGTCGCTGACTCGTTGATTGGTCAGCACCCTACCGCCAACTTGCTGAATACGTTCCACCCAAGGTTTAAAAATCATTTCCCCAACTGTTCCTCGGCACCAAACTACATCAAAATCCGGTTGGTGAGCGAGGATAAAATAGTAAAGCATTCCTAAGGCTGCTGCTGCCGAACACTGTTCTCCAGGTGCAAATAAGCCGACTAACAACATAGGTTCAAAGGAATCTTTGTACAGTCGGGCGGAAACACCAAATTGTTTAAATAGTTCACGGGCAGTTACTTTGTCATAGCGTTGCCATGCTTCATCGGAATTATCAAAATCAGCCACCGCATAGAGTAAAGGTAAAGCAGAAAGGCGGTCAATGAGTGGCAATCGCTTAAATTGAGTATAGAGAAAGGTTCCTAATGGAGTAGGAAGTCGGGGTTCACTTTGGAAAATAGGGGATTCAACTTCTAATCCTGCGGGGGAATATTGGGAGGAACGAGTAAAGGGGGTGAAGGGATTGAGTCTCAATTCTCGAACCAGGGAAAAGATGTTGCTGTAGGGATACCAAAAACCGTGAATACCTCCCTCAACTGAACGTCCTCCAGGTGTTTGCCAACCTGCAACTAAGCCACCGGGATAGGGGGCGGCTTCTAAAAGTGTCACGTCGTAGCCTTGTTTGGCTAAATGGTAGGTTGCTCCTAAGCCTGCCCAACCAGCACCGACGACGACGACTCGCTGTTGTTGTGACGTTTCTGACATCCTTGACCTCGTTAGTTTCTTTTTTTAGGATGACATGATTGGTCGGAGGATAGGAGAATTATGTTTTTTTTAACGCAGAGGTTGCAGAGGAAGACGCAGAGGGTCGCAGAGTTTTTAGAGCAATATTTTATTTAATTTGTACCTCGGTGAAAGGTATTTTTTACTCAACCTCAAAACCTACCAAGCACCATCATCATAAAGATTGATCGTTAATTCTTTACGGCCTGCTGGTACGGCGGTAATGCAGGCACAAATGGAGGTTCCATCGTCAATTTCTACTTCGCAGGCATGACAAGACCCCATTAAGCAGCCGGTGGGAATGAACACGCCAGCACGTTCAGCAACTTGCAGCATGGGTTCTCCCACTTCGGCATCAACGGTTACGTTGTCGGGTAAAAATCGAATGCTAACACTCATGGTTGTTAGTAATTAGTTGTTTGTTGTTTGTTGTTAGCTAAAAAGAATGAAGTATTAAGTAGATCTAAAACAGCCCAGCAACACAGAAAGCTGAAAAATTATGTCCTACTTCATACCTCATACTTCATTCTTCATTCATAGTTCTTACTTTTTGTCCAAGGCTTGAGCGGGTAAAATCGGGTTTAAATCGATGTGGGATTCTACAGTATCCGCAATTAAGTTTAAGAGTGTTTCTCGTTGTTCACGGTAATTGGCTACACCGGTAGGCAGGGAAGGCAATCCTCGTTGTTGTCGCAGGTAATTCAACCAAGCCCGTCGCCAAGGCCCATTATCAAATAAACCATGCAAATAACTGCCCCAAACGGATTGATGAGTGTCAACAATGCCTAAGCCAGGGTCATCAAATAAAGGTTTGCAAGGTGAGGGTTGGGAACTGCCTTCTTCCGACTCAGATAGGCGCGATCGCCCTTGATGAATTTCGTAACCTGCAACGGGTAAACCAACTTGAGGATAGTTAGACGTTACTAATCGCTGACGGGCAACTTTATTACCAGTAATCACTGTTTTTAACGGCAACAAATTTAACCCTTGATAACGCCCTTCATGCCCTTCTACGCCTTCTGGGTCAGCCACCATTTTACCTAACATTTGGAACCCTCCGCAGATTCCCAATACCGTACCTCCAGCCGCCGCATATTCTTGAATCGCTTCTGCCATGCCCGTTTTTTGCAGAATCAATAAGTCAGCAATTGTGGTTTTTGTACCGGGAAGAATCACCGCATCCGGATGTCCTAAATGCTGTGAGGGGGTTATATATTTAACCGTGACACTCGGTTCTGCTTCTAGAGCTTCAAAATCAGTAAAATTAGAAATTCGAGGCAGGCGAATCACCGTAATCGTGATTTCACTATGAATCTTTTTAGTGGTGTTTTTTTCCAGTAAGTCGAGAGAATCTTCGGCAGGAAATAATCCATCTATCCAAGGGATAACACCCATCACTGGAATCCCCGTGCGTTCTTCTAACCAATGAATACCTGGATCTAACAGCGATCGCTGCCCTCTAAACTTATTAATAACTACACCCTTGATTAAGGCGCGTTCTTCCGGTTCGAGTAGTTCCAACGTCCCAACCACATGGGCAAATGCTCCACCTCGGTCAATATCAACCACTAATATAGTGGAGGCATTTAAGTGCTTGGCGACTCGCATATTCGTCAAGTCGCGGTGCTTGAGGTTAATCTCTGCCGGACTGCCTGCACCTTCGCAAACGACTAAATCAAACTCATTCTTGAGACGCCGTAGCGATTCTTCAATGGCTTGCCAACCTGGATTAAAATACTGCTCGTAATACTCAGCCGCACCCACTTTTCCCACGGCTTTGCCCATGAGAATGACTTGGGATGTCATATCTCCTTGAGGTTTGAGGAGAATCGGATTCATTTCCACGCAAGGCATCACCCCGGCCGCCCATGCTTGTACTGCCTGTGCGTGTCCAATTTCCCCACCCGCCGGGGTGACAAAGGCATTATTAGCCATGTTCTGCCCCTTAAAAGGGGTTACACGCCAACCGCGCCGGGATAAGATACGACATAGTGCTGTAGCAATGAGCGATTTTCCTGCGTGGGAGGTTGTACCCACGACCATAACTGCTTTCATACTCTGGGTTAGAAGCTGGTTGTACTATAGTGAAGCGGATTAATTGTAGACACCCCCATTCCCCTGCTTGTCAAAACGGCAGTCTAAACCATCGACTCACCGCATTATAAATCCGATCTAAAAAGGATGGAGGAGGTATGATTCCCCCCTGAGTTTCCCATTTCTCGATCAGGTGACGCCCTAATGGTGTTAAACGAAAACTATCGGTAATTCCCTGCCCATCCACTTCTCGTCGTAAGACACCGACTTGAATCAGCCACATCAGATCGCTTTCAACTGCTAATTCTGAAAGGGGACGCTGGATATAACCGCGTTGGACACCTGTTGAACCGGCGATTGCGGGTAGGGGAACGCTTTGCGATCGCATGGCTACAAACAATACTAACTGAAACGGCAAACAACGAATCGCCCGTTCGGCACGTTGGACGGTGCTCGCTGGGTATTGAATTGACTGAGTATCCAAAGGCTGAGGTGAAATCATCAACAACGGTTGGTAAATTAACGGTATTCAGCAACTTGCAATCTTTAACCCAAAAGCAGTTCTCTGTCTTACTGAGTCAGATTTCTCGAACTTACGTCTGATACTGAGTCACAGGTCACTGATGTAAAACCATTTTGAGAGCTAGTCACTTTTTTGATCTTATGCCGTATAAGATTATCTCGTCCTACTGGTTCTAACCACTTAGGTTTGATTCTGGGAAAATCGTAATCTATTGTAATATCTAGAGTGGCAAGTTCACTGTGGACAAACAGGAAATAAAAATTATGGCTCTACAAGTTGGTATGGATGCTCCGGCATTTACCGCCAAAGACAGCGACGGCAACTCTGTTTCCCTGTCCGATTTTGCCGGTAAAACTGTTGTTCTCTATTTTTATCCTAAAGACGACACCCCCGGTTGTACCAAAGAGGCACAAAGTTTCCGCGATAACTACGCCCAATATCAAGGCAAGGATATGGTGGTACTCGGTGTCAGCACCGATGATGAAGCCTCCCATAAGATGTTCAAAGAAAAATATGGGTTGCCCTTCCAATTGCTAGCTGATCCCGATGGAACCATTACCAAAGCCTACGATGTGGATGGTGGTGGTTATGCCAAGCGTGTCACTTACGTTATTGATGGCAATGGCAAAATTACCCGTGTTGATGAGAAGGTGAAAACCGACTCTCATGCCCAAGACATCCTAGCTGCAATGGGTTAATTTACTAAAACGCTGAATAAAACAGTAGGGGTACGGTATACCGTACCCCCATTTTTTACAGTTTTAACTGATTCAATTACTTTTACTGTTGAGGATTGGTGACAGGATTTTCTTGATTTTCTGGAAGCTGTAACTGAGGATTACCCAACAGGCGCATCCGTTCTTGCTTAAACTTGTCTGCTTCGCTAGTGATATTTCGATTGAGGGTTTGCTCATCGAATTCCCCAGGCCCCAACATCAATCGGTGCATTAAGTCCATCACACCCAGATCACCACTGCCACCAATTCCTGGATCGAAGGTACTTCTCTCATTTTGTTGATAGGAACCGGGAAAGGGTGATACTGTACCGGGTGTACCCGGTACAGTCTGGGCTGAAGCTGGATGAGCAAGAATCGTAGAGGTTAGCGCGATCGCAACCGTTGAAACAAAGGCGGGAAGAAACTGAGTATTAATCTTCATGGCAGTTAAGGGGAAACGAAGATAAGACAATCATGCCACTTATGCAAAGCGACGGCGCAGTAAGGGCTGAATTGCTAATAAAATCACAACATCAACCGCCAACAGCACCAACAAGGCAGCACCAAAAGAAATTGCACCCCAAGGCGCTTGCATCACAATACTACCCAACGACCAATCACTGTGAGTATAGAGATATCGAATCGGCTCGATCGCATAACTTAAAGGATTGAGACTGGCCACAACCTGCAACCATCCCGGCATAAAGGATAGAGGAGCAAGGGCAGTGCTAGCAAATAGTAGGGGTAAGTTCGTAACAAAAATTACCGCCAAAAGTTCAATGTGTCCCGGTAGCGCAAAGGCTAGTCCTAAACTCAATGCCGTCACCCCAACTACCAGCAAGAATACAATTAATCCAATAATTCCTAAACCCACTGGACTGGGGAAACCTGCCCCTAAAAAGGCGCAAGTAATAATAATCGCCACCGACTGCAACATACTCAAGGCAATAATATAAATTGCATTGGCAGCAACGATGGAGAATCGAGAGGCTAAAGGTGCCACAAGTAAGCGATTCAAAAAACCAAATTCCCGGTCAAACATCACCGGTAATCCAGCATTGAGAGCACCTGCAAAGGCGGTGAAAACGAGAACACCTGCACCCAGAAATTTACCGTAAGTCAAACTTTCACCAAATAAACCTTGAGGGGCATTTTGAAATAATGCTCCAAACAAAATCAGCCACATTAAAGGCTGAATCACTCCCGCTATTAAAGTAGAAGGACGGCGTTGAGTTTGAATAAATAGACGTTTGGTGAGGGCTAAAGTTTCTTGGACAAATTCACCCAAACCCGGATTATCACTCACTTGGAGTTGATTAGAGACATCGGGTTTTAGGTTGATGTCTGATTTAGAAGGGGTAATGGTTCCACTCATTTTAATTTCTTCTGTTAGGGAAATAGAAGTCAGGAGTCAGAAGTCAATCGTAGGGGCGGGTTTAGGAATCAACTTTGGGTACTACCGAAAACTGAGCATCAAAACCCGCCCTTACAGGTTATATGGCCATTTAACCGGATTTGATATTAGGAGTTAGTGCGTTAACCTTCATTTCAAACTTTCTTTCATTTTGAATGCGTGAATTTTGAATTTTTTACTCCTTCATCGCTTGTTTTTTCTCCGCTTTGGAATCGCGGGTACTGACGGCGGCGAGTTCTGCATCCATGAGGGTTCGACCGGTGGCGGCGAGGTATACATCGTCTAAACTAGGTCGTGCTTGGGCAATTCCAAATGTGGGTAAACCCGCATCTTTGAGGGATTGCTGAACGGCGGATAAAGCATCGCTTTGGGGTTTGACGACTAAGTTGAGGGAGTTACCTTGAGCCGTATTGATGATAACGTCTTGGACGAAGGGGAGAGATTGAAGCATATCTTTGGCTTTTTCGGCTTCCTCAAGGGGAGAAAATTCGCGGATGCGGAGGGTAATGCGATCGCCTCCAACTCGATCTTTTAATTGGGAGGGGGTGCCTTCGGCAATCACCAGGCCGCGATCGATAATGGCCACGCGATCGGCTAAAGCGTCAATTTCATCTAAATAATGGCTGGTAATTAAAACGGTGGTTCCTGCTTCGCGCAACTTCCGCAGTAAATCCCAAACCACATAACGGCTTTCGATATCTAAGCCGACGGTGGGTTCATCTAAGACTAAAATTTCAGGTTGATGCAGTAATCCCGCCGCCAGATCGAGGCGTCGCCGCAATCCTCCGGAGTAGGTGCCGGTCTTTTTATTCGCATATTCCTCAAGTCCGAGTAAGCCAATCACTTCCTCAATCCGCTTTTTAGCGACATTACCGGGGAGGTGATAGAGTGCGGCTTGCAGTTGCAACAATTCTCGACCGGTGAGCATTTTATCGAGGGCGACTTCTTGAGCCACATAGCCAAAGTGCCGTCGTGCTGCTCTGGGGTTGTCGATCACGGAGATGCCAGAAACTTCAATTTTCCCGGCATCGGGGGTACTGAGGGTACACAGGCAGCGAATGGTCGTGGTTTTCCCGGCACCGTTGGGGCCGAGTAACCCGAACATTTGACCGGGTTCCACATGGAAGGAGATGTCTTTGACGGCTTCGACATCGCCGTAACGTTTTTGGAGATTTTGGATTAAAACAGTGGCAGCCATATATTTTCCTATGCCTGGATGAGGCTACACAAATCTATACAGTCTTTCTTTCTATCTTAAAGGCTTGGGTGGTGAGAGGATGTGAAGCGCTAATCTAACATCAGAGCCGTGCCTCAAAATCAAGGCTGTAAAGGAGCAAATAGCGATGGTAACTACTACTGCTGTATCGGAAAATGTCTCTGTTGAAGACTTAATGCTCAATCTCCCGGAACACATGGAATGGGTGGATGGGCAACTTGTAGAGAAAAATGGAATGACGTTACAGCATAGCGAAATTCAGATTAATCTAGGCTTTTACTGGAAAAGTTACACAATCTCCAGTGGACAAGGTGGAAAAGTCTATACTGACGTACCTTGCCGCACGAATAAGCAAAGCCGACGTCCGGATGTTGCCTATCTTACGCCTGAACTCGTGGCGCAGGTTGGTGATGCCGCCATTTTGCCACAGAGTTTTCCTTTAATTGCTGAAATTGTTTCACCTACGGATATTGCTGAGGATATTTTTCTCAAAGCGCAGGAATATTTACAGTCTGGTTGCGAGGAAGTTTGGCTAGTGTTTCCTAAGAGTTGTTTGGTATTAGTGATGACTCAAAGCCAGATATTAGGGTTTAGATCGGGTGAGGTGGTGAGTACTCAACGGGTATTGCTGGGTTTTAGTGTGGCGATTGATGAGTTGTTGGCTTGAGGATGACGATTCGGGTAGTTTTTGGGAACACTGGTATAGACACAATCTGCTCCAACCCTATCCAGATATGCTTTATTGCTCCAATCCGACTTGCTCAAATCCTTTCAATCGTGATGGGATTAAGTTTTGCTTAAGTTGTGGCGGACAAACGCTCTCTTCCTTATTCCGCAACCGCTTTCGTGTGATTCAACTTTTGGGTGAGGGGGGATTTGGCAGAACCTATGAAGCCATCGATACAGATAAAATGGATGACCCTTGCGTGATTAAGCAATTTGTCCCGCAAGTTCAAGGAACCGCAGCACTGGAGAAAGCTACTGAATTATTTAAGCAAGAGGGGAGACGTTTGCATGAACTGGGGGAGCATCCTCAGATTCCCCGATTGATTGCTTATTTTGAACAAGATAAGCGTTTGTATCTGGTGCAAGAGTTAATTGAGGGGCAAACTTTACTTGCAGAATTGAATCAGCAAGGAGCGTTTAGTGAGAAAAAGATTCGGCAATTGTTGGCGGATTTATTGCCAGTCCTCAAGGTGATTCATGAACGGGGTGTGATTCATCGGGACATCAAGCCAGAGAACATCATGCGCCGTCGCAAGGATGGAAAGTTAATACTGATTGATTTTGGTGTTTCCAAACAGGTGACAGCCACAATTCTTGGTCAAGCGGGTACAACGGTTGGGACACACGGATATGCACCGATGGAGCAAATGCGAGGTCAGGTTTATCCAGCTAGTGATTTATATAGTTTGGGTGTAACTTGCATTCGGTTACTGACAGGACATTTGCCAAAGGAAGATGGTTCTGATCAGCTTTATGATGCTCTCAATGGTAAATGGATATGGCGAGAACATTTGCCACGAAACACAGCTATCAGTCCTCAGTTGGGGCAAGTTTTGGATAAATTGATTCAAGACTATGTGAAGGAGCGATATCAATCGGCTGATGAGGTGCTATCTATTCTAATTTCTCAGCAAACTCAAGCAACGGTAAATTCACCACCATCAGAACCACCTCAGTATCGTAAACACAGTTTTGGGCAAACAGAGTCTTCGACGGTATCTAGTTCTTCATCTAATTCACCGCCATCAGTACCACCTCAATATCGTATCGCTGTCATTTCCCAGCAGAGTTCTGGGCAAACAGAGTCTTCGACGGTATCTAGTTCTTCATCTAATTCACCGCCATCAGTACCACCTCAATATCGTATTTCAGTAGTAAGGACAGACTATAGCAAGTGACAAATTCAGTTACAGCTTGGGAGAGGCGATCACACCTTAAAATCTACAACTATCATGCTCAAGCTATGCGTTAGCTCTCGTGGTGTGAAACGCTATGCATTCATTAGAATTAACGAGGACTGAAATCGTATTTTTAGTTGAAAACGTCCTAGATGGTGGGTATACCGCTAGAGTAAAATTGCCCCTCAGACTGAAGTCTGGGGCTATACAAACTAAGTCCGCCTACACGGACTGCTTTATAGTCTGCGGAGGCAGGCTTTGTTTGTGTAGCCGCGATTTCAATCGCCTAGTATTTTTACTTTTGGCTTCAACGATGAAGCGGTTGCTGTCTATCCTCCGAGTCTGTTGATGCTGGCATGGCGTCGAACATGATTTCAAAGGGAACTGTGGGCATCATTTGCTTGAGTACTCGCAGATGTCCCTCTGCATCCACTCGACGGCGAAAGCGTCCGACAATGGAAGAACGCATATTGGGGAATGGACGGATGATGCACCAAGGATTAAGCCGTTGGAAGTAAGTCATAATCAATTCAATTTTTGTGTGCCTTGAGAGTCTGTTGAATGAGGGTTTCTAAGGTGTGGCGTTGGGGTGCGTTAGTTTGCGGATGCAGTACCCAGGCGTTGATAGGGGCGGGTTGATAGGTTAGTAGGTATACCTCCTCAACTGCTTTGGGTAAGGCTGGAGTATTTTTTACTCTCCCGGTTCCTCTAGTTAAGGTGGGAGAAGGGGGTGTGAAGATTTTCCAAGCGGCTTGTTTGGGTTGCTTGCGGGTGCGGTAGCCTTTTTTGTGTAGGGCAGCTTGAATGGCGGCAATTTCTTGAGCAATGCGTAAGCCGTCTGACCCAGATCGAGTTGACCTGGGCGAATTTGGTTTTTTCATGAGAAATTAGAATGATGGATTAATTGGGCGATCGCATATTTTTGCGATAAGTCTCATACCAATTTCATTCATAAATAGTGCTGCATTTCCACCCCCCTAACCTCCCTTGGTAAGGGGGGAATAAGAAAGGGAGTTGTAGCAATTATTTAGGGAAATGGTACAACGGCCTCGCTGCGCGATCGCTTTTTTCTGCAATCAAGGCGAAGTGTCTAGCACCATGAAGCAGCAGACAGCTATGCGAAGTTCAGCCGAATAGCTGTCCGCTCTCTGGCACACTAGGTAAGGGCAGAAAACTTAGATTAACCGTTAGTGGCGGCTTTCTCAGTCGTCCGTTCTTTTCTTCGTTTTTTGATTACAAGTTTTCTTGAGCAAGTTTACTTTACAATGAGAAGCCAAGAAGATCAACCATTAACCCTGGCAAAATTGCGGGAACGTGCTAACCTCACACAGATGAAGTTAGCGGTTGCTCTTGGTGTCAGTCTTACTGCTGTTAGTGATTGGGAAAATGGCAAATCGGAGCCACGGCTAAAACACGTTAGGCTTTTAATTGAAGTTCTTGGCTGCACGTTTGAGGAACTGTGTGAAGCGTTTGACCAAGTTAAACGGCGGGAGTAGCTTGGCGATTGAGGAGAGATTACCAAAAGGGCACAGCACAGTATTGTCGTACCCCTACAGGCTATACTTCAGGCAATTGTGTAGCCATTCCGGATAAGGAAATCGGCCAAA
The DNA here is from genome assembly GCA_964588805.1 of uncultured Microcoleus sp. Taxonomy (GTDB): domain Bacteria; phylum Cyanobacteriota; class Cyanobacteriia; order Cyanobacteriales; family Coleofasciculaceae; genus CAZPRJ01. Next base: position 89,762 of record CAZPRJ010000015.1, on the reverse strand, counting down.
TAAGCGATCGCTCCCTCAATTAAGCCTTAACAAACGTCCACTCCAACACTTTGAGCGGTGCATTCTGAAGCGCTTGTGTCAGTTGTGTATCATCTTCAAACGTGACTTGCTCTAGATAGCAAGCTTCAAGGTTGATGGTAAATGGTTCCTCTTCAAACGGCCAAGGTCTGACAGTCACTTTGCCATCCTTAAGCTGTACCACATCATAGCGCTTACCCTCTGGCCCTTTAGCAATTTCTAAAGCACGTTCACCTACAGGTAAGTGACGCTGGCAAAGAATCAGCGAGAGGCGATCGAACATCTGCATAAACGCATAAGCAGACTCAACTTCCTGCTTCGTTAACCCCAATTCCTTGCGCCATTGCTCTTGATGCTCGATTTGTTCATCCAAAAATCGATCCATTTCCTCAGACTCACCCCGTTTGCCTTGATTCAGAAAGCTGATGCGCTTAGAAATGAGTAATGCCACCCATCGCCCCCGATATCGAGCATTTTGCGTCAATTGTCTCAGCTTTTCAATCGATGTTGACTGATCGAGAGTGAAGTCTAGAGGCGTACCCATCGGCGTGAGTTGGTGTCCTTCCCACTCTTTTTCTAAATCGTCATGATGAGAAATTGCCGCAATTGTCTCATATAAGCGCACGGGGGAATTTTTGCGGTTCCAATGTCCCGCCAGTTGTGCTGCCAGTAAAGCGTGGGCACGATGGTAAATCACTTCCCAGCCCTTTTTGTGTTGGTTAACAATCACAGCTTTGTCTGTACTCCTTGTAACAATAGACTGTATTAAATTGTTAACATTTATAAATTCCTATCTCCCTCTGTCCCTAGATGGAAGCAACTTGCCCACCCTAGATGCGCCTACAGACTGAAGTTTGGGCAGGCGGGACACCCACCCGACGAGAAAAAACAACTCTTGTGGGATAAGCATCTTCCCGTCCTAGTTTTACCACTCCCGTTCGCCCCCAAAAACTAGGCGGGATATTTTCATCTATATTTTCTTTAATTACTATTTAATAAATCTATGGTTATATATATCTTTGGGTTGATGTTAGCCTATTTAGGCTTATCATTTAACAATGATTTAATCTTATTAATAACATTGCTTTATTCAATAGAGCAAAATTGCTTATTTAAAAATTTTTAATACTATACTAATGAAAGACAATTTGAACTACAAATCAAAACTCAAGTCCCAGTTTTTTACATAGGAATAGCTTTTGTGGAGATATATCTGCAATATCTCTACCCAAAAACAGGAGAATTCGTCTGAATTCTTGACATTGATAGGCAAGTTTGAAGCCATGCAGTTACTGGAGTTGTCATAGCAACTCTAGGGTATTTTCACGGCTTCAAAAATTGAAATTAAAGCCATGCTAGATAATTGCAAAAGTTCCATGACTGTCACTTCCCAGGAGAACGATAGAACATGATGCCTTTAGAACCCATACTTAATTCAATGAGTTGGATAACTTCCCAAACTTTCTCATTTACCAATCAACCTCTCATCGCAGCCGCAGTAGCATCAGAAGATGCTCCAATGGTACTAACTGGTGTTTTGCTCAGTTTAGTTGTCATTTATCTGGCTAGCAAATTGGGTGGTGAATTGTCTAAAGCAATGGACTTACCCCCCGTTTTAGGTGAATTAGTCGGCGGTGTAGTAGTAGGAGTTTCTGCTCTACATCTAGTGGTATTTCCCGAAAGCGGGGCAGAGGCTTCTGACTCGTTGCTAATGACTATCCTGCAATTTGTTGGAGGATTAAGCCCTGATTCCGTTGTCCCCGTCTTTGAATCACAGAGTGAGGTTATCTCAGTTTTAGCTGAACTGGGTGTCATCATTCTCCTCTTTGAAATTGGCTTGGAATCAGACTTAAGAGAACTCAAGAAAGTGGGTTATCAAGCTGCCATTGTGGCGGTTGTGGGAGTCGTTGCTCCTTTTGCTGGGGGTACTGCGGGACTCATGCTCATCTTTCATGTTGCAGCCATTCCAGCTATTTTTGCAGGCGCAGCATTGACGGCTACCAGTATCGGAATTACCTCCAAAGTTCTGTCAGAATTAGGACATCTCAAATCGAAAGAAGGCCAGATTATTGTTGGTGCAGCCGTCATTGATGACATTCTCGGTATTATTGTTTTGGCAGTAGTAGCCAGTTTGGCGAAAACCGGTGAAGTCAATGTTCTTAATGTCATCTACCTGATTATCAGCGCCACTGTTTTTCTCCTCGGTGCAATTTTCCTCGGTAATTTCTTCAACAAATCTTTTGTTGCCATTGCTGATAGATTGCAAACTAGAGGGAAATTAGTTATCCCAGCCTTTACCTTTGCCTTCTTGATGGCATTCTTAGCAAATGCAATTCAATTGGAAGCCATCTTAGGTGCGTTTGCAGCAGGCTTAGTTTTGGATGAAACCGACAAGCGTAAAGAACTCGACAAGCAAGTTATTCCTATTGCGGATATCTTGGTGCCGATTTTCTTTGTATCCGTTGGCGCTAAAGCTGATTTAGGAGTATTAAATCCGGCTGTTCCTGCTAATCGTGAAGGATTAATTATCGCTGCCTTCTTAATTTTGGTGGCTATTGTTGGCAAACTGATTACCGGTTGGGCAGTCTTTGGACAACCTGAAATTAATCGTGTAGCAATTGGGGTAGGAATGATTCCCCGAGGTGAAGTTGGACTGGTTTTTGCAGGCATTGGTTCAGCAAGTGGTGTGCTTGATAAACCGTTGGAAGCGGCAATTATCATTATGGTCATTCTCACAACATTTTTAGCTCCACCGTTGTTACGAATTGCGTTTAATAAGTCAGAGGAGCCAGTTGAACCAGTCAAACCAGTGGATGTGGTTTGATTAGCGAACTCACGAGAGCAAGTGGCTTTGAATAAAGTTAATAGACTCCACCTCTAGCGGGTGGAGTTTTATTTATTTGTTACCATTTAGGACTTACGCAACTTGGCATATACGAGCAAAGACAACGGGAACCCGTTCGTAGTCGGCACTTAAGTAGCAAGAGCGAAGACAGCGCTTATTACGAACCGCTTAGAAAAATTCTAATCACGCAACCTGCGACGTGCTGCTTCTAACAGTAACCGTTGTTCTGCTCGCGCGATCGCTTCGTAGGTGCGTTCCACATCATTAATATCCACCGAAATCGATGTGATGCCCCACTGTATCAATAAATCTATTAAATCAGGATACTGCACCGGTGCTTGACCGCAAATCGAGCAGGGGATACCCGCTTTTTGAGTGGCCTCAATCAATTGCTGAAGCGCTCGCAGCACAGCAGGATGGCGGCTATTGAGAGGTGAACCCAACTGCCCTTGATCGCGATCGGTGGCTAATATAAGCTGAGTTAGGTCGTTTGTCCCGATCGAAATTCCCTGAACTCCAGCCTTAACATAATCTGGAACCAAAAATAGTACTGAAGGAACCTCGGCCATAATCCAAAGTTGAAAGTGAGGATTAGCCATCAGTCGGGCCTTTTCCACTCGCTGGCGGCAAAAGGTAAATTCTTCTACTGTACGCACAAAGGGCAACATGAGATGGACATTTGCAAGCCCATAACTCTGAACTTGTGCCAATGCCTCAAGCTCGACATCAAAGCAAGCGGGGTCATCTAGATAGCGTAGCGTACCACGCCGACCGATAATTGGATTAATTTCGGGTTCTGATTCTGAAGGTGCAGCGCTACTGGCGAACATATTTAACTCATGCGATCGCCAATCCAACGAGCGATAAAATACAGGACGGGGTGCAAAGGCTGTGGCAAATTGAAGGATAAGATGGGCTAAACGAGTCGCTAACTCGCTGCTACGTCCTTGCCTCAACCAAGCATTCAATGGGTAATTGTCTAGTGCATCTAACACCATGAGTTCCGAACGCAATAACCCAACGCCATCCACTGGCGACCCCACAATTTGTTCTAACGATTTCGGTTGACTTAGATTAACGTATAATTGGGTGGCGATCGGATAGGGGCGGTAAGGAACAGATAACTGAGTCGTAGAGGTTGAGGGTTTCTCGGCAACCCCACTATCCAGATTATTTTGATATCCGAGGCGGTGAATTTCTCCTTGATCACCATCTACAAATAGAACTTCGTTGCTTTGCAAAATTTGGGTCACGCCGGTTGCATTGACCACGGCTGGAATCCCTAATTCTCGAGCTAGAATGGCAGCATGGCTAGTGATACCACCTTGTTCAGTGACAAATCCGGCGGCGGTCTTGAGCCAAGGGAGCCATTCTGGAGAGATGGCGCGAGAGACTAAAATCCGTCCTGGAAGTATCGTCTCCAAATTTTTATTCTCACCACTGAGAACGTGAGTAGGTGCTGTAACTTGCCCCGATGCTGCCGGTAGTCCGCGAAAAATCTGGGGCGTCAGACTCGGTGTTGGGGATGCAGATGGAGTAGACATGAGATTGTGAGCGCTCAATACTCTCTCGTGAGGGACAAATTGGGTAATGTATAACTGCGGTTTACCGTCCTTGGAGGGTTGACAAATTGCCCATTCTAAGTAAAAGGTTTGAGTGAGTTCAGCCGCTAACTGTTGAGACAGTGTAATCAGTTGATTGAGGTATTGGGGATCGAGGGCATATTGGTTTTGTTGTTCTTCGCTCAGAACATACGCTTGCAAACCTTTATCGGTTTGGGGATTCAACTCCTGCGCGTGACTCAGGCGATAAGCCCGAGTTTTGTGTCCTAAAAATGAAGACAAAATCGCACCCGTATCCACCTGTAATTGATAAAAATCGGGAAGTACTTCCCCTTTCGCCAGAGATTCTCCGATTCCCCAGGTGGCTTGAATTTTCCAATCTGTTAGGTCAGCTTCTAAGTTTCCTGATGTACTTGTCTCCCATATCGGTTGGACTAAAATCGCCAAATTGACTTGTTGAAATTCTATGCCATGTCGTTGCCAATAAAACAAGCTGCGAGCGCGAAACAGTTCTGACCACACTCGTTTGATCGCTAGCAGTAGAGCCTCTGCATGATTGAGGCAAGTATGAGTCTCTAAAATCCCGGTCGGGAAAACAGTACGCGCTAACTGTTGAGAATGAGTATCTAAAATAGGGTAATCGCTTTGTTTTTGTTTAAATTTTAGCGATAGAGACGGGTGTAGAATCAGCGCCGATGCATCCAGAGATTCGGAAATCGTGGAGAGTGCCGCCACCCAATCGGAAGGCAAGCTGGCACAGGCAACCGCATAACGAATTTGTTGGGCGACTTGCTGTAGCTGACGGGGATTGTCTACATCGATATGAAATGACGAATTGGGTAAGTCTTTTAACAAGGGTTCCGACTCACCCAATTCTTCGATCAAGTCCCAAAATGCGATCGCAGGAATCACAAACCCAGGTACAACCGGATAGTCAAGTTGCAAAAGTTGACTTAAGTTGAAGGCTTTACTGCCCACAACGGGAAGATCTGAAGATTCAATCCGATCGAGCCAGTAAAGATTAGCCACGCATTAACTCTTCATGGTCATGACTGATTAATGATTAGTTATCACTACTAGTGATCAGTATGAAGTAAACTTAGAAGCTACTCCAACCCACAGTCAATAACCAATCTCAACCTGTATTTCGCATTCCAGCAGCAATCCCATTAATCGTCAATAGTGCACCACGCAGTAACTCTCCTTTGCTATAACGCGAATGGACAACCCCAGGTGCAACCTGGTTACTGTGCTGGCGCAGGCGCTTGAGTAAGGATACCTGTAGAAAACCCAAAGGTACGATCGTACCATTCCGTAGCTGTACGGAGCGCTGCAAATCAGGGTTGCCATCCAAAAGTTTTTGGTGTCCTGTAATCTCCAGAACTAAGTCACGAGTCAGGTTAAATTCATGGGCAATCTGCTCAAATAGCCGCTCAAAACGTTCCTGATTTTCTGGGCTTGACAATTCGCGCACATAGTGATGAGCCATTTGCAAATCCACCTTAGCCAGAGTCATTTCTACCTTAGAAATTGCCATTTTAAAGAATGGCCACTTAAAGTAAAAATAGCGTAACAGCTTTAAATTTTCCTCCGGTTCCTCATCTAAAAAGACGTTGAGCGCTGTCCCCACTCCATACCAACTCGGCAACAAGAAGCGAGTTTGAGTCCAGCTAAATACCCAAGGAATCGCCCGGAGACTGCTGAAATCTTTCTTACCCCCCCGACGTGCCGGACGAGAGCTAATTTGCAATTGGCTAATTTCTTCAATTGGCGTGACTTCATGGAAGAAATCGAGTAAGTCAGCTTGTTCGTAAATCAAAGCCCGGTAATGGGCTCGTGCTCGGATGGCCAACTCTTCCATAATTTCGTTCCAAGGCTCGATATCATCAAAGCCGGTTCCTAACAAACTGGCTTGAATCACCGCCGTTGTCACTTTCTCCAAGTTATACAACGCCAGTTCGGGCAAAGAATACTTTGAGGCCAATACCTCCCCTTGCTCTGTAATCTTAATCCGCCCATTGATAGTATGTCCCGGTTGGGCCAGGATGGCTTCATAAGCCGGCCCGCCTCCTCGCCCCACTGAACCTCCACGCCCATGAAAGATGCGTAAGGAGACACCGTACTCTTCGGTAATCTTTTGCAAGGCTTTCTGGGCTTTATGGATTTCCCAGTTGCTACTCAAGAACCCGGAATCTTTATTACTATCCGAGTAGCCCAACATCACCTCTTGTAAATTTGGGACGATAGATAAAGCCTCGGTGTCGCATTTAGGGGAGGATGTCTGGGAATTGGGGACTGGAGTCTGGGCTAAATTCTGATCATTTTCAATTTCAATGGAGTTGGAGCCGTTAGCCTGTAACTGATCGTATCCCCCAGCGATGCAAGCGCGATACAGAGGTAACTCTAACAGCGATCGCATCACTGCAGGAGCCCGTTTTAAATCTTCTACTGTTTCAAACAGAGGTACAACCTGAATGCTGCTTCTGCCCGTCGCTGGGTCATAAAGACCAGCTTCTTTGGCTAGCAATAACACCTCTAATAAGTCACTGGCCTCATGACTCATGCTGATAATGTAAGTCTGGCAAATTTTCAGCCCAAACTCTTGTTGCAACTGCCGCAGCATCCGAAACGTTTCAATCATCTCGCTGGCTTTATCAGAAAATGGGGCTTCTGCCGGAACCAGAGGACGACGGGTTTTTAACTCACTAATCAGCCAATCCGTTCGCTCAGCTTCTGTGAGTTCGTTGTAGGGTTTGGGTAAAATTTGTAGGTATTCGGCGATTTCATTGATGGTATCGCCGTGGCGGGAACTCTCCTGGCGCACATCAAGGTGAGCGAGGTTAAACCCATAAATTTCCACCTGACAAATCAGACTTTCTAACTCGCTGTAGCTGAGTCCGGATGCCGCTAAACTGCGCTCAATGAGCTGTAATTCTGCCAAAAATTCCGCGCCAGAGCTGTAAATGCAGGGACTGGAGGTGCTATTAAAATCTTGTTGAGGGAGTGAGCGATTGTAAAGATTGTAAAGCTGTCGGTTGCGATCGCGAGTGTTTTCTAGCCGTTTTTGTACGTAAGCCAGCTTTAACCGATAAGGCTCTTGTCGAAAGCGAATTGCTAAGTTTTCGTATATGTCTGGCATTTGGGAGCGGTCTTGTTCCAACGAGTCGAGTAACTCGGGCAAGACATCACACCAGTGTAACGATAGACTCAACAATTCAATCAGATTCTCGGTCGATTGAATGTATTTATCCAAGACTAAACCTCGTTGATAGCAAGAGGTTTGCCAAGTCACTTGAGGGGTAACAGAGGGGTTGCCATCTCGGTCTGAACCCACCCAGGAGCCAAATTTGCAAAAGTTGTTGACGGGCGGTTTCAGCCAAGGGAATGAGGTTTTGAGAGCTTGTTTGAGGCGGTGATAGAGTTGAGGAATCGCTTCAAAGAGTACCTCTTCAAAATAATGCAGGGTGTAATCCACCTCATCGAGAACAGTGGGTTTAAATTGATGTAGCTCATCAGTGCGCCACCAGAGGCGAATTTCTTCGCGAAGTTTTTCATGATGGGCTTCAACTTCCCACGATGAGGCCAACCCTAAAGATCGAGAAGCCGTCTCCGCTTGGTCTAACTGCTTGAGAATTTTAGCAATCCGTTGCTGTTTTGCTCGAATGGTATGGCGAACAATTTCTGTAGGATGAGCGGTAAAGACTAAACGAATATCTAATTGGTCAATCAGCCTTTGAATTTGCTGAGGGGGTACGTTGAGCTGTTGTAAATAGGGAAATAACCAATGAAACGTACCCGATTCGCGCAAAGACATTCCATGTTCTAGTCCCTTGCGTTCCAGAAAGTCCACAAGGTCTTCTGTATTTTGAACATCTGCCTCCACCGCATTAATCGAAGGGGTGGTTGAGCCTCCATTCTCGTTGAAATGGTTTGGCTTGAGTGACAACTTTTCAGTAACAGTCGGTATGTTGGCCGTAGCCCGCCGGGAAACCTGTTGTAGGCGTTGTTCGTAGTGCTGCTCGACAATATTAATGAGCTGAAAATACAGAGCAAACGCCCGAGAAGCCCGAATCGCTGCGTTGAGGTCTAGCTTTTCGATGACTTTGGGTACTGAGGAGGCCGGTAAATCCGGTGCCTGTCCTTCGGGTGAACCTAAATCACGCAATTGTTTGAGCAGATTAACCAGTTCTGAACCGCATTCAGATAGGAGAACAGACTCCCACAAATCCTCTACAACTTTGAGACGATGACGTAGAAACAGGTCGTAAGTAGAAGCGGTAGTAATTTCCTGATCGGGGGAGTGGATGAGGGAACTCATAAAGCCTGTTCACAGCAAGACAAAGATAATCCATTGTAGAGTCTTAGTGCACCGAGCGTCGTTCACTGAGAACTAAAGTGTTATTTGTTGTTGGTTGTTGGTCGTTTGTATCTTTGTACAGTTGCGTAGCAGGCGCTTAGAACACACACCTTTTGCGGCGGACGGAAGGACGCTGCACGGCGGAACTCCTTGCAGTTATCCTTCCCCTCCTCGAGAAAGAAGGGGCGGGAAGCCCCTGCCGTGAGATGAGTTAATCGAGACTTCCGGAATCGGGAAAGTGCAAAACGGGTAAACGTTCACCCCGAAATACTTCTTCACTGCTGAGTCCTACTGATTGCAGCCATGAAGACACTGCATCGGTAGCCACAACACCCAAAAGCAAGGGAGCAACAGATAAACTCAATAAAATATCAGTGGGTATCAGCGAGGGAGTCGAATTGACCCCCGGAGTTTTTGCAGGTTGGTTGTTCACAGAATTCATACTGAATCAGCTAAAATAAACCACTCGTGCCCTTATCCTAGCGCTGCCTGAGCCAGAAAGACATTGAAGGCCAAATCCATCCCCAATTAGGGAGGGGAAGCAATCCGTTCATGGTTGATGGTTCATGGCTCATGGTTGATGGTTCATGGGAATGAACCCTACGCACCCACCTAATAGCTGGGTGAAAATAAGGTATTTTTATGAAGTAATTGTCCTAACCCACCTTTGTTCGTTCTGCACTCCTACCGAGTTGTTTAAAAAAGGCTATAAGTAGGCTGACATCAGGGTAGCAGTTACTCGGCTCTAGGAAAAATCATTAGTTCCTTTATCAGTCCAGGTGACAGGTTTGTAATGAAGTTGAATGTCGATCGGCATACTCCAAAGGCTCATTCGTCCTCCCTTGCTCAATGGGTATACGGCGCGATTGGTCAATCGGGGGTACGCCTCCGAGTCCGATTAGGGGGAAATAACCTGCACATTCTTTGTGAAAGCCGACAGAGTTTGGATGCCAAAGCGATAGTAGACCGTTTGCTCGAGGCGCTAGAAAACCGAGAGGTGGGAGAGTCGTTTCCCGTCGATCCAGAAAATCCTATTTACCAAATTATTGTATATGGGCGTACAGTCGGGCAGGAGCGTCCCGATTGGATTAAACAAATCCGGCTTAAGCCCTCGGTGTTCCAGAACATTGAGTCGCCTCAAGGCGCAGACTCATCCAACCCAGAGTTAAAAGCCTCTAATGAAAATTTAGCTCGTTCAGGTTCGCCGGAAGCGATCGCCCGCTATTTAAGTGAAACCCTCAGTCCCCTGGGGGTCCGAGTCAAAGTTCTCATTCAAACTCTTAAACCGAGAAGCGCTAAAAATTCAGCGTCCTCCGCTACGTCTACTCATGCATCGGACACTTTTCAATTTGATGGTGAGGCGGGAACCTCCAATCGTCGCCTTTGGGTAATTTGTAATTCTGACTACAGCCCCGATGCCTCGGTACTGACGGAGCCAGTGGTGCAGCAATTGAGGGCGTTGCGGCTGCAAGGGTTCCAAGATGCTGCGATTTGCTCTCAGGTAACGGGTGAAGCCTCTCCCGAATGGATGCTGCGGGTGGATTTGACCCCAGCCGAAGAAATGCTCAAAGAGTGGGCTCGCTGGGGCGATGTGCAAGCAATCACTCGGTCGCTGAATCAATCTTTGCTAAAAGCCGGACTTGAAGTCAGAGCTGTGCTTAAGGATGTCACGCTCCATTTATTTTGCAACCCGTTGGCAGCAACACCCACCCCTGTGCCAGATAAGCAAGAGTGTGTCAGCGCGATCGCATCTGTATTGGATAGCCTCAGCCCTCAAGGCATCCAAGCGGCGACTGTGTATGGGGTTGAGTTTTCAGAACATCCTGTTTCGCCCGAACAAGAAAAACCGATATGGATCGAGTGGTTAAATTTACCGGCCGCCAATCACGCCACCTTAGGAGAATCAGTCTTACTCTTAGCTCAAAAAGGTCATCAAGATGCTCTGACCTTTTTATTGGAACGGTTACTCAATCCCGACCTAGATCGACGTTTGGCAACGGGTGGAATTCACCTTAAAATTCGTCGCAAGCAAGACTTACTGCACATCATGAGTGAGGCACCGATTTGTCCGCCTCAAGCTCAGATTGCACCTCCCATTGCTCGGTTTTTGCGTCAGTTATTAAATGCTCCTGAAATTGCCGGAGTCCGCATTTACGGACGGCGAGCCGGGTCAAACACTCCCTCATGGAATTATGGGGTTGATTTCAAACCACGCCAGCGTTTTGTCCCGGAAGCCACTCCCGAGTTTGCGGCCTCGGATGCTTACATCCATGACCTCATTGCTCCTCCAGGAGCAACGGTACTACGCACGGATTTAACCCAGCAAGATGTTCAAAATGGGATGAGCCGGGCGATTCAATCTACCGTCCGGACTGTGCAACGGGGGTTATGTGCCACTCAATTGTTCGTCAAGAGTGAAGACCCTGAGTCTAGCCTCGTCCCTCAACGCTCTGGTGGCAAAAATTTTGCTCCGTTCTCAGGGTTTAAAGTCGCCCTTGTTTGGGGGGTATTGGGTTTAGTCCTCATGGTACAAATCGATTGGCTCATCGGTCAGAAGTTGCGAAATGCATCCTGGCAAGCGCAATCGTCCACCTCTTCCACGCCTGAAGCACTCTCCCCATCCCTATCTCTACCACAAATATCGTTGCAAAAAAGCGAGAATCGGAGAGCGCAGGGATTTAATGATTCGGGCTTTACCCGTGAGGGCAATACCCAGATTACGGTGAGTGAAATAGAGCAATCTTTAACACCGGAAAAAGCCAGTGCTGCCAAAGCTGCTATTTTAGCCGCCGCTAGAACCCCTAATCCGTCATTGAATAATCCCTTGTTGGATGAGAAATTGGTTCTTTACCAACAACGTCTTCTGCAAAGCGGCCCCCCGGATATCTTGATTATTGGGAGTTCTAGGGCACTACGTGGAGTCGATCCAATTGCTCTCCAAGATGCTTTAGCCGCTCAGGGCTATCCAGAGTTGGAAGTGTTTAATTTTGCGATCAACGGTGCTACCGCTCAAGTGGTGGATTTAATCCTACGTCGGATCTTAACACCGGAGCAACTGCCAAAATTGATTATCTGGGCGGATGGTGCACGGGCATTTAATAGCGGTCGGGATGATGCGACGTATAATGCGATCGCCACCTCTGAAGGCTACCAAACCCTGCAAGCCGGAACCTTCCCTGGGCTAGGTATGGGCGATCGCCGTGTTGGAGGAGGAACAGGGACAAAAAATGCGAACAACCTCGAAACCCGTCAAACCCTAACCTCTGTCGATAGAGCATTGCAACAGATTAACGACGGATTAGATCGGACACTCAACAATATTTCCTCAACTTACTCCCAACGCGACAAACTTAAATTCCTGTTGCGAACACAGTTTGCTGAGTTTCTCAAACCTGTGTCTATTTTTCCCGCCTCAACGGATACAAATTCGCCAGCCTTATCACCGGAGGAAGAAGGAATTGATGTAGATGGTTTCCTCCCCCTATCCATTCGTTTTAATCCCGCTACTTACTACAACAATCATCCGAGAGTAGCGGGAGATTATGACGGAGATTATCAATCCTTCCGACTAACAGGACAGCAAGATACGGCTTTAGATTCACTCCTACAATTTGCGCGGGCGAATAATATTGATATGGTTTTTGTCAACCTTCCACTCACCAAAGACTATTTAGACCCTGTACGTAGTGAATATGAGAAAAAATTTCAGCAATATATGCGTTCCCAAGCAAAACAAAAAGAATTAATTTTTAGAGATTTAAGTGAATTACTACTCACCCAACCCGACTTATTTTCTGACCCTAGCCATCTTAATCGTTATGGTGCTTACAAAGTCTCTAATCATTTAGCTCAAGACCCTGTAATTCCTTGGCCGACGAACGGAACAAAGGACTAGGGATAAGTCCCGTTGCTTTGCTCCCCATTCAAAAGGGGTTAACCTATTCCTGATTTTTCCTAAAAATGGCATTCATTTCAGTTTCTTACGGACTTTTTTTGCTGGGGTTCCTAGGAATTTATTGGTTTTTAGGAGTCACTTCAGCCTCACAAACCGAAGGTGTTGTTACTGCCAGTTCTTCCAGAACGTCTGCCTTAAAGCAATCCCAAACACTTTCTCGACAACTTTGGACATTACTGATTGCCAGTCTCCTGTTTTATGCCTCCCTACAAATTCAATATATTCCTCTCCTGCTCCTGCTCACTTTGATTAATTTTTCGATTGGAAAAGCAATTGGAGTCAATACTTCACCGGGCAAGCATGCTACAAACCAGTATCTTTCTAATCAAGCTTGGCAGCGAGCTCAAAAAGTCTGGAATCGCAGGCGGTTGCGGTTACTATGGCTAGGGATTATTTTGAATATTCTTGGTTTAGTGAGCTTCAAGTACTTGGCTTTTTTGCTCACCAACTTGGCCACCCTCCTCAGCTTACCGATTGCCCAAGAAAATGCAAATTGGATTGGCACTCATTTAATTGCTCCCCTAGGCATTTCATTCTTTACCTTTGAGTGTATTTCTTATCTGATTGATGTCTATCGAGGTGCACCAGCAACCGATAAACTTTTACATTTTTCAGCTTATAAATTATTTTTTCCTAAGCTGATTTCAGGGCCTATTACCCGTTATCATCAATTTGCTGCGGGGATGAAAACATTACAATTTCCTAGCTCTGAACGACTAACCGAAGGGCTTTGGCTGATTGCTTGTGGAGCGGTTAAAAAGGCAATTTTTGCAGACCGATTAGGTATACTTGTCGATTTATGTTTTGGCAATCTACCGCGTGCAGGTAGTGCTGATTTATGGTTAGCAATTATTGCTTACGGTTTACAACTGTATCTCGATTTCAGTGGCTATGTGGATTTTGCTCGTGGGAGTGCGATTCTCATAGGCTTTAATTTGCCGGAGAATTTTGACTTTCCTTACTTTAGTACTAGCATTGCTGATTTCTGGCGGCGCTGGCATATTACCTTAGGAGATTGGATTCGCAACTATCTCTACTTTCCCTTGGGTGGGTCTCGCAACGGTATAACTCGAACCTGTTTTAACCTGCTAATCGTAATGTTAATTGCTGGTATTTGGCATGGTGCGGCTTGGGGTTTTGTCGTTTGGGGAGGATTACATGGTTTGGCTTTAGTCATCCATCGTATCAATCAAGCGATATCTGATCGCACAGAAAAACTACAGCGTTGGTGGGAGAGTTGGTCGGGTATAGTCGTTGCCTGGCTTTTAACTCAGGGGATGGTTTTTATTTCTTGGATTTTCTTCCGTTTACCCAATCTTCAAGACGCTATCTTAGTTTTGCAAAGGCTATGGGGACACTCGGCTGATATCCAATTTGCTCAAAAGGTTTACGTTGAAGCCTTGGGTTTAGAACGTTACCAAATTGGTTTTTTGCTGTTGATGGTATTCGCTTTAATGGGTTTAGTTTTCCTTATCCAGCGCCTGTTAAAGTTACAACTCAATTGGCCGTTGAAGCTGACGTTAGTTCCGCTTTGTTTGTTCGTGGTCAGTTTATTAGCGCCTGAAGGAGGTTTACCTTATATTTACTTTGATTTTTAAGGGGTAAGTCACTATTGGAACTGATGCTAATTAATCTTTAAAAAACTATTAGTAGGGCGCACCAATATGCGCCCTAGCTATAGGTAGCATTCTTGCGTTAGTCTTATAACTGTTGCCATACAGGAAGGAACAATTAACTCGCTAAAGTTCGGGGTTTCAGTTCTACCTCAAATCGTTCACCCGGTTTAGGTTCAATCACTTGCGTAGATAGATTATTTGCCCGTAGTTTTGAGCGAAATTCCTCAAGACTTCCTACCGCTTTGAGGAAATTCATTAGTAATCCTTCATACTCTACCTCACCCTCTGCTGCCGTGGGTAACATCACCTGAGGTTGCAACTCCTGAGCGAGTTCTAAAGCACTTTGAGTTCCCTTAATAATCGGACCCACTAAAGGTAAAGCTAAGTCCACAATTGGAGTAATCACCACATCAACTGAAGCCGAATTTTTCACAGAAGGTGGATGATAACCGTGCGGTTCGTAATATAGTGTTAGCGCACTTTCTATTTCCTGAATTAAATAACCATTTTCTACAAGCGTCGGGCCAATTGGAGAACCTGGAGTTGCTTCAATTTTAACTTGATGATTCAACGTAAATGTTTCTCCATGGTTCAGTTCAGTGACATTGGTATAACCCAATTCTCGTACCACTTTCGCTGCATTCGGAGAACCCACAACAGGAATAGCCCGATTGAGTTGCTCTAAAGTCGGTGGGTGGGCGTGGTCTTCTAATCCTTGTGATAGTAAAATTAGGTCAATGGTTTCTGGCATGGCGCGATCGCAACGACGGGAACCTTTAAATAACCAGTCCAGATTACTGAAAACTAACGAACCCACTAACCAAGGATCGAGCAAAATTCGCTGTCCTCCTAGTTCAATGAGCCAAGAATTGCTGTCAAACCAAGTCAGATACATTTGTTGTTATTATTAATGACGGCTATTCTTATTTTAAGGGATTGTTACAAAGGATTAGCATTTGCGAAATAAGGTAGTTGCTCATTAGGTCGAAGTCGATTCTTATAAAGAACCCAAATTAAAAAAGGAGTAGATACAGCAAAACAAACTATTCCTATCCCTAGGAGTGAGCGAAATTGCTCTAAAGTATTTTCCAAGGGTAAAGTCATAAAAAATAGTATAAAAGTAATAATGCCATTGATGACATTAACAATAAATGTAAGAACAAGGCTTTTAGATTTGATATAAATCATTGTTTGCATCAAACCTAAGCTAAGTCCTCCCAACACATTGAGGTTAATAGAATGAATCAGACAAAGCATGATTATTGCTGGTACAACTCCCCACTTGGCTGACCATCTATGTAAAATAATTCCCTGGAAAATAAAGGTATAAGTAATAGGAGATAGAATAAAGTAATAGAGGATGTAGAACAAATAGTAGAGAACTGGGGAAGATGATGCTGTAGCATCTTCAACCAGAGAATTATCAGATATAATCTGCTCAACCCATGCAGGGAAGATAAAAGATAAGCTGTAGTAAGCGATATAAAAAAAACCTAGAGAAAAAGCTCTTCTGGCAAGGATAATACTCAAAAGTGGCAACCACGGAACGTGGCTAGGAATATGGCCAATAATCTGTTTCAGATTAATTTGTGCAAGCTTGAGTTGGCGAACTGTCCAAGCCACTGTAAATGTTATCGCTAAAATTGATATCAACGATAATATCAAGGGATCGCGGTTAATTTGCTCAGTTGACTCTCCTCTCATCGCAAAAATGATTCCAAATTGGAGAGCGCCAGCAAAAACAGCTAACATAAAGCACAGGAATATATGGCGAACTTTAATGTTAAGAAACGGATTTTCTTGAGCAAATTCTTGATTAAATCTCATATAGCGACGCTAAATCCAATGTGAAATCTTGTTCCCCTTGCCTGTGTCTTCCCCAAACAGGCTTGCTCCTTAACCGACTTTCATGACTTGCCAGTGACGTTTTCACCCAATCAGGTGAAGTGTTGCGAATTACACCGAGCCTATAATCAGAACAAATAACCACTGAGTCACCCCACCTTGTTCACTCCGGTGGGGTTTTTTTGTTGCGTCTTTAGCTCCAATGTCTCTCTTAGTGTAGATCAGCATTGCATTTTGCCAATGATACGTTCTAAGTGGAAGCAACCAACAAAGCGATGAAGTGAACACCCAATAAGCCCTAGGTCATGACTGGGGCTTTTTTTATTGATTATAATCCTTAGGCTGACTTGACAAATTGCATCTACCGAAATCGAGAACAATCTCGTTTAGAAACTCTTCCTTCTGGCAGAGTGGTATTACATAAAAGCACGATAGAAAGTACTTTTTTATTGAGATTTGCATCTCTTAAGTTAGCATCGGTTAAATCCGCCTCCATCAGGTTGGCATCGGTTAGGTTTGCACCACTGAGGTTAGCACCACTTAAATCAGCACGGTTAAGGTTGGTGCGCCTTAAATCAGCACCCGTGAGGTTAGCCTGGATGAGGCTAGCTCCTTCTAAGTTAGAACCGTAAAGGATGGCTCCACTTAAGTTACATTGTTCACATTTTTTAGTCTGTTGTAGCTGCCGAATCAATTCAGCCGTTTGAGCTTGGATTGGAGTTGCTAATACAACAGGAACGAGTAGTAAAAAAGAAGTCAAAACTTTAGAGTTGGTCAACATTAGCAATATTCCACCATTTCTTTATTGTGCCAGAGAGAAAAGTGGCCTAAACAAGATACTGGCGGCCTTCATCTAAAAGTTATAAAAGAAACTAACAATCATTTCGGTCTATCCCCGCAAGTCGAGTGGCTCGCGGGGTTTTTGTATTTCTCCCCTTCAGGATTCACCGTTGGCTGGAAAGCCATGCACAACCGAGAAAGGGGTAATTTTTCCTCAATACCTATATTCTCAACAACTTTGTATTTTCAACAAGCCCTCATCTAGAAGTGAGTTAAGCTATCAGCCTACAACATTGCATAATTTATTCTCCCCAGTTCCGTAAGCAAACCTCATAGCCCTATTTAGATGCACAACAGCTTAGTAACTGGCTGATAAGCTCTATAATTAGTGTTCATTCTTAAAACTTCTACCATCGCGCCCTATATATAGTGTATGGTTGGATGGAATTTCGACGATCGATACTATCTCCAACGCCGTGAATCATTTCCTCGAGTGGGGGGCAGCTTGTGTTGATGACCAGCTAACCCGCCTTAACGTTATACCCCTAAAAGGTTCTTACCCATCCAATTATTTACTCTACGCCGATGCACTCCCACGACGGAATGATGGGCGAGTGAGCCACCATATCCTCAAACGCTACGAACATACAGAACATGGAGGTTGGTGGTGTTCGGGGATTGACTTACTCACGGGTGAAGAAGACCTTTGGGGCTGTTTCAAACCCGACGTTCCCCGTCGTAGTGTTGATGCTCGAAAGCTCGTTAAGTACGAACATCCCCCACTAGCGCCCACGGGACTTTTTGCCCTGCGCGTTCCCCTGCACTTGTGGCAGCGCATTGCCGATCGCTACGAAGTCCCTCTAGTACCCGAAGCTATTGACCCCAATCGCCCCGACTTAGGCTTTTGGCAGTGGCTAATCGACCACCCCAAAATTCCTCTATGCATTACAGAAGGGGCAAAAAAAGCGGGGGCATTGCTCACCGCCGGTTATGCCGCGATCGCATTGCCGGGAATATTTGGCGGTTATCGCATACCCCGTGACGAGCAAGGCAATCGCCTCGGCAAGTCTCGCCTGATTCCTCAGTTACAAACACTGGCCACTCCAAGCCGAGAAATTTATATCACCTTCGATCAAGACACTAAACCAAGTGCAATTAAAGCGGTTAACGCTGCGATTCGACAGTTGGGCTATCTTATTTCACAAAAAGGTTGTTTTGTCAAGGTCGTAACTTGGAATCCACAATTGGGAAAAGGAGTCGATGACCTGATTGCCGATCGCACTCAGTCTGCATTTGACCAAGCCTATCAAAGTGCAGTTCCCCTCGACACTTGGAAAGCACAGTCTCTAACCCGTCTGACTTATCCTCCCAATTTACAAGTCAATCGCCGCTACTTAGGAGCAACCTACGAGCGCCTAGCGCCCGTTATGGATGAAAAAAACTCGGGCTCCCCTCTCCCCTGCTCCTCTGCAACTTTCTTGAGAGAACTCACTATCCCTCAAGAAGCGAAACTTATTGGCATCAAATCCCCCAAAGGCACCGGTAAAACCCAGTTTTTAGAAACCATTGTCAAGCAAGCATTAGCACAAGAGCAATGGGTTTTAGTTATTGGTCATCGGGTGCGATTGGTAGAGGCACTGTGTCAGCGCTTTGGGCTCAACTATATCACCGAGGTACGCGATCAAGGGACAGCGATTTTGGGATATGGTCTTTGCCTGGATTCCCTCCATCCCACATCCCAAGCCCGTTTCGAGGCCGGTAATTGGTCAGATGGGATTGTGATTATTGATGAAGTCGAACAAGTGCTCTGGCATGGATTGGACTCCAACACCTGTAGTAACCAGAGGGTAGCTATCCTCAAATCCCTCAAAACCCTAATGCAAAATGTGTTGGGCGGCTACGGGCAAGTTTTTGTGGCCGATGCAGATTTGAGTGATGTCTCGCTGGATTACCTGATTTCGTTATCAGGAGTACCGCTAAAACCCTTCATCATTCAGAATGATTGGAAACCGACAGCGAAGGAATCCTGGCAAGTCCATAACTATAGAGAAAGCACCCCAGAACAACTGATTCATGACTTGGAACGACACATTGAAGCTGGGGGGAAACCCTTTGTCTGTCTTTCCGCGCAAAAACTCAAAAGTCAGTGGGGAACCTGTACCTTAGAAGCCTATTTGCAACAGCGATTCCCCCAAGCCAAAATACTCCGCATTGATTCAGAGTCTTTATCTGAACCCACCCATCCGGCTTACGGATGTATGACTAACCTCAATCAGGTGTTGTGTCGTTATGATATTGTCCTGGCCAGTCCAGCGATTGAAACCGGAGTCAGCATCGAACTTCAGGGGCATTTCACCTCAGTTTGGGGGATTGCTCAAGGGGTGCAAAGCGAGAACTCTGTGCGTCAGGCATTGGGGCGAGTGCGGGAAAATTTGCCTCGGTTTTTGTGGGTTGCGCCCTACGGTTTTAATCGGGTGGGGAATGGCTCAACCTCAATTCCTGCATTGCTTACATCCGGGCAAAATCTAACTCAGCTCAATATTAAATTATTGCAGCAATCTGACTTTGATGCTCTTGATGATATTGAGACGGGTTTTCAGGCAGAATCGTTGCTGTGTTGGGCAAAAATGGCGGTTCGACATAACGCATCGATGCTGCATTATCGAGAATCTGTACTCGCTGCACTGCGAGCTGAAGGTCATTATATTATTGAAGCCCGTGATTTTGGTTTGGATAAGGTAGTGGCGCACTCCTCACCGAATCATCCAAACTCCAAACTCCAAGTTCCAAACTCTCAGGGCAAGGATGCTAGAGTTGAAACGAATTCGCTTACTGCTGCGATCGCTGCCGTCAGAAATCAAAATTATCAGGCCGAGTGTGAGGCAATTGCTAAAGCTGAAACCCTGACGGATAACCAGTATCAAATCCTGCAAAAACGCTTGGTGAAAACACCTAAGCAACGACGCTTAATCCGGAAACACGAGTTAAGGTTACGCTATGGCCTCCCAGTGACAGCGCAACTTGTGGCCAAAGATGAGGATGGTTGGTATTCCAAGCTTCTTTTGCATTACTTTCTCACCTTCGGGCGAGAACATCTTGCTCAACGAGATGCAGTTTTAGCACGTCGGCTAATTGAATTAGGAAATGGTAGTATTTTTTCACCGGACTTCAACCGTTCTCAACTCGGGGCAGCCGTTGGGACAATGGAATTATTAGGAATTCCAATATTGCTGCAAGATGAGGCGCGTGAACTAAGAAGTACAGATGAAGACTTGAAGGCGATGGCCAAATTAGCATTGTCTAACCGTACTTCCATTAAAACTACATTGGGAATTGGACTGGCACGAAATTCCACACCCATCACAATTATTAGACGCCTCTTGGATAAAATTGGCTATGGACTCACCTGTATCGGCCGCGATGGCAAAAATTCAAAACGAGTCCGAGTTTATCAATTAGTTCATCCCAATGATGATCGGTTTGAGGTCTTCCAGCAATGGTTAGCACTGGGTAATCAGCTTTTCGATATTTCCGAGCAGTGGCAAGATTCTAGCGCGATTGTGGCTAATAGCTCGAGAGAGTCTGGGGCGTTGAATGAGGAGATGGAGTACGTGCAGCTTTCTTTGAGCTTTTTGAAATGAAAGCAACAGTCCATTTATAAAAATCTCTTGTAGGGGCGGGTTTAGCGGAAAATTTTGACATCAAATCGATAATTGAATAATCAAAACCCGCCCTTGCCTTGATTGAGGGGTGGGTTTTGTACCAAATTGATGCGGCGAGATGCAAAATCGTTTGCTAAACCTCGCCCCTACATCAAGGCGATAATGCCTATGTGAGTTATCGATAACCCACGCAAAACTTGATCAACAATTAGTTTTACAATTAAAAATTCTTCCATACCCCATCCCAATCTTGACTAGGAGGATTTTGCCGCCAAAATTCTATCCGCTTAAGATACAATTCAGTCGCTTTGTCCTCCGCCTTTAAGTTCAAACAAGCCTGAAAATCAGATTGAGCTTGCTCCCAGTTTTGCTGAAGGTATTCTCTCAATCCTGCTTCAAAGCGATCGCGCCATTCTGCTAATGTGGGATCGAGTTCTCCTGCATAACTCAGCAGTTCGTATACCCCCACAGGCTCATTTCTATCTCCTAAATAAAGTCGGTCAATTTCACGAGTTTCAATCGCTTCCGCCGCCAATATTTTAGTTTCTTCCATCAACAGGATAGTCGTCCCGTAGATTTTATTCATCCCTTCCAATTGTTCAGCAATTTGAACAGCCTTACCCATGACAGTATAAGACTTAGAATGCTCAGAGCCAATATTCCCTGCCACCAATTCCCCTGTAGCTAAACCCATTCGCACTTTAATCTCTGGTAATCCCTTGCGGAACCCCAGAATTTCTGGCATCATCCGGCGGAGTTTGTTGAGTTGATTCGATTGCTCTAAAGCCGCATAGCAGGCTAATTTAGCATGGTCATTTTCGTTGACAAAGGGATAGCCCCAAAAGGCACTAACCGCATCTCCAAGAAATTGATTAATCACACCATTATTTTGGGCAATAGGTTCAGAGGCTAAAGTTAGGTATTGGTTAATTAGTTTTACCAATCCTCCTGGCGTTAGCATCTCACTTATTGTACTAAACCCAGCAATATCAGAGAAAAAAATCGTCATTACCTGTTTATTTGTAGTGCTATTACTAGTTTTTTGATGAATCAGTTCCTCCACAATTCGAGGGTCAACATACTGACCGAAAGTTGCTTTAATCCGTTCTTTTTGCCGCACCTTATCCAACATTAAGTTGAAAGACTCTGACAAAATACCAATTTCATCGGCAGAAGTGATGGCAACTTGTACCTCTAAATCTCCCTGTTCAACAGCTTGAGTTCCTTTCACTAACCGTTTCACTGGAAGGGTTAAACCAAAGGTGACAATGGAAGAAAACAATATCCCCACTCCACTGGCAATTCCTGCTAAAAACCAACTCATTCGGATTGTTCGCTGTTGGTTGTTTTCTGCCCTACGAGCAGAATTCTCAGTAAAGGTTTTCAGCTCAACTAAAATCCGTTGAGAATGTCGATTCAGGTCTTTTTCGTAGTCCTCTAACTGGTCACGAAGCAGTTCAGCTTCCTCCTGCTTGCCTTCCTTTAAGAGATTAAAAATAACCAGGCTGCGGTCATAAAGTTTTTGATGATCATTTTCTAAAATTTCTAGCAAGGGTGCTAAGCGAGAAAACTCCCTAATATCGTCATTATTGTCTGCCGTTTCAATCGCATCTTCCGAGAGCTTTATTGCCCGATTAATCACCTGATCAATCTGCAAACCGGGTTCCTCAAACTTTTTCTGTTCCTGTTCAATCTGTTTGAGGTCAAGGGGTTCCGTCTCATAAAGTCGCAATACTCGCTCAAAGTAGATATCTTGATCGAGTACATGGACATTGACCTCCGTTACCAGTTTGCTCAGGCGGGTTAAATAATGAGCAATGTCCGATAACTCATCATTAACTTGAGCAATGCGGCTGTGATTAATATAGGCGACTCCAATCAGTAAGGTCAGCATACTGGTGGCAACACCGAATATCTTAAAGCCGATAGGAATTGAGAGGAAACGCGCCATATTTTCTACTAAAGTGTCAGTTGTAAATTACTTTTTGGTTAAACGCCACACTCCATCCCAATCCTGCGGTGGTGGATTTTTTTGTAGAGTTTGCAATCGTTCAAGATAGAGTTGTGTCGGGCGATCGCTCGGCTGGATTTGTAAACAATTCTCAAAATATTGCTGTGCCAGTTGCCAATCTTGTTTTCGATAGGCACTCAATCCTTGCTCAAACAAATCTCGTAGAGTCAGCATTTCTGAACTTAGTTCTTCCTTGCGTCCCAAGAGTTCATAAATTCCCACTGGTTCTTGTTTCCCAACCACTTGAACCCAATCGATTTCTCGGAATTCAAGTCCCTTAACTGCCATATTGCGAGTTTCTTGGGTCAGGATAATGGGGACACTATATTGCTTGCTCACGCCTTTGAGACGTGAGGCAATATTAACTGTATCCCCCATCACCGTGTAGGACTTCGCGGATTCTGAACCCATGTTTCCCACTACGAGAGAACCTGTTGCAATACCAATGTGCAAACTGAATGAGTGATTTGATGTCCTAGGAATAAGTTGAAAAAGCTCCTTTAGCTGAACAACCTGATCTAAAGCCGCATAGCAGGCGAGGTAAGCTTGTTGTGTTTCACTGGTAAAGGGAGAACCCCAAAATGCCATTACTGTGGTGCCAATAAACTTATCAATGACACCGGAATGAGCTGAAATAGGAGCCGATATTAGGGTTAAATATTGATTAGTAATCTTGACTAAATCATCCGCCGATAAGGTTTCAGTAATTGCGCTAAAGCCTTCCACATCAGCAAACAATACCGTCATGTTTTGTCGCTCCCCCTCGGTATTGGCACTGGTTGGAGCGTTCATCAAACTTTTCACAACTCGCGGATCAACATATTTGCCAAATGTGTCCTCCAGCTTTTTTTTGAGCTTCAGTTCATCCACCATTCGGTTAAACGATCGCTCCAAGTCACCAATTTCATCGCGAGTGGTTACCTTAACTTGAACATCTAAGTTCCCTTGTTCGATCGCACGAGTACTTTGAGTCAGTCGGCGAATCGGTTTGACTACACCGAAAGTGACGATTGAAGCGTAACACAGACCAAATCCAGTAGTGAAAAGGGCAACAAGGAGACTCAGTTGCTGGACTTGCTGTTGATGGTTTTGACCTTTGTGAGCGGCGGTGGCGGTAAAATCTTCTAACTTAAGAACAATTTCAGCTATCTCTTGATTGAATTGCCCTTCTTTTACTTTTAATCCTGCCTCCAATTGAGGTGCTTCAGCAGATTCATGAGCTTCAAGTTGCTTAAATACAGTGGTGCCATAATCATGAAACTCCTGGTGCTTTTGTTTAATTTGCGCCAACATGGGCATGATTTGAATCCACTCTTGCTCATTAGCCGTAATTTTGGCATGGGCGATCGCTTTTTGAGTCAGTTGCTCTGTTTCCGCCAACTTCTGATCAATGTGATCGCCTCGTTGTGCAAATTGCGCCTTCTCCTGCTCAATTTGAGCGCGGTTGAGGGGTTCTATTTCATAAAGTTTAAGAATACGTTCAAAATAGAGTTCTTGCTCTAAGGCGTGGATACCGACTTGAGCCACGCGATCGCTAATCGGAATAATATACTTAGCTAACGCCGTAATTTCTAAATTGACCCGTCGCAGTTTATAAGAGGAAAAGCAAACCACTACGATCAGCAAGCCCAGCATACTCGTTGCAATTCCGAAAATTTTGAAACTGATAGAAATCCCGTGCGGCTTGCGACTAATCATGCTTGAGGTTCAATGGATGAAAGCAACTTGCTATTACTTCATCATGCAAGATGCGGCTGAACCTGTCCGGATAAGGTGATCTGGACAAGGCTATCTGATAGCGATCGCCAAGTACCCATATTGGGTACTCCTTCCCAAGCATTCCTTGATTGAAAAGCACAACTAGAGTATTATTCTCTCAAGCAAACTTTTTTAAAACTTCACAGCTATCAGTCGCAAAATAGTAAACAATCGTAGCTACTACCCGATTGATTAGCTGATGCACAAAGTCAAATCACTCGTTCGAGTTGTACTCGCTTCAGGGTCATCCAGTCTGTAAGTCACTCGATTTCTATACATCAATTGACGAGAGCAAACTCGCAAACATCTAGGAAGCCATCTACCTACAAGACTCTAACAACGCCACGTTACTGAGCGGCCAGATGACGGGTGCAAGCTAAGAGGGTATCAGCTTTTGATGAGTTGGGGGCATCTTTACCATTGTCTACCCAGATGTAGTTTCTGCGCTGCATTGGGAGGTTTGTCAATGGTTCAAATCTTGCCAAGATGAGTTTCTACAGTGTCTCAAAGGCATCTCAATACTAATATGAAAACTCGTATTTTTCCTTATTTCGCCGCCTCCATGGCAGTTGCAGTCGTTCTGGCAATTGTCTGGGTTTTGGAGCAATCCGAACAACAGCGATTCCGACAGCAAAATCGTGCGGATGTCCTCAATCAACTGAGTACTGTTAGAGCTCGTTTAGAAGGACGGTTGAATCAGCGTTTATTTCTAGAACGGGGTTTAGTTGCTTACGTCTCAACAATCAATCCCGCCGTGGAACAGAAGCAATTTGAAAGTCTTGCTGCGGTTGTGATAGCTCAGCAAACGGGTATCCGCAGCATGGCTTTGTATAAAAATAACATCGTGACTCATATGTATCCCCTTAAGGGAAATGAGGCCGCGATTGGATTACAACCGATGAAGATTCCCAGCGAACGGGAGGCGATTGAGCGAGCCATTCGCACGAGAAGCACCGTGGTTGCAGGGCCGATTGATTTAGTTCCCCAAGGTGTCGCGTTTATCAGCCGCACTCCTATCTTTCTCACTCCTGCGGGTGCAAAACCTGAAAGTGGCCGCTATTGGGGTTTAGTGGGCATTATCATCGACCAAAAAACCCTGTTTCAAGAGGCAGGATTAATCAATCCTAAAGCCCAACTGCGCTATGCAGTTCGAGGCAAAGATGGATTAGGGGCAAAAGGAGAAGTATTTTTTGGCAGTCCAGAGATTTTTCAACAACAGCCTGTGACATTAGAGGTGACACTGCCCAATGGTTCCTGGCAGCTAGCCGCCTTACCAGCTCAAGGATGGCCACAAAGCCCCCCTATTTCCCAATGGTTATGGATTGGGGGGGGATTGCTGGCACTTTTAGCGGGTGGTTTGGTCTTCATTTTAGTGAGTGCCCCAGCGCAACTGCGAAAAGCGGTGGAACGGGCAACGGCTGCATTGCGAACCAGTGAGGAAGCCCTCAAACAGGCCAATGCCGACTTAACCCGCCTCGACCAACTTAAGGATGAGTTTTTAGCGAATACTTCCCATGAACTACGTACTCCCCTCAATGGCATGATTGGGATTGCCGAGTCTTTGATGGATGGGGTGACGGGTTCGCTTTCTAATGACACTCGTTACAATCTCAGCTTGATTGTGTCCAGTGGTCGGCGTCTGACGAATTTGGTCAATGATATTCTTGATTTTTCTAAATTGAGGCATGAAACGATTGAATTGCAACTCAAGTCAGTGGAATTGCGTTCACTTGCAGAAGTCGTTCTCACCCTCAGTCAACCGCTTGTAGGCCAGAAAAATTTACAGTTAATTAATAATATTTCCCCAGACCTTCTCCCAGCTTGGGCGGATGAAAACCGTGTCCAACAAATTTTGCATAATTTAGTTGGAAATGCCATCAAATTTACCGATAGTGGTACGGTAGAAATTTCTGCTGAATTGGTTGAAATTGAGGGTCACTCAGTAACCGATAATACAGAAAATTCTGACCCATCCCAACTGGCGATTACTGTTTCTGATACGGGTATTGGGATTCCTGAGGATAAACGCGATCGCATTTTTGAATCTTTTGAACAAGCGGATGGAACCACTGCACGTCAATACGGGGGTACAGGTTTAGGATTAGCGATTACCAAAACCCTCGTTGAGTTACATGGTGGAACCATTGACGTAGAATCTACAGTTGGGGTAGGGTCACGTTTTAGGTTCACCTTACCGGTCGCACAGAGAGTTACGCCAGAAGGTTCTACAGGAGCGACAGTGGGACGGTTAAATGTTAATCACGTTAGCACTCAGCCAGCATTAGCGACGGTGGGAGCAGTAACACAGGACGAACATATTTCCGAAGTAGCGGTAAGTTCTGAACCGTCTTCTTCCTCCCCCCTGACTTCCTGGCAACCTGCAACCTCCAATGGCTCATTGAACGTGCTGATTGTCGATGATGAGCCTGTCAATCGTCAGGTTTTCGCCAACTACCTATCTCTGCATCACTATGGCATTACTCAAGCTAGCAACGGTTTAGAAGCCTTATCTCTATTAGAGAGTGGCTTTAAACCCGACCTAATTTTACTCGATGTCATGATGCCACGTCTGACTGGGTATGAGGTTACACAACGGATTCGCCAAACATGGAAAGCCAGTGAATTACCTATCGTGCTGTTGAGTGCCAAAAATCAAGTCTCAGATTTAGTAGTAGGACTGGAAGCAGGAGCAAATGATTACCTGACTAAGCCGATTTCTAAAGACGAACTCTTAGCTCGCATTAGAACTCACTTAAATCTAAAGCATCTTAAAGCAGAGAATATACGTTTGGCAGCCGAACTCGATATTACTCGCAAGTTACAGCAAATGCTACTGCCTCGAGAGCACGAACTCGGCTCAATTGCTGCCTTGGAAATAGCTGGCTTTATGGAACCGGCTGAAGAAGTGGGGGGAGACTATTACGACGTGCTGACTGCCAATGGTCATGTCAAAATTGGGATTGGGGATGTAACCGGACACGGCTTGGAAAGCGGGGTATTAATGATTATGGTACAAACGGCTGTGCGGACACTGCTCTCCAACAATGAAACCGATCCGATCCGATTTTTGAGTACGATTAATCGCACGATTTATGATAATGTTCAACGGATGAATTCTGATAAAAACCTAACTCTTTCCTTGATCGACTATCAACCCGGTCAATTATGTTTGAGTGGCCAGCACGAAGAAATCATTGTGGTTCGTGCTGATGGAGCTTTAGAACGAATTGATACGATTGATTTAGGCTTTCCCATTGGTTTAGAGGAAGATATTGCTGATTTTGTCGCTCAAACCCAGGTAAAACTACATACAGGAGATGTGGTAGCCCTTTATACCGATGGTATTACGGAAGCAGAAAGTTTAGACAAAAAACAGTACGGAATTGAGCGGCTTTGTGCAGTAGTAAGAACTAATAGGCACCATTCAGCTTGTGACATTAAACAGGCAGTGATTGATGATGTCCGAACCCATATCGGTCAACAAAAAGTTTACGATGATATTACCTTACTAGTGCTTAAGCAGAAGTAGATTTTTGTGGTTTTAGTTTGTTGGTTACTATTTTTATTCATGCCTCATAACTGCTAATGAACAACTCATAATCCATACAAATGCACTATGAATAGACTCAATATGACTCAGATATTTGGAGAATTTAGTGACGATCTATCTAGTGGACAAGAAGGGTTAACGATAGTTTTCTCACCTACGTCCGTTTCCCTTAAGCAACGCTGGCGAAATAATGGCTTATCGGCTGATTTTATGGCCGACTACTTTGCTACATTTTTTCCGGGGATAGAAGAATCATCGCTGGAATCTGATACTCAATCTGAAGTCAAAAGTGCTGTTAGTTTTATTGCAAATGAACTCATAGAAAATGCCATGAAATTTAATGACGAAGCTTCTCCGCAGCCTATTAGCATTAGGTTACAAATGAACAAGCAAAAACTGATATTTTTAGTCACTAATAGTCTCAATCAAGAAGGCTTCGATAGGTTTTTAGTTTTTATTAATGAGTTGGAAAAATCTGACCCCAGTGAAATGTATATTCGCCATCTTGAAAAAGATTTAGAAGAAAACAAAGGCAACAATCACAGTCTCTCAGGGTTAGGTTTATTAACAATGATTAATGACTACTTTGCCAAAATTGGATGGAAGTTTGAGACCGTTCAACAAAACCCAGATGTCATCACTGTCACCACAATGGTACAGTTGACTGTTTAAGTTACCCAGGTCACGAAAACAAGGAGTTTTGGGTATGGAAATTAAGTCTACAGACTATAGCATTTGCTACGACTCAGGAACGGAAACATTAAATTGTCAAGGTTCGTTACGTCTCAATGGCATAGATGAGTATGCCCCTATTGTACAGTTACTCAATGATGTGGCTGACCAAGAACCTCCAATCATTACCCTCAACTTGAGAGATTTAGAATTTCTCAATAGTTCAGGAATTAATGTGATTTCTAAATTTGTCATCAAGGTACGTCAAAAAGGTACTATCAAAATGATAGTTCAAGGTTCTAAAACAATTCCTTGGCAGGGAAAGTCCCTAAAAAATTTGCAGCGATTAATGCCAAAATTAAAGCTGGAATTAGAATAAGACGTTTTATCAGGTGTATCGCGTTCGTGTCCTATCCATAACATTCTTTTTTTACACTTATGGCGATGCAGTTAGAACCAGTAAACTCACAACAACAACTGCTTCTAGAACTAGAAATGCTCCGCCAAGCACTAGAAGAGTTGAAGCAAGAAAAAGCCGATTTAGAAATTTTACTGGAGACCACAACTGCCCATGCGGATGCCATTGAAATTCAGTTGCATGAGTCAAATCAGCAACTACAAGCTGAAATTTATCAACGACAACGAGCTGAGGCAGAACTCCAAGCTTTTGCCCAAGAACTTCAATCATTTTTAGCGATTTTATCTCGAGATAAAGCCGATTTAGAAATTTTGTTAGAAACGACAACAGAACACGGCGATACGGTGGAAGCTTTATTATTTAATAAAGCTGAAGAGGTAATCATCAAAAGTGAAAAAAAACTGGCTCAATTTTTAGATGCCGTTCCTGTAGGGGTATTCGTAGTTGATGCTCTCGGCAAGCCTTACTATGCCAATAAAATGGCACAGAACATTTTAGGACAAGGCGTGAGCTCAGATATCGATGTATTTGAAATGCCGGAAATCTATCAAATCTATCAAGCTGGAACAAATCAATTATATCCCTGTGAACAGCAACCGATTGTGTTAGCATTACGAGGAGAAAGTAAAACGATTGATGATTTAGAATTACACCGAGGCGATCGCGTTATTCCCTTAGAAATATGGGCAACTCCTATTTTTGATGAAAATGGTGTAGTGGTGTATGCGATCGCGGCTTTTCAAGATATTACTGAACGCAAAAAAGCGGAAACAGAACGAGTTCAATTTACTCAAGAACTTTGTCAACTCAATCAAGCCTTTTCTCGCTTTGTCCCTCGTCAATTCCTACAATTTTTAGATAAACAAAGTATTGTTGATGTCCAGTTGGGCGACCATGTTCAAAAAGAAATGTCAGTTTTATTTGCTGATATTCGGGACTTCACTGGGCTTTCTGAAGGGATGTCTCCCGAAGAAAATTTTAAATTTATTAATAGCTATCTTTCTCGAATGGAACCAGCCATTATTAAAAATCACGGTTTCATTGATAAATATGTGGGGGATGCCATTATGGCCTTATTTGGGGGAAGTGCGGATAGTGCCCTCAAAGCCGGAATTGCCATGTTGAATCAGCTTACTCAATATAATCAAGTCCGTGTTCAAGCGAATTATCAACCTATTCGGATTGGAATTGGCATTAATACCGGTTCATTAATGTTAGGAACCGTGGGTGGATATTCGCGAATGGATAGTACCGTAATTAGTGATACTGTTAATTTAGCTTCTCGAATTGAAGGTTTAACCAAAGATTATGGGGTATCATTATTAATCTCTCATCACACTTTTTCTCAATTACAAGATGCTAATCAGTATGCATTTCGCATTATTGATCGAGTAAAAGTTAAAGGAAAATTAGCGGCTGTTAGTGTTTATGAAGTTTTTGACGCCGATCCACCTAAAATTCGAGACAGTAAACTAGTTACAAAACTTGCTTTTGAGGAGGGCTTGTTGCTGTATAATTTGCATCGTTTCGCTGAAGCAGCTCAGCTATTTGAAGATTGCCTACGCCTTAATCCTGAAGATACCATTGCCCAAATCTATTTAGAACGTTGTCAAAGACTGGATCGTACTTTGCGAAACAACCCGAAGCGATAAAGGAAATAAGCTCTTTATTGGGGTTTAATAATATTAAGGATTAAGGATTTGTGTTCATCGTTCATGGTTGATTGCAATGTTATTGCAAAGCCCAAGCCGCTAGGGAAGCGATACAACGCCAGGACTTACGCAATCAAGTCGGATTCATTCCCCAATATTTGCAAAGATAATCTAAATAGTAGTAATATTATAGATTGTGTCCTTATAAAAATTAGTCCATGCCCAAAGTTAAAACTCGCAGAGCCGCCGCTAAACGTTTTGCCAAAACTGGCAGTGGTAAAATTAGACGCCGTAAGGCTTATAAAAACCACCTTCTAGAACATAAAAGCTCAAAACGAAAGCGCAAGCTATCTCAACCCGCCCTCGTCGATGAACGGGATGCCGAAAATGTCCGCTTAATGCTCCCTTATTTGTAAAAATCAGGATTAGGGCTGGGACTCGGCAGGACAATGATTAATATTGTTCTTTAAAAAAACCTACCCAGGCCGAAACTGGGAGTACGAAGCATTAACCTCTAACCACTAGTAACGAATCACAAATCATGACACGGGTAAAACGCGGTAACGTCGCTCGCAAACGACGCAAAAAAATATTGAAACTCGCCAAAGGGTTTCGGGGTTCACACTCCAAGCTATTTCGCACAGCCAATCAACAGGTGATGAAGGCATTACGCAGCGCCTATCGCGATCGCAAAAAGCGTAAGCGGGATTTTCGTCGCCTGTGGATTACTCGGATTAATGCTGCAGCGCGGATGAATGGCATTAGTTATAGCCAATTGATGGGTCAGATGAAAAAAGCTAACATCCAGCTCAATCGGAAAATGTTAGCTCAGTTAGCCGTACTCGATCCCTCCAGCTTTAATAAAGTTGTGGAATTGGCTAATCAAGCTGGTAAATAATGAGGAAGTGGAGCTTGGATATGGGGTATTTAATGAAGGGTTTGTGTTAATTGTTGATAGCTATTAACAATCCGTAACTCATAACAATTCCCCATTCCCCATTTCCCAAAAATATCTAACCAAGCTAAATGGGAATTCACCATAAGTTTTTCCGCATTAGTGTTTTAGTTGGGCTAGTGGCCATGTGTTTCACTATCCCCGCATCCGTTCATAGTGCTGAACTCGATCAGATTAAGCAAAGGGGCAAGTTAATTATTGCGGTCAAAGATAATCTCCGCCCCTTGGGCTTTCGTGATGCATCGGGTGATTTACAAGGGCTAGAGATTGATATTGCCAAGCGCTTAGCTGAAGAATTATTAGGAACACCCAATGCTGTACAATTGCAGCCAGTGAGCAATAAAGAGCGG
Source organism: uncultured Microcoleus sp. (assembly GCA_964588805.1). Classification (GTDB taxonomy): domain Bacteria; phylum Cyanobacteriota; class Cyanobacteriia; order Cyanobacteriales; family Coleofasciculaceae; genus CAZPRJ01. The sequence continues at coordinate 57,756 of CAZPRJ010000015.1, read as the reverse complement.
CTGAAGGTGGTGTTGGACGGCCAGGTTGACTTAACGATTGCACAAGTTACAGCAACCGAGGCTCGTTCACGCCTGGTAGAATTTAGCCGACCTTATTACCTGGATGGCACTGGATTTATCACCAAAGATCGTAAAATTGTCCAGTTAAAGGATTTGGCAACCCAAACAATTGCTGTGATCAAGGGATCTAGCACAATTCCCGAGGTGAAATACAACTTACCCAACGCGAAGCTGGTAGGAGTAGAGTCCTATGAACAAGCGCGATCGCTGTTGGAAACCGGTGGGGCTGATGCATTTGCGGCAGACAATAGTATCCTAGCCGGTTGGGTACAAGAATATCCCAACTATCGGATGCTTCCTGTCAGGTTATCTGCACAAGCCTTAAGTGTAGTCATGCCGAAAGGATTGCAATACACCACACTACAGCAACAAATCGATGAAGCCATCCGACGTTGGCAAGCCTCTGGCTGGTTAGCCGAACGCACTGCCACTTGGGGTTTACCATAAATTAAAGAATGGACGATGAAGACTGAAGCTTCATCTTTTTTAGTTCATAGTCCTTTGTGAAAACCCCTATAGTTTCAAAAATCATGGACAACTCGCTTCCAATTGTTTATCTACTGACATTGCTGGTGCTACTCGGTGGTGCTGGATGGGCAATTATTCGCCAAATTCTCAAAACTCGTAAAGTGGAAGGAGCGCTTTCACGGCTGGAAAGGAGCCTGAAGAAAGAACGGGGAACCGTTCAAGAATATTACGAATTAGGCAGTATCTACACCAATAAAAAAATGTTTGCACAAGCGATCGTTGTGTTTCAAAAGGCTCTCAAAGGTGCCGATGCCAAAGAAGAAAACCTTGCTCCTGTGCACAATGCTTTAGGATTTGCCTACTTTGCTCAAGAACAATACGATATCGCAATTCGTGAGTACAAAGAAGCCATTAAACTACAACCCGGATATATTACAGCACTGAATAATTTAGGGCATGTCTACGAGCGTAAAAAACTGACCGCCCAAGCGCTACAAGTTTATGAAGAAGCCCTCAAATATGAACCCAATAACAATACAGCTAAACGTCGGGCTGAATCCCTCCGGAAGCGGCTTGTACCCTCTTCGTGAATTCCAAATAAAGAATTCTGGGCTTCGGCGTGAACTCAGCCGAACGGTACAATCTCTAGGGAAGCAAATTGAAGCGGATTGATTGATGCCAAAAATAAACCTGGGAACGAATTCCCAGGCTACTTTATGACATTCGACTCCAAATGAATGGATGCTTCCCTGATGCCCTAAAACTAACTCTGCCAATTCTGAGCCATGTATTCAGCTAAGTCTACAACCCGCTGAGAGTAACCCCATTCGTTGTCGTACCAAGCAACGACTTTAACCATGTCTCCACTCATCACCATCGTCAAGCTGGCATCTACAATCGATGAGGCATCATGACCCCGGTAGTCACAGGAAACTAGCGGTAGGTCACTGTATTCTAAAATGCCCTTGAGTTCGCCTTCAGCTGCATGCTTGAAAACATCATTCACCTGTTCGGCGATCGTGCTTTTCTCGACTTGAACGACCAAATCTACTACAGACACGTTTGGGGTGGGTACGCGTAAAGCAATCCCATTCAACTTACCCTTCAGTTCTGGTAAAACTAAACCCACTGCTTTGGCTGCACCCGTGGTGGTGGGTACGATGTTCAGTGCAGCAGCTCTTGCTCTACGGACATCGCGATGGCTCGCATCCAACAGGCGCTGGTCTCCTGTGTAGCTGTGAGTTGTGGTCATCGTACCTTTGATAATGCCAAAGTTTTGGTGCAGCACTTTGGCAAATGGAGCTAAGCAGTTGGTTGTGCAGCTTGCGTTGCTCACAATGTCATGCTTGCTGGGGTCATACTCTTTATGGTTGACTCCTACTACAAAGGTGGCGATATCTCCTCCTTTTCCAGGAGCAGTAATCAGTACTTTCTTGGCACCTGCGGCCAAATGCTTGGACGCTCCTTCTCGATTGACAAATACACCGGTGGATTCAATCACCAGGTCAATTCCCCAGTCAGCCCAGGGCAAGTTCAGAGGATTACGATCGGATACGCACTTAACGGTTTTGCCATTGACGATGATGGAGTTTTCATCAGCGCTGATATCAGCATCTAGCGTTCCCAGCATCGAGTCATATTTGAGCAAGTGAGCATTGGTTTTGGGGTCAGAGGTGTCATTGATGCCCACTAATTCTATTTGACTGTTCTCCCTTGTCAACCAGCATCGCGCAAAGTTACGTCCGATACGTCCGAACCCATTGATCGCTACTCTAATCACTGCGTCTTGCCCTCGCTATTCAAGAAAGTAAATACTTTTTTAATATTCCCAATCATACCTTAAAGAGTGAGTATTTATAACTGTCAATTAATAGATTTTATTGAAAATACCTTAGAACAATCAACTAGAGAGTAGAGAGTAGAACGATGGATGCTGGGATTTTTGGGGTTGATGCAGAGACCTTTAATACCTTTTCCTAAGTGATTGCTCCTACCGATTCCTTAACGTTTGGGTAATAAGTTTACGGATGATTCAGAAAAGTCGTTATAATCGGCGGAAATTATGAGTTTTGTTTAATCTGTGTAGTAAAGATTGTGGTGGATGATATAAGCGCGAACAGAATCTGGAACTAAATAACGAATTGAACGGCCACGGTGGCAGTATTGACGAATGAGGCTAGAAGAAATACCTAAAGATGGCATCTGTAGCAGTTGCCATCGTACCGGAATATTTTGAGCCGCTAGCTGTACGGCTACCTGCTCACAGGCTTGGCTGGCTTGGTGTTCGGGTTCTTGTAAGGTATTGGTACGGGTTGAAGATACAGTGTTAGCCTGAGCAAGGGCAGAACAACGAGGAGCCACTAACCACTTACAAGCAGGGACGAGCTGGTTGCGGCCGTACCATCGAGGTAAAGTTTGAAATGAGTCTAGACCTATAATCCAGAACCATTGGCAACCGGGATAGGTCGTTTGCAGGTCTTTTAAGGTGTTGATCGCATAATCAGGCTCTGCTGAGTTCATCCTCCTGGGGGCGAGGGTAAAGGCTGAGTTTTCTGCGATCGCCAGTTCTACCATCCATCGACGATGCTCATAAGCTAACCCATGCTTGTGAGGAGGATGGAGAGAAGGCACCCAAATCACCTGTTCGAGTTCTACCTGACTCAATGCCATCTGAGCAAGAACCAGATGCCCCCAATGAACAGGATCGAAAGTCCCCCCTAAAATTGCCACTTTTCCCATATCCATCGGGGATTAGCCATTAACGAATGAGTTCCAATTCTCATCCCTCTTAGGGTAGGGTTGTTCAATTCAAGTTTCCGGATAAAGAATTTCTCGGTATGTTTAATAATAAAAACCGTTGGTGGACAGAAAAATACGTCACAGTAATACAAAAATCTATCATAAGTCAGCCTGACACGTAAAACTTCTATCAAATATCAAGTTCGCTATATCTTGAAAAATCAATTCTTGATATGATAGCGCGTGTTATTGGCACAGTAGGCTTGTGTGGTGTGGTGTGTAAGGAGTAAAGATGCACAATACAGTTGATTTTACAGGGAAGCCATTTCATTTCATTGGCATTGGTGGAATTGGGATGTCAGCCCTTGCCTATGTTTTGGCAAAGCGACAACTCCCAGTATCGGGGTCAGATATTCGTTCGACGCATATTACTCAACGCTTGCAAGCCGTTGGGGCTCACCTGTTTAGGAGTCAAGACGCGACTAACTTAGAATTTTTCCGCGTCCCAACCGATTCGGCTTGTAAAGAACGACCGACTGCGGTGGGGCTAGCGCAGGTGCAGGAACTCTCTCGTGAACCGGTCAAAGCTACCTCATCGATGACGGCAACCAAACTCAGTGTAAACTTGCCGCAAGTCATCTGTTCAACAGCAATTAATCCCTATAATTCTGAGTATCGGGCAGCATTAGAGCGAGGATATCCCATTTTTCACCGTTCAGACTTGCTTGCAGCTTTAATGCAAGATTATCAAAGTGTGGCCGTTGCTGGGACTCATGGGAAAACAACCACGAGTAGTTTAATGGGGTATGTACTCCTACAAGCCGGTTTTGATCCCACTATCGTGGTAGGTGGTGAGGTCGATGCTTGGGAAGGGAATGCTCGCCTAGGGAACAGCCCTTATCTGGTTGCTGAAGCGGATGAGTCCGATGGTTCATTAGCCAAGCTAGTACCCCAGATTGGGATCATTACTAACATTGAGTTAGATCATCCAGACCATTACGAATCCTTAGAACAAGTTATTGGTATTTTTCAAACCTTTGCCCAACACTGTCAAACTGTGGTGGGATGCATTGATTGTGAAACTGTGCGATCGCAGATTAATCCCACGATTAGTTATAGCCTGCGGCGGGATGTAGGAGCTAACTACAGTGTGGATAATGTAGCGTATCATGCCTATGGCACGTCCGCTCGTGTTTGGGAAGGCAATGAAGTGTTAGGTGAGCTGCGTATAAAACTGTTAGGTGAACACAATCTCAGCAATGCGCTAGCCGTCGTAGCCGTAGGAAGGCATCTCGGAATCGGATTTGAGGTGATTGCAGAAGGGATTGCTAGCTTTGAAGGGGCTAAGCGTCGCTTTGAGCTTCGAGGTAAATCCAATGGCATCTCATTTGTTGATGACTATGCCCATCATCCCAGTGAAATCCAAGCGACACTAGCTGCCGCCCGTTTGCGGGGAAGTGAAACCCTAGGGTTGCCTTCACAGCAACAACGCATTGTCGCTATTTTCCAGCCCCACCGCTACAGCCGCACCTTAACATTTTTGCCCGAATTTGCTGAATCCTTCAGTGACGCTGATATGGTTGTGGTCACTGATATCTACAGCGCCGGAGAACCTAATTCAGAACAAGTGACAGGACAGCACGTTCAGGCTGCGATTGCGGAGCATCACGGGCAGGTCTATTACCAACCGACTCTGGAATCAGTTACCCAATTTTTAACCAAAGCTCTGCAACCTGGAGACTTGGCCTTATTTTTGGGAGCTGGCAATCTCAACCAAATTATTCCCCAGTTGATTGAATTTTACCAAACGGCTGAGGAAGCATCTGTCCGTCAGTAAACCCTCACACTCTCGCGAGGCATGAAGGGATGGGAACCGTAGGGACTTAGGAGCATCAGGAGGTCGAAAATATCTCCCATGCTCAACGTTCCCAAAGCCCAATTCCCGCTTGCCCTGACTTAGGAAATATCATTCGTTGACTTCCACTGGCTTGCCCAAGATCAATTGGCCTACTTTTCACGCGTATAGATATGACTCTATCCCATGACCCCCCCCGTGTCGCCGCTAGCACACTTAGTCAAAAGAAAATTATTTACAATCAGCCCCAGATCTACCTCCCAGGAACTCATTGCCCTTTGCGGGCTCAAGTTCCTTTAGCGAGCCTAACCTCGTTTCGCGTTGGAGGCCCAGCAGAATGGTACGTTGCTCCCCAACAATTAGAAGACCTTCAAGTTAGCTTTGAGTGGGCGCACTCTCAGGGATTACCCTTAACACTCTTGGGTGCAGGTTCCAATTTGTTAGTCAGCGATCGCGGACTACCCGGTTTAGTGATTTGTACCCGTCATTTGCGCGAAACTCACTTTGATGAAGAAACAGGCAGAGTCACCGTCGGTGCGGGTGAACCCATTGCTCGCTTGGCCTGGCAAGCTGCTGATCGGGGCTGGCAAGGACTAGAGTGGGCTGTAGGTATCCCCGGTACGGTGGGAGGTGCAGTGGTGATGAATGCCGGTGCACACCAATCCTGTACAAAAGACATTCTGGTGTGTGCTCAAACCCTTTCACCCACAGGTGTTATTGCAGAACTCACCCCTGAAGACTTAGGCTTTGGCTATCGCACTTCAATTTTGCAAGGCGGCGATCGCTTATTAACTCGGGCGACTTTTCAGTTAAAACCGGGTGCCGATCCCATACAGGTACGGGCAGCTACAACCCAACATTTAGAACAACGGCGGCGCTCTCAGCCCTATCATCTTCCCAGTTGTGGTAGCGTATTCCGTAATCCTGAGGCACGTCCGGCGGGTTGGTTAATCGAACAAATTGGCTTAAAAGGATACACAATTGGGGGCGCACAAGTCGCTGAGCGTCATGCTAACTTTATCCTCAACCGTGGAGGAGCTAAAGCCAATGAAATCTTCCAAATCATCCGGCACATTCAACATCAAGTTGAACAGCACTGGTCACTCCAGTTAGAACCTGAAGTAAAAATTTTAGGCGAGTTTCAACCAATCTAGAGATGACTTAGGGAACCTCTAAGAAAAGGGTTCACTAATGATATACTCTTTCAATTCAGGAGGAGTTCGCTGTTTATTCAATATCCTCCTGCTTCGGTTGTCAACTTGTAGGATTTTCAGCCTACCTTAGGCACTAGGAAAACCTACCAGCCTGAACTTGAACCCATTGTTTAGAGGCGCAAGACGAATAGGCAAAGTTGAAGACCAAAAAATCGTATCAGTAGCTCAGTTTTTGGCTACGATCGAACAAAGTTGTCAAAAATAGGCGACAACCAAGCCCAACCTATAGACAACTGTGAACCCATTTTGAGTAGGGACGGTTTTTTCCTTCAGGTGTGCTTCTTCATGTTTGAAGTTACTTTCCTTGTCCAGCGTCACCCCGTTGACGCCTGCGGACAATCAGGAACCCACGTCCTGGAGAGAAATTCCGAAACAAGCACCAAGAAGTTGCGTTTTCGCATTTTGGATCAGTCTTTTGAAACCGATTAACGCTAGGTTTCTCGGATAGTACCGACCCGAACCATTGCCGTTAGCGCAGTAATGCGTTAGCGTGACTCACATAGCGTGGTGCAGCACAGGCGTTCCCAGCATTATTGGGGTAGGTAGAGACTGCACCCCTCTCTACCTAGCACAGCTTGGTGGAAATAAAGCTAGTATTCTCGCATCAACAGAACGCTTACCCTGTAAGTATTTTGAATGCGTGAAGGCGTAAATTTCCCCTGGCGGTACTAGCACCATTCGGTGCTGGCTCGTTCTTCTGCCACCCTTTTGAAGGGAGTAGATTTCCGGACTGCAAAGGAAGTTTTTATGACAAAAGGACAAGGATTTGGCTTCGGTTTAGGCAAGATGAAAGAGCTAGCCGAAGCGTTTAAAAAAGCTCAAGAAGTTCAACTCGGTGCCAAACAGCTTCAGGAAGAACTGGAGCAAATGGAGATTGAGGGGTCATCAGAGGATGGCAGCGTCAAAGTGGTTCTGAGTGGAAACCAGGAACCCATCCGAGTCACCATTGCTCCCGATGCAATGGGTCAAGGTGCAGAAGCACTATCTGAACTCGTGACCGTTGCCATGAAAGACGCTTATGATAAGTCAACCGCTACCATGCGTGAACGTATGGAAGAACTCACAAGCGGACTCAATTTACCTGGAATGTAATTTCAGGCGTGAAAGAATGGGGGATGGGAGCATGAGCAAAAATTTCTAACCTCATGCCTTGAATTGATTCAACCCATCTTCCCTTTTTTCTCCGTTTTCTATTGCCATTCCTAATTCTGGGCTCCCTTGGTTTTAGGGGGAGTAATTTGCATTTTAGGTAAACCGGCGATCGCACGATATAACCGCTCGGCTAGCTCAATATTTCCTTCCTCAGTCAAGTGAACCGCGTCATAAAATGCCCGTTTGGGGAAATTTTCATAGGCATTGTAGAAGTTGAGTGTTTTGACATTACGAGGAAATGCATCTTCTAGCTGCTGTGTAGCATTGAGCAATTGAGTATAGCTAGCGCGGATTCGCTGCTGATAGGTTGCTCCCAATTCCCGTAAAATTTTTTGCTCCTCCACCGTGAGTTGATTCGTTGCGCGTCCCGTAATTTCTGGCTGGACAGCAACCACTAAGGGAATGTTAGCTCCAGTCGTGAGCATCAGCATTGAGGAGTGGAAATTCTCATACCGTTCAACACGGCGTTTCAATTCATCCGAGTCATGGGGTAGATGTTGCTCTAAGGGAGCTGAGTCTTGGGCCATTACCAAACTCAATTGGCTCACTGAAGGACGGGGACGGATAACCCAGTTTTGTATGGCTTTAACGGTATAGGTGTTCGTTACCCAGTCCTGAAATTGCTGGGTTAAGTACGCCCAGAAATGTCCGGGTGCATTGTTGAGAAAAGCCTCTACTCCCGGAAACTCTGTTTGAGCTTGATTGCTCGGTAGCATCAAATCAGTGTATCCATTGAGAACAATCACTGCATCTGGGCGATAAGGCAAAATCTGAAGAGCGAGTTGAGAGAGTTCGTTGCCCGACGCATAGCCAGGTACGGCCGCATTAATCACACGATATCGGCCTTCTCGCAGCTTGGGGGGTAAACTCAGCGCTTTCTCTAATTCCGGTTTATAGACGGGTAAAATTGTAGGGCGGTATTTTTCGGGCGATCGCTGTTGCTGCGCGACTCGTTCATTCAATCGGGCTTCAAGTTTACTGGCTAAGGTGGCTTGGTTACTCGCACTCCATTGACCAAAAGCAGCAGAACCTCCAAGCAGAAAAATCCGAATTTCACCTTGAGGTTTTTTTAAGGGAACAGGCTCATTGTCGCGAAAACCTTGCTCGTTAATATGCCAGTAGTTACTTTTCTGGTTAGCAACTAATCCGTATCCCCCTGCGTAACTCGGTTGAACCGCTAGGTGTCCTCGATCAGATAACCCATCATAAGGTTGCTCAGAGGAATTTAAGAACTTTGGATAATAAGCGTTGACACTCGCAGGTTGACCCTCATAAGCGGCTAACTCGGCGCTTTTGCCCGTAACCCCAACGACAATCCGTACTAATAATTCCAAGAGAATTAACGCTAAAGGTATGCTTAAGAGGATGATGGAAAGTGGAAACGAGCGGCGGGGTTTGCGGTAAGAGCGGCGGTGCGGCTTGAACATTAAAGACTTTTCCTCAAATCACTAATGAATTGGGCGGTATGGTGAGGCAGTTTCGTTGCTAAACTTAACACTGGTGCAGCCACCAACCGATGTTGAGTAAAACAGGTTATCGGTAATGTTTTTCATGATTGCCGTGCAAAACTTGATTATTTTTTGAATTGCACAGGAAGTTAAGTATTATACCTATGCCTCGCCCTATGCCTCGCCCTATGCCCTGCAAATTACTTTTTGTCTGCCTTGGTAATATCTGCCGTTCTCCATCGGCCGAGAATATTATGAATCACTTGATTGCACAAGCCAATTTGAGCCAGAGCATTATTTGTGATTCTGCTGGCACGGGAGGTTATCATATTGGTGCCCCTCCAGATCGGCGCATGACCACAGCCGCCGGACGTCGGGGCATTAAACTTATCGGTCGAGCACGACAGTTTCAACAATCGGATTTCGAGGAGTTTGACCTGATTTTGGCAATGGATCAGGAGAACTATCGCGATATTCTCTCACTCGATCCCACAGGAAAGTATCAAGATAAAGTCCGATTAATGTGTGACTTTGCTACCCACCATAGTGAGAGAGAAGTCCCTGATCCTTATTACGGCGGGACGGAGGGATTTGACAAGGTGATTGATTTACTTTTAGACGCCTGTGAGGGGTTACTACAACACGTCATTAGTACCTACAAACTAACTGCATAATTAGGGATGGGGCAATGACGAATCAATCTCCCAAGCGATTCTAATTTCCTCTCGATTGAATGGCCATCATCACCGACAGGTTTTTTAGGCGTACCACAAAAAATCTACATTGACTCAACCTGCAAACTAAATATATAAATAGCTTATTCTTGGGAGGCATAATAGGATGTATCTCCAGAGCGCCGGATGATCAGATCGCCGGGTGTAATAACTAAGGGTTTGCTATTGACCTCTACGGGTTTCCCGTTCTGTGGCTCGGTTGAAGAACAGCTATCGATCAGATGGTAGGCTGATAAATGTTCCTGTTGTAGTGTCGGAACTTCAGTAACTTTGGCATTCAATGAGATTTGATATCTTTCGCACAACTGGAGACAAGCGATCGCCTGATCTACCTGACTTTTCAACTTCAGAACATCTTCTCTTCCTTGCTGAGTGGTACTAGGGTTTCTCATTTGCTCGACGAGTTCCTGCCTCCATTGAGTTAACTTCTCCAAAACCTCTGTAAACTTTATCTCTCTCCCTAATGGAATCGACATACCAATTCAACAACGGATTTTGTAACTCCATCAACGATAAAGGCAAAACCCAAATTTAGGCAAAATCAAAAAAGACTGAAGCCAACTTGCCTCTAGTCTTTTTGCTCTCCTGCTCCCCTGCTTCGAGAGCCTGTCCAGGAATAAAGGGGTGTTCTGAGCGGATTGGGTATGATTGGGCGATCGCCAGCCGCTTGAGTGCAACGCTATTTTTTATGCCAACATCAATGATGTCTAATCAAAGTAAACACCTCTGCTTCATGTCATGCTGATTAATGCGGATCTAAGAATTTCCGTTAAATTTATAGAAGTAAGGTCAAGGAAAAATAGATGTCAGCAGATCTGTTACTGGTCGATGATGAACCAGGGGTGAGGGTATCCGTCAAAGAATATTTGGAAGAAGTCGGTGGTTTTAATGTACAGGTTGCCAGCCATGCTGATGAAGCTTGGCAGATGTTGCAACACAAAACCCCAGACCTAGTGATTTCTGACATCATGATGCCTAAGGTGGATGGGTACGAGTTTCTCAAAAGGCTACGAGACGATGCTCGTTTTAAATCCCTACCGGTGATATTCCTGACCGCAAGAGGGATGACAACTGATCGCATTCAAGGCTATCAAGCGGGTGTAGATGCCTACCTCCCCAAACCGTTTGACCCGGATGAATTAGTGGCAATAGTCGAGAATTTATTGGAACGCCGTGCAACTACCACGAGTGAAACGGCCGGAAGCACCGAACTCGAGCAAATTGCACAACAAATTGCAGCGATTCGAGCCATGCTAGACCAGCGTAATGGCATTACGCAAACCCCCCCTCCTATTCGTATCGATTTTACACCGCGTGAGCAAAGCGTTTTAGATTTGGTCGCGGAAGGATTGATGAATAAAGAAATTGCTCGGCGGCTGGATACTAGTGTCCGCAACGTTGAGAAGTATGTTAGCCGATTGTTTAGCAAAACAGGAACGAATAGCCGTACTGAGTTGGTACGTTATGCACTTGAACATGGTTTGACGAAGTAAAGAAAGCCATAGCAATGGCTTGGTTGAGTAGGCTAAGCTGAGACGCATCTAAATTGCATACCTTGATGATGAGATAAAAACTCTTATTCATAAAAGCCTTCTGCCCTCTGCCTTATCTCCATCAAAAAAGGGGTAGTTAACCCGGATTTGGTATGACTCATCAAAACACCCTAAACAATGAACTTGATCGCTGGAATCAAATCATTCACAATCATCCCAACGATCCACAAGCTTACGTTCGACGGGGAATGGCTAACTTTAAGCTAGCCCAAATCAATGAATCGATCACAGATTTCGATCGCGCCGAAACCCTTGAACCTCGCCTCTTGCCCTACCTATGGCAACGCGGTTTATCCTACTACTATGCTGAACGATTTGAGGAAGGTGCTAAACAGTTTGAGGTAGACTTAACCGTAAACGCACAAGATGTCGAAGAAACAGTCTGGCGGTATCTTTGCATTGCTCGGCTCAAAGGGGTTACTGAGGCACGAAATTCGCTATTAGTTGTTAAAAATGACCCCAGGCTGGTCATGCGTAGCGTGTACGAACTTTTTGCCGGAAATTGTTCTACAAATGATGTACTGATCGCAGGTCAAAAAGAAGGAAAACGCGGCAATTTTTACAGCCATCTTTACCTCGGATTGTATTATGAATCCGAGTCAAACTCAGAGCAATCGCGCAACTATATCCTTAAAGCCGTCAATCAGTATCCACTTAATGACTATATGTGGGATTTAGCTCGTGTACACCAAATCTTGCGCGGATGGGCATAACAGCTTCGCAATACTGGTAAACTAGAACACTCTCTTACTAAATTTTAAAAATTATACTCCCCCGCTCCCCTGCCGTCTCAACAAGCTTTCTTAATGCGTAACAGCTTATCAGGGGAAGATAAAGGAACCCAACGATGCCTCAGCAGACTCTACAATCACGGCTCGATCGCTTTATCCATGCCCCCTTAACTGAATTTACACTCATCCTGCTAATTCTGGTGTCAGTGATTTTAGTGCCTGCCCAAGTAGCCTTCGATCACACCCAAGCCCATACCAGTTATGGCTTAGTCAATCTCACCCAAAACCTCCTCACCAGTATATTTATCATTGAGTTGACTCTCCGTTACCTGGCAGCACGCAACAAACGCCGATTCTTCCGCAATTACTGGCTTGATATCATTGCCGTCTTACCCTTCTCTCATGCCTTCCGCCTATTGCGCGTATTGCGGATATTTCGGTTGTTGAGAGTGGGGATTCTTTTAAACCGCAGCTTAAACCGTAAATCTTCAGCGCTAGCCGCGAGTATCGGAGTTCAAATTGGCGTTATTCTGATCGTTGGTTTAATTGTTTTACTCGGTGCGATCGCCATTTACCTACTAGAAGGCACTCAAAATCAAGAGTTCTCTTCCCTCAGCGATGCCCTCTGGTGGAGTTTCTTTACCTTAGTATCGGGAGAACCCATTGGCGGAGAACCCATCACCGATGCGGGGCGTACTGTTACACTCCTAGTCATTCTAGGCGGTATGACGATGTTTGCCGTGTTTACCGGTATCGTCTCTGCTGTCATGGTACAAAAACTCAAAACCGTGCTGGAGGTTAAATACTTGGAACTAGATGAACTGCGTGATCATATTGTGATCTGCGGATGGAATCGGGGTGGACACTTGATTATCGAAGAACTCCAAGCTGCACCCGATACCAAAGACTGTCCTATTGTAGTTGTTGCTGAATTTATCGAAGCACCCGAACAAGAACTCAAGCGTTTAAACCGTTCCCACCTGTACATTTACACGGGTGACTACACGATTATCGATGTGTTAGAAAGTGTAGGAATTTATCATGCCTCCAGAGCCATTTTACTCGCTGATTCCACCCATCCTCGCAGCGACCAAGACCGAGATGCACGCACCGTTTTAGCGGCATTAACGATTGAAAAACTCAATCCCACTATTTATACCTGTGCACAACTTTTAGACCGGAAAAACAACGTACAACTTCGAGTCGCTGGTGTTGAAGATGTCGTGATTGCCGATGAATTGGCCAGCCATTTAATTGCCACCTCCGCCAGAAATCAAGGTTCTGTGGAGGTACTATCCGAGTTACTCACCGTGCAAGTCGGCAATCAGTTTTACAAAATTCCCTTACCTCAACAGTGGGCAGGAATCGCGTTTTGGGACGCAACTCAACAACTCAAAGAGCAGTTTGATACGATTTTGATTGCCGTAGAACGGCGAACTAACAAGAATCGAGAAACCCTAGTTAATCCGCCTAAAAATCTGCAATTAATTACGGGAGATTGCCTCATTGTGATTGCTCGTACTCAACCTCAGATAAAATTACCCAAAACTAATTAACCCTTAATTAATTCCTGCAATTTTTCTAGGACTACCTGAGCATGACCTTTCGTTTTCACCTTCGGCCAAACATAAGCTAAATTTCCATTGGGGTCAATCAAAAAGGTTGACCGTACAACCCCCATATATTCCTTACCCATAAATTTCTTTAATTGCCATATTCCATAATTTTCACACACCTGATGTTCCGGGTCACTCAACAACTGAATGGATAAATTATGCTTTTCAATAAAGCGACAATGGGACTTTTCGGTATCAGGACTAACGCCTAAAATTTTGGCTCCCATTTCCCTAAATTTTGGCTCGTATTCTGTAAAATCTTTCGCTTCAACAGTACAGCCTGGTGTATTATCTTTCGGGTAAAAATAGAGGACAAGCCAATAGGATTGGAAATCAGTAAGATTGACCAAATTGCCATTTTGATCGGGTGCTGTAAAATTCGGTGCTTTTTGCCCCGGTTGGGGAATGCCTTCAAGGAGTTGAGCCATGATTGTTTCTTGTAAGATGGAATGAATGTTACCCAGTGACGAGGTATAAGCAGATGCCTTCTCCATTTCCAGGAATGAACCCTTATTTAGAGCATCCTGAGTTGTGGCCAGAGGTGCATAGCCGTTTGATTGTAGCAATTGCTGATGCTATTGCTCCCCCTATTCGCCCTAAATATCGAGTTGCAATTGAAAAACGAACCTACCTTAGTGATGGAGACGAGTCCGTTTTAGTTGGGATTCCTGATGTTGCGGTATTCTCTCAAAACAAAACGAAAACTCAAACCTCATCAACAACAACTCTACCTGCTGTAGCAGAATCATTAACTGTAACTATTCCTGTACCCCAGGAAGTCAGGGAAAGTTATTTAGAAATTAGAGAAGTGGCAACTGAGCGGGTAGTCACAGCGATTGAAGTTCTTTCTCCCACTAATAAACGTCCAGGCAAAGGACGTGAATCCTATGAAGAAAAACGGATGGAAGTGTTAAGCAGTCGCACCCACCTCATCGAGATTGACTTACTCCGAAATGGTCAACCGATGCGGATTTTAAATGAAGTTCCACAAACTGATTATCGTATCTTAATTTGTAGAGGAAATCGCCGTCCCCAAGCTCAATTCTATGGTTTTAGTATCCACCAAATAATTCCAAAATTCCTGTTACCTTTGCAGTTAGATGATACAGGACCATTGGTAGACTTACAAAGTTTATTGGTTGGAGTTTATGAGCGAGCAGGATTTGATTTAGCCATCAATTACGCCTTAGAACCCATACCCCCACTTAAGGATGAGGATAAAGATTGGGCAGATACCTTGCTAAGAGAAAAAGGACTGCGTTGAAAGTGTATGCTCTAAGATTCTGGGTAAAAATTTGCCTTTTTATCATAGAATGCAGGAGTTAGGAGTGAGAAGTCAGGAGTGAGAGCTGCTTACTGTTTGAGTTTTGTTTTTCTGTTTGTAGCTCACTCACTTGCAATCTGCTGTACGTTTCAGGCTAGAAGGTTTTTCAGATTCATCACTCGCGGGTATTTTCTATTCAATACAAAATTTTTCCGGATTACTGATTTAGCCCGAAGGAATAATAAAGCACCATTAATCTGAGCAATGCAGTAAGTTGGTAGCTTGATATACTGCAAATTATTGTGTTTATCCTAGACATAGGGCTTCTCTCGATCGCATCAGGTTCAGTGCTTCTCCTAACACCAATCTACCTGTGTTCTTACTTATTACTAGGGAAGTAGACATCGAGTGAATACATCTATAAAGTTTTCTAAAAAAGAATTGACAAAATTACCGTTTGCTACATTAGTTGCTCTTGCGATCGCCACACTTCATACCCTAGCACCTGCGCGATCGCAAACTATTACTCCTGCTGCTGATGGCACCGGAACAATTATCACTCCCAATGGAAACCAAATCAATATTCTAGGTGGTACTACTTCCCAGGATGGTAGTAATCTTTTCCACAGTTTTAGTCAGTTTGGACTCGATTCAAACCAGATAGCTAACTTTATTTCTAATCCCGAAATTCGTAATATCCTCAGTCGTGTAACTGGAGGCAATCCGTCGTTAATTAATGGACTTATTCAAGTTAGCGGCGGTAACACCAATTTATATTTAATGAATCCGGCTGGAATCGTTTTTGGCACAGGGGCAAGCTTAAACGTTCCGGCTTCTTTCACGGCGACGGCAGCGACTGGTATCGGCTTTGGCTCTCCCTCCTTGACAAGGGGGGCAGGGGGGGTATGGTTTAATGCTTTTGGGGATAATAATTATCAGAATTTAGCGGGGAATCCTAGCCAATTCGTCTTTGATTTATCTCAAAGTGGGAGTGTAATTAATCAAGGAAATTTGGCCGTACAACCGGGACAAAATATAACCTTATTAGGCAGTAGTGTAATTAATACAGGGCAAATCAGTACTCCCGGAGGAACGATTACCCTAGCAGCAGTACCGGGTGAAAATTTAGTCCGAATTAGTCAAACAGGACATTTACTCAGTTTAGAATTTGAACCTAAAACGGCTGATGGGCAGGCATTACCCATTCATTCCCTCGATTTACCCACCCTACTTACGGGTACAGTTGAGGTGTCCGGGACTCTGGATGCATCGAATCCAGCCGAGGGACAAATGGGGGGTAATGTCAATGTTTTAGGCAACCGTATTAATGTATTAGGAGCCAATATCGACGCATCGGGCAGTAATGGTGGCGGTACGGTGCGGATTGGTGGAGATTATCAGGGTTTGGGGACGGTGCCGAATGCTGAGTTTACTTCAGTAGACGGCAACACCACAATTACGGCCAATGCGTTGACTCAAGGGGATGGAGGGAGAGTCCTTGTTTGGTCTAATGATACAACGAACTTTCAAGGCGCGATCGCGGCACGAGGCGGAACATCGGGCGGAAACGGCGGATTTGCGGAAGTGTCGGGTAAACAGACATTGCAGTATAACGGGTTTACAGACTTACGGGCACCTTTGGGACTCACCGGCACTTTACTCTTAGATCCGGAAACCTTTGTCATTGCCAATTCAGGTGGAGATATTACCCCAACGGCAGTTGTGGAAGCCCTTGCTACTGCCAATGTCACCTATTCTGCTACCAGTTCCCTCACCGTCAGCGATGCGATTAATTCCACCAGTTTATTTAATTTAACCCTGGATGCACCCACGCTTAATCTCAATGCGCCCATTACCCTAGGGGGGCAGCTTTTGGGTGCAGCGACGAATACTACTATCAATGTGGGGTTAGGAGGCAGAATTCAAAATGGTGTGGATTTGGTGGTGGCTGGGGGAAATATCAATCTCGCCGCAGGTACTTTTACAGAATCCGTCATCATCAATAAATCCCTGACTCTTGCGGGTGCAGGGGCGGCGAATACTATCATCAGTGGCAACAATACTGCTCGTGTCTTGCAAATTAACCCCGGCATCACGGCAACCCTACAAGATTTAACCGTTGCTAATGGGAATGTGGTGGGGTCTGGAGGCGGGATTTTAAACCAAGGCACGCTAACCCTTAATCGTACCCTATTTAATAACAATCGAGCAACGGGTTCACCTGGTGGGGCTGGACAAATTGACGCTCCCAATAATCCCGGACTGGGCGGTACGGTGAATGGGTTTGGGGGTGCCATTTTTAACCAAGGGACATTGAATATCAGTAATAGCACCTTTTCCAATAACATCGCGCAGGGCGGGCAAGGGGGCTCGAATGTCAGCTTTGGCAGTGGTGGGGCTGGGGGTGGGGCTGGTTTAGGTGGTGCCATCTTTAATGAGGGGGGTGTGGTGAATATTGCTACTTCCACCTTTATCCGCAATCAAGCCAATGGAGGCAATGGCGGCAATGGTGGCCCAGGTGTTAACGGGCCAGGCAGTGGCGGGGGTGGCAATGGCGGCAATGGCGGAATTGGCAGCACGACAACAGCTACAGGGAGTCCCGATGGTACGGATGGTAACTTTGGGGGTGGTGGCGGTTCCGGTGGCAGTTTAGATGGCCGAGGCGGTAATGGCGGGTTTGCTGCTGGAGGTGGAGGTGCAGGTAGCAGTTTTGGCGTGTTACTGATTCCTGGGGGAACCGGTGGCTTTGGGGGCGGAAATGGTGGTTCTCACAATGTGGTGATTGCAGGTGTAGGAGGTGCTGGAGGTGGTGCCGGTGCTGGTATGGGAGGGGCTGTCTTTAACAATGGCGGTACAGTTGGTATCACCAATAGTACGTTTTCTAGTAACCAAGTGCAGGGAGGCAATGGGGGACTAACACCTAGTGGTGGCAGTTCTCAAGGGGGTAATGGCGGCAGTGGCTATGGGGGGGCTGTGTTTAATAATGCCTCTGGAACTTTAACCCTTACTCATAATACCTTCTATAACAATCAGGCTCGTGGGGGTACGGGTGGGGGGATTTATGAGGGCAATACCGGGGCTTTAGTGGGGTTCGATGGTGAAGGCCGAGGGGGCGCGATCGCTAATAATAGTGGAAGTCTACTGTTTGGGAACAATATCATTGCCGGAAATACCGCAGCAACAGGCAATCCGGATGCTCGTAATTTTACCGGGACGTTCACTTCAACCGGCTATAACCTGTTAGGCGGTAATGGTGCTGACTTTGGAACTACTGCTACTGATTTAACCCTTGAAACTCTAGGGGTAGGAATTGATAGGGTTATCAATACGACCTTAGCGAATAACGGTGGAGCAACCCAAACCCATGCCTTAGTTGCAGGTAGTCCTGCCTTAAATGCAGGAACTAGTGTAGCAGGGATTACCACTGACCAACGTGGCGTATCCCGTACTGGTATCGGGGATAATACTCCTGATATTGGTGCCTATGAAGCGATTCGAGTGCTGTTTAGCAATCCGACGTACAATGTCAACATTAATGCTGCCCGTGCTCCTATCTCTGTTCAAGTAGACCGCACTCCTGCTGGGGGAATCGGGGGTAATGTGAGGGTTAATTACGGAACGAGCGACGGTACAGCAATATCAGATGTTGACTATACCTCAACAAGCGGGACACTCACCTTTAGCAATACCACTCCCAGTCAAATCTTCAATATCCCTATTCTCTCCACTGTCACGGGGAATCGCACGGTTAATCTCAATCTTAGTAATCCTATGGGTGGGTTTTTAGGCAGTCCTAATTTAGCGACTCTCAATCTCCTTCCCTCTCCATCCCCACCCCCTCCTACTCCGACATTACCCACAACGCCTCCACCTCCTACCGTCACTCCATCATTGCCAACAGTTCTCACCCCTCGGGTTAATCCTAGTGAGGTGAGTACACCCCAAGCACAGCTATCGCCTCGGCCAATTCAAACCAACGATAGCCAACCTCTAGACAATGCAGTGGAAGAGATTGACCAATCTACCAGTAATGATTTTGAACAATACTTGGGGTTGGGTGATACGGCAGGAATGACTCTAGCCCAAACTTTAAATATTCTGCGTGGGATTGAGACGGCTACAGGGGTTAAACCGGCGGTTATCTACGCGATGTTTGTGCCTGACGTGGTAACTCCAGCCACGAGTGTAGGGGGGGGATTAGAGGAAGATTCGGCTGAGCTTTTACTATTGCGTTCCTTAGAGCCGAGTCCGAGCGATCGCTTAGAATTGATTCTACTCTCTGGAACGGGTAAACCAATTCGTAAATCCCTAAATGTGACTCGAGCCCAAGTCGCACAACAAGTCGAGCAATTTCGCTTCACTGTCACCAATAGGCGGGATGCTCAAGGGTTTCTCGCGCCTGCTCAAAAATTGTACGAATGGCTAGTCGAGCCTTTAGAGGCGGAACTTCAACAACAAGGAATTAAAAATCTAGTTTATATTCCTGATGGGGGTTTACGGACTATCCCCTTTGCAGCTCTCCACGATGGCCAGGGATTTATTGTGGAACGGTATAGTGTGGGTTTAATGCCGAGTCTTTCTCTGACAGACACCCGCTTGGGAGATATCCCTAGCTCTCATGTCCTGGCCATGGGAGCGAGTCAATTTGCAAACTATCGCCCCTTACCTGCCGTTCCGGTAGAATTAGCGGCGATTACCCAAACTTGGCCGGGGAAAGTATTCCTCAACCAAGACTTTACCTTCAGCAACCTTAAGCAGCAACGAGCGCAAACCCCGTTTACCATTATTCATCTGGCTACCCATGCTGAGTTTCGCCCCGGAGAACCAATGAATTCTTATATTCAACTACAAGACCGTAAATTGGCTCCCATGCAACTCAAGTCTGTCGGTTGGAGCAATCCTCCAGTGGAGTTATTGGTGTTGTCTGCCTGCCGCACGGCTGTGGGTGATGAGGAAGCGGAGTTAGGATTTGCAGGATTAGCCGTGCAAGCTGGGGTAAAATCGGCTTTGGCCAGTTTATGGTATGTCAATGATGAAGCAACATTGGGATTGATGAGCGAGTTTTATCAACAGCTTCGCACCGCTCCCATTAAAGTTGAGGCACTGCGAAAGGTACAGTTAGCAATGATATCGGGAAAGGTACGCATCAAAAATCAGCAATTGATAACTAGTGAAGGTGAGTTACCGTTACCTCCCGAATTAAGTGGGCTTAAAAATAGTGATTTTTCCCATCCTTACTACTGGAGTGGTTTTACAATGATTGGTAATCCTTGGTAAGCTGTTGTGCATTTAATTCGTATTATGAGGTTGCATAGGAGCAGGGGGGTGGGGGAGCAGGGGAGGAAAAATACTGGATTTGGAAAAGGTAGCTATTTATGCGGATTTGATATAAGCCGTAGGATAGTTTAGGGAAGATTATAGAGTATTGGGTTCTTTCCCTCAAGAATGTCAGCGAATCAACCTTCTAAATGGCATCGGTTGAACGGGCAGGATGCTTACCGTACCGTAAAAAAACGGAAGTTCAACTCGTCGGTGCAATGCACATCAGCTTAGAGAGTTTTAAGGGTAAGGTTTAGGTTTATTTGTGAAGACAGATTAATTCTGTAGATCTACTTAGATACCTATGCTAATATCACGTACGTGCTGTTCGTCTCGGTGTACATCAGTCGTACACGAGCCTAACAGTTTGATAGGTGTTACCATCTTCGGGAATCAAGTTAGGAGCTAGCCATTCTGCGCTTCTAGCTATGTTTTCTTATACTTTTGGCTTGGTTTACATTGGATTACATCGGGCGAATTGACTTGATCAATTGATGGAACCCTGCTTGTAAACATTTGGTGTGTTCATGAAGTAAGCTTGTTGTGTAATAAAATAGGCGGTTAATTGCATTCTTGTCCTCAGGGAATCTACTGAACCCTAAAAAAAATAGCCATCCTCAGCATCAGGAAATCTACTGAATCAACCGCATCTTCAAAAAGCTTTGTCAGGGAATCTACGGACAAGTTTCTTTTATAATCCTCTAGATAGTCCCTAGTTCAGGGTGCTACCTTCTAATGAAATCTCCAACAAAACAGTTGGGCGGCTTTAGGCTGCTTTTTCCTACCATTCTGTCTGCTTTTTGTATAGTCGGTGCGTCACCACTCAAGGCTCAAAATGAAAATAATCCCATCAGAAACACCGCCACTGCATCCGGTGGAAATCTCCCCGAAGTGGTGCGTTCTAATGAAACTTTACTAACAGCCGGTCAACCGGTTCTGACATTACTCAAAACCGCAGACCGTGCGGCGGCTGAACCTGGTGATACCGTCATTTATCGCCTTGCGCTGACTAATACGGGGCAAGTCGCCGCTAACCAAATTACGATTACCGACACCCAGCCTTTGGGGATACGATTTTTACCCGAATCCTTGCAAGGGTCGATTACCAGTGGAGGGACAACAACTCCTGTAACGTTGCCGCCTGCGGTGGTATCGGGTCGGCAAGTCACCTTTACCTATCCGTCGCTAGAACCGCAACAAACCCTCACCATCATTTATGCGGCCGTTGTGACACCAGATGCCATTCGGGGAGATGGGCGCAACGTGGCAGCAGAAACACGCAGTGGTTTAGCGGCCTTTCAATTGCGAATTCGACAAGGAATTTTATCCGACTGCGGCACCCTCATCGGTCGGGTATTTGTTGATAAAAACTTTGACGGACAACAGCAACCCGGAGAACCCGGAGTTCCAAATGCTGTGGTGTACATGGATGACGGCAATCGCATTACCACGGATGCCAATGGCTTATTCTCATTAGCCAACGTTATCGCCGGTAATCGCAGCGCCACCCTAGACTTGAGCAGTCTGCCTGGATACAGCATTGCTCCCAATACCAGATTTATTGAAGGCAATAGTCAGTCCCGCCTCGTGCGACTCGAACCCGGCGGTATGGCTCGGGTGAACTTTGCCGTGACACCTGCATACGGGGAACAACAGCCATGAAACGCCAAGAATGGTTTTTAGTCATGAGTTATGGGTTGTTTCTCAGCAGGCAACCCCAAACCACCACAACCCAAGCCCAAACCACGAATTATCAAGGCTGGTTTGGCACCTTAACCCTCTCCTTCCTGACTGCCCTCTGGGGAACGTTAGGACTGATGCCGAGTGCCAAAGCCCAAGAGAAGTCCAATAATTGGGCATCATTAGGAGGAGAGTGGGAACCGGGAATCGTGCAAGAAAGCGAGAATTTCTCGACTCACTTCTTACCCCAACTTGACCCAGCTTCTCTCCAAGAAGACACTCTCGCTCAACCAGAGGAGGCGGGGACACAAAGACGGAGGGACGAGAAGAGTCAAGAGGACAATGCTTCACGTCTGCCCATCTCCACATCTTTACACCTATTCCGTGAACAGCCGGCAACTCCAGAAGACCTCATCGCTGACTCTCAGGCATCCGAGGAGAAGGGTACTAAACAATTACCCACACAAACCCCTGAAAACGAAACCCCACAACCCTCTCCCACCCTACCAACGGATAGCGACAACTCAGTACCTGCCCTAGCATCGGGTACAGTTCGCATCCTCACGCCCCAAAGCGGTGCCACCACCCAATCCACCACGAATTTAGTCGTTCAGTACCCAGCCAACGACTCTATCCAAGTCACCGTTAATGGCAAACCCCTCGACCTTTCCGCCTTCAAAACTGAGCAGAACCGGGATGAAGGGCAAAATATCATTACCCAAGTTTGGTACAACCTCCCCCTAGAGGAAGGTGAAAATACCCTCACCGTCCAGGCTAACAATGGAGAACCGGCGAGTTTATCCCTCACCGTGAGAACGGCAGCCCTCCAGCTTGAATTGACTCCAGTGGGCGACCCCCGCATCCCGGCTGACGGTCGTTCCGTGGTTACTATACAAGGACGAATTACTGACGAAAACGGGCAACCCCTGCGTGAACAAACCGAAGTCACCCTGACCACGAGTGCGGGACAATTTATTGGGGCAGACCAAGATAAAGACCAACCTGGTTTTCAGGTTCAAGCCCAGGGAGGACAATTTACCGCCCAACTGCAATCGAATTTAGAAGCCCAAAAAGTGCGGGTACGGGCGGCTGTTGAAGACCGTAGACCCCAACAATCCGAACTCAGGCAAGAAGGATTTGGGAGTACCGAATCTACACCAGTTTCTCTGCCCAATCCCTTGTATGCGTCCTCTCCAGTCGAAGCCTACGCCCAAGTTGAATTCATCACCCATCTTCGTCCATCCTTAGTTTCCGGTGTAATTGACCTCCGCATTGGGCCAGGAGGGACTAATTTTTGGGGACGGCGACAGGACTTTCTCAACCCCGACCTCGACGGCACTGAATTTGACTTAAAAGCTGCGGTTTTTGCCACGGGACGAGTGGGAGAATGGCTATTCACTGGGGCTTATAACAGCGCCCGGAACCTTAACGAAACTTGCGATGGCATTACTCGCCTGTTTCGAGGGCCTCAGTTTTGCGAACAGCAATATCCTGTTTACGGCGATAACTCCACCGTCGATTACCTCACCCCCTCCATCGATAGCGTCTATCTGCGCTTCGAGCGAACCTCTCCCGTTACCGGTGCCGAACCCGACTATGTAATGTGGGGCGACTACAACAGTAACGAATTTGCCCGTGCCTCCCAACTGTTTACCGCCACCACTCGCCAACTGCACGGTTTTAAAGGCAATTACAACCTGGGCAACTTGCAATTAACCGCTATGTTTGCCCGGAATCTCCAAGGTTTCCAACGGGATACGATTGTTCCCAATGGCACTACGGGGTATTACTTCCTCTCTCGCCGCCGTTTAGTTCCCGGCAGTGAGAATGTCTTTATTGAAGTCGAAGAAGCCAATCGTCCCGGAACCATCATTGCCCGCTATCCCCTCTATCGTGGTCCTGATTATGAAATCGACTACGACCGAGGAACTCTAATGTTCCGCCGTCCTATTTTTGCCACGGAATTTAACTTTTTTGAAACCCCCACCGGGCCGACTGGTACTGAAGGGTCGGGAGGTAGCTTCTTCTCCACCTCACCGGGGGCATCGGGTTCCCCTGTGGTTCCCGCCTCTCCGTCTGTGGGTACAACAGGTTCCACCTTACTGGTACGGCGGATTGTCACCACTTACCAATACGATGGCACTGGTGGAGGAGATACCAACCTGTATGCGGGGCGAGTGCAATACAACTTCTCCCAAGCCTTCAAGCAAGAAAGTTGGGTGGCGGCAACGTACCTGCTAGAAGACCAAGGGGCTCAGGATTTTGAGTTGTATGGGGCAGATTTCCGACTTGCTCTAGGCACGGATGGGCAGATTATTGGGGAATATGCACGCTCAAATAATGACTCGATTTTTCGGGGCGATGTTTCGGGTTCAGCGTACCGCTTGGAAGCCAACGGTACTATTCTTCCTGGACTCACAGCCAAAGCCTACTACCGCTCGGTGGAGGAAAATTTTTCTAATAATGCCACCTTAAGTTTTACACCGGGACAGACCCGCTATGGGGCGGGGGTGGCCTATTCCCTCGGTGCGAATACCATGTTTCGTGCCGGGTACGACTTCGAGGAAAACTACGGCATTTCTCCCCTTGCCCGCAGTGGCTTTGTAGATTTGTTTAATCCGGGTGTTGAGGCCCCCCCTGGCAGTCCTGTTAACAATGCCTTAACGACCTATAGTGCCGGGATTCAGCACCGTTTTGGCAAGGATGCGGCGGTGAGTCTGGATGTGGTACATCGCGATCGCGAAGACCGAGCCACTGATATCTTTACAGGTAGTGCCACCCAACTTGTCTCTCGCCTAGGACTACCCTTAACCGAAAGCCTGACATTCCGGGCGCAAAATGAACTAAGTTTTGGAGGCAATGACCCCCTCTACCCCAATCGCACCACGGTAGGGATGGATTGGAAGGCGTATCCGGGTATTACCATGCGCCTCGCTCACCAATTCTTTGACGGTGGAATTTTAGATAACGATTCCATCACCAGCTTAGATACCCTCGTCTCTCACAATTTGTGGCCGAATACCACGCTGACCGGTCGCTACTCTGTAATTAGTGGCTTCAACGGACTCACGGGGCAAGGGGCGATAGGGTTGAATCACCGTTGGGTGGTTTCTCCGGGACTGTTGGTGAATTTAGGCTATGAACACACAATTAGCAATACCTCGATTCCCACGGCGGCGGGTGTGCGCTTTGCCCAACCCTATGCTGTAGGCCAAACGGCCGCCTCATTGGCCTTGTTGGGAGGTGATGTGTTCAATGTGGGGATTGAATATACCGATAATCCGGACTTTAAAGCCTCGGCACGAGTGGAACATCGCACCGGTTCGGGGAATAACAATACTGTCTTCTCCATCGCGGGTGCTGGAAAATTGTCTCCGGCGTTAACGATTTTAGGTCGCTATGAGCAAGCAAACTTTGCCAATGCGATTGTGGAAGGATTAGACGATACGGCCACATTACGCCTAGGTTTAGCCTACCGCGATCCAAATAGCGATCGCTGGAATGCCCTCTTGCGATACGAGTACCGGAAAAATCCCTCCACGATTCCCGAAACTCTACTGTTTGGTAGTGGTACAGGTTCCACCGAGCACGTCTTTGCCGCCGAAACTATTTTTGCTCCGAGTTGGCGTTGGGAATTTTATGGCAAAGGGGCAATGCGCTACAGCAACACGGATTTGGCCAATAACTTTAGCAACTCGGCCACCATCTGGTTGGGGCAACTGCGGGCATCCTATCGCCTGAATTACCGCATGGACTTGGCTGTAGAAGGACGCTGGATTGGCCAAGATTCCCCCGGTTATAGCGAAACCGGCGTTGCGGCAGAAGTGGGATATTATCTGACACCCGATTTGCGCGTGGGCTTAGGGTATAGCTTTGGCGGTGTCGATGACCGAGATTTTAGCGGCTATCGCTCTCAAGGTGGGGTCTATTTTGGGGTCACATTTAAAGTCAATGAACTCTTTGGCGGTTTTGGACGACAACGAGTTGTGCCTCCCCAAGAACAGGAATCTCGCATAGAACCTGTAGCCATCGATAATCAGCCCGATGAACGCCAAGCTTGGAGCCAATGGCTTAATTACCAACAGTCAAAACTTAAGGGTTATTAGTTGTTTGTTGTTTGTTGTTTGTTGTTTATAAAAACACAAATAACTAATTACTAATAACAAATAACTAATCGTTTTTGAGGAGTGCAAAATCTTAGGAGTGAAAGACAAAATATTTTCCCGGAAACGGGCTAATCGGAAACCGAGGGAAGCCCCTTCTAATGGTAGAGAGGAAAGGAATTATTTGTTATTTAGAAAAAAAACAAATAACCAAATCCTTTTTTCTTTGACTCTGTTCACGATTTTAGCCCTACCGATTTCGGCACAAGCGCAATCAGGCCAGTCTGTAGTTGTAGTGGTGAATAGTAATCAAGATGGGGAGATTCAACCCGATAATGAGTTGACATTGCGAGAAGCAATTGCGATTGTCAATCAAACACTCGAACCCGAACGTTTGAGTCAGGCCGAAAAAGCCCAAGTGCAAACTTTAGCGGCCAATGAATCCTCCCGAATTGAGTTCAATTTACCCCCCAATCAAACCACTATCAGCCTGCAAAGGATGTTGCCTCCCATCAGCACTCCGGGCGTGGTTATCGATGGCACCACTCAACCGGGTTATGATGCCACCGGTTCAGCGACTGTAGAAATTGCCATCCCGATTCCGGTGGTGTCGATTACACCTGCCCCCAATACTAAAATTTTGCGGGGACTTTCGATTGTGGCCGATAACGTCACGGTGCGGGGATTGAGTCTCTATGGATTTGCCCAACAGGGAGGGGCAACCTTAAATACTCCCCCGGCCGATATTTTCATCGACAAAGGATTGCCACCCCCAAATGTTACCGAACAACCCCCAATATCCAGTTTTGACTTGAGATCTCCTCGGTATGGCAGGAATGAGCCAGAATTGGTTTCTCCACCCCAAAATGTGGTAATTGAGCAAAATTGGTTAGGCATCCCACCGGATGAAACCGTACCCACTCCGATGTCGGCCTTTGGGGTATGGGTATTTAATGGTTCTGCCACCATCCGCCGTAACCGTATTGCTAATCATGAGGGCAGTGGCATTATTACCTCTGTTCAAGCCCCAAATTTGCTAGTAACAGAAAACATTATTGTGGGCAATGGCTTGAATGGAATGCCTGATGCGATTCGCCTAGAAGGAGAGATTGATAATTCGCAAATTACCGGGAATTTAATTTGTGGCAATGATGGCAGTGGGGTGTATTTATTTAAGCCCCAAGGTTCTGTACAGATTCGCAATAATCAAATTATTTACAACGGCAGACGGATGCGACGGGCGGCGGTGTACTTGATGGGTGACAATCACCAAGTGATTGATAACCAAATTCGTGATCAAGCCGGGCCGGGTGTGGTTGTTAGTGCTTATCCCAGCAGAAATGATGTCCAATGGGAGAATACTTCTGCCGGTAATGTCATTGAAAAAAATCAATTTGCTTTTCTTGAGGGTTTAAGTATTGACCTCAATACCCAACGGAATCTAGGCCCGATTGAATTTCAACGAGGCGATGGCCACAATCCCCGTCGCAATTCCCCTAACCGACGCCAGGAGACGGGTAATGCTTCGATTAATTCTCCCCGGTTTCTCAGTTCCGAGTTTTTTGTCTTGGGTTCGGAGGTGACGCTGTTGGGTGATGCCGATCCGGATTCTACGGTAGAAATTTATCGAGTCAGGGAAAACGCGGCAACTGCGTATGGGCCGTTGAGTGAACCCCTGATGACGGTTCCCACAGATGAGCAGGGAGAGTTTAGGGCTACACTTACCACGTTACAACCTGGGGATATTGTCAGCGCGATCGCTACCCATCCTAAATACGGTACGTCGGAACCCGCCCTTAATGCTCAGATCGTTACATCAGATGGGGTAAAGGGGATAAATGTCAACCCCATAAGGGAAACAACAGAGACTCGTTCGACCGCGATTCCTCAATGCACCACTGCCCAAACCCCAATTCCTCCCATAGAAACCACGCCACCACCAGAACCCCTGACATTGCGTGTACCGAGACAGATTCATTTTGCCCTCGACCAGTCTACGATTAGCCCCGAAAGTGCCGCCATTCTCGACCAAATCGCAGAGGTGATGCGTTCCTACCCTGTGCTGATTGTAGAAATTCAGGGACATACTGACCCCCGTGCCAACGATGCCTACAACCAAGCCTTAGGGATGCGTCGGGCGATCGCGGCACGTAATTACTTATTACGTCAAGGCATTGAACCTGAACGCATGACGATTCGTTCATTTGGGGAACAAGAACGACGAACCACAGGAACAGATGTGGTTGATTACGCCCGCGATCGCCGTGCTGAATTTATCTTCAAGGATGTTAGAGGCATTGACATCATCTTTGAAGACCAAGAAACCGACTTACAAATCGAATCCAGGGGAGGGCGGAGATAGTGCAGCGCAGTTCCCATCCATCAAAAATACACACATCAACAGCCAGAGGGCAAAGAGTCCCTCGCTTATTCGGGACTTTTACCCGTAAAATTATGCGCCTGCGGCATCTGTTTACTCGCCAACGAGTCAAGAGAGGTTGGTACACGCTGATTAGTCTGTTGACTTTATTGGCGGTGCTTGTCGGGTACTATCCCCAAAAGGGCTTAACTCAAACGGGGGGAAATTTTGTATGTGATCGTAGTTTGTACATTTCTCAAGGACAAGACACCACGGAACTCAACAGAGTCAACACTAATCCGTTTGAATTAGATTTTATCGGAGAAGAAACTGGTGTAGAGTACAACGCCATCGGCTTCAATGTCCAAGACGGCTTTATCTACGGTATATCTCCCCAAGACCTCGACGACCCCCCGGGCCCTCCGATTGTATATCGGATTTTCTCCGATGGGAGTACTGACGAGCTCGGCACTCCTACAGGTTTCCCGAATCTTGATGATCCGCGTTTTGCTTTTGCTGGTGATATTGATGGCAATGGCATCTACTACGTGTATGTCACAGTTAATGGTCCTGCACCTGCCGGGCAACCTAACTTCTTCGCGATCGATTTAGCCACAAATACTGTAGTCAGTTCCCAGACTTTAGCTGGAACCAATTTTGCTGATATTTCCTTTAACCCTGTTGATGGCCAGCTCTACGCCTTCGACACAACTCTACGCCAGATGGCTCAGATCAATCCGACAACCGGTGCGGTAGCTTACTTTGGCGCACAAAATCCGCCAGGAATTAGAACCGATACTGCCATTGGTGCGTCATTTTTTGATGCATTCGGTAACTTTTTTGCTTACGAGAGTAATGGCCCTCAGGGTGTCGGTAATGTCCTAGTTATTCCCAACCTCTCTCCTGCCAACCCAGTGGAGTTTGAAACACAGGCTAGTAATGTCGGAGGTGTTCTTAGATTTGATGGTGCTTCTTGTGCTTTTGCTGTCAACCTAGAGAAGGCTGTTGCACCTCAAACTGTGACGGCAGGTGGTACAGTTACCTATACCTATCGTGTCCCAAACCAGCGATCTGAACCACTTACTGTGACCTTTAGGGACGAACTACCCGCCGATGGACGGACTTACGTTGCGGGAACGCTCACCAATACCTTTGGGGGTACGCCTAACGCATTTGGTGGGACGAGAACCTTGACGATTACCAACCTCACCATTCCTCCCAGAACTGTAGCCACCTTCTCAGTACAAGCTCGGATACCACTTAACGTTCCTCCTGGTGAACTGATTAACCAAGCTTCGGTTATTCCCCCCAACGGCCAACCTGTACTCTCGGATGCTCGAATCGAAGGACTATTCCCCGCACCGACACCGGTACAAGTTACCCCAGCTCCCCCCACTCCTAGAATTGGATTGGCCAAGAGAGTTGCCTCTGTGGTGAACGTTAGCGAGGGTAATTTCCAAGTTACCTATGAACTAGTGCTTAGTAACTTTGGGAATGTTGACCTCACCAATATCCAGATTACAGAAAATCTTGCCACGACCTACGGTTCAACCCCGTTTACTGTCAATAGTGTTACTAGTCCTACGGGCAACCTTACCCCCAATCCTAACTACAACGGTCGCGATAACAGCAATTTGCTAACAGGTACGGATACCTTACCGATTGGTCAATCTAGGACTATTCAATTGGTTATTACCGTTACGCCTGGTGCTAATCTCGGCCCTTATAACAACCAAGCACAAGCTACAGGCCAAAGTACCGCCGGCCCAGTTAGCGACCAATCGCAAAACGGCTCTAACCCAGACTCTAGTCCGGATGGCCCCCCAGCCAATAATGGCGATAACGACCCCACCAATAACGATGAACCAACACCGGTAAGCTTCGACCTCAGACCTGCTTTAGGTGTAGCTAAGGAAGTGGTTTCAGCAGTTCCCCAGGCTAATGGTGATCTCACTGTCACCTACAGAATCCGTGCTCAAAACTTTGGAGATAGAACGCTCACCAATCTCCAGCTTGAAGAAAATCTAACCACAACCTTTGGCACAACACCTTTTACGGTCAATCAGGTGATTAGTCCTAACGGCAACTTGAGTCCTAATCCTAACTACAACGGTCGAGATAACATCAATTTACTGACGGGGACAGATACCTTAGGGGTAAATGAAACAAAAGTCTTAGATTTGGTTGTGACCATTACCCCTGATCCGACTCGTCGGAGGTATGAAAACCAGGTGGTAGGAACGGCTCAAAGTCCGATCGGCCCGGTAACAGATCGCTCACAAAATGGTATTAACCCTGACCCGAGTCCTGACAACAATCCCACCAATGATAATCAGCCAACTGAAGTCGTGGTCGGGCCAAACCTACGCTTGGTGAAGCGGATTACCAACGTGTTCCGAGGCGGAGTTCCTATTGCTGACGTTGACTTCGCCAGCTTTGTGCAAGATCCAACGAGTAATGATGATGATGCTTCAGGATGGTCACAACTTCCGGGAGGAATACTTGCCGGTCAGATTAATATTGCTCCTCCTCTGCAAACCGGAGATGAAGTAGAATACACCGTCTATTACCTGTCTGATGGGACTCAACCCATCTCAGAGGCTAGGTTCTGCGACCCCATTCCCACCAGAACGACCTTTATTCCAAATACGTTTGGATCAGGTTTAGGGATTTTATTTAATCAAAGTGGGACTTCAACCCCGCAAACGAATGCCTTAGATACGGATCGAGGGACGTTCTTCTCACCCCTGAGTCCAGTAACATCACCCTGTTCTGATCTCAATAATCCCAATGGTTCTGTCTTTGTGGAGGCTGGAACAATCTCAAATGCACCTCCTGATAATGTGGGGTTTGTGCGCTTTAGAGTCCAAATTAACTGATGGACTCTAGATTAGGGGTTGACGATTAACTAAATTCACATTTTGGGCAAATTGTCAATCCCTTATTGATTAGTTTAAGCGAAAGGAACTGCTGTTATCCAGCAGTTTTTTTCTTGTCTAGCCAATCTCAAGAATTTGTAAAACACCTCCTCCTCGTTCACTTTTGTCCTAGTCTTCCTGATCTTTTCAGAAATCCCTGCTGCCAAAAGCGAAGGTCAATCTAAGATCAAAAAAACTAGTATGTATAATTCATTGACTTAGCTTGAGTTCAGTGCAGAACGCGTGTACAGATATCTTTTGTTTTATAAACCTTACAATGTACTCAGTCAATTTACCGATCCAGACGCTGATTGCGCTAATCGAGGTACACTAAAGGATTACATTACTGTGCCTTCGGTTTACCCCGTTGGACGCCTTGATCGGGATAGTGAAGGGCTATTGTTTTTAACCAACAACGGACGATTGCAGCATAGACTCTCAGATCGACGATTTCGGCATCCTCGCACATACTGGGTACAGGTAGAGCGCATTCCGGATGAAGCCGCCTTAGATCAGTTACGAAATGGTGTCGTCATTCAAGATTACCGAACACGACCAGCTAGAGTCAGGCAATTACCGGAGGAACCCTTCCTCCCACCTCGTCAACCCCCAATCCGTTTTCGTAAGACTGTACCGACTTCTTGGCTGGAAATCACTTTAACCGAAGGAAGAAATAGACAAGTCCGAAAGATGACTGCCATGGTCGGTTTTCCTACCTTACGACTGGTGCGAGTCGCCATCGGTCTAGCCAATACTCAGTGCTCTACCCAACTCTGTTTGGACGGTCTCGAACCGGGTCAATGGCGGGACTTAACTCCAACAGAACTCAAAGCTGTGCAACAGCTATAATCCACTTTCGCCCGTTATCTACAGGAGGAGTGCCATTAGCTTTCTTTTGAAATTCTAAGCCTTAGTGCTCAATTGTAAAAGCTGCAACCTTCGATCTGACGTGGCAAACTAGATGGCAGTTAGCTTATATACCAAAATTTAAAACCTCTGACAGGAAGTGAGGAAGTTCCCTTATGTTAGTTTGTCCCCAGTGTCAGTTTGAAAATCCTAATACCAATAAGTTTTGTCAACGATGTGGAACTTCCCTAACCCATAAAAGTTGTTATGAGTGCGGGACTCAAGTACCGGTCAATGCCGAAACTTGCCACAATTGTGGTGCATTTACGGGAACGGTTTGGTGTGCCCTGATCTCTCCTGAGCCAGACTTTCTCAGTCCTACGGCGCATGAATCAACTACTGAGTTGGAAACATCAAATTTAGTATCGATGAATACTGAATCAGCCGAGATATTACAGACTGAGAGATCTTTAACAACCAAAGAGGCACTCTCCCAAACAGAAACTTCTTTACCCACTCAACCAGAGACAGCGAAAGATTCTCCTTCAGCCCAGCACAACGATGATGCGGAGGCAACGACTCCTGCGATGACAGAAACAGTTGAGGAAGAAGGTACACTGCTTCGCTCCAATCCACTAGAGTCTGATCAGCCGTCAGAAGCTACAGACTATCCAGAGGGGAACCCTAATCGAACATCAACACCTACCGTCGTCTATTTAGATAAGCAACAGCGTTATCGTCTGCTTGAGACTCCAAGTTTGGATCATCTCGAAACCGATCATGAGAAGAACTATGGCATAGCCATAAGGGTTTTAGATTGTCAGCCATTTCAAAAATCTCCCTTAGAAGCTATCCTAGACCAACTCGAGAGTGAGTCGGACTTGCTCGATCCAGGCAGTCAACCGTCTGAATCGTCGTCTGATACCTGGAAAGTTCCAGCGATCGCGCAACCCTACATTACCCTCAAAGAATCTTACTATCAAACCCTACCCGATGTTCACGATGCGTGGCAGCAGGATGGAGAAGAAGTGATCTTATTAGAAGACCGTTTGGAGTGGCAATTACTTTCCGATTTGTGGGATAGTGAGCAGCTCTCGACCTTACAGATTTTATACTGGCTCGATGAAATGGCACAGCTCTGGGAGGCATTAGAGCCTTGGCATTGCTGTCAAAGCTTGTTAGAAATCAGCAATTTGCGGGTTGATGAAGACCAAGCTCTCGGCTTAGTTCGCTTATATCCAGACTCCCCAGACCAGCCTCCTACCTTGCAAGATTTGGGCTTTACATGGCAGAAGTTATTTGACCAATCTCAACGAACCCAATTTACTACCTTATCATCAGTCTTCCGACAGTTGTGTACAGAGGAAATTAGCACGATTGCCGAACTGCGGACTCAATTAGAAGCGATCGTTCATGAGCAACCGAGTTTAACCTCTGCGTACCCATCAAACTATGAACAGCCAGCATGGGAGGGGGAGGTGGAGGATAGCTTGAGTGCTGATACCCTAGATGACAATGAATCTGTGGCACTGCCTAAAGCAGCCTATGAAGCTAGCAATAGCAATGAAGGAGATGACCTGCCAACCGTTATCCTCCCAATGCAGCTATTAAGCCTAGATGATGCTGGATGTACTGATATCGGTCATCATCGAGAACACAACGAAGACTCCTTTGGCATCCAAACTCAGATTGAAAAAAAGGAAAACCCCATGGGGCGCTCCGTCAAAGCTCGGGGGTTGTACATTCTGTGTGATGGGATGGGTGGACATTCCTCGGGAGAAGTCGCCAGTGCAATGGCGGTGGAAACTCTCAAGCGCTACTTCCAAGAACACTGGCCGGAGGGCGATCGCCTCCCCTCCCAAGAGTCTATCCGCGACGCCGTACACAGCGCCAATCAGGCAATTTATGGCGTGAACCAAAAAAATGCTCGTTCGGGTAGTGGTCGTATGGGCACCACGCTAGCCATGATGTTAGTTCAGAATACGAATGCAGCGATCGCTCATGTTGGGGATAGTCGCCTCTATCGACTGACGCGCAAGCGAGGCTTAGAGCAAATTACTGTAGACCACGAGGTAGGACAACGAGAAATCGGCCTGGGTGTAGATCCGGCGGATGCCTATCGCCGACCCGATGCCTACCAACTTACTCAAGCCTTGGGGCCTCGCGACAACTCGTTTATCAACCCCGATATCCAGTTTTTGGAACTTAATGAAGATACCCTTTTTGTTTTATGTTCCGATGGACTATCGGATAATGACCTTATAGAAACACACTGGCAAACCCATCTAGCCCCATTGCTTAGTTCCCGTGCCAATCTTGATCAGGGTATTCTACAGTTAATCGAGCTAGCTAATGAACTTAATGGGCACGACAATATCACGGCTTTACTCATCCGAGTGAAGGTACGACCCAATTTTGAGCAACAGCAGCTTCTTTACAAATAAAGCAAAAGGCAAAAGCCAGAAGCAATTTCTTAACTTCTGCCTTTTTATCTTTTATTCACCTATGGTCACACTGACCCTTTTACATCCCCAAGCATCGATCCCTCTGCAAAAGTGGGATTTCACTCACAAATCAACGATTCGGATTGGACGTTCGCCCGATAATGACATCATTCTTGATGACCCTTTAGTTTCACGGCATCATCTCGAGCTGAGGGAAAGCCATTCCCCATCAGGGAGTTTATGGCAGCTTGTCAATCAAGGCACCAATGGCACTTTCCTCAATGGCGTTTTGGTGTCACGAAGCTTGGTGTCTGATGATGCCTTAATTCAGTTGGCGCGAGAAGGCCCCCTGTTAAAATTCCAAATTCAGGAGTCGCCACCTACCCCAAATTTAGACACGACATTTTCTCAGTCCAATCTCTGTCAACATGAGGGCAACCCCAGTACCAATTTATTTTGTATTCATTGCGGTCAACCCTTAGTTCCCATTCAACGCCTAATCCGTCAATACCACGTTTTGCGGACGTTGGGGCAGGGGGGCATGGGTACAACCTATCTAGCTTGGGAGAAGGACGCCAACAGCCACGTACGCCCTAGCCTGCTCGTACTCAAAGAAATGAATGCCGACATGGCGCAAATTTCCAAAGCTCAAGAGCTGTTTGAACGAGAGGCTCGTACCCTCAAAACCCTAGCTCATCCTGGGATTCCCAAGTATTATGACTTTTTTGTAGAAGGCGAAAAGAAGTACCTGGCTATGGAATTAATCCATGGTCAGGATTTAGAACAGAGGATTCTCCTAGCAGGCCCCGTCACGCCCCAACAGGCAATCAAGTGGATGATTCAGACCTGTGATGTCCTAGGTTATATTCACTCGTGTGAACCTCCCCTGATTCACCGAGATATAAAACCTGCCAATTTGATGGTTCGTCATCGAGACAATCATATTGTTGTCCTAGACTTTGGCGCGGTCAAAGAGATTGGCACGGCACCTGGAACCCGGATTGGCGCTGAAGGATACAGTGCGCCTGAACAAGACCGAGGAAATCCGGTTACGCAGTCTGATCTTTATGCCATTGGCCCAACGCTAATTTTTCTGCTCACCGGGGAACCCCCGTTGAAATATTATCGCAGGCGTGGCTCTGAATATGGCTTTGATGTGTCCAAAATCCCTACCATCGACTCCCAATTACGGGCAGTCATCGAGCGAGTCTGTGAACCGAAAGTTCGTAATCGCTACCAAACGGCAGAGGAACTGGTACAAGCTTTGGCCGCTTGCCAGTTAACCTAAACTGCCTGTCTGTAGCTGTTTTTGGTTAGGTAGGACTTCGGGTATTTAGGCTTAATTGCCTCAAAGATTAGGCTAAAGGAATTTAACTGCGGCGGGCAGGCCGCCGCCGATTATTCTTCGTCCCAAGCTTCAACTGCCAGTAAATCTCCGATGGAATCTTGCATGGTAAAACCAAATTCCAGCAATTCCTTCTTCCAGTAACCCCATTCATCTCCGTAGAGAAGGGCGATTTTCCAAAGTTTATCGCTGGACTTGATAATCTTCGATTCCACTAGAGAATGCACCTGACGCTGAAACTTCACCATTGGGTGAGTAACTTGCTGAGTCATACTTTCAATAATTCAAATAATTTTTGCAAATGCTTGAACTAAACAACGCTTCCTGTTTGTTTTAGGTTGCGCCGGTTCGTAGAGTTCTGCACGGCCAGGAAGCAATCATATATTCTTGTAGCGCATTTTTGTGCAAGATTGCAAGTACTTTTGGACAAATGTACGGTAATTACTACCTTTGCCTCAGAATCGTTGCGCCCTATCTCCCTATAGGACTAATATTATATCTTCATTTTGTGTAGGTTGCTCAAATCGAACTCCGTAGATATCCATATCAGGATCAGGTCGTTCAGCATCCGGCACATTCTGAATTAGGCACGGGATACCTCTGGAGTTTCCCCTAATGATTAGTAACTCTAATCGGTTAAGCTTCATTCATAGAAATTCTCAAGCCATTGAAATTTTCAATTCTTATCGATGTGAATGCTAATTTTCTCCTGAACAGTGCAGGCAGGCAAGAGGCTCCAAGCTTAAAAAGCTTGTACAGTAAGCTTTTTAACCGGTTTGAACGGGTAAATTATTTCCGCGAGGCTCTACTAGCTAGAGCTAGTCTCAAAATTCTACTACCCTCCACTCTGCTCAACGGCAAAATCAATTATCTGCTTTTTCCCTTAATTCCAAAAACAATCATCAACTTGAAAATTGATTACTATTGATTACTTAAGTTATCAAGTGCTTTTGTTAAGAATCTAAGACTTTATAATTTCCTCAAAGAATATAAAAATATATAAAAAGTGAGTAAAGATCGCCTCTATAAATTGGCTGATTTTAGAAATCATAGACTATGATGTAAACAATTTTGGCGCTCAGGCATACCTTGGGTAGCTAGATTTAGAGATGACAGTATTTGCCCTAACTTAAAGGAGTTGATATAAGGTGAAGCAAGAATCTGATGTAGCAGTGGTGCCTGTTACCAGAAAAGCTGAGGCAATTAAACGCCTGCAAGAATTAGTCCCCCCTGGTTCCCCTGAGCCAAACGATCCTGAAACTCTTGCCACACTCCGAACTCTAACTTTAGAACTCATTGAAGCTTATAAATCAGAAGGCCAATTAGGCGAAGACCCGTTTGGTGATGTCCGTAACCGTACGATTCATCTCTATAAAGATGAAGTTAAACAAAAAGTTCAAGGTAAAATTGCGCTCGTAACTGGCGGTGAAGGATGCGTCGGTAGCGACTTAGTAGAAAAACTGATTGAACTCGGTGCCAAGTATGTCGTTTCTGTCGATAACGCTCGATGCGGCTACTCTTTAGACGCTAAACCCGAAGCTCTAAAAAGCGAATCAGTAGCTCGCTATGCGGCAGATGTTCGTAATTACGATGCCCTTGACTATATATTTAATGTAGAAAAACCTCAACTCGTCTTCCATTTGGCGGCTCAACGCCAACCTGGACTCGCAGAAAAAAAAGTTAGAGAAACGATTTCAACGAGTCTTCTAGGGTCAGAAAATATCATCAAGCTGTGTGAAAAATACAGCGTTGACCAATGCGTATTTTCCTCAACCGGTAAAGCATCCCGTTACTTTACGGCTGAAGTTTATGCCGCTTCTAAAAAGTTATCTGAGTGGCAATTTGCTCAAGCTATGCAGCAAGGTAAAATTACCTATTCAATGGTGCGTTTTACCCATACTCTAGATAACAGCTTGGTATCTCAACAAATCGATGCCAAAATCAAAGTTGGCCCGGTGGTTAATGTTCATGCACCCCATCGTTATCTCACCGCACAAAATCTCAGCGAAGCTCGTCATTTGCTGTTAAACGCCCTGATTTTCTCTCAACCGGATAAGCTCAAATTTTTCACCGTCACGAATTTAGGCTGGCCGACGGAAACCTTAGAGATGATTCTCTATAAAATCGTTCAGTCGGGTAAAGATTTACCGATTTACTTTCAAGGATTGCAGCCTGGATATGAAGAGTCATTTTTCCTCGGTCAATTTGACTATAGCAATCCCACAGAAATTCACTTACTGATTAATACTCTAGAAGACCCCTTCCGCACCAAAGACCCTTCTGGAGATACGATTATTGCTGAACTCGCACCCTTTTCAATGGAGGCTTTAGACAAGCATGTTGCTGCCCTAAAAGCCCTGATTAACGACCCCAATGTCACCGACATGGAACTCAAGCCTTGTTTGGCCCAAGCCATTCGGGAAATTACCTCTTCAATTTGTGCCAAGGCCACTCCCCAGGCACTTTTGAAGATTTTGAAGTGGGGCATTAACCCCAATCGAGTCAAAGCTGGAGAAATTGAAGTAGAGAAGCAAACCAGAATCCTAGAGTTACTCGCCCAAGGTTTGTATGGCCGACTCTCCCCAGAGGTTTTGGAGACATCTATGGTTAAGCCAGGAGAATTTGATGAACTCGTAGAAATTCTGGCTACGTTACCCGGTTTAGACCAAGAAGTTGCTTATATGCGAGCAGCCTCCCGACAGTGGAAAAATTCAGTACACCCTGAAAACCAGTCCATAGAAAGTACTAAGGAAAAAGATTTAGTCACTCAATAATCAAGTGTGAGAAAACTAAATCAGAGGGTACAGACAATATCCTCTGATTTAATTTAAGGAGGGCGAAGCTTTCTTATACCTAAGACAGGGGAAAGCTTCGCTCCCCTATTTTTAGGTAAAAGTTTGTTAGGGTTGTGGATGCGATCGCCAAAATATCGACAACGATACAGCGATCACATTAATCTCAGGCTTTTGAAAATCAAGACGCTGATTGATGCTTCCTGAACCCAAGTTTTGAACACTGGGCAACGTCTTTGAAGCATAGATTACAACAACAACGATAAGTATTCAATAGACCTGCTGCTCAGATTCGTTTTGGCTTTACTGCACTGACGCTTTAGAATCTTCCCCAACAGGCGTCCGGCTGTCTAATTGTTCTGACAATTGCAGTAACAAACCGTACTCAATGCCTTCCACTACAGCTTGATAGGATGCCTCTAGGATATTGGGAGAAACGCCTACGGTTGTCCATCGTTTTTGACCATTGCTCGATTCCACCAATACTCGCGTCTTGGCAGACGTACCCGCACCACTATCCAAAATCCGCACTTTATAGTCCGTTAAGTGAAACTGAGTAATTTCTGGGTAAAAATTCTGGAGGGCTTTCCTCAGGGCAGCATCCAGCGCTGAAACTGGGCCATTCCCTTCCGCCGCATCAAGGATATCTTTGCCGTTGACAGCGACTTTAATCGTAGCCAAGGCATTACTGTAGTTACCCCCCAAGCTTTCCAGCATATCGCAGTGTACCTGAAAACCTTTGAGTTCAAAAAACTGCTGCCGATATCCGAGGGCTTCCCGCATCAACAGGTCAAAACTCGCTTCTGCCGCTTCAAATTGATACCCCTCATTTTCCAACTCTTTCAATCGTTCCAGAATTTGGCGGCAAGCGGGGTCTTGCTTATTCAGTTCGTGTCCAAAAGTACGGGCTTTCGCTAAAACATTACTTAGTCCAGCTTGGTCAGAAATCACAATCCGGCGTTGGTTGCCCACCTGTTCGGGATTGAGGTGTTCGTAAGTTAAGGGATTACGTTCCACAGCCGAGACATGAATCCCACCTTTGTGAGCAAAGGCCGAACGGCCTACAAAGGGTGCATGGTCATCAGGAGCTAAATTCACCACTTCACTAATCAAGCGACTGGCTTGAGTGAGTTGTGCCAGTTGCTCATCCTGAATACAGGTATATCCCAGCTTGAGCTGCAAATTAGGAATCAAGGAACATAAATTGGCATTACCGCAGCGTTCGCCATAACCATTCATGGTTCCCTGTACCATGCGAACCCCTTCCATAACACCGGCCAGGGCATTGGCGACGGCAGTATCCGAATCATTATGAGTATGAATTCCCAAAAGTGGCCGATTCTCCCCTAACTCCTGACCCCTGACTCCTACTACTTCCACCACCTCTCGCACAATTTGCCCGACTTCATGAGGCAGAGTACCGCCGTTGGTGTCACACAAAACTAACCATTCTGCCCCTGCATCGCGGGCGGCTACCAAGGTTTTGAGGGCGTATTCGGGATTATGTTTGTAGCCATCGAACCAGTGTTCGGCATCATAGATTACCCGTCGCCCTTGACTGCGGAGGTATTCAATTGAGTCTCGAATCATTGCTAAATTCTCATCCAGCGTGGTTTTGAGTCCTTCGGTGACGTGCAGATCCCAAGATTTACCGAAAATCGTCACCCAACGAGTGCTAGCCGCCAGAATCGCTTGCAGCATCGAGTCATCAGCGGCCGCTATGTGAGGACGACGGGTTGAGCAAAAGGCGACAACTTCTGCCTGAGTTAAGGGTTCTTCTTTGATTTGCCAGAAAAATTGCACGTCTTTGGGGTTTGCCCCTGGCCATCCACCTTCAATAAACGGGACTCCTAAGCGATCGAGTTCCTTTGCAATTCTTAACTTGTCTTCGAGAGAGAGAGAAAGCCCTTCACGCTGGGAACCATCTCGTAGAGTTGTGTCGTAGATAAAGATTTGGTTAGATGCTTGCAATGTCATGGATAGGGAAAACACTTGAAGTAAATGTGAAGAAATGCAAATTAAAATGAAAGGTGAGTGGCACCAATACAGCCGAGATATTTCGGATTGCCAACTTTGTTAAGCCCGACTCTGTAGTACCTTAGAAGAATCATTATGCCGAAAGTTACAGCTCAGGGAAAAACGTTTGAATGTGAGCTGGGAAGCAATCTACGTAAAGTTTTGTTGGAAAATGGGGTTGACCTGTACAATGGCAACGCCAAAATCATCAACTGCATGGGAATTGGGACTTGTGGAACCTGTGCCGTGGCCATTGCCGGGGATGTATCAGAACCCAATTGGAAGGATAAGGCCAGGCGATCGCTTCCTCCCCATTCTCCCACAGCCAATCGCCGCTTAGCCTGTCAGACTCAGGTTTTAGGGGATGTTCAGGTTACAAAATATGAAGGATTTTGGGGACAAGGTTCTGAAATGGTTTGGACACCTGAGGAATAATGCGGGGGTGCAGGGGTGCTTGTGAATTTTCGTTATTTGATACTTTATACTTCAGATTTTTAAACGCCGTGTCATCAAATCTTCAAATACAATCTGAATCTGAAAACAATACCTGTTGTGTCTTTCAAATTTCTCCCCTGATTCGCATCACGTTGATGGTATTTTATGTGGCGCTAACTCTACCTCTGCCCTTTTTGGCGCAGGTAACATCAGCACCGATCCCTCCAGTATTTTTGTGGGTGGGGATCGCAGTGGGTGCGATCGCATTATATGGTGGGTTAAGTGAGCGGGTGATAGTGGATGAAGATAAAATTCAGGTCGCTTATCCTCGTTGGATTCCTAAATTTTTTCGCAAGGGTTGGTTACTCCCTTGGGCAGATGTAAAAGATTTGAAAATGCGAACGACAGGCCAAGGAGGACTGGTTTACTACTTTATCAGCCAGTCTTCAGAGCAAGCTTATTTATTACCGATGCGGGTGGTTGGATTTGCTCGATTAGTCAAACTAGTAGAAAAACATACGGGAATCGATACTACTGATGTTCGTCCTTTAGCCCAACCTTGGATGTATCTGATTTTATTGGGATTGGCGCTGCTTTTGCTGCTGACTGATGCATGGGTGATTTGGACGGCAATGAGTTTATAAAAGTCAAATCTAAAAGATTTCATTGTCAGTTAATTCTAGGACTAAAATTCTCAGAATTAATCTTTAGTTCAGAAAATTGATTGACTAATTCTGATAGTCTCGCTAGTTCTGGCTTTGGTAAACTCCTTGAAACCGGAAGATAAAGAATGTGCTTAATTAAGAATTCTGCATTTGTGGACTGAGTAGCTGAGAATTCCTCTCTATCAAGAGAATCAGGGATAAAGGTTAAGCTGGTATTTCCACGAGTCGCATCAAAACCATACTCTCTTAATTTGTCCATCAGAAAATTAGGGTTTGATACAAGTATAGGAAATACCCAAAACGAATGATATTCAGAACTTTTACCCGGACAGCGAATATCAGCAGCAAGCATTGAGAGGAATTCTCGTGCTTGTGATTCTCGCTGTTTAAACTCAGAAATATGGCTATTTTTCAACCTCCGGGACAAAAGCGAAAGCATTCGATTCGGAGGGCGGTATCTGATTTTTTCCAAAATATCCCCTTGGGAAAAACCCCTTGCTAGCGAGTTAATCGCTGAATCAATATCCAATTTTAGCAACTTGAGAACAGCTAACAGACAACCATAAATCCTAGGAATTGAACAAAACTTTAAACCCAAATACTTCAAAACACGCTTAAAAAACCAAAATTCGCTTTTACTTGGATATTGTTGCTCAATAGTTCTCATGCTTTCAGCCAGTTGGCTGTCACGAATCAGGGTAACTGCACCTCCAAGCGCTGTACAAGATTTGATGGAACCAAAGCTGAACAAACTAACATCTGCTTTGTCATAACCGTAATAATGGGAACCTGCAAAAGCTTGAGCGCAATCCTCTACTAAAAGAATGTTGTGTTTTTGGCAAATTTGAGAATATGGCTCTAAATTAAGAATTGAACCAAATAAATGGGCAATAATCAAAACTCGGCTTTTTTTAGAAATACGAGTTTCGAGTAATTCCAGCGAAGGAGCAAGGGTATCTAAGGAAATATCTACGGGGATCGGAACTAATTGATGCCGTTGCACAATTTCTACCATGTCTCGGATGTTAACGGCACTCATTAAGACTTCCGAACCTGGAGGGAGGTTTAATGCTTGTAATAGAAGATCGAGAGAAGTTCTTACAGAAAGCGTAACCAGAATGTTTTTATTGCCTTTCCAGAAAGATTGTATTTCTTTAATAGATTGTTCGCGATTTGAAAGGTAAAAGAAAGAACCTAGACTAGCAGCGAGATCGCTGAAGCTAATATGAAACTGTAATCGAGGATAAACCTGTAGCCGTTTAAAAGATAAGGGCTGTTTAAAATCAGTGGATAATGGGTTACTTTCCCCCATATAAATTGCTGCCTTTTTCAGTAAGAAGTCCCGCAAGGATTGAGTCTTATCCTACTGGATAACTGAACAGGCGATAAACTGTTAGCTAGCTTTGTATTGAGGAAAGCGAGTTTTGCTCACTGCACAGAGTCCACAGTTACGGGTTGAACAAGTTTCTTTGGTGGGAGCATTAGGTTCCCAGTATTTAATTAGAGATATTTCCTTTGAAGTGTCGGCCGGTTCGCGCCTTTGCCTGATTGGCCCATCGGGTGCAGGGAAAACTTCGTTGTTACGCCTGTTAAATCGATTGAATGAGCCAACCCAGGGCAAGATTTATCTAGAAAACCAGGATATCCAAAAACTGCCTGTGATTGAACTACGCAGGCAAATTATGCTGCTTCTTCAAGAACCGAAGCTCTTAGGGATGACGGTTCAGCAGGCTCTAGCTTATCCTCTCACCTTACAGCAACTCCCTGCACAACAGATTCAACAGCGTATAGATACCTATCGAGAATTACTGCATATCCCTATCGACTGGCTCGATCGCACAGAGTTACAGCTTTCTGTGGGACAACGGCAACTCGTGGCGATCGCACGCGCTTTAGTCATCCAACCTAAAATCTTATTACTAGACGAACCCACCTCCGCGTTGGATGCTGGACTCGCTTCTCACGTTCTCACTGTTTTGTCTGATTTAGCGATGAAAGACCAAATGACGACATTAATGGTCAATCATCAACTAGACATGGCTGAAGGATTTTGTACGCGAGTCTTATACCTACAAGAAGGACAACTCCTTCAAGATACTTCAGCTAGTACAATCGACTGGAAACAGCTACGAGAACGCTTAATTCAGGCAGAAGCTCAAGCCGCGCAAGAATGGTTATAAGACCAAGGACTGACTCCTGTGACCCCTCAAAACGATTGCCTAGCAGCGATTCGTGCGGGATTGAGTCCATTATTCCTGTGATTGATCCATTCGGGTTGTGGGGTTTGAGTGCCTTGAATCAAGGTGGGATTGAAGCGATAGCCGATGTTCCGAACAGTTTGAATCAGGCTAGGTTGTCGGGGATCAATTTCAATCTTTTTACGCAGCGAGAGAACGTGAGTATCAATCGTGCGGGGGTTGTCAATGGCATCCGGCCAAGCCCGACGTAGCAATTCCGAACGGCTCAATGGTGTCCCTTCTGCCTGTGCCAGCACATAGAGTAAACTAAACTCCTGGGGTGTTAGATCTATCAACTCCTCTTTAAAGCGGACACGACGTTGTACTAGGTCGATTTTGAGATCGCCATAGTC
Source organism: uncultured Microcoleus sp. (assembly GCA_964588805.1). Classification (GTDB taxonomy): domain Bacteria; phylum Cyanobacteriota; class Cyanobacteriia; order Cyanobacteriales; family Coleofasciculaceae; genus CAZPRJ01. The sequence continues at coordinate 13,410 of CAZPRJ010000015.1, read as the reverse complement.
TAGAGACATAGGGGCAGAAGTTACGCGAACCCGTCGAATCAGTGCTTCTACACGAGCCATAAATTCCTGAATCCCAAAAGGCTTGGTCAGGTAATCATCAGCCCCTGCCCTGAGACCTGTGACAATATCACTTTCTGTATTGCGAGCAGAGAGCATTAAGATCAGTGACTGTCGTTGTTGTCCCAACCAACGGCAGAACTCGATCCCATCGCCATCTGGCAAATCAGAATCAAGAATGACCAGTGTGGGTTGACGACTGTAGAAAGTGTCTCTAGCTTGATGCAGGCTGGCAGATTGATGCACCCAATGACCTGCTTGCTGTAAGTGCCAGCCTAAGAGTGAACGTAAATGAGGATTTCCCTCAATAATCTGAATACAAACCGATGCCACGGCAACCTACTTCCTTGACGCGGTGCGATTCAGGTTAACAAAGCTAATGTCAAGATTTTGTAACAGACGCTACTTCAGCTACCTACTTAACAATTTTTCCTAATAATTTCAGCCCGAGGAAAGAGTCCAATATTGTTTTTTTCTACAGCCTAACGGTGAGAGAGATGGGAGTTAAACTAGTCATGAAACTTCGCCTAGCTGATACTGTTCATTCAATTCAAATCTCTAAGGACAGGTATGTGATAAAATTTACAAATATTAGCAGATTTTAACTTTAAGGTAGCCTAAACCCACATTTGGATAGAGGAAAAAATCTAGCTAAGTGAAGTTTGAAGGAGGATCGAGGTTGAGTTAACCCGAAAAAAAGTCATCTAGAGGTGTATCTACTCTATAAATGGGCTATTTACGCCTAGTGACTTCTATAACCAGCCAGTAAGCTACCGCTTAGGTCTTCTTACTCAAGTTAGGAGATTACCCACTCTACCTTAGGCACAATAGTAAATAGCAGGATAGTTAATAGCCCTTACCCACTACCTATAGTGGTTAGTTATTAACCCTCGGATTGACAGCTCGCAGCTCAAATCTTAAAATTCATAACTCAAAACTCTTTAGACCATGCTTCAAGATACTCGCACTATACGCTACTACCAACAGCTTACTGATGCTTTGGTTGACCTGTGGAATCGTGGCTATCGTTTCGACGAACTGCGATTGTATATCGATGGCTACGTTTCTGCTCTCCGTAATGCTAATGTCATGGAAGTTTACCTGATTCACCGCTTGGAAGAAGAAGCGAGTCGGTATCTTCGAGACCCGTCCAACTTTGAGGCAATAGCCATGCCTTTGCCAGAACCTGAGTCAGATTACTACTAGATTCCTACTTCTTCTGGGGCATATTTTGTAAATAGACAGTTGGCAGGAGCTCAACTGCCTATTTACCTGAAGTTGCCTAACTATCTAGAAAAAAATGGTATTGCCCTCTAGGAGGCAAGAGCGACCTCTACCATTTGTTGTAACTCACCTTTTTGATACAGCTCGATCATTACATCCGAGCCACCAATAAATTCACCATCAATATAGACTTGGGGAATGGTAGGCCAGTTGGAATACTCCTTAATCCCCTGGCGAATATCGCCGTCGGCTAAAACATCAATTGTTTCAAAAGGGACACCTAGGGTGTTCAGAATCTGAACCACATTATTAGAAAAACCACACTGGGGCATGAGCTTGTTGCCCTTCATGAACACCAAGATCTTGTTTTGGTGTACAAGGCTGTCAATTCTCTGTTGAAGTTCTGGAGTCATAGTGTTGCTCAAATACTTTTGTTGTGTTGTACGGTAGTAACTTAGGGGGCATGGAGAAGATCAGAGGCTAGATGTCGGCTTAAACGGTCTGATTGGCAGCTTCCCAAGCCTCAGGGGTGTAAGTTTTCAGCGCCAAGGCATGAATGGCTTCGGACGCCATCGCCTCGCGTAGCGCCCCATAAATAAGCTGGTGCTGCTTGACTAAAGATTTACCCGCAAACTGGGAAGAAACAACAATGGCTTGAAGATGGTCTCCACCGCCTGTTAAATCTTGAACCTGTACCTGAGCATCGGGTAACTCTGCCTTGATCATGGCCTCAACTTGCTCTGGGCTAATCATTAAAACTCCCGCCTCTTTGACACTTCTCAAAATAATAATAATTTACTTATTCGGAGTCGTGGAGGAGGTAGAGGAGCTACTGCGAGGTTTGGGGTAGGGAGCATCCACAAATCCTAGTTCAAAAAGCTGCTGATAGGCTTTCTTACCCAGTTCACGAGTGGGATTTTGAGAGCGAATGATTTGAATTAACAATGGAACCGCTAGTTCCGGCTGATTTTGCGCTCGATGCACTAAGGCAAGCTGATAAGTGGCCTCGTCCCGCATCTCAGCCGTTTCTAGAGCTTTTTGGCGTTGAGCTTCGTAAACGCGGTTATCGATTCCTGAGAAACTCGAAGACAGTTGTAAATAAAAATTAGATAACTGATTGAAGACTTGACGGGCATCTTGGAGTTTTTGAGCGGCCAAGGGATAATTTTGGGAACTAATGGCACCACTGGCCTCTGCCATCAAGCGCTGTCCTCCCTGTACGCTCAGAAGGCTACCATCCTGATTCAAGGGTCGTAGATTGTTTGGGTCGGTCAAGTCTTCCTGCATCTCACCAGGGCCTTCTGGAAGCGCAGGAACGGGATTATTTTGAGCCTGTGCGGGTCTGTGCAGTGCCAAAGCCACTGTCCAGGGTAAACAAACCAGGCTGATGAAACCGAGGCGACGAAAAGTTCCAGAAGAGACCATGTAAAGAATTAAAGGGGGTAGGGAAACACAAACCGTATTTAAACTTTGGGTATCTTATCATTGCTAGACTCATCCGAGTGGCAGTCTTTTGTCAAGGCAGTACCCCAAGTCTTGCGAGGGTTAGACTGAGATCGCTGTCGAAATGTTTCCTAACCCTCAAAACTTTGTATTTGTGGATTCGAGGAGTAGAAGCGTGATGAACAGTCGCCCCGACTTGCCCAGAGAAGACTCTCGTTCGACGACGGGCGTTCCAGAACAAAGTTTGGGAATGCTTCTCCAGCGAGGGGGTGAGGAACTGGCGCTGGAGAAAGTGAGTGATCGCTTTACCGTACACCCCACCTCCGACTCTGAGGAGGCCACCCAGGAATTAGAACAACTCTTACCCGCCCAACGCGAACGAGCCATTCCCCAGGCTAGGCTACAAGAATTTAAGGTGGCTCCCGCAAGACGAGATGAGGCCATGCAGACCGCACGGCAAAATGATGCAGTGGCTTTTGCCAGTCATGTGTACCAACTCAAAGACCATCCAGAAACCCTAATTTATCTAACTGACCAACTCACGATTCAATTTACTCCAGAAACCAGTGAAGGGGCGATCGCAGATTTGGCCACAGAACTAGGCTTAGAACCCTTAAAACCCGTTGGCGGCATTCCCAACACCTTTGTCTTTAAACTCACGCCCAACGCCACCGAAAATCCCGTCAAAATAACCAATCGCTTAATCGGACGTTCCGAGGTTCTAATCGCAGAACCCGAAATTATTGTCCCCAAAGAACCCCACTACCGCCCCCGTGACCCCCAATATTCTCAGCAATGGTATCTTAACCATAATGGGGGAACCGGATTATCCTCCGGCTCTCATATTAATGTGGAGCAAGCCTGGGATATTACCCGAGGCAATCGCTCAGTTGCCGTGGCCATTGTAGATGATGCCATCGACCTCAATCATCCCGATTTTCAGGGAACCGGAAAAATCGTAGCGCCTAGAGACTTTAAAGACCAAGACTTTCTGCCCCTACCCAGTAATTCCGGTGAAAGTCATGGCACTGCCTGCGCGGGAGTGGCCGTTGCTGAAGAAAACGGCACAGGAATCGTCGGAGTTGCTCCCGGTTGTGCATTGATGCCCCTTCGTAGTACGGGTTTTTTGGATGATCAGACGATTGAACAAATCTTTGACTATTGCATCGACCAGGGAGCGGCTGTTATCTCTTGTAGCTGGGGGGCGGCGGCCGTATATTTTCCTCTCTCCTTACGCCAACGTGCTGCCCTCACCCGTGCGGCTACTCAGGGACGCCAAGGAAAAGGATGTGTGATTGTCTTCGCGGCTGGAAATTCCAATCGGCCTGTGAATGGTGCGCTGTTCGAGCGAGGCTGGCCGAATAACATCCTCAACGGCCCAACCAATTGGTTAAGTGGTTTTGCGGTTCATCCGGATGTTATCGCCGTTTCGGCTTGTACCAGCCTCGGTAAAAAATCGGCTTATAGTAATTGGGGCAGCAATATCTCGGTTTGTGCTCCTAGCAACAACGCTCCTCCTGGAATTTGGTTTGAAAAAACGGGCTACATTAGTACTGCGCCAGAAATCACCGCCTACCTGCCCGGATTGGGAATTTTTACCACTGACATCATGGGTTCACTCGGTTATGAGGTGGGTGATTATGTGCGGGGATTTGGGGGTACATCTAGCGCTTGTCCCGTCGTTGCCGGAGTTGCTGCCTTGGTGCTTTCGGCTAACCCCAATCTCACTGCCCAGGAAGTCAAGCGTCTATTGGCAGAAACGGCCGATAAAATTGTAGACCGTGATGCTGACCCGCAGTTAGGGATGCGACTGGGTACTTATGATACTAATGGCCACTCTCAGTGGTTCGGTTATGGCAAGGTAAATGCTTTTAAGGCAGTACAAGCAGCTAAGCAGCAAATCCTCCAAAATTCTCAGGGGAGTACTCGTCGTCTATCGGGACGCAATAACAATCGCCTCGAGATTCCTGATGACAACCTTAAAGGAATTAGCAGTGGAATTAGAGTGTCAGATTCGGCGGCCGTGCGCGAGATTCAAGTGACGGTTAATATCGAGCATGATTTTCTCGGAGATATTGAGGTTAGTTTAATCGCTCCGAATGGTCAAGCGATCCTGTTACAAAATCGTACCCTTGGCTCTTTGAGGCAGCTACAAAGAACCTATTCTGTAGAAACCACACCCGCACTCAAGCAACTTATCAATAAATCGGCGCTGGGAGTTTGGCAGTTGCAAGTGGTGGATTATGCACCCATGGATACAGGCAGGCTCAATAGTTGGGAGTTATTGGTGGGACTGTAGAGTTCGATTCATTTAATAATAGGGGTCAGGGAGTCAGGAGTCAGGAGTCAGGAGTCAGGAGGAAAGAATTTCTTTTTTGTGAACGCAAATTTATGGGAGTCTAACTTCTGCCCTCTGGCTTCTGGCTTCTGCCTTCTGGCTTCTGCCTTAAGTCCTGGAAATGTACCTATCAACGTGCTGATGTTCCTGGACTAGAGGTTAGGGGTTAATAAATAGAGGAAACTATCATTACACCCATTCATCAATGACCTACCCACAACCCCCGTGGACGCTGCAAGGTCATGCCGTTTTTGCAGCAAGTTTGCTCAATGTGCAACAAGTACGCCCATTCATCCCCCCCGAGTTGGAGATTATTAACGTCCTGCCTGGAAAAACGCTCGGTGGGCTATATTTTGCTCATTATGGTTCGGGTTCCGTACTCGAGTACAGTGAACTAATTGTTGTTGCTGGGTTAGTGAGCTATGCCGGGAAATTTGGGGGCTGGGTTTCTCATATCTATGTTGATCTGGCCGATTCGGTAGCAGGAGGCCGAGAAATTTGGGGCTTACCTAAGGAATTAGCGCAATTTACCTGGGAAACGAGCGATCGCACGACCTCTGACTATGAGCATCACCTCAGTGTCTCTCAAGGCGATCGCAAACTCTGCCATCTCAGTTACAATTCCCCTAGGTTTACCTGGCCGCTACGATTTAGTGCTGATACATTCAGTACCCAGTCGGCTTCTATACTGATCTTCAACAGTCAGTGTGAATCTAGTATGAATCTTATTCATAGTCAGTTACAAATTGCGACTGAAAGCCCTTTTGCTCCCTTAGGCTTCAGCTCATTTTGGTTAACAGTGTCTGGAAAACGACTATCTCTTGTCGTTGCAGCACCGAGTACACAGGGAAATTGCCAGCCTTTAATCCGCTCAACAAACCCTACCTAAGGGTGACTCAAGGTGACTTAAAATGTAGCTTTAGATGTAACTCGACTTCAGTTCAGTGCGATACGCTGAGAGAGTCGTTATCTAAGTTATTTCTTTTTTTTGAGGCGGCTAACCTCTCTAGTCCAAGTTTTTTTCATTTTTTACTTGTTTTCTGCTGCTCTAAGCATAAAGTTCTGGTGAAGGAGTGCAAAATATAGCTTAAAATACTAAAGAAAAGGTAATAATATTAAAAAAAATTTTTACTACATCTTTCCTAAAACAAGCCAAACTAGGAATCAAGAGTAGTGAAAAGATAAGGGGGCAATCTACCCAAGTGTCTTGTTCCCTTAAGTTTGTGGCTGGAGTTTATCTGAGTGTGCGGCCTATATGACGGCGAGTTGAGTTCTGAATAAAGCTAGAGGAAGATTGCAGTGTGTAGAATCAGCGAACGGCTGGTCATCCATCCTTCAGAGAATGCCATTATACCTGAAGGAACGCTTAATAGTGGCTGTGAACGTAGCAAAAAAGTTAATCAGGGAACTCCAGCAAAAAAACTAGGATTATTTCTATTCTCATTAGCATTGAGCTTTGTTCCTTCTCTAGCTATTGCCCAAACACAGCCTACCCCTGCATCAGACGGGACAGGAACCCTGGTTACTCCATCAAGTGCTAACCCGAACCAACTCGATATTACAGGTGGCCAACTTTCCCGAGACGGAGCTAATCTCTTCCACAGTTTTAGCCAGTTTGGGTTAAATCAGGGACAAATTGCCAATTTTCTCTCCAATCCAGCTATTCAGAACATACTAACCCGTGTTACGGGGGGTAATGCTTCCTACATTAACGGAATTATCCAAGTGACGGGGGGTAATTCCAATTTGTTCATGATGAATCCGGCCGGCATTGTATTTGGTCCAAATGCCAGCTTAAATGTCCCCGCCTCATTTACGGCGACTACAGCCACGGGTATTGGTTTTGGGAATGATTATTGGTTTAATGCGACGGGAACCAATAACTATGCCGACTTAGTGGGTACACCCAGTAGCTTTGTCTTCGCCACATCACAACCAGGAGCTATTGTTAACGCAGGACAGCTAAGTGCAGGGCAAGATTTGTCTTTAGTGGGCGGGACAGTAGTAAGTACAGGAAACTTGCAGGCACAAGAGGGGCAAATCAGCATTACAGCCGTACCCGAGCAAAGCATGGTACGCCTCAGTCTCGAAGGACATGCGCTCAGCTTAGAGATTCCGGCCTCTGCCTTAACCAACAATGGTATCACCCCTACGACATTACCTGCACTTTTGACGGGCAGTGGTCAGACAACAGGGCTGACAGTAGACAATACAGGGCAGGTACAACTTCCGGGCTCGAACCTCCCCATTCAATCTGGGGATGTGGCGATTAGAGGCAATGTTACAGGCGAGTCAGCCGCCATCACCGCCTCAAACACTGTGACTCTAGTTGAGAGCCAGCTTAGCACCACCAATGATTTAAACCTGCAAGCAGGGAATACAGTACGGATTCGCACTAGCACCAATCAACCCTTTCAAGCAGAATCAGGAGGCAATTTCTTGATCAATGCAGGTCAAGAAGTTGATATCCTGGCATTAGAGCGAAGAAACCCAGAGACCCCTCCTTTTCAAAGTGGCGGCAACTTTACTATAACCAGTCCGAATATTTCTTTTGATAGTCACCTCAACAGTGGCGGAGATGTTACTTTCACGGGTGATACTAAGAGTCTTTTTGACCCTATCTTCACAGTAGGCGGGGATTTCACCCTGACCAACTATACAGGAGCAGCTCTGAAGATAGAAGCGGGAGGGGATATTGTAGCTGGGGATATTACTATTACCCAACCGGATACGCCGGACAATATTCCAACAACTGACCCAGATTTTGAGATTTTGACAACGACACCTGCACTCATTTTGAGGTCAGGGGGAACTATTGATGTGGGAAATATCAATACCTCTAATCAAGGAGACGGCCCCGCAGGACCCGTCAGAATCACTGGTCAAGGGGATATTAACATCGGTGATATCACAGCCAGAGATTTGGGTGACGGGAGTGCTGGTTCTATCACTGTGTTATCTGCCGGGGGTAACATTACTGTTGAAAATATAGATACCAGCGATCAAGGGCTTGGTAATTCTGGAACCATAACCTTAACGGCCGCAGGTACTATCACCCACGGTGAATTTAATTGGAGTAACCTCGGAGAGGGAACTCAAGCAAGCTCTCCCATAGTAAGACCTAATCAAGGGGGCAGTATTACTCCACCGCCACTACCCGGCAATGGAGGCACAACCACTCCTCCTGGTGGCGGTACAACTGAGCCTCCAGGTAATGGAGGCACAACTCCTCCAGGTAATGGAAATGGAGGTACAACCACTCCTCCAGGTAATGGAAATGGAGGCACAACCACTCCTCCGGGAAATGGAGGTACAACCACTCCTCCAGGTAATGGAAATGGAGGCACAACCACTCCTCCGGGCAATGGAAATGGAGGTACAACCACTCCTCCAGGTAATGGAAATGGAGGCACAACCA
>CAZPRJ010000015.1:0-4830 GCA_964588805.1 uncultured Microcoleus sp. | reverse complement strand
ATGGAGGTACAACCACTCCTCCAGGTAATGGAAATGGAGGCACAACCACTCCTCCAGGTAATGGAGGCACAACCACTCCTCCGGGAAATGGAGGCACAACCACTCCTCCGGGAAATGGAGGCACAACCACTCCTCCAGGTAATGGAGGTACAACCACTCCTCCGGGAAATGGAGGTACAACCACTCCTCCAGGTAATGGAAATGGAGGCACAACCACTCCTCCGGGTAATGGAAATGGTGGCACAACCACTCCTCCAGGCAATGGCGGCACAACCACTCCTCCAGGCAATGGCGGCACAACCACTCCTCCAGGTAATGGAAATGGCGGCACAACCACTCCTCCAGGTAATGGAAATGGCGGCACAACCACTCCTCCAGGCAATGGAAATGGCGGTACAACCACTCTTCGGGGTAATCGAGGCAGTAATGATAGCGGTTCCTCTCCCCCATCCAATGGCGATACAGGCAGCGCAAACGTAGATACTGGAGATTCTTCAGATGGAGGCACAACGAATCCTCCAGGTGATACTACCCTTTATTCACGTATCGCCAATTCATCAGGAGACATAGATAACAAACCACCTATATCTCCTGAGAGAGGCACGAAACTTATTGCCTCTTTGGAAGAACCTTTGACTCGTCAATTCAAACAGTATTTTGGCCAATCTAGTCCGACTCAACCTGTAAGTTTGGCAGAAATTCGGGAGGTTCTTCGCAAGGTTGAGCAAGCTACAGGAGTCAAGCCAGCGCTCATCTATGCAACATTTGTTCCTCAAACCCCCTCGACCAATGGGGCTACGAATGTACCTGAATCAGGCACAAGTCTGAACTTAGAGATTGAAAGTCCAGAGGATGAGTTAGATTTAGTTCTGGTGACAGCCGAAGGTGAACCGATTCGTCATCGAGTGACAGGCGCGACACGAGCAAAAGTGATTAAAGGGGTCAGGAGTTTTCTGTCTGAAGTCACCAATGCCCAGAGTGGACGAGATTATCAAGCTCCAGGCAAGCAACTCTATCGTTGGCTTATGACTCCCTTGGAGGCAGATTTAAAAGCACGCGGTATCCAGAATCTGTCCTTCATTATGGATAAGGGTTTGCGCTCTCTTCCCATTGCAGCACTGTATGATGGTGAACAATTTCTGATTGAGAAATATAGCGTAGGCTTGATGCCTAGCCTTAGCCTCACTGATACTCGCTACAAGAGCATCCAAGGTATGGAGGTTCTGGCAATGGGAGCAGCACAATTCAAGAACAAAAAGCCCTTACCTGCTGTTCCGGTCGAGCTTTCGCTGATTACGTCCTCTTTGTGGCAAGGTAAGTCGTTCTTGAATAATGACTTCACCTTACAAAACCTGAAATCACAACGGCAAAAATTTGGACTCGTACACTTGGCAACCCATGCCACCTTCCGACCAGGGGCACCGAGTAACTCTTATATTGAACTTGGGAACAATAATCAATTAGAGCTCAACCAGTTGTCTGAATTGGGCTGGAATGACCCACCGGTAGAGTTATTGGTGTTGAGTGCTTGTAGGACAGCCTTGGGAGATGAGCAAGCTGAACTTGGTTTTGCCGGGTTAGCGGTGCAAGCCGGTGTGAAATCTGCGATCGCATCCCTTTGGTCTGTCAGCGATGAAGGGACACTGGCTCTGATGACAGAACTATACCATCAACTTAAAGAAGCACCTATCAAAGCAGATGCCTTGCGGCGAGCACAAATCGCGATGCTCAAAGGAGAGGTTGTCATCAAAGAAGGTAAGTTGATCACAGACCAAGAGTCCATCGATCTCCCACCTGCACTCGCAAGACTAGGGACTAAAAATCTCACCCATCCTTATTTCTGGGCTGGCTTTACGATGATTGGTAGTCCTTGGTAAGGATGCAAGAGGCGGGGGAGCTGGGGAGCGGGGGTGCGGAGGAGAATTGATAGCACCACAATCTCTCACCTCTTCCCTCCACTCCCCTGACTCCTGACTCCTATTCTTCTTCATTTTGAATTTTGAATTTTGAATTACTGATTAATGTCCCTTTTTTCACCTTGGACTTTTGACGGACTCTATAAGTAGCAAATTGTCCAATCCAAGCCGTTCGTACATTTCCTGCCTGATTGGCTTGCCAGAGTTTACCGCAAGTGACATCCAAACAAGTTAACCACCCCTTGCTGTAAACTCGGGTATCAATACAGATAGCGTGGCCGCGATTAACAGGTAGACCACTTTTTTGGCTTGTATGGCCACAAATCATTGTTTTACCCGAACAATGAGGAATTGGATTGCCAAACTTTTCCCAAAACAACATCTGATCGGGTTGTTCGGACAGAGGTAGATGGGGATGAGCATTAGCATGGACAAAAAAGTGTTTATCGGTTTCGTGCCAATCAACACAAATATTTTCTATAAAGTCCCAGTGTTCATCGGGTACATCTTGAAGCTTCCCTACTCGATGAGACTTGGAATAAGAGATGAGCGTTTCCTTGCCACCCCGATAGCGCCACGCTGACTCCTGCTGTTTACTAAAGCGAGCTGCTAACATCATCAGTTCGTGGTTTCCCCGGAGGGCAACAAGCTGTCCTGTTTGGTGCATGGAGATCAGCCGATTGAGAATACCCTTGGAGTTGGGGCCTCGGTCTACATAGTCACCCAGAGTAATGATTTGATCATCGGGTTGTGGCTTGACAGCAGAAAGCAGCGTGTCAAATGCTGTGGAGCAACCGTGAATGTCGCCAATGGCAAGAATACGCATGGTTAACCTTGGATGAAATTCGTCAATTTAAGCGCTGGAAATAGCGACGAGAATAGCAAGAAGCAAGAGGTTGCTCTGTTTTGCTCTTGCCATCTCACTCGTCCTTTGTTAAGCATAGCTAGAAGCGCCTGTCAACCACAGATGAGGTTTTACCGAATTTTAACGTTTGGGTTGTAAGTCTCCTACTATAGCAAAAGGCAGGAGACAGGAGGCTTTATATTTTTTCCGGGTATGTCATCGTTTTAGCCGCTCAATCTGTCCTAAGTTGAATGGCGACAGCTATATAACCTGTGATTGAATAGATGGCCTTAAATTAAACGTTCCAATTGATGACGCAGGTCTTGTGTGAGGTCGGATACTGCTTGTCTTGCGCCCTGACGACTGGCTTGATAGGCGCAGTAACGGTCTGTTACTGACAAAGGCTGTCCGATGGAAATCTGTACCTGTTGCTTGCCTAACTTAGGACGCTGGAACGCGTCGCCACCGGTGATGCGAGTAACCATATCCCATAACAATAAGATTGTCTCAGCAAATCGCTCGACGGTGGGTTTTTCAATCACATAACGACCGGTGACTGCTACAAACGATTCAACTAGGCGCATGTGCCACATCCGTAGAGTTGCTTCCTCGGCAACACGATCGGCTAATCCTCTTTCTAGGGGAGAAAGCGCTGATTCATCTTTTAACTCGTCTCGATAAATATAGTTCCAACCTGCCTGTTCTAAACGGCGACAGCGATCAATTAAATTGCCTTTAGGAGATAAGTCAAAATACTCCTCTGCAACCTCTAGGGCAATATTCAGGAGAGTTTGGAGACGAATGGCAAGGGTTTCATTGGCACTTATAGTCGCGTCTTGCTCAGAAACAGGAGTGTTGCCAGTATTTTTTGCCATCGTTCGATGATAAAACCGAGCGTAAAACTCCTCCATTTTTGTCAATAAATGATGGCTCAAACGGTAAAATCGCCGATAGAGGGAGGTTTCTAGAGATTGTTGGGTGTTGGAATTTCCAACGGGTAGGCGATCGCTAGAATCTTCAGGCTTGATTTGCTCGGAGGATAAACCACTCTCAACTTCTAATTGTGTTAACAAATTTGCGATCGCATTCCAAGGCGCTTCCAGATAACGATATTGAATCCCTACAGGTACAATTAAAACCTGCTCAGATCGCCCAGCTTTGAGTAAATCTTCGGCACACCAAAACCCCAATTGAGCAATCCCCGGTTCTAGGGGACTGATAATTTCATTGTGACCATTCGTTGCACCTTCGGGAGCGGCGGCCATGGGAAATTGACCATTAGCAAACAAATTCCGGGCCGATCGCAATCCGATCCAATCAGCCTTACCTCGATGAATGGGTGTACCCCCTAAGCGAGAATAAAGCCAGCTTACCTGGGAACCCGCCCACAAAGGAATGCCGCGATCGTAGATAAAGTGAGCATGAATCGGTCGTTTTAGGGATACACCCTGCTGGCGAGCAACTTGAGGCAGCAATTTCCACAACAAATAGCTCATGCAAAGGGGGTCATCAACGCTAGGATGGCGGAAGGCCAGCAAAAATCGCGTTTTCCCCTCCTGAAACTGGCGATACAAATCCACCAAAACTTCAACGTTATCGGCTTCAATTTGACTAATCGCCGTGCGCTGACGCATACAAAGAGGCAGTAATTGTTGAGCACCTCTAAGCACTAAGGGATTAAAAGTGGGTGGGATAAATTCTAGGGGGGGCTGAGCTTGATAAGTCAAAGCAGACAAGGTTATTTTCTCCACAAAAGGCGTCTAGTTCGGTAGCTCGCTTTTGCATCAAGCCAATGCTCTGACGTTGCTACCGTACATCTTAGATTTAACTGAAATAACGATTATCCACTGTCAAGACCTAACCACTGATACGACTGTCATAAATTCTTTTCTCCCTCTTCACCCAGATTTAGCCAACAGATCACCTTATCCAGTTACGATGAATCGTTGCAGAAGCTTGATTCTTGAATTGACATACTCCGCTCTTTTCCTAAGGCTCAGGCGGATTCTCAGCGTAGTTGCTGATTCTCAGTTCGTCCAGACGACTTAGAAAACTGATATCTCTATCAGC
>CAZPRJ010000014.1:60401-113702 GCA_964588805.1 uncultured Microcoleus sp. | reverse complement strand
AAATTTGCTCCTATCTGTCCTGAGTTTGTGGTGGAGTTGCGATCGCCTTCTGATAATTTGGAACCGCTTAAGACTAAGATGCAGGAGTATATTGACAATGGGGCGCTCTTAGGCTGGCTGATTGACCGCAAAAATCGGCAGGTTTACATCTATCGTCCGGGAGTTGCTGTGGAATGTTTGGATAATCCCCCTACTGTTAGCGGCGAGTCGGTATTACCCGGATTTGTGCTGGATTTAAGCAAAATTTGGTGAATTTTGAGAAGCTGAACGATTAGCAATAGCAGCTAAGGATTGGTGCCATGACGACAGTAACGACTCAAGTAGAATATTCTCCTTTGGTGTTGCACCTACACCCGATAATTAATCTGACAGATGAAGAGTTTTTTGAGTTCTGTCAAATTAATCGTGACTTGCGAATTGAGCGCACTGCTACAGGAGAATTGCTAATTATGCCTCCCACTGGTTCGGAAACGGGTGGACGCAATTTTAATTTAATCGGGCAGTTGTGGGCTTGGGTTAATCAAGATGGTACTGGTATTGGCTTTGACTCTAGTACAGGGTTTAAGCTTCCCAATGGTGCGGAGCGTTCTCCAGATGCGGCTTGGGTGAAACTGGAACGGTGGAACGCTTTAACTGCTGAACAACAGAAGAAATTTGCTCCTATCTGTCCTGAGTTTGTGGTGGAGTTGCGATCGCCTTCTGATAGTTTGGAACCACTCAAAACTAAGATGCAGGAGTATATTGACAATGGGGCGCTGTTAGGCTGGCTGATTGACCGCAAAAATCGGCAGGTTTACATCTATCGTCCAGGAGTTGCTGTGGAATGTTTGGAGAATCCGGCTACTGTTAGCGGTGAGTCGGTATTACCCCGATTTGTGCTGGATTTAAGCAAAATTTGGTGAACTCCCCCCAAAACGGGGGGATTGCAAGAGTTTTTTTTAAGTGGCTAACTTACCCAATTTGTCAGAATTACTTATAAATTAGGCGTTTTTACCAGATTTTCCTCGACGACAGGATCGAAAATTAGCTCAAATACGGCTGCTGGAATGAATCGCTGCAATAGTCGAAGAGAATCATGAGCATCTTGGCGATTGCGGTAACGGGCGATGATGTAACGCTGACATTTAGGCAGAATGCGTACAACTGCCCAAGGGCAATCTTGTAGATTGTTTGCAAGTTCTATCATGGTTTAAGGTTTCCTTTTCAATACGGATGGAACCCAAAAGGCAGCGACGATCTGTAGGAGGTGAAGCGCTGCCTTTTGTCTTAAAAGCCCTGTCTTAGCGGTAATAGGGCTTGATACCAGGTTCAAAAACAAGTTTGAATCCGAGCAACAAAGTTATCATAAATGCTAACTCTTTTTCTGTAAACTGTTAATATATAAGTAAATAATGGTAGCTTACGCTTCTTTAACTTAATTAGACGTATGGGACAGGCAGGCAAAGCGCTTCGACAAGTACTAGAAACCTACAGCATCAGTCAAAGCAGTCTTGCAACTGCGTTAGGAGTTGACCGTCCTGTAGTCTTTCGCTGGTTTCATGAACAAACCGATCCGACTGCTGAAACTGTTGCAAATATTGTCAGAGTACTCCGGGAGATTAATCAGACCGCAGCTAGGGAATTTATACGGTGTTATCTAGTTGACCCAACTCAGGATGCAGAAATGGATCTAGTGGCAACTCCAAGTCAGGAATTGCCGAAGTCTGACACAGTGGATGTGTCTACTCTTTCTAGGCTTTTTAAAAAAACTACAAATTCATATAAATATCTTTTTTTTATTTCAATTTTAGATATTTTAGAGAGACGACAGTTTGATGGTTTATCACCAATTAGCTTCAAAGAAATTGTTATTGAAATGCTGGCTAATGCTTGGTATTCCCATACCTACTTCAAGTTGTCTTTTGGGCGACAGGATAAAATAGCTGATAAGTTAGATTATCTAAATATTGATATTTCTGATACAAAAATAATTTTTCAAGATACTGATAAAAGACATTTACGCAGAACAATCAGCGATAAACCTATAGATGATATAGTTTCCGATTTAAGGCGATATGTGCCATTTTTATTGATTCGACCCTTTTTTGAACAAGAGTTAAAAGCAGCCAAAGCTGGTAAAAACAAGCGAACCAACCCCGGTGAAGACGAACAAGAAATTATAAATTTAGCAGAAACATTATTTGATGTTAAAAAGCCTTTGTATCGCTTTGATGCAAGTCTTTATAAGGATTGCAGTGCTATAAATTTACATCCAGAATGGATTGCTTACATAGAAAATAACTATTCAATCGTTCGTGCTTGGGCAAGTTGGGAATGGCTCAAGTATATGCAGCAACGTAATCCTAATATTCCGGCTGTTGCTAACAAGCTATTTCCACCTCAAGAAAGAGGTTCTCTGAACAGTCAAAAATCTTACTGGAAGTTGATTTTAAAACAGACCAACCTAGCGTGTATTTACTCGAAGCAAACTCTGCCCTCACATGGCTTTTCTCTCGATCACTATTTACCTTGGTCATTTGTAGCTCACGATCAGCCTTGGAACTTAATCCCAACTTTCCCAGAGGTTAATTCATCAAAATCTAATTATCTACCTGATGAGGAATACTTTGATGAGTTTGTGAATCTACAGCATTTAGGGCTTTCTGTAGCCAAGGAAAGCATGGGAAAAACACAATGGAGTAATTATATTGAACCTTACATCGCTGATTTAAAAATTGCCGATGGAAATAATCTACTTAACTTACAAATTCTTAAATCAGCGTATCAATATACTCTCACTCCTTTGATATCTATAGCTATAAGGCAAGGGTTTAGTACATGGTATTATAGATAGTTAATTGATTGTTGCCGGTAGAAATGTTTTTGCCCGTCCTATAGGTCAGTATGTTGTTGCTGAAGTACTGAAGTTAGTGGGCATTCGTGGCAAGTCAATAGAAGATGCCATTGATACTATTATGAGTAACATTTCAATGGATATCGATCAAGCTCCTTGGGTAGGAGTAATTTGGAATTCATCAACCCAACGTATCATGGGGGGAAAGGCGGAAAGAGGGTTAATTACCTCTATGATTAGCCATGCTCTTGGACTAAGGATTAACATCAAAGTTCGTGAATTAAAGCAGAAATATCGCGACACGATAGAAAATCCAAAAGCCAATCTACTTTCACCGATTAGTTGGACGGGAAGCACTGTTAGTACTTTGTCAGAAAATGAAGAACAAGACACGACTGCCGAAGATGAAAATGAATAAGTAGGGTTGTTTTGGGATTAGATTTTAGGAGTGGTTCAGATACCCGACTTCTCTAAAAAGTCGGGTATCTCATGGAATCGCGCTCTTTGAATGACTAAGGGAGCGATCGCTCCGCTTCTCTAGAGAAGTTATATAGTAAACAAAAGAATCCCTATAAAATCATGGAGACTATAATGTGAAAATCCCTCCTGATGCGATCATTCCAGATGACAAACTGAATCGTTATCTATTAGTTCCTAGAGAACAAGATGATAAATCAAAATTTCTGGCACAGGCAGGATTTACAGCAGATAACCCAGAACAGTTAAAATTAGCTATTCGGCAACTTGCCGAGCAAGTAGAAGCAGTAGAAGATAGAAGCAATGAATATGGAATTTTTTACCGCGTCGAAGGTCAACTAACTGGTGTCAATAACATCAACCTATCTGTCATCACAATATGGCTAAACCGGAAAGTCGATGGCAAATTTCAGTTTATTACTCTAAAACCTAAGAAGGAGTGACATTCTCATGCTTGAACTATACCAACGAGTTGCCTTAATTCACGACCTACCAGGACATAACTTGAAAAAAGGTGATGTAGTTACGCTAGTGGATTATGTTACTCATCCTAGCGGTGGTGAAAATGGCTATGTTTTAGAAGTCTTTAATGCTGTAGGTGAATCAATTGATGTAATTTCTGTTCCGATATCTGCTGTTCAACCTTTAAGAAATGATGAGATTCTCACCGTTCGTTCTCTAGCTAAAGCGAGTTAATTTAATTAATGAAAGTGCTAGAGCAGATGTTATATAAAGAGCGATCGCCCCTACCTCAAGTGTGAGACTTACCTTCGCTGTGCTGAAATTATTGCACTCAGACCAAATATGCGTGAAGCGTTCTCGTACTCCAAAGGAAAAGCCGCAGCGTCGAGTAGCTATCGCGCTCTCTGAATCACTCTTGAGAATGCCCGATATGCGATCGCTAAAAATTCAGTTAACTATTAAGCAGCTTTGAAACTATTACCTGTGTTCAATTATCTCGAATTGAGCCATGCCACTGTCCGAACAGTCCAGTCAATCACACCCCATATACCTCGACTACCACTCAACCACCCCAGTCGATCCCAGAGTAGCAGAACTAATGCTGCACTACATGACAACAGCATTCGGCAACGCTAGCAGCATCGACCATACTTATGGAGATGAAGCCGAAAAAGCCGTCTCTCAAGCTGCTACTCACATCGCCGAATTAATTGAATCGTCACCCAAAGAAATCATCTTCACCTCTGGCGCAACCGAAAGCATCAACCTCGCCATTCAAGGATTCGTAGGGGCATGGCAATGCCATGCCCTTAAAATGCCGCGAATTGCCGTCTCCCCAGTCGAACACAAAGCCGTCCTCGACACCTGCAACGCCATCGCCAAAAAAGGATTAGCTGAAATCGTCAGCCTCCAGGTTGACTCAAAAGGCAGACTTAACTTAGAACATCTTGAACACGTCTGTAAAACTGGCATTTCTCTGCTGTGCGTCATGGCAGCAAATAACGAAATAGGCACTATTTACCCTATCCAAGAAATTGGTCAGATTGCCCAAAGCTACAAAATTCCCTTTCTGTGTGATGCCTCCCAATCTGTAGGAAAAATCCCCATAAACTTTGAAGAGTGGGGAATCACTTACCTAGCCATCTCTGCCCACAAACTCTATGGTCCCAAAGGTTGTGGCGCATTAGTCGTCAGGAAAAGACATCACCTAGAACCAATCCTATTTGGTGGCGGTCATCAGAAAGGAATGAGGTCTGGAACTCTTAACGTTCCCAGTATTGTTGGATTAGGGGAAGCCTGCCGCCTGCGTCAACTGGAAATGAAAGAAGATGAAAACGCGATCGCATCAAAGCGAGACAGGCTTCAAACCCTACTGCTAGACAAAATTCCTGGCTTAGTCATCAACGGAGATACCACCGCCCGACTTTCAGGCAACCTCCACATTTCCATCCCCGATATTCCTAACAGTGCAGTCATTGCTAGAGTACGCTCTCAACTCGCCATTTCTACTGGTTCTGCCTGCTCATCAGGTGTAGAGACACCTTCCCATGTCCTTCAATCGCTAGGCTTGCCTGATAACGTTATTGAAGGGGCATTGCGTATTGGTCTTGGCAAATTTACAACGGATGAAGAAATAGATCGAGCAGCCGCAATTCTCTCAACTGCCGTTAGTAAGACTCGTCAAGCTATATTTTAGACCTGATAAGCCATTCACGCATAACAAAAACCAATACTATTGGTCATTGGAGTGACTTCCATGATGAAATGGGTAAGCGCAACAGCTTACGAGGGCATAAAACTGAAAAAATGTAACAAACTATCTCGCAAATTCTTCATAGAAGCTTCATAATTACAAAAAATATACTTTGAATTTTGAAGCCATGATTAAGCGGTCTTTTTCTCTACCTGCCTTACTCTCTGCTGCCGCTCTCACCAGTGGAGTTGTTCTTGCTTCAATCCATTCCGCTCAAGCTTGCTTTTTGAGCAAAAATAAAGGAACATCCACAACAAGCCTTGACAAATCCCCCACTTTAATATCCAACAAATCAAATTCTAATGCCATTGACACCAAAAAGTTAGGAATTATTGGGGGTAGCGCTGCTGCCATTGCGGGTTTATCAGTCGCAGGTGTGGTTTACAAAGGTCGTCGCACGGCTCAAACTGTGAGTGACGCGATCGCTGAAAATTCTCAAGAATTGACGTTAGTTGAGAACGAATTTTCAATTCCCGTTACTCTAGAAGCTGATATTTGTGATCATCCCGAAGTCGAGATGGCTGAGTCCACGCCTGACAAAGATTTAACCTTGGTGGGCTAGTAGCCAGTCGCTTTACCCCAAATTGAGTCAAGAGGCTAACCTGTGCGATCGCAGTAGATGCGATCGCATTATTATTTTCGCAAAGAGAGCCAAAAGCTCTTAAACTCATGGCCAGAGGTTCAAATTTTAACCTCAAAAGTAAGCCATTCAAAACTCTTGTATAAAGTAACTGTAGGGGCGGGTTTAAGGATAACTAGTGTAGACGCAACGAGAATTTTCATACAAAACCCGCCCTCACACACCGATAATCAACAAAAGCTAATCAGTATAAAACATTGCATAATCCATTCTCCCCCGCTCCCCCGCTCCCCCGCTCCAAAAGAGTTTCCTCTATTTTCAGATTGAGTGAGTACATTAGCACATCCCTATGAAGGAGTCTCTCAACAAAATTCCTGGCCAGTTTAGTGTCGGGTTAATGTTCCCGATTATTTTTCTCAACGGCTGGCTCCTGCTGCTGTTGGCTCGGCAGCTACAGCCTTTATTGAGCATTTTAATCACAGCAACCCTCATTGCCTTTTTGCTCGATTATCCCATTCGCTTTTTGCAAAACCAAAGGGTCATCCGAGGTGTGGCTGTAGGCATTGTGTTCCTACTGTTTTTGATGATTGTAGCCACCTTAGTGTTATTCCTGGGCCCCATTATCTTGCAGCAAGCCAATGAATTGTTGACTCGACTACCCGATTGGCTCAAGTCAGGTCAACTGCAACTCCAAAGCCTGGAAAATTGGGCAGTTGCTCAACAATTACCCATAGACTTGAGTAGCACCTATAGCCAGCTTATTGAGCGATTAACCATTGTCTTGCGCTCTGTGACCAGTCAAATCCTGGGCTTGATATTCAGTACTATTGGCAGTATTGTCAATGTTTTCTTGACGCTGGTATTTTCCATCTTCCTGGTTTTGCGGGGAGAAAGCCTATGGAGCGGCCTCCTCAGTTGGTTGCCTGACCCGTGGAACCGTCAAATCCGCCAATATCTGCCGTATAATTTCGAGCGATTTATTGCCGGTCAAGTTATCCTAGCCGTGATTATCGGTATCGCTCAAACAACGGCTCAGTTAATTTTGGGCGTACCTTTGGCTCAACTCTTTGGCGTAGGGATTGGAGTTGCCAGTTTGATTCCTTTTGGTGGCACCACGGCCATTGTTACCGTGAGCTTACTGCTCTCATTGAATAACTTTTGGTTGGGGGTGAAAGTTTTGGTGGTGGCGATCGCCATTAATCAAATTTGCGAGAATGTCTTAGGCCCTCGGATTGTAGGCGAACTTACAGGACTTAATCCAGTCTGGATGCTGATTTCATTGGATCTGGGTTTGAGGATTGGGGGCGTTCTCGGGTTGCTAGTGGCTGTACCCATCGCTAGTTTTATTAAAGGAACATTCGATACGATTCGGGCTTCACGCCTCAATACTGCCATTGCCCCCGTCGCTGTAGAACTGGCGACGAATTCTCCAAAGCAAGAAAGCGAGCAAGCTCAAGCCTCGGCCAACTCACCCGAAGCCTCGGAGACATCGGTTCAGTAGCCACATTGGGGTCGTTTTAGACTGGGAAACTGGGCGAGGAAAAACTCTAAGCTAAAGTGCATAAAACAGTGCATCGTTCCAAACGTAGGTTAAAAGCGCTCAAATTCTCTCCCCCGCTCCCCCGCTCCCCCGCTCCCTTGCTCCCCCGCAGTCTGACTCCTCAGTTTCAATGCTAGAAGCGCTGATAGGGAGAGTCACAATAAACGTTGTTCCCACCGATTCTCGACTGTTGATGCTAATGGAGCCACCGTGTAAGTCAACTGCATTTTTGACAATCGCCAAACCTAACCCTGTTCCGGGTAACTTACCCACATTTTTAGCTCGATGGAACGCCTCAAATAAGTGGGGTTGGTCTTCATCAGGAATCCCAATTCCTTGGTCTTGAATTTGGATTTCAATCGCATTGTTGAGGCAAGTCAAAATAAATTGGATAGTGCTGCCTACCGGGGAATATTTAATCGCATTGGAGAGCAAGTTACTTAGAATATGCCGCAACAGCTTTTCATCCAGAAAAGCCGACTCATAAGAGCCTACCTCTACTGCCTCTAATTCTAGGGGAGTAAAAATTAGGGTGTGTTGATGACCGGCACCCAACCTTAATTCTTCTACCATACCCTGGCAGAATTCGAGGACATTGATGGGAGCGGGTTTAAACTCTAATTTACGGGCTTCGGCTTTACTGACGAGTAACACATCATCTAACATTTGAGTCATGTGTTTAACCTGAGAGTAAATCCGTGTAAAGTGAACGAGTTTTTTCTGTTCAGTCCAACTATTGCTGTAATACTTGAGTAATTCTGTAGAGCCCAAGATGGTGGTCAAAGGAGTTCTGAATTCATGGGATGCGGTAGAAATAAAGCGTGATTTGAGTTCATTGAGTTCCTTTTCTTTATGCAGAGCATTTCTTAATTCGTCTTCTGCTTGTTTGCGATCGGTGATATCGCGTACAATCGCCACTACTTCATCGTCTTCACCATTAGCTAAACGGACTTCCCAATAGGATAGACCTTCCGTCCCCATCCATTGCTCCTCCAACACTTGAAGTTCCCCAGTTTGTCGAGCTTTTTCGAGATAGATTTTCAGGCGTTGAGCGATTGTTTTTGGCAGAAATTCCTCTACTTTTTTGCCTAGAAATTCAGCCTCATAAAGACACAATTGATTTTCTTTTGGGGCTTTGTAGTTGACAATTGTGCCATTACGATTGATTCGGAACATGATGTCTGGAATGGCATTCAAAAGAGCACGGTTAGTAGCCATGCTGCTGAGTAGGGCTTGCTCTGCACGTTTTTGTTGAGTCACTGTCTGCTCCAGTTTAGCGAGATTACGTCTAAGCTCTAACTGGCCGATGACTTGCCGTGCTAACGCTTCTAGGGCATCAAATTGCTGGCGAGTCAACCGACGGGGAACTTGGTCAATCACACAAAGGGTTCCCACAGGAAAACAATCTGGTGTGACTAGAGGAACTCCCGCATAAAACCGGATGTTTGGCTCACACACAACCAAGGGATTGGTGGCAAATCGCTCATCTTCTAGGGCATTGGGTACAATCAGGGGTTCTGATGGGGAGAGAATAGCATGAGCACAAAAAGCTAATTCCCGAGGGGTTTCTGTCGCATCTAGACCGACTTTGGACTTAAACCACTGTCGTTTTTCATCAACTAAGCTGACTAAAGCAACGGGAGTATTACAAATCAAGGACGCTAGGCGTGTTAGGTCATCAAACGCCTCTTCTGCCGCCGTATCGAGAATTTGATAGCGATGCAGAGCTTCGAGCCTCTGTCTCTCATTAATCGGGTGCGGAGCAGGTTTGGCTTGCGGGGCTAGAAGTTTGGGTTCTTTGGGGGTATGCTTTCTCCGATTTTTCCGTCGGTGGTAGAGCTGAAAAAATGGAAGAAACAACTGCTTCAGCTTTTGCTGAGTATGGTGTAGGAATGTAGTAGTTTTCACTAAAATCTTGGCTATGTATGTGTAATTTATCGGGACGCGGGAAAGTCGCGGTTTTGTGAACTCAGCTTCACAGTTGAGACTAGAGAACTCAGGAGTGAGGTTCTAGTTCTTACTCAATGAAAAGTTAGAAAAAATGGTTTCTGCAACCGTATATTCACGTAGTTGACGTTCCTCCGACTCCCATGAAAGATGGGGAAGGAATACCGACTTTGTGTGAATTATGGATACAGTGTTAACCTTGAGCCGCTAATCGCTACAATGTAAAAACTTATGCTTGAAAGTTTACGGTGAATGACCCCTGACGATTGGCTGCAAATTGGTAGGATTGTTTCCCCACAAGGATTAAAAGGTGAATTGCGAGTTTATCCCAATTCTGACTTTCCAGAACGGTTTGAAGAACCCGGAGAGCGTTTTCTCAAAAAGCCGAGTGAGACGGAACCCCGGCCAGTACAATTGCTCCGTGGTCGCTATGTTCCCGGTAAAGGACTATACATCGTGCAGCTAGCTGGAGTAGAAAACCGTGACCAAGCAGAAGCCTTACGGGATTGTGTACTGATGGTTCCAGCCAGCGATCGCCCCAAACTTCAAGAAGATGAGTATCATGTGATAGATTTGCTCGATTCGGAAGTTTTTAATCAACTCACCGGCGAAGCGATTGGGGTGGTTACTAATGTGATTCCGGCAGGAAATGATTTGTTAGAAGTGCAACTATATCAGCAACCCGAACCGATACCCGCGCAGCCCGAAACCCCTCTACCTACGCGCAAAAGTAAAATTCGTAAACCTAAGCGCAAAACTGACCCCAAGCCGGCTACCGTTTTAATTCCCTTTGTCAAAGCGATCGCACCCGTTGTCGATCTCCAACAAAAACGTATTGAGATTACACCCCCACCAGGTCTGTTAGATGTGAATGAGAATACTACAAATACAAACTAAAAATGCCGCCTCTGGCAGACGGCATGGTTGGTTTATTTCTGTCTACTCAACATTGAATATTGAATAAGCCTTGATCGGACTACCAAAGTGCTCTCACGGGTTGAGAGTCTTCTTGGGTTTGCGGTTCCATTTCAGGAGTGGGGGCTGCTTCAGGGGTGGTTGCTGGAGGTGTAGTAGTACGAGTAGGGGCTGGTGCCGTTTCGGTGGTCGTTCTGCGCTCAATGGTCTGTTCTTCCCGACGAATCGTAGTTGAACGATTCATTTCTGAAGCTAGACCCACTGAGGTTGCTCTGTTCTGGTCATCTAAGATGACACCAATCTCCATGCCAGGTTCTAATTGCAGCCTGTCGATATCTTGTTGAGAAACCATTATATCTCGAGTCCCATCAGCCGTTTCCAGGGTTACTTTCTCCCCGGTAACGCTAACGATCTTACCTGTCATCGGTTGCTCCGTTTGAGGCATAGCTCCGGGCTGTGTGGGATCGGTATCCGTTTGAGGCATGGCTCCGGGCTGTGTGGGATCGGTATCTGTTGGCTCCATCTGACTCAACAGCGGGTTTGAGCCGATTTCACTTGTGGGACGAGCCATTGCTGGAGATACAGATAGGGCTGAAACGGCTAAAGAGAGCATTGCCCCCGTTAAAATAGTCCGGTTTTGAAGACGCATTACAACCTCACATTAAAAAAAATTGAGTGATAGACCAAGCTATTTATGACAGTCTTTGTTACTCAGACTTTAGATAGAGACGAAAATCAACTTCCAAATCCTATCGGTTGATATTTTAAGATTAATCTACCTAAATATATAAATGATTGGAATAATAAATCCTTGAAAAGGAAGTTGATTCAAAAAACTGAATTTTTGCAGTCTAAAATTGCTGAAAGAACCAAATTAGAACGAGTGTAAAAGTTCTCGAAATCATTGAATTGATGGCAATGAGTGATTTACAAAAAAAAACGAATATCAAAATAAAGCGTAAATCTTCCTTTAAATACTTGACAAATGCTTGTTTAAGTGTTTTTTGTGTACTGACTAGTCAACAACAGACGAGAGCTGTATTTATTTCAGCAAACTCAACGATAATGGGAAATGTTCAATCTCCTGAAATTCCCTCACTGATTGAAGAACCTCCTATCCCACCTCTAGAACTCCCCTCCATATACTTTCCCCCAGAGGAAATCGAACCCAAGCCGAGTACTAGTAACATTTCTTTAGTCATTCGATTAGCCCAGCGTCGAGTATATGTATATCAAGATAATCATTTAAAAACTAGTTATCCCATCGCGATAGGGAAGGCAGGATGGGAAACACCCCTAGGGAGTTATAGCGTCATCAGTATGCAACGCAATCCAGCGTGGGAGCATCCTTGGAACGGTAAAATTATCCCACCGGGGCCAGAAAATCCTTTAGGAAAGCGATGGATTGGTTTTTGGACTGATGGAAAAAACTTTATTGGATTCCATGGCACTCCAGAGGAACATTTAGTGGGACAAGCCGTTTCTCATGGATGCATCCGGATGCGTAATCAAGACATCTTGGCACTGTATGCAATGGTACAACTTGGAACGCCTGTCAAAGTTGTACCCTAGTCGATGGAGATAAGCAAATCGGCATTTAAATTAAATTGCAATTGCATCACCGTGCCTGTTCGTCCCCACATCTTGTGGGCAATCTGCAAATGCCCATCCCTTTACACCTGTCTGTTGTAAGGAGATGTAGCAATTTAATCAATCACTGATAGAATATTGCTTTGCTGAGGGTATGTTTAAAAGCAGAGTGGGAGAATCAAATCGATATGAACTCTGTTCCCAATCCTTCGCTGGATACTGGCTTAGCTGCACTAAAACAGGGAAACTATGCACTGGCGATCGCGCATCTAAACGCTGTCCGTGAGACAGAATTAGATGAGGCGATGGTCACAAGAGCATCACAAGGACTGGTCATCGCTTACCGTAAAAGCGGTGAGATAGAAAATGCGATCGCCGTTTGCCAACACCTCACTCATGACTCCCATCCCAAAGTTCGAGAGTGGGCAACGAGCAATTTGAGGGAATTACAGGCAAATTCTTCAGCCTCAGCGTCAGATTCAACAGGATTTGTCCCCCTAAATGGCACCTCTAACGGTTCATCCAATTCGACGGGATTTGCTCCGTTTAACTCGAATTCATCCCAAACCTCAACCCTCAAGCAACGGTTGGTTGATTCCACTCAGCGTCTGTTTTCTGCCTCTAAAACTCCAGCAACAGGCAAAGTATCCACTCCTAAGCCTAGTGTATCGGCAACGGCAGAGAGTACTGCAACCGAGTCAGCATCTTCAGTTCGCAACTCTTCCACTCTTCCCCAATCTTACTCTCCTCCTTCTACTCCCACTCGCTCACTCTTTACCCCTCGCCCCCGATGGCGCAACAGTGGACGGGCTCAAAACTGGAATCCTCTTAAACCCCTGAAGTTGAGACGCCTGTGGTGGGTGGAATTGGTGACGGCGATTGCTCTATTTGTAGTACTGCATGCCTTCTCCCGCTTCGTAATGCAGACGACAAACTCTCTATTGGTGGGATTGCCGTTTTTAAATCCCATTCAACCTTTTTATCGTGACCCCACGCCAGCGATCGCAATTACTTTAGTTTTATTGCTGGTTTTGTCACCTTGGTTAATTGATGGCGTACTCAAGCTATTTTATGGTCTACAACCCCTATCCTTAAGTCAACTGACGACTCGCACTCCAGAAGCAGCGAAAGTTATACAACAGTTTTGCCGTCAACGTAAGATTGCCATCCCCACCTTGGGAATTTTACCCACCCAAGCCCCTGTAGCATTGACTTATGGGAATCTACCCCGCACAGCCCGAATTGTTGTGAGTGAGGGATTGTTGGAGCAACTGGCAGAGGATGAAGTGGCCACTATTTATGCAGGCCAGTTAGGGCATATTGTCCATTGGGATTTTTTGTGGATGTCGGTAGCGGTTCTCACCTTGCAAATTCCTTACCTAATTTATTGGCATCTAGCTCAGGCAGGAGAACGGTTTGCTAATGTTGTAGAACACAAACTTCCGTCCTATCGGCGGTTTCTGCCTGCCGTCGTTCAGGTGATTATGGGTGGGATGGCGGCTTTGTTTTACGCCTCCTATTGGTTGTTCCGCTTACCTCTGCTGTGGTTTTCTCGGGCAAGAGTGTACTATAGCGATCGCGTGGCCGTGGAAACTACAGGTAATCCCAATGGTATGACTCGCGCCTTACTCAAAATGGGCATCGGGATAACCGAAGAAATTCAACACGACCACAAAACTAGTGGACTGTTAGAAAGTTTCGATTTATTGTTGCCTGTAGGCTATCGCCAAGCCCTGACGGTGGGCAGTTCTTCTTCCCAAATTCCGTTTGAATCGGTTTTGCGTTGGGACTGCATCAATCCCTATCGGGGTTGGTTACTGTGGAGTGCGTCCCATCCCTTGTTGGGTGAACGAGTGGGCGTACTCAGCCGGAATGCCCAATTTTGGAAACTGGACTCGGAATTGAGTTTACCTGCGATCGCGCCTCCGGTTCGTAATAATGGTGCGCGGCTATCTAAATTTGGAAATAGCCCCAATGCCTTACCTTTATTACAAAGTGCAGTGTTATGGGGGATTGTATTAGGAATTATCTTCCGGGCTGTGCTATGGGTGATTGGACAGGTGGGTGACTGGCTCAACATTTGGCAAGTGATTTGGATGCACAAAACCAGTTCTGTGAACCTGGGGCGTCTGATTATGGCTAATAAAACCGACCCCATCAAAGTGGTGCAATTAATTTGGTTCTATTATTTATCCAACCCGTTGCTTGGTGCTTGTATTCTGATTGCCTTTAGCCTCTGCCTATTTCTGTGGATTAATCGCTACTTCCCCGATATCCAACCGGGTACTGCCCAAACTGATCCAAATTTAGGTGAGTTACTTTCTGATCCAGAAAATCTCCCCCCGGATAGTCAACCCGTCCAGTTAACAGGGAAACTTTTAGGGCGTCAAGGTTTACTTAATGGGTTGGGACAGGACTTGATTTTGCAAACATCCACGGGTTTAGTCAGACTGCACTTTGCTTCTTATTTAGGGCTATTGAGTAATCTCCTGCCTGTAACGAGTCGTCCTAGTTCTTGGGTAGACCAACAAGTAACGATTATCGGCTGGTTTCGTCGCGGGGCTACACCTTGGATTGATATTGAAACACTCCGCACTCCAGGGGGGAAAACCATACGAGCCCATTATCCCGTTTGGCTGACATTGGTTGCTCTAGTTGCTGCGATTTGGGGGGCTTACCTGATTTGGTTAACCTAGTGTTTTGTAAAGGAATGTTGCAATACAGTTGAATTTTTGTTACATTTGTTTACATAAACGGTTACTTAGACCGTAAGAAGCCTTTGAATTTTTTGATCGGGCTTTGTGCTCAGTTCAAATCTCTGTACTTAGGTTTCCTCCTTCCCAACACAGTAAGCTTGACCAGTCACTGCCAATGGCTGGTTTTTTTAATAGGGGTCAGGGGTCAGGAGTCAGGGGAGAAAGATGTTCATTCATTCGTTGTAAGAGGAAAATCCTGATGCCTTCTGCCTTTTGCAATATAAATCAATGCGATTCCCTCTAAGATGTTGTTGAACTCCCGTGGTAAAGGAACATGAAAGCTCTTTGGTTGGAGAACAATCAATTGCAATTGCGCTGTGATCTGCCGATTCCTGAACCGTTATCGGATGAAGCTTTAGTGCGGGTGATACGGGCAGGTATTTGCAATACAGATTTGGAATTGTTGAGGGGATATTACCCCTATACGGGAATTTTAGGTCATGAGTTTGTGGGGATTGTGGAGCAGGGGCCTGAGCAGTGGGTTGGACAGCGTGTGGTGGGAGAAATTAACGCAGTTTGTGGCGAATGTCGCTTCTGTCGTAGTGGGCAACCGACTCATTGTGAGAATCGAACGGTACTGGGTATCGTTAACCGCAATGGAGCGTTTGCTGAATATCTCACCTTGCCGGTTAAGAATTTACATTCTGTCCCCGATCATGTGCCTACAGATGTTGCAACGTTTACAGAACCGATTGCTGCAGCATTGGAAATTCAGCAACAGGTGTCGATACGTCCGGATGATCGAGTGCTGGTGGTTGGCGATGGGAAGCTAGGGCAATTGGTGGCACAGACGTTGGCGCTGACAGGTTGTAATCTATGGGTAATTGGGCGTCATCGGCATAAGCTTGATTATTTAGCCCAAAAGGGCATTCAAACGGGGTTCGCGGATGCGTTGGTAGAGCGGTCGTTTGATGTATCGGTGGAGTGTACAGGGAATCCAGACGGATTTGCGATCGCCCGTCGGGCTTTACGTCCGCGAGGGACTTTGGTTCTCAAAAGCACCTATGCAGGTGATTTAACCTTAGATGCTTCATCGATTGTGGTGGATGAAATTACTTTAATCGGTTCACGCTGCGGCCCTTTTCCAGAGGCTCTACAGCTTATTGCACAAAATAAGATAAATGTCAATTACTTGATTCATGACCACTATGTTTTGGATGATGGGATCGCAGCGTTTGAGCGAGCTCAAGAACGAGGGATTTTAAAAGTCTTGCTAGAGATGGGTCAAGAGTCCTAAAACACTCAAAAAAGAGGAGAACTCCTCACTCACGATAAATTTCTGAGTTAGGGGTTCTCCGGATGCCAATTTAATTGAAGGGTTTGCTAACGCTTCTTTTTCGAGTTAGAGGTCTTAGGAGAAAGCAGCATCGACATTCTACTCCCTTCTTTTTTAGGGGGTTGTTCGAGGTCTATGACTTCTTGCAAATCTTCAGCCATTCGTCTTAGGAGTCTCTCAGCCAGGTCGCTGTGTTGATTTTCTCGTCCTTTGAGCGTAATCGTGACTTTAACCTTATTTCCACCTTTGACGAAACGTTCAGCATGAGAAACGCGTACCTGATAATCATGTTCCGCGATGTTATAACTCATCTTGACTTCTTTGAGAACCGTGGTTCGCGCCTTCCCAACTTTTTTAGATTGCTGATACTTCCACTTGTCATAGTCCATGACTCGACAAACTGGCAGTTCCTTATTGTCACCAACCAGCACTAGATCCAACTCTTTTTCCTGTGCGAGCCGTAAGGCATCTCTAGGAGACATAATGCCGAGTTGGGTTCCATCCGTATCGATGACCCGAATTTGAGGAAAGCGAATATTTTCGTTGATCGGGGGCTTTTGTGCAATGGGCATGAATGACAGTGAAAACTGAAGTTAAGAGACTGAAGAATCGAACCCGTTCTAAGCTACTATGCATCTAAGTTGCAGGATTGAAGCTCTGAAACGTTGGACGGTTTTAAGTCGGTACATTAAATGCTAGGGGCTTAGTCGTAATTCTCCTCATCCTAATTATATTCACATCCTCTCTTAACCTGGCACTATAGCGTCTTGAAAATTGTTACAGCAGGCTGAATAGCCCTCCAAAAATGTACAACCGCTCTCATCAATCTGGTTGATTTGCTAATTATAGGGTTGGCATCGCCATTTTAGCCAATGTTGAGAGGCGTCCATATTTGTAATAAGCGGCACAAGCGCCTTCGGATGACACCATACAAGTCCCAATCGGTGTTTCTGGTGTGCAAGCAGTCCCAAAGACTTTGCATTGCCAAGGTTTTAAGATACCTTTGAGAATTTCTCCGCACTGACAAGCGGCGGAATCAGGCACTTGACGATTAGGAACGGTAAATTTTACTTCGGCATCAAAATGAGCGTATTCTGGACGAATCTTTAACCCGGAATAAGGAATATTACCGAGTCCTCGCCACTCGAAATTTTCTCGCACTTCAAAGACTTTTTGAAGCGCACCCAGCGCTACCGTATTCCCTTGTTGCTGCACGAGTCGGCTGTATTGATTTTCCACCTCACAACGGCCTTCCTGCATCTGTTTTAAAATCATCCAAATCGATTGCAGGATGTCCAAGGGTTCAAATCCAGAGATGACTAAGGGCTTATGGTATTGTTCGGCAATAAATTGATAAGGTTGGGCACCGATTACCATGCTGACATGTCCAGGGCCAATAAATCCATCGAGTTGCAAATCAGGATTGGCCAGTAAGGCTTCTAAGGCTGGAATTACAAGGACATGATTAGAAAATAAACTAAAGTTATTGATGTGTTCGGCTTCAGCTTGGAGTACGGTTAAAGCTGTACTCGGCGCTGTGGTTTCAAAGCCTAATCCAAAAAATACGACTTCTTTGTTCGGGTTTTCTCGGGCAATTTTTAGGGAGTCAAGGGGAGAGTACACCATGCGAATATCTGCACCTTGAGCTTTGGCTTGCAGGAGGCTGGTTTTAGAACCAGGAACCCGCATGGCATCCCCAAAGGTGGTAAAGATAACGTAGGGATTTTCTGCAATAGCGATCGCATCATCTAACCTCCCCCTAGGCATTACACAGACTGGACAACCGGGGCCGTGAATTAACTCAATCGTTTCCGGCAGAATATCTTCAATTCCATATTTAAAAATTGAATGCGTATGTCCGCCACAAATTTCCATGAGTTTGAGCGGTTTTTCTTTGCCGTTTTTTAATTGATGACTTAAAGTTTGGATTTCATTGAGAATGGCTTGTGCTTTTTGGGGGTCACGAAATTCATCAACGTATTTCATAATTGGTTATTTGTTATTTGTTATTTGTTGTTTGTTATTAGTGTTTTTTTATGACTATTGACTATTAACTAAAGCTATTTCATGGAGTAACGCTAATGTTTCTGCTGCCTCTTGTTCATCGATGCGATTCATAGCAAAGCCAACATGAACAAGTACCCAATCCCCAACGCAAGATTCAATAGGGTGGTCATCATCAACGATGCAAGCAATATTAATTTGACGCTTGACTCCACCTACATTAACTAATGCTAATTTGCAATTAATGTCTGTAATTTCTACGATTTGACCGGGAATTCCTAAGCACATTTTTAATAGCCCTTAAATGAGAGTTAAGATAATATAATTAGGTCAGTATCTAAGTATAACCGGATTATTGGTTTGTTATAGCAATTTATTAAGTTAAACTTAAGCTTTTAAAAAGATATAAAACTTAGTCATCCTCTTCTTCTGCGGGACGGGTGAGGATATCATATACAACTGACGCCGAAAATTCACTGGTATCGCTAACTTCCCTAACTTTTTGGGCAATGATTTTTGCCTGTTCTAGCTCTCCTAATCTCGCTAAAACAAAGCCACAAGCGGCATAAGCATTTAAATAGAGCCGGATGAGTGGGTCATCTTTACGAGTGATTAATATGGGTTTGAGTTGTTGCCAATCTTCAGGAAAGTTTTCTGATTTATTAATTTTATTGATGACTTTTTCGCCAATCTTCAGCGCCATCTGATTATTGTTTTTGTAAAAGAAATACCGATAAGCTGTGACTAAAACATCAGTATTTTTTTCTGCTTGCTCTAAAGCTTGATTGATATATTGCTCGGATTTCACGGCATTATCCCAATTGTTAGCTGCTAAAATAAGCAATTTTTTGATATCTTCAGGAACGTCGTACCACGAAAATGCTTTTTCTTGAATTTTCATAATATTTCTTCATTAATTCTCTAAGAACTGATACACTGAGCAGCAACAATAACGGCTTGCCCTAGTGATAATCCTCCATCATTGGGTGGTACTAAGTGATGAGTGAGTACAACCCTGCCTTCTGACTTTAATTGTTTGGAGACTTGCTCAAGTAAAATCCTGTTTTGAAAGACGCCTCCTGTTAATACAATGTGTTCAATAGCCTGCTCTGTATCTAACTGATGAACCATCAATGCAATAGCATTCGCTAAACCATTATGAAATTTAGCCGCTATAACTGATTTAGAGATATTCTGTTGTAAATCATCTAATAAAGCTTGCCACATAGGTTGAGAATCTAAGTAAAGGGGCGGTTTTTTTGATGTCTGCTTTCCCTCCGAAAGCCGAGCTAAACCAGCCCCTGCCTCTGACTTCCCATGCCTAATATTTAAACTACCAATCCTAAAGGGATAACCTATTTTTTCTTCAACATCATTTAATCTATCCCTATCAATCAGTGCTTCCATTTCAATCGCACCTTGCCCTTCATAGCTACAGGACTCTCGGCAGATATCGATCGCAGCCGCAACGGCATCAAATAAACGTCCGCAGGATGAAGCTAAGGGCGAATTAATGTGTTTTTCTAGCAACTGATCGAGCAGATTAATAGGTTGTTTTTCGAGAAATGTCAATAGGGATAAATTACCATATTTTTGTTTTAAATGCTGCCAATTGAAAGCTTCTCTCAGTTGAGCATAGGTATTGCGCCAAGGTTGATAAATAGCTTGTTCTCCCCCAATCATTGCCACGGGTTTAAACGTTGCTAGGCGTTTAAATCCTCGATAGTCTGCTAATAAAAACTCTCCCCCCCAAAGGGTGCCATCTTCACCGTACCCCAAGCCATCCAACGCAATACCGAGAACTGGTTTTGAATCGAGGGGAAGCTTATTTTCTGCCATACAAGCGGCAATATGAGCATGGTGATGCTGGATGCTGTGTAAGGGGAGTTGATTGGCAGCAGCGAGTTCTTTGCCCAGTTTTGTGGAGAGATATTCGGGGTGGTGGTCAATTGCAATTGCTTCCGGTTTATGCTCAAATAAATTTAAGTAGAGATTCAAGGTATCCTGATACGCTCTAAACGCAGCAGCATTCTCTAAATCCCCCAAATGTTGCGATAAAATTGCCCGCCCATCTTGCAACAAGCAGAATGTATTTTTCAACTCGCTGCCCATTGCTAAAATATTCGATGCCGATTCAAATCCAGGGGGTAAATGAATCGGTGCCGGTGCATAGCCGCGAGCACGGCGAATCACGACCGTATTTTCCTCTATAACCCGCACCACTGAGTCATCAATGCGGTTGACAATATCCCGATTATGCAATAGAAAATAATCAGCAATTTTTCCTAACTTTTCACGCGCTTCATCATTTTCAATACATTGAGGTTCATCGGAAAAATTGCCACTGGTGAGTACAATTGGGCGTTCCATTCGCCGTAATATTAAATGATGCAACGGTGTGTAAGGTAGCATGAAGCCTAATGTATTTTGTCCCGGTGCAACAGAAGGTGCAATCGGTAAACAAGACTTAATCTTCCTGACTCCTAACTCCTGACTTCTGACTTCTGACTTCTGACTCCCGACTCCCTTTTGCATTAAAACAATCGGTGCAGCAGGACTGTGTAATAATTCCCGTTCTTGAGGAGTGGGAGTACAATAAGCTTCTATCACGGACATATCTCGTGCCATGAGGGCAAAGGGTTTGTGATAACGTTGTTTGCGCGATCGCAACTTTTGCACCGCCTCTTCATTCGTCGCATCACAAGCGAGATGAATTCCCCCAATTCCCTTAATCGCTACAATCTCACCCCGTTGCAACAAGGTACAAACCGCATCCACCTCATCTAGCATTGAGAACATAGATGCTGTAATCGGTTTACCATCTACCCGTTCTAACCATGCCTTGGGGCCACAAACATGACAGGCAATCGGTTGGGCATGAAAGCGGCGATTCTCCACATCTTCGTACTCCTGGCCACAGTCCGGACACATAGTAAATGTGGCCATACTGGTATTACCTCGGTCATAAGGAACAGCGCGAATAATACTTAAACGGGGGCCACAATGGGTACAATTCGTGAACGGGTAGCGATACCAGCGACTAAACGGATTAAGAGTTTCCTCCTTGCATTGGGGGCAAGTCGCCGCATCTGGTGCAATTTCCGTATGCACCCCACTACTCACACTTTGAGTAATCACAAAATCCTCAAACTCACCCTTTCCCGAATAAGGATGGCGAATAATCCCCTCAATCCTAGCTAACGGTGGACATTCCGCCTGCAACCGTTGCACAAACTCATCCAAAGACTCACGACTACCCACAGCATGAATCAACACCCCGTCCCCATCATTGCAAACCTCCCCCTTCAGTCCGCAAACCTTAGCAAGGCGATACACCGTAGGGCGAAACCCCACACCTTGGACAATACCCCGTACTCGAATTTCCTCAGCAACCCGAAGAGAGAGATTTTGTTCCATATTCCCCCAAGAGAAACCAATCACCCAACACCTCCATCATCCCTCTCCCAAAACCTCTGCGCCCCTGGAACAAAAACCTCTGCTTCCTCTGCGTTAAAAAAATTAATCTTGCAACTGCCACAACAAAATCCGATTATTCCCCGAATCCGCAACTACCACCGTACTCCCACAAACCTGAATCCCATACGGCCAACACAGACTATCCCGCATCGGCATCGAATATTCTCCCCAAAACGCGATCGCATGAGGCCAACGCATACTTGAAGCAATTGGACTTCCACCGCAATTTTCATGGCGCGATCGCATATTCAATTGCCCGAACACCACATCCGCCGGCTGCATATGTAAAACGGGTTCAGAACCTGGTGCAGTCTTTAAAGTCCCAGGTGCCGAGCTAGAAGCATTACCAGAACCGAGCAGGACTTACGCAAATTAACCGTTGAAACACCATTGGTAGGGGCGCACCGACCTGCGCCCTCACTATATGTGGAGTTCTTGCGTAAGTCCTGCCGAGTTATAATTTGCACGATTTTCGCTGGGATAACGCCTTAGCCGCAGGGCGTAAAATTTTTAAGGAAGACTTTCCTGAAGATGTAATCGTTTACCTAATTGAAGCGGAGAATTTGGCTTTAGGTCTGGAGTTAAGCCCAGTGTTAAAGCGCTCTGCTGATATTGTTTTTGAGGAAGTCAGCTCAATAGTTAAATCAGTCCGAATGAGGCTCAATCAATAGAACGAGCAATATTAGTTTAAAGTTATTCCAATATTAATAATAGCATTGTTGTGATGAAAAAATATTTCTAATAAAAGTATTAAAAATTAATTTACCTAACATTGTTTTGAATCGTTACATAGATAACACTTTTTCACCCAATCTGAGTTATAAGGAATTGGGGACTGTATCCAGTACAATAACGTTTTAGCTGTCACCAACATCTAGAGTTTTAAGAAAATCAGGAATTATTGGGGGGTTATCGGCCAGTATCCCTGAAGATAGACAAAGTACCTCAGATTGAGAGAGCAGAACACAACAAAAAATTGCTATGGCATCTAGCACTCTAAAATACGCTTACTTTCCTGGCTGTGTCGCTCTAGGAGCCTGTCGGGAACTATACCTATCTACTGCTGAGTTAACTAAAGCATTAGGTATTGAACTCATCGAAATGAAAAAAGCTTCCTGTTGTGGTTCTGGAACCTTTAAAGAGGATTCCCAGCTACTGGAAGACACGGTTAATGCTCGCAATATTGCCCTAGCTGAGGAGCTGAATTTGCCCCTTTTAACCCATTGCAGCACCTGCCAAGGCGTAATTGGGCATGTGGATGAGCGGTTAAAAGAATTGCAGCATACAGACCCTACTTATCTTGAGAAAGTAAATGGATTTCTCAAAAAAGAGGGCTGTTCTCCTTACAAAGGCAGTACCGAAGTCAAGCATTTGTTATGGGCATTAGTCACCGATTACGGACTAGATGCTCTCAGAGAACGGGTGACTCGTAAACTGAGTGGATTAAAATGTGCCGCCTTCTATGGTTGCTATTTATTAAGGGGACAAAGCACTATTCCCTATGACGATCCCTTCAATCCTAAGTCGATGGAACAAGTGTTTGAGGCAGTCGGGGCAGAACCTGTTTACTACCGAGGCCGGATTCAATGCTGTGGTTGGCCTCTATCGAGCTATGCTACCGACAAAGCCTTTAAGATGGCATCGACTCACATTCAAGATGCCATTGAAAATGGTGCTGATTGCATGGTGACTCCTTGCCCCTTATGCCACCTGAACCTCGATTCTCGTCAACCGGAAGTTGAACAGTTTATTGGCAAAAAACTAGGGTTGCCGGTGCTGCACTTATCCCAGTTAGTAGCCTTAGCTCTGGGAGTGAGTCCTCAAGCGCTAGGAATCAACAATCACATTGTCTCGACCAAACCTGTTTTGGAAAAATTAGGGCTTTAAAGTTTCTTTGCCAAAGTCCAAAACAGAACTGAATACAACAATATAGGGGCAATTCATGAATTGTCCCCATTTTAGTTTTAGGGTAATCTCAACCAATGGTAATACCAATTTCATAACACCCTGCAACAAATAGTTTTCTTGTTCCCCCCTTTTTAAGGGGGCTAGGGGGGATCTGAGCTGTAGCGTCATTAAATGAAACTGGTATTAATGAATGGGGTATGACTATTCAGCTTTGAGGACGAAACTGCTGCCCTACAACCTTGACTAGTCCATCTCTGGGAAAAAATCTGGAGAGATTGACAATCACCTGATTTCCCAACCCACCCGTAACAACATTAGAAGTTCCTTTTTCTAAAGCGTCAAGAGCTTGCTGTACCACAGCTTCCGGAGAGGTAGAGCGCTGATTGTCTGCACTACCACTCTTAAATCGAGCAAAACCTGCTCTATCAAAAAAGTCTGTTTGGGTAGGGCCTGGGCAGACGGCCAGCACGTTCACTCCTTTTTCTTGATTTTCAGCCCAGAGTGCTTCACTAAAGCTCAATACAAATGCCTTCGTCGCAGCATAAACAGACATATACGGGATAGGCTGAAAACCTGCGATCGAAGAGAGATTAACAATGCTAGCAGAGCCTCGCTTCTGCATTTGGGGTAAAAATTGATAGGTCAGTTCCACTAAGGCTGAGATATTGACTTGAATCATCTCCAGTTGCTTAGTCAGCGAACTTTCACTAAAAGCACCGTAGTCTCCAAAACCAGCGTTATTAATCAGTAAATCTATAGCAATATTTTTTTGAGTGACAGCTTCAAAAATGCTGGTACTCGCTCCGGGTTCTGCCAAGTCTTTCACCAACACTTCGGCCTGAATCGAGTACTGTGTTTGTAGCTGTTGGGCAAGTGCATTGAGTTTGTCTTGAGAACGAGCAACTAGTACTAAATCGGTTTGACGATTAGCCAGGGCTTGAGCAAACGCAGCACCAATTCCTGAGGAAGCACCAGTAATTAGAGCAGTTGGCATTACATTCCTTGAAAGAGTTAAATATTCTTCATTAATCTTAACAAAATAAGTAGGGGTAGAGTGGTAATGAGGGTCAGACTCTGAAGTACTGTTGGCATCCATACAGTAGATCGGATAAGGTAAGAACCGCCAACTTGTGTGTCACTACCGCTCAGTTAGTTTGTTTCTATGACTTTCTTCCGCCCCAATATCAACGCTATGTCCGGTTATGTGCCTGGTGAGCAGCCGCCCCCAGGTACTAAGGTAATTAAGTTGAATACTAATGAGAATCCCTATCCTCCTTCACCTCAAGCGTTGAAAGTTCTACAGAATTTTGAAGGAGAGCTTTTGCGTCGTTATCCCGATCCGATGGCGGGGGCATTTCGTGAAGCGGCTAGTCAAGTTTTAGGGGTGCCTGCGGATTGGATTTTAGTAGGTAATGGTAGCGATGATCTCTTGACAATGGTGATTCGTGCTTGTTCCGATCCGGGGCGACGGGTTGTCTATCCGATGCCGACTTATGTTCTTTATCGGACGCTAACACAAATCCAAGGAGCGGAATTTGTAGAGGTTCCCTATCCAGATGATTACTCTTTACCTGTTGAGTTACTGGTTGAGGCTCAAGGGGCAGTAACATTTGTTGCTTCTCCTAATAGTCCATCGGGTACAGTGGCACCCGTGGAACAATGGGAAAAGCTGGCGGCGCAGTTGTCGGGTGTATTAGTAATTGATGAAGCTTATGTAGATTTTGCTGAGTCCGATGCCTTGGAATTAGTGAAGAAGTACGACAACGTAATTGTGTTGAGAACGCTCTCGAAAGGGTACTCGTTGGCTGGATTGAGATTAGGATTTGGTGTGGCTAACCCGGCATTACTGCAAGGATTGATAAAGGTCAAAGATAGCTATAACGTAGATGCTGTATCTTGCGCCGTTGGGGCGGCAGCGATCGCTGATCAAGCGCATAAAAATACTAGCGCCCAAAAGATTAAGGATTCGCGGACTCAGATGGCAGAGTCTCTGCAGCAATTGGGATTTTACGTCTTGCCGTCACAAGCTAATTTTGTATTAGCCCAATCGCCTTCTGGGAATGCGGAATTTCTTTATAAAAAGCTCAAGGAAGGGGGGATATTAGTACGATATTTTAATCAGCCCAGGCTCACAGACAAATTACGGATTACCATCGGGACACCTGAGCAGAATGCAACCCTGATCAAAGCGCTGGATGAATTGCTGACAGAGGCTATCTCTAAATCAAATTTGTAAGCCCTGGTTTTTTGTCATAATCCCCAGCATTAGGTTCCAAGAACTGGCAAGAGTCTTTAATCTTGACCTACGCTGGTAGCTAAACCAGATTTATCATTACCAGAATTCGACGGGTTATTGTCACCCGTCACCGCAAGACCGCTAGAAAAGTTCACTCTCCAGGCTTTATAGTCATGGATGATACCTGGCTTAACCTCAAGCGCTTTCCATTCGATTGTAGAATTATAGTCAACTTCCTCAACTGTAGAGGCAGCAGGGCCAACTAAACTCATATCTCCCATTAACACATTAAATAACAAAGGAAGTTGGTCTAGTTTCGTTTTACGCAAAACATTCCCGAACTTAGTAATGGCTGGCGTCTGCCCATCTTTGCCATCTGCTTGTGTCACTGTTGAACGAAATTTCCACATTCGGAAGCGCTTACCCATCTTGCCATAACGAATTTCCTGAGAAAAGATGGGACCTGGGCTATCTAATTTGATACCAATACTAATGGGAATGAATAGAGCTGTCATTATACCCAAACCAAGTGCGGCTACAGCCATATCAATAGCCCGTTGAGCTAGGGTTTGTTGGGGATAAGACTCAATCGGCTGCTGTTGGGGTGAGTTCTCGTTTGGAGTGCGAACGGCTGAAGTTTCGTTCTCTATCTGAAAAACTTCATCTAAACTTGCCATTGATAAAACAGACATTACCTCTGTATTGACACTCCAGAGAACGAGTTCAATACCCTTAAGCTTACATACCTTTAAACTACTTACTAAGGCACCTAAGCCTGTACTCGTCATAAATCGAGTTGAACTCATGTCAATCACAATTTTTTTCGGTTCCAACTCGCACACCGATTGAAACTCATTCTTGAATTCGGGAGCCTCTAGAACTCCAAAATGTGAGGGTGTTTTCAGGATTACTGTTTCATTCAATGTCATGGGACTAGATGCTTCAGTATCACCTTGAGATGTAGGTAGCGCTGTTGCTTGATTGCCAAAATATTGGGATTTCGGATACTGTTTTTGGATGTCTTTACTCCTGACAATGAGCCGATCAAGCCCGGCAGCATAATGCAAAAGTTTGGCTGATAAGCTCAGATGTTTCAATCGAGTTTTGGACTCGATAAAAAGGGTTTGCTTTCTAAAGAAAACATGAGCTATCCATAAGAAGGGAACCGCTATTCCGGCTCCGGTAGAAACAACAAGATCGGGTTGTTCGCGACTTAAAACTTTGAAGGATAACAGCAGATTGCGTAGCAGATTTGGCAGATTTCGGTTCGTAGGACTATGCGCCCAATATACCGATTTTTTGTCACCTAGTTTTGATACTGTATTAGAGTTTTTGAAAGTCACCCATGAAGTATCCTGAAATTGATTCAGAAAAGGCATGAGGCTTTGTGCATACCGGAAGTGTCCCCCTGAGGAGCAAACCAGCATCACTTTTTTATACTTGTTGCTGTCATAGCAGGAACTCAAGTCATTACAAAGTTCCTCCTCATCATGGTTCAACAATCCCGATGGTTTGGGTGCTGCCAGGAATCTTACCAAATCTCCGGGGGATCTAGCGATCGCAATACCTTGTTTTTCTAGAGCATCGGCCATCTCTAGCTGATGGTTATCCACATGCTCACCAAATTTCTGAGTGCGGGGTACTAATATGTAGGGTTTACCCAGCGATTCGAGCATCATGACTGAACCCTCACCACAGTGAGATATCACCAGTCTTGCCTGCTCTAGTAAGGCTTTAAACTCTGACTCTGGTAATCGCTTAACAATCTTGACTTGATCGGGAAGATGAGATGAGGAGCCATATTGAACCACTACTTCCTCATTTTGGTCTATCAATCCATAACGGATTAATACGTTCACCCAATCCATTAAGGCATTGAATGGATACTGTTCTGTACCCACGGTCACTAAAATCATGATGCAAATATCCCTAACTAGAAATTGCGAGTTACAAAATTTTTATTGTGTGCATTGCCTTTAGACCTCTCCAGAACTCGATTTCAGTTTAGGTATACAAAGAGTCTGATACTCTTTTTGGAGATGTCTTGTCAGTTCAGAACTGACGCAATAAGTATGAACTTAAGTGCTTCTCAGCAATAGTAGTAGTATTAACTAGGCATTAACCTAGAACCTCAAACCTGAACCTGTAAACTGTGCTACGGGATGTAAATCTTCAATGGCTTAGTTGGTTTGCAACCTTATCTGAGGCAGCAGCATTTACTTTCCTCAAAATAACTTTCTTGGAGAATAATCACACAACTCCATACTAAATACCAGCACACTTACGTATATTTATAGAAACTTTAAACTTTCGTGGATTTTATTTGATCGCAAAATATTGAGCGCCTGAGTTGAAATATAAATAAATCTACGATGTACAAGGGTTTCAGGTATGTGGGAATCATCAACGCTTTTCCTTATAGAGAGGGATTTACAGCTCCTCAACAAGCTCAAAAATGCCAAAATTACCCTATTGAGGCTGGAGACATTTAGTCCCATCATATTTGGGAAATACGTCTTAATCTAAACTTTAAAAACTAGGAGGTGAAATCATGCTACGAAAGGGCGTTAACTTTTTTGACTTGTTTCTCTGAGGGCTGCCTGTCACGAATTTGAACATTAAGAAATGTTAAGCTGATGGCATCAGTGGTGGCTTTATAGTGATGACAGACGTGAAACGCCTAACTTTCGCTCATTGCCTTTCACAGAACTCAATTCTCCTGAGTTTTGGGAGTGAGTTGTAAATATAAACAAGGCACCACCACCAAAGCAATTAGTGTAGCGGCCAACAAGCCAAAAATAATTGCACTACACAACGGCATCCACGTTGGGTCACTTAGAGCCAGAGGAATTAAACCAATAATAGTGGTAATACTCGTGGTCAAAACCGGTCGCAAACGGTCAGCCACACCATTAGCTGCCGCTAATCGAATCTTCATCCCTTCTTGTTGATAACTATTCATCGTATCAACCATCACAATCGCATCATTCACCACCACCCCAACTAAGGCAATCACTCCAATAAAGGCAGTGAAAGAAAAGGGAATCCATGCCAGATAAAACCCTCCCATCGTGCCAATTAACGCGAAGGGAATCGCCAGGAGAATAATAAATGGTTGTCGGAACGAACCAAATTGCAGAACCAACACGGCAAATACCATGAAAATAGCCAATGCTAGTGCTTGACCGGATGAACCAAATGTTTCGGCTTGGTCTTCAGTTTCGCCGCCAAAACTGTAACGATAACCTTGAGGCCAAGATGATTGCATCTGTTGCAACTTAGGTTCTAAATCTGCCAAAATCTGACCCACAGTGCGATTTTCATTCTTAGCCAATACCGTGACAGTACGCTGTCCATCGCGGTGGGTAATTGATAGAGGGGCTTCCTCCTCAACCACATTCACCACAGACGTGGCCGAAACAACTTTTTGGTCGGAATTTGACCCAAAAAACCGCACAGACAAGAGTTCATCCCGTTGAGTGGGTCCCCCCACCTCACCCTGACGGGACGGCCAAGCCGTACTCAGGTTAATTTCTAAGTCTTCTTCATTCCCACCAATAGGAAAATCACCGACATCGTTTGTTGTTGCATAGTAGCGGGCTTGAGCGGCTATTTCTTGCTCACTAATCCCATAAAAACTCAACTCCTCCCGCTTGGGAATTAATCTCAAATCGGGTAACAAATCCCCCAAATTATCCCTCACATCGGTTGTACCAGGAATCTGCCGCAAGGCTACCTGCACTTGGCGAGAAATTTGCCGGAGTTTACCTAAATCGCTGCCCCTAATTTCAATTTGAATGGGGTCTTCACTACCCCCAGCTTCTTGAGAATTTAAGGTTAGAGTTGCCCCCGGATATTGGCTCACCGCTTGGTTTAATTGCTCTCGCAGATTGTCGAGATATTCAAAGGAGTATTTATCCCGTTCGTCTTCGGGAATAAATACACCCGAAAACCCGACTAAATAGCTACCTTCTGTAGGTTGTAACTCACCTGAATAGACCAAATTACTACGCTGACCGACATATTTAACTACACTTTTTAAGTAATCTTTCTCCCGCAAAATTGACCCTAAATCGTCGGCAACATTCTCGGATACATTGAGTGTAGTAGTAGGAGGTAATTCCACATTGACACTAAAATTGCGAGCATCGGATTGGGGAAAAAATTCGACGGGAATTTGTGTAAAACCGAGTACGGCACAGGCGAATAAAGCAATGGTTCCCAACGTCCAAGCACGGGCAGTGGTTTTATTGCGGACAGTGTGATTGAGACTCCAGCGAGCAAAACGTTCCGATGCCGCTTCACTGAGTCGGTCAATTCGGGACTTTTTCTGAGTACCTTTAACCCCTGCCAGGAGATAGCGAGAAATGGGGACATCGACTAGAATTGCGATCGCAAAACTCAACAGCAAACAAATAATTGCTGTAATCGGCAGCAGGCGGACAAACTTACCCATCGTGCCACTAATCGCCATCAAGGGAGTTAGTGCCAAAATGGTGGTTAACTGACCAGCAAACGCAGGCGGTGCATAGGTTTTAATCGTTTTTAATGCAGCTTGATTAAAGCTCAAACCTTCAATAAAAATGAACTGGTGCATCCCCTCCATCATCAAGATGAATACATCCACCAAAATCCCCAGCGACAACACCATACCAATCAGTACCATGTTGTTCAGCGTTTGACCCATCAGCCACAGGATTGCCAGCGCCCCTAAAAAGGTTAAAGGAATAGAAAGCCCCGCAATCAAAGCCTCACGCCAAGATAAGGCAATAAATAAAATTACAAAAACCGCCGCCATTGCCTGCAACGCATTGGTGAATAAATTCCCCAGTTGTTCCCAAATCGTTTCCGACTCGTCAGCAATGACGCGATACTCCATCCCATACGGCCAATCATTGGGGTTTTGCTGGGCGCGATCAATTTCGGCAATGACGTTATTAATTACCTCAATTGAATCCTGTCCCGGCACTTTTTTCACCGCCACCGTCACGACGGGTTCAAAATCTTCCCCCTGCCAACTAATAAAAGCGCGAGTTTCTTCCTCTTCTAATTCCCGCCGGACGGAGGCAATTTCTTCTAAACGCACCACTCGGTCATTCAAACGAGTGATGGGCAATTCCCGCAAGTCTTCTAAGGTGCGAAATCGTCCGTAGAAGCGAACTTGTGTGCCAATTAAATCGCTTTCGATCTCATCTAACGGGACATCTTGATTAGCGGTTCTAATTTGATCGGCAACCGTGGTGGGTGAAATTGCTAACGCGGCCAAGCGCTGGGGATTCATCTGAACCTGTATCACTTCTTCCCTTGCCCCACCCAAATCAACCTCACT
The DNA here is from genome assembly GCA_964588805.1 of uncultured Microcoleus sp. Classification (GTDB taxonomy): domain Bacteria; phylum Cyanobacteriota; class Cyanobacteriia; order Cyanobacteriales; family Coleofasciculaceae; genus CAZPRJ01. The sequence goes on along the minus strand of CAZPRJ010000014.1, from coordinate 82,619 downwards.
TACTCCCGCAACTTGCTCCAAGCGGTCTTCTAAACGTTGAGCCGCACGACTGATAACGGTTGAATCCAGTTGACCGAATAGGGCAATAGTGAGAATCGGGGCTTCATCTACAGAAACCTGTTCAACTACGGGTTGGTCGGCCTCTTCCGGTAATTCCGGTTCTGCACGGGAAACGGCATCACGCAGTCGTTGGATGGATTGGTCTACATCCGCTTGGGAGGTAAACTGCACGTTAATCAAAGAGAATCCGGAAAACGAAGCACTTTGAATTTCTTGAACATTTTCAACCGAGCTAATTTCCTGCTCAAGTTCGTTGGTGACTTGCTGCTCAATGGTTTGGGGGTCAGCACCTCCCCAAGTTGTGGTGACGGTAGCGACGGCAATATCAATATCAGGATTCGACTGTTTAACGAGGGAAAAATAGCCGAGAATTCCACCAACGACTAACAGTAAGCTGAGCAGAATACTAAAGACAGGGCGTAGAACAAAAAAGCGAGCCAGCCAGGAAATTTTTTGCTCGTTTGGCTGGGGTGTTGGAGATTGTCCGTTATTGGGAGTACGGGTATCTTGTTCGGGGGATGATGTTTCTAAGGGACTCACAAGCTTACCTCCTCTCAACAACTTGAACGGGTGCTCCTTCTACTAGGCGGTTTTGCCCCTCGGTGACGACTAATTCATTGGGCTTAACGCCACTGAGAATTTCTTGATGGGTAATGCCTTTGATGCCGAGTTCAACGGGTCGCTGTTCGACGACTTGCTGATCTTGATTAACAACAAATACATAGGGTTGGCGATTGCGCTGAACCACTGTATTGAGGGGAACAACCAGAGCATTTTCCTCTTCTTCCACCGCAATCCAAGCATTCACCCGTTCCCCGTGCTGCACGTTGGTGGTTGTGTTGGGATTCAAGCGGATTCTGGCTTCAATTGCTCGTCCTCCGGGACTAATGGCGGGATTCACGGCAAAAACTTCACCTCTAGCACGGGCGCTTTGTTCGAGTCGGTCTTGATAAGTTGTATTAACTGACGCTTCTTTGACATCCGTTTTGGAGGCAACAAAGGCGGTTTGGCCGGGACGAACACCTTCCCCATTGGGTGCAGCTAGATCGACAATCACTTCATATTGACTGGGGTCGATAATCACCATCGGCACTCGTTCCAGGATGCCTTGATAATCTCCGGCCAGTTGTGTCGTCACGAGTTGAGGGCTAAAATATTCCCCTTCTGTGATGTTGAGATAGGCAATGATGCCGTCAAACGGGGCATAAATGCTCGCGCCTTCTAACGCCACTTTGGCCTGAGCAAGCTGAGCTTGAGCGGTTTCTACTCTGGCTTGGGCAGCATCACGCTGTTCTTGAGCGGCTCTTACCTGCGCTTGAGCGGCATTCACTTGATTTTGAGCGGTTGTTACCTGCGCTTGAGCGGCTTGCAAGTCGGCTTGGGCATCTTCTACATCACTGACGCGAACATCATACTCGCTGGCAGCTACCGCTCCTTGGTTAAAAAGTTGTCGGTAGCGTTGCAGTTCAGTTTGAGCAAGATTGCGGCTGGTTTGGGCTTTGGCAACTCCTGCTTGTGCCTCTTGCACTTGAGAACGGGCGCGGGACACTTGGGCTTGTGCTTGTGCGATATCGGCAGCAACAGCAGCGCGTTGTTGTCTGGCTTCGGCAATGGCTGCTTGCGCTTGTTTGACATCAGCTACGAGTTCACGATCATCGACACGGGCGAGGAGTTGTCCTTGTTGTACGCGATCGCCTTCTCGCAACCGTCGCCCATTACGATTAGCCAGATAAGTTACGTCCCCCTCCACCTCAAAGGTTAAATGCTGGAACTCTTGGGCGCGGACGGTTCCCAAACTAGAAACCCACTCTCGTAGGGGTTGGACACGGGCAGTGGTTGTCCGCACAGAAAGCGGCGCAATTTGACTGGTAGTGGCTTCTTCAGAGGCATTCTCTCGCCAACGCATCACAGCTACACCACCAATGGCCAGCACGACTCCCAACACGGGAATCAGCCACCAGTATTTTTTCCAGTTGGAGCGTTTAGAGGGTGTTTCTTCTCGATCTGCTTCGCGATCGGGTTTTTGTACCGCTTCTTCAGGAATCTCGGTGTCGTTTTTTTCTTGTACTGCGCTGTAAGAACGGCGATTATCTGGTGTTTCGGCTGGCGATCGCCCAGAATCGTCTATAGATGAATGAGATGGGGGAGACATGACAATTTTATTAAAATTAGTTCACTTTAATGAGCATTTGCTGATAAATAAAGATTGAATGAATATCTGGCCTCAAGCTTAGAAATATGTCTTAACACTGACTTCAACCTACTGAAGGATGTGAATTTTACTCATCTGCTCAAGGAAAGAGTTCTTGAATTAGAGCTGTCGCCATAATAGAAGTTAGGACAGACAAGCTAATCGGCATCTAAATTGTATTATCGAGCAGACAAGGCAGAGGGCAGAGGGCAGAGGGCAGAAGGAATAATAATTTTCTTCTGACTCCTGACTCGGAGACTCCTATTCTGTTAACGTCGTTTTTGGAACTTGCGGATTAAGCGATGAAATAGTTGAATGCCCTGCTGCCGTAAGTGACTAAGGAAGTTATCAGCTTTTTTGCGTTGATTTCGAGAATTTATTTTGCGATTTGATGTGCTTTTATGGGACGGTGAATCAGTTGGCGCATCTTTACTTTCAGGAAGTCGTACAGCATGTTCTTCAGGGACAATAGGAGAGCCTCGTTTGCGAGCATAAACTTGGGTAAACTCGGCACCCAATAAGAGAATATGGGCAGAGTAATATGCCCAAGTAATGATAATGACAAATGAACCTGCAACACCGTAGGCTGAACCTAAATCAGTTTTACTTAAAAATAATGCAAACAATGATTGGCCGAACACAAATAATAAGGCCGTCAATGCTGCTCCCACAAAAGCGTCTTTCCAAGCAAATTTAGCATCTGGCAGAATTTTATAAATCAAGCCAAATAGTAGCGTAATTGTCCCAAAAGAAACCAAAAATTTCAAAATCTGCCATAAGTAGCTCAGTCCTGGTATTGTACCGCTCAAAAAATTAATTGTAGAGGCTAGTAGCGTGTCAATAGCGAATGAAACGAGCAGTAAAAACGCAAGGACGAGTATCATTGCAAAGGACAAAATTCGCTTACTAATAAAATACAATAAATTTTGCTGGGGCTGTGCTTTTACCTCCCAAATTTGGTTGAGCGAACGTTGAATATGAACAAATACTTTAGAAGATCCATAAATAAGGAGAGCAACATTCAGTAACAGTCCGAGTAAACCCTGACTAATACTAGGTTGCCGCATATTGGCAATCGCTGTTTCGAGTACTTGGGCTGCTGCAGAACCAATAAAATTTTGAGTATATAAAACAAGTTCACGCTTGACGGCGGCTTCCCCAAAAATTGCACCAACGATGGTGATAACAATAGCTAACAAGGGTGCGAGGGAAAATACCGTGTAATAAGCCAAAGAAGAGGCTAACATCGACACTTGCTTGAATTCCCACTCCGCAAATGTTGCTTTGAGTAGTGTCCAAACTTTCTTAAAACTCACAAGCTAAACTCGATACTCGTTATTGATGTCTTACTAAAGATGTTAATGGTTTTACATCTATCATGTTGAAGAGATGTTGAATTTAGGTGATGATTGAATCTTTATCTCAAGGGTTCAATCCAAGCTACTAATTCTATCCAGTATCCTTAAAAATCTTTCTTTAGACAGAGACTATGCAGCCGTGAACTCTAGCCTAAGAGCCTGGTTTGAATTTAAAACCTGTTTTAAGGTAGCAAGTGAAATACTGCCTAGGGGTGGATCGAGATTATTCAGACCTGTCAGAACTTTTTGATGAACGCAATGAAGCAGTTAAACGGATGATTCGTGGACTGATTGAAGTTGAGCGTTATTTGTTGTTGGTTGTTGGTTGAAAATACAAACAATAAATAACACTCAATAATCATTTTTGAAAGAAGAAATGAGTTAAGCTATAGTGAATAAAACGCGATCGCATTTCTGTCCAGAGGTGTGATCGCTCAATCATTAGTATCCTTTCGCTTCATTTAAGAGAAAATTTTGTGACTGTTTGGTTTAAAAATTTTAAAACCTGGCTTTTCCCTAATCCAGATACGACTGAACCTGAAGCCTCTCTGAATCAACTGCCTCCTGAAATGGCCAGTCAAATCAAAATGGCTATTCAACAGTTGCCTAGTCCATTGGTTTATCAAAATGCAGTGCAAGAATCGCTCAAAAATGCGATCGCCCGTTGGCAAGAAAACCCAACCGAATCCCCCAATCACCTGGTTATTTTGGGTAGTCCAGTAGAAACAATAGAACTCATCTTAAAAGATGCCTTAGAAGAGTTAAAAAATCAAATTTCCTTACCCATCACACCTCTAAGCATACAGCGCCCTTCTGACTGTACCAACCTGGCTAAAAAACTTACTGACTTTATCAATCAAGAAACATCAAACTCTTTCAATCATCAGGAATTGATAGTAATTCCTAAGCTTGCAGAATGTTTCTTGCGTTGTATTGGAGGATTGGGTGCAATTGAGTATTTACGGGATGAAGTCCTAGCAAACAAAACGCGATTTTGGCTGATTGGCTGTAATCATTGGGCATGGTCATATTTAGGTTATGTGTGTCAGCTTAATGTATTTTTAGAGCAAACCTTTTTATTGCCAGCTTTGACCTCTTCACAACTGGAAGAATGGTTAGATTCCGCCCCCATTCCATTAGCAAAAACACGATTTATTCCCTCTCCTCTGCAAGCAGGTAAAGAATTTTTAGAAGAACAAGCCGTAGAATTAGAGCAACTCTACTTTCAAAAATTATCCGACACCTCCTTAGGTGTGAGTCGCATTGCCAATAAATTGTGGTTGCGATCATTGCGTTATCAATCAGATAAAGACGAAGGGAAAAACTTACTACAAACTGCTCCTAATCTACCCGACCTCCCCTCACTCACCTCCAGCGATCGCTACTTACTTTATTCCTTACTCTTACACGAAAGGATGAGTTTATCTGCACTTGCTTTAAGTTTAGGGGATGTAGAAAGTATGGTACAACCTCATGTGCAGCGACTGCAACAGTTGGGGTTAATTCTCAAGCAACAGCAAGAGTTTACCGTTAATCCGTTGCACTATCCCAAACTAAAAGTAGAATTAGAGCAAAATAATTTTCTCACAGAAGTAGTAACTTAAAAAAATCAATACTATTGATTAGGTTTTTATGAATTGCATAGTAAAAACATTATCTGCCATCAATTTAGCTCAGGTGGGAGGTGAAGAAGCTAAAGCCCTCATCACTGAAATTACAACTTGGAAGATTACCAAAGCAACCTTCATTATCTTGATGGCGTATTGGGGAATTAGAGCCACGGATATGATGATTAATTGGCTCTCTGAAAAAGTTCCTCCCCTTTATCGGTTAAGAATTAAACAAGCATTACCGATTTCTCGCGCTTTAATATTAATTGTGGCCACCGTTACGGTCATGAATTTATTTTTCAACCTATCTCAACAAAATTTATTAGCAGTGACTGGGACAGTTGCTGTCACCCTAGGATTTGCCTTTAAAGATTATGCCAGTTCTGTGATTGCGGGTATTGTTGCTATATTTGAAGCTCCTTATCGAGTTGGTGATCGCGTTCAAATTAATCAATATCAAGGGGAAGTAATTACCTATGGATTACGGGGAATTCGTATACAATCTCCAGATAATAGTTTAGTCACAATCCCTCACAATCAGCTTTGGCAAGAGGCAATTACCAATCGTAATAATGGCAAATTAGAAGCTCAAGCTGTTACAGATTTTTACCTAGCGCATGAAGTCGATACTCAACTCGTCACTCAGATTTTGTATCAAGCCGCTTATACCAGTAAATACACCCAACTTAAGCTCCCCATTACCGTTTTGTTGGAAGAAAAACCTTGGGGCACTCACTATCAACTCAAATCCTACCCCATCGATGCCCGAGAGGAATCAGCCTACAAAACTGATTTAATTAAGCGGACTAAACAAGTCTTTGCTCAATATGATTTAACTTATCCTGCTTATTCAGAGAATTAAAACTCTACCATTCAATCCGATCAAGTCCCTGACTTGTATAGAATTTAGAGGCATATCCGCTTAATCAGGACATAACTAGAAGCCAACAACTATATTACAAATTACAAATCAAAATTATACAGATTTCACTCCTTAGAGGGAGTTCGCTACCGTCTGTAAGAACAACCATAAGATTAGAAATAACTGTGTATGGCGTTACAGAAATAGACAAAAATTTGTAATAATAACGCCCTCTTTAATACACGCAGCTTTAGAGCTTTCAGAGGAAAACTATGTTTCAAAGTGTAGATATGATGCTGGGATTGTTCAGCACACAATCCTGGCTGGCCAAAGTAACCTCTGCTCCCCCTATCACTCAACGTCCTGTTACTCCCGTATCGACTGCAATTGTCTTTTCGGGGCCTCAATTTTTTATGGCGTTGATTGCAGGGGTACTGATGGCCTTTGCCTTCCAATTTGTGTTAACTAATTTAACGATCGCTGCCGATATTTCAGCCGCAGAAAACCCCCTAGAAGCTGAGTCCGGTGAGAGTTGGGGTAGTAAGTTTCGTGTCATTGAATCCAAGGTTGGGGCTTGGGCATTAGTCACCGTTAATATTGCCTTATTCATCGCCTGTTTTTTGGCAGTCAAACTGACTCTAATTAATAGCTTGACCCTAGGTGCCATTACTGGGGTTGTGATTTGGTCAGCCTACTTCTTAGCACTCCTGTGGGTTAGTACAACTGCAATGGGTTCGATTGTGGGTTCCCTGGCTAATACAGCCGGTTCGAGTGTACAAGGAGTGATGGCCGTTGCTGCCACAGCCTTAGGTGGAAGGGCGGCTAATGCTCAGATTGTCAACACCGTTGAAGAATCCGTGGCAGCGGTGCGTCGAGAACTCAGTGCCAGTGTTGACCCCTCTCGTATTCGGGACTCTGTACAAGACTACATTACCGATTTGCAACTGCCCCAACTTGAGCTCAAACAGATACGCAATGATTTTGAAAAATTGCTCAGAGGGTCGGATTTGCGAACGGTTGCAGATAGTAACCTGCTGCAAAATGTTAACCGTCAGACCTTTGTTGATTTAATTAGTAAACGTACCGACTTATCCAAACAAGATGTCAATCAGATTGCCGAACAACTTGAAGGCGCATGGCAACAAGTTGTAGGACAAGAACGACCGACCAATCCGCAAACTAAATTGCTTAATTTCCTCAAGTCTGCCAGTCCAGAAGAGTTAAAATCTGACCAACTCAGTGAACAACTCGGTCAACTGGTGGGAGTGGGGGCAGGTCAATCAGATCGCGACAATGGTAATGGCTTTGGCGAACAAGCTCTACAATTGGGTGTCAATACACTCGTGGGTGCTGTTTTAGCCAGAACAGACCTGTCGGATGTCGATGTAGAGAATATTTCCCACCAGTTGCAGCAGTTCAAAGACCAAGCCACGAAACAGGCTAAAAACTTGTCGGGTGAGTCTGGCGATCGCGGATCGGGGCAACCCTTCAACACCATTCGGGCGGATGTCGAACATTACCTGCTTTCATCCAAACCCTGGCATCTCAATCGCGAAAGTGTCAAGCAGGAATTTAAATCTGTAATCTACGACGCCGAAGCCGCACCGGGACTGGTACGCCAGCAATTAGAGCAACTTAATCGAGATGATTTTGTGCAACTGCTCAATCAACGGGACGATATAGATTCAGAACGGGTGGCAGAAATCGCCGATCAGCTCGAAGAACTGCGGACGGAAGTATATCATACCGTTCGTGAGTCCCAATCCCAGGAGCAATCCCAAAACTTCCGCAGTCGGGTGCAAAATTATCTGCACTCCACGGGTAAGGATGAATTGAATCCCGAAGGTATTGAACGCGACTTCAAAGCATTATTAGAAGACCCGGATACAGGGGTTGAAGCCTTACGCGATAGCGAAGCGCTGCTGCGAAGCGCAGATCGCTTCTCTCAAATTGATCGCGATACCTTAGTACAAATGCTGGCTCAACGAGACGATTTTAGTCAAGAAGAAGCGGAGCAACGGGTTGAGCAATTGGAAGGCATTCGCGATCGCGTATTGTCCGAGACGCAAAATCTGCAAGACCAAGCTCAATCTCAAGTCGAAGCATTTAAGCAAAAGGTAGAATCCTATTTGCGGAACACAAATCAAGAGGAACTCAATCCCGAAGGCATTAAACAAGAGTTGCAAATGCTTTTGGATGAACCGCAACAGGGGCTTTCTGCACTACGGGGACGGCTTTCGCACTTTGACCGAGAGACATTGGTACAATTGCTCAATCAACGGGATGATTTGAGCCAAGAGCAGATTAATCAGGTGATTGATCGATTTTTGCAGGTGCGCGATCAGATCCTGAATGCACCGCAACAATTGACCGGTAAGGCGAAGGAGCAATACGAGCAACTGACAAATAAGATTGCCGACTATCTGCGCCAGACTAATTTAGAAGAATTAGACCCCCAAGGCATCCAGCAAGATTTCGCAAAACTTTTGGATGACCCCCAACAGGGAACCGCAGCGCTACGGGAACGACTCTCGCAAATGGATCGGGAAACTTTGGTCAAACTCCTGAGTCAACGGGATGATTTGAGCGAGGAGCAAGTGAATCGGTCTATTGATCGTGTTCAAGAGGCCATCCGTCGCACCGTCAAAGCCCCCCGACGCTTAGCCAGCCGTGCTCAGGATGCAGCGCAGGATTTCCGTGCTGATTTTGAAGCCTACTTGCGAAACACCCATAAGGACGAACTCAATCCAGACGGAATTAAGCGAGATTTACAAGCCTTGTTTAACGATCCCCAAGAAGGATGGAAGAGTGTGAGCGATCGCCTCTCGCAGTTTGACCGCAATACTTTGGTGGCTTTGTTAGCACAACGGGAGGACATTTCTCAAGAAGAAGCCGAGCGCATTGCCGATAATATTGACTCAGTGCGTCAGCAATTTGTGGAACAAGCCCAAGCCGTGCAGCATCAAGTCCAATCCGCGATAGATAGCGTTTTTGGTCGTATTCGCCATTACCTCAACTCTCTAGAACGTCCGGAACTGAATTATGAGGGGATTAAGCGAGATTTCCGCAAACTGTTTGATGACCCCGAGATGGGATTTGAAGCGTTGCGCGATCGCTTGAGTCAGTTTGATCGAGAGACATTGGTGGCATTGTTGAGTTCTCGCCAGGACATCTCCGAGGCCGATGCCAACCGCATGATCGACCAAATTGAAGGGGTGCGTGATAACATCCTCAGTCGCGCCGAACGTCTGCAAACTGAAGCCCAAAAACGGGTTAAAGAACTCAAGCATCAAGCCAAGGAGCAAGTCAAAGAAACCCGCAAAGCTGTAGCAACAGCAGCTTGGTGGTTATTTGGTACAGCAATTACGTCTGTTGGGGTTGCAGCCTTAGCAGGTATGTTGGCTGTCCGAGGTTTGCCCTTTTGGAGTTAGTCGTTGAATAATTTCTCAATTGATTAAAACAGAAGCCTCCCTTTCAGGAGGCTTTTTTCTGTTTGCAAACAACCTAATCACAATCAAATTTAGCGACCAAACGCTCTATTAATCGAGTTCCTATTTTGTTCAAAAGTCCCATTGAGAGACCGTTGATTGTACTCTATGGCTTCCCTTGCCGTCATGGGTGCTGGGCGAACCTTAGAGGCTCTAGAGCCACACAGAGTGCCATCATCCGCTAAATCATCAGTATAAGAATGGGTACAGCGATCAGAAACAGCCGTAAATCTACCAATCGGGCGAGAAGAATCCTCTGCACTATAGGTGGAATCAGAAGAACTTTCAGTAGTATAAGAGCTACTGTTCGCTCCATTAACTCTCGTTGAGTTAACATTTCCTCGACCACAAAGGCTTGACAAATCAACCATATTTCCGTTTTCTAATTCCATATAGCAAGCCGGATTAGAATTAGATTGATTCGGTAGAAATGTTTCGGCTAAAGCGATTCCAGGGATAGAAAGAATAACAAGAGTTGATAGAGCAGATAGATGCAGACGCTTCACGATAAGACCTTTTTTCTAAAAAACAGAAAAGTTGAATTTCGATTTCTGTTTCTAGTGTCTAGGCTGTACCTTAATCGGCGTAAGAGAAAAAACACGGAACTTATTCGGCAGTGAAAATAAAAAATCCCGTAAATCAACGGAGGCGATATGGTATTTTTTTAGCGATCGCTATTGTGCTGGCAGTCAGGAATCAGGGGTCAGGAGAAAAGATTTTCATACAATGCTCGTGTGCTTAGTTTATGGAAGTCTTGCACGATTCTCAACAAACTTTGATTATAGTGGCGTAACACAGCTAAAATTGTGTAATACATTTAGTTCGTAGTAAGGGCTTTAGCCCTCGTTTGCGTGAGGTTTTCTGCATCAACCCAACTTCTACTGATTGCATCAAATTAACCTAGACCCGCCAGTAGTAGCGTGGCACAGCTAAGATTATGAAATAGTTATAAGCGGGGAAAACGCAAGGAAACCAACAAAATCAAAGGCTAAAGCCTTTACTACCAGCCTAAAGAGGGATGCAGAGGGGGCTGTGTAAGTGGTAATTAATCCCTTGGCTGAGATATCTTTTAAGAAGTACTACCAACAGAATTGTCCAGCCAACGCATTCTCCATCCAGGAATGCTCGGGTTGTTTGAGGTGAATCTACCAAATCCTCAAATTTAACCGATAAGCACTCGATGAACCTTTGCCCAAGATATTTTGGCACGATAACGCAGCGCTGCGGCTTTAGGTCGATCGCACTCCGTACCTATTTCACCCTCACATCCATCACGACTTGTTGGCTGGCTTCCACCTTGATGGTGCAAGCACAAATTGTACCAGATGGAACGTTGCCCAATAATTCTATCGTTACCCCTAATGGCAATACTCTTACCATTACAGGCGGTACGCCATCAGGCACTAATTTATTTCACAGTTTCCAGCAGTTTTCGGTACTGACTGGACAAACGGCTTACTTTAACAATGACCCGAGCATACAGAATATCTTCAGCCGAGTCACGGGGGGGAATATTTCTACAATTGATGGCTTAATCAGTGCTAACGGTACAGCGAACTTATTTTTGATTAATCCCAGTGGGATTCTATTTGGGCCAAATGCTCAATTAAATATTGGTGGTTCGTTTATAGCTTCAACTGCTAATAGCATTCAGTTTGCAGATGGAAGTGAATTCAGCGCTACAAACCCCACGCCATCTTCCTTGCTGACTATTAATGTACCCGTTGGTTTGCAGTTTGGGGCAAATCCCGGTGCGATCGCCGTTTCTGGTAACGGCCATGATTTCATAGGTGGGCCTCCACCCTTTTTGTTTCCTCTGCAAAGGGGTAATAGCAATGCCGGACTGCGGGTGCAACCTGGCAAAACATTAGCGCTTGTTGGGGGCGATATCAACCTATCGGGTGGTATTATTGCTGCACCATCGGGACGTATCGAATTAGGTAGCGTTAAAGATGGTTCAGTTAGCATCAATCCGACTGCTTCCGGTTGGAGTTTGGGGTATGCCGGTATCCAGAATTACGGGGACATTCAACTCACTTCACGCGCTTTAGTAGATGTTTCCGGTGCGGGGAGTGGCTCGATTGCCATCCAGACGGGTTCCTTGAAGATGGGGGATGCTTCCCTAATTTTGAGTCAAAATTTCGCACCTTTACCGCCAGGAGCGATCGCAATTAATGCCTCTAGATTGGTAGAATTGAGCGATCCCAATGGGGATGGAACGATTAACACCAGTATTCTCAGTGAGGCTCTCGGTGGGCCAGGAGCAGACATTGCTATTTCATCCCAACACTTAGTCATTTCGGATGGTTCGGATATTGGAGCTTTTACTTACATTCCTGCTCAAGGCGGCGACATCACCCTAAATACGACTGAATCCACCGAAATCACGGGATTTGCGCCTACTAATCCGATTAACGTTAGCGCCATTACCAATTTTAACTTTGGCTCAGGACGGGGAGGAGATACCACCTTGTTAACCGGCCGATTAAGGATTGATGGGGGAGCGTCTATCGGTTCAACCACCATTGGTACAGGAAATTCCGGTTCTGTTAACATTCGAGCTACCGATGGGATAGAAATCATTGGCGTTCAACCCATAACATTGCTTCCGAGTAATGTGAATGTCACAACATTGGGAAGTGGTAATGCTGGTAATTTGAGACTGGAGGGTAAATCTTTAACTGTTCGGGATGGGGGACGGGTAGAGGGTTCCACCTTAGCCAGCGGAAATGCTGCCAACGTCACTATCAATGCATCCGATTTTGTAGAAATCAGTGGCAAACCACCAGGAAGCATCAATCCTAGTTTTGTAGCATCTTCTGCCACCATTCAAGATGAATCGATCCGAAGGTCGGTAGGGTTGCCGGATGTTCCTTCTGGCAATGCGGGAAACGTAACGATTAATACCCCTGTATTGAGGGTGTTTGATAGCGGTTTAGCCAACGTCAGGAATGAGGGTGTAGGCAACGCCGGAACCCTAGCCATTAATGCTAACTCAGTGGTGTTGGATAGTCTTGGCAGTTTGACCGCGGCCACTGCTTCTGGAGGAGGGGGTAATATTAACGTCCAGGCTCAGGATATTATTTTGCGTAACGGCAGCAGTATCTCTACAAATGCCGGCAGCAGCAATGGCGGTAATATTTCTCTCAATACCCAGACCTTAGTTGCTTTGAATAACTCTGATATTACAGCTAACGCTCAACAAGGTTCTGGAGGTCAAATCCGGGTTACAGCTCAAGGTATTTTTGGAACTCAGTTTCGGGATAGACTCACACCCGAAAGTGATATTACTGCTACTTCTGAGCTTGGGCCGGAGTTTAATGGCACGGTACAAATTGATATCCGAGGCGTAGACCCCAATCGCGGATTAGCGGAGTTACCCGAAACTCCCACCGATTCTAGCAATCAAATTGCTCAAACTTGTGCATCTCAGGCGAGAAACAATAGTTTTGTGGTTACAGGTAGAGGAGGATTGCCACCCGCTCCCAGTGAGGCGTTGAATCCTACCCCAGGTTGGATTGATTGGCGTACCTCTGGAAGTGGGAGTGGGGGAGCGGGGGAGCTGGGGAGCGGGGGAGCCGGGGAGCGGGGGAGCGGGGGAGCGGGGGAGAGGAGAAGTGACTCATCGGCCATCGTTGATTCAAAATCCTAATTCTAAAATCCCCAATCCTTTAGTAGAGGCTACGGGTTGGGTGAGGGATGCAGATGGAACCTTGAGACTCGTGGCTTATCCTGCGGCGGAGATATCTTCTGAGTACCCTAACCCACCTGAGTGTCAGCCAAATCGCTATAGTACTTTATCGCATTAGTTGGGAGAAAAGCGCTAAAGCGCTTACTACAAACTAAGTTTAATTTCTCAAAATTAATTACATGAATTACTAGTAGCAGCCGATGAAGTTATTACGCCGATATTTATACAAAATAATCTTTAACAACCTGTTGCTGGTATTCATTGTTTGTACATGGCTTGGGTTCTTGATGGCTGTGGGTGTTCATGCGGCTACTCATGAGCGATCGCATTTATCATTCCATTCGCCACAGATTATTGCTACCAAACCCGATACCCAACTCCAAAACGGACAAAGGCTCTATCAAGCCGGACAATATTTAGAAGCGGCTAATGTCTGGAAATCTTCTGCTTCTAATTTTGAGTCTCAAGGAGATATCCTCAATCAGGGATTAGTCCTCAGTTATCTTGCCCTGGCTTATCAGCAACTTGGACAATTTCAGGAAGCAGAAACAACGATGAATCAGGCAGTGGCTTTGCTCACCCATCAAACATTACCGCAATCTCAATTTATTCTTGCCCAAAGTCTCAACAATCAAGGACAATTACAATTCAATCAGGGAAAATCAGACATAGCTCTAGAAACCTGGAAACAAGCGGAAAAGCTTTATAGAGAATTAGGTGATTCTACCGGAGAAATTGGCACTCAACTCAATCAAGCTAGAGCCTTACAAGCGTTAGGATTTTATCGACGTGCTAAAACAACGTTGGAACAGGTAGAGGCATCCCTAACTCGTCAAAGTGACTCCCAACTTAAACTCGCTGGACTTCTAAATCTAGGAAACGTCCTGCGTGTTACTGGAGATTTGGCAGCATCCAAAACTGTTCTAGAGCAAGGTTTAGCAGTAGCGCAACAACTACAATCGGTTGGAGATATTCAGGTGGCTCAACTGAGTTTAGGTAATCTTGCCGAAGTTCAAGAGCAACCCCAAAATGCCCTTAATTACTACCAACAAGCCGCAACAGAAAATAGTCCAGTGAGGCTACAAGCCCAAATCCATCAGCTCAATCTTTTGGTTAAACTCAATCGCCTTCAAGAAGCCCAAACATTACTTCCACTGATTCAATCTCAACTGGCTAATTTACCCCCTAGCAAAACGACTATTTACGCTCAATTGGTTAAAACGGGGGACAAAGCTGGCGCGATCGCATCTTACACCGAAGCTGTTAATACTCTACAATCCCTACGCCAAGATTTAGTTTCGATTAACCAAGATGTGCAGTTTTCTTTTCAAGAACAAGTTGAACCCGTCTATCGAGAATTGGTGGATTTACTCTTGCAATCCAATCAATCTCCCCCCTTACCAAGGGGGGCTGGGGGGGTTAGCCCTTACCAAGAAGCTGGAGGGGTTAGTTCTACCGCTAGGGAAACTGAAGCAGTGAGTCAAGCGAACCTGCAACGAGCAAGGGAAACAATTGAAGCCTTACAATTGGCTGAGCTGGCTAATTTCTTTCGGGAAGCTTGCTTAGATACGCAGCCTCAATCAATTGATCGCATCGATCCAACGGCGGCTGTGATTTACCCGATTATTCTGCCTGATCGCTTGGAGGTTATTCTTTCACTCCCTAAGCAAAATTTACGCAATTATACCATAAATCTATCACAAGAGCAAGTTGAAGCGGGAATTAACCGAATGCGTCAATCCTTCCGGCGCACATCCTTTGCCGAAGAACGATTATCGGCTGCTCAAGAAATTTATCGTTGGTTGGTGCAACCTGCGGTCGAGGATTTAACTCAAGAGTCGATTAAAACACTAGTGTTTGTACTGGATGGTTCTTTGCGGAATCTACCGATGGCGGCTTTGCACGATGGGAAGCAGTATCTGATTGAACAGTATCGAATTGCGATCGCACCCAGTTTACAGTTATTAGCCCCCCAACGCTTAGCACGCAGTCAATCTAAAGCCTTACTGGGCGGATTAAGCGAAGGCAAGCAGGAGTTTTCGGCATTACCGGGGGTGAAGGAGGAAGTCAAGGAGATTGATGCAACGGTTCCGGCAACGGTTTTGCTCAATCAAGAGTTCACCCGGCAAGCATTACAAACTCAAATCAGAACCCAACCCTACTCAATCGTTCACCTCGCCACTCATGGTCAATTTAGCTCCAAACCCGAAGAAACTTTTGTTCTCACCTGGGACGGACGACTGGATGTTAAACAATTAAATGAGTTGTTAACCAACCGTGAATTATCCAATTCGCCTCCTTTAGACCTTTTGGTACTGAGTGCTTGCCAAACTGCTAAAGGAGATAAACGAGCTGCATTAGGACTGGCAGGAGTGGCAGTGCGTTCAGGAGCTCGCAGTACCCTGGCCACCCTGTGGACAGTCAGTGATGAATCAACGGCAAATTTTATGGAACAGTTTTACAAAGAACTCTTAACTCCAAATATTACCAAAGCCGAAGCTGTAAGGTTAGCTCAACTGCATTTACTCCAAGAACCGGAATCGAGCCATCCTTTCTTTTGGGCTCCGTTTATTTTGGTGGGCAATTGGCTTTGATGAAGTTAGGGAGTCAGGAGTTAGGGAGTCTGAATTATGAATTCAGAATTCAGAAATGAAAGCTGTTTGTTGTTTATCTACTGCCAAAGTTAAGCATCCTAGCGGATGCCAGTGGCAATACCCATTAAAAATACTGAAAAAAGGTGTTTAAAACCAGTTCATTGCTTCATTTTTTCTTCTAGTCTGCAATTACATCTAAATGCTTATGAGTATGCAACAATTCACCTGGAAGCTGATAGTTACCGCCTTGTCTGTCTCAGTCGTACTGGCTCCTGATTGGATGGCTACAGTTGGGGCAGTTTCTCCGGCTGTGTCGATGTTTGAGCCTCCTCCTGGCCGAGATGCTCCTCGTGGCGGTACGGCGGGGGGTGGTACTCGTCCGGTTGGGAGAGCGTGTTTAATTAATCCATCTGCCAAGTCTGGTGCTTTAACAGCGCTCAGTCCAGGCCGTCACTTGGGGTTAACTCAAAGCGATCGCCCTAATTTGATCGTGTATGTCCCTCAAACCACGGCTCAAATGGCGGAATTCAGCCTGTTTGATCAGCAAATGAAGGGAATTTATCAGGTGAGTATTCCGATAACTCAAACTGGTTTGATCAGCATTCCTTTTCCCGATGCTGCACCTTCTTTAAGCCACAATCAACCATATTACTGGACATTAGCCTTAGCTTGTAATCCGACTGACCGTACAGAAGATTTGGTTGTAGGGGGTTGGATTGAACAGGCCGAACCCAGCAACTCTCTCAAACAACAGTTAGCCCAGGCTGGCACTCTAGAACAAGTCTCACTGTATGCCCAACAAGGGTTTTGGTACGATGCCCTAAATACCTTGATCGAACTCCAGCAAACCCAACCTAACAATCCAGCATTGGCAAGCACTTGGGCGCAGTTGTTACAATCGGTGGGGCTTGATGCCATCAGTTTTACTGTACCTAAAGCGAAACTTGTAACTTATAAGCATCAGAGTTAGAAGTTTTGCTACTCAACCCCAAGTCTCAATCCCCGTAGCACAGTTCCACGCCCATCAAAAGAGTAATTTCCAATGCGCGGATGCACCACGGTGCTGGAGGCGAAATCACTAATGTGGACAAAGCTACGAACACAAATCTTACGTCGTCGTGGTATCGGAGCTATCGTTATCAGTGTAACGGGAGCCGTTTTGATGCTGCAATGGTCTGGAGCCTTGCAATTTTTGGAATGGGCGGCTTTAGACCAATGGTTTCGTTGGCGTCCACCTGAATCAGGGGCATCCCGTGTCGTGATTGTCACTATAGATGAGACTGATATCTCCCGTTTAAAAAAATGGCCGATGTCCGATGCCGTGCTAGCTCAACTGCTGAAAACCATAAAACAACAGCAACCCAAAGCGATCGCACTCGATTTATATCGCAATGTCCCTATTAAACCCGGACATCAAGAATTACTCAACATTTTTGCTTCTACACCCAATCTCATTGGTGTTTACAAGGCACTCGGTGATGCTAGAGGCCCCGTCGTGGAGCCACCGCCGATTTTGGGAGAGCGAAATCAGATTGCTGCGAGTGATTTAGTCATCGATGCGGATGGCACAGTTCGTCGTCACTTATTATCTTTTCGCGACTCTGAAAGTAAGACCATCACAACATTAGGACTTAGGCTAGCTTTAGATTATTTAGCCGCTCAAAATATTAAACCAACCCGTGACCCTCAAGACAAAAACACGATTAAACTAGGTCAGGCCAATTTTCGCTCCATTGAGGAAAATGAAGGCGGTTACGTGCGGGGTGATGTTGGAGGCTACCAAATCCTGGCTAACTTTCGCCGCTTGCAAGGGGGAATTCCCGAAATCTCGTTGACTGATGTTCTGGACAATAAAATTCCTCCCGATTTCATGCAAGGGAAAATTGTCCTGATTGGCACGGTAGCAGAAAGTCTCAAGGATAATTTCCGTACCCCTTACACCACAACTCCGAATACGGTTTGGTCGGGGGTTGAGTTACACGCTAATTTGACTAGTCAGATTTTAAGTGCGGCCTTAGAGGGTAGGCAACCGTTGAGGGGTGTACCTGAACCCCTGGAATGGCTGTGGATTTTGTTTTGGTCAAGTGTAGGCACGGCATTGGGATGGAGAGTCAAAACTCTGCGTACCAGCATGGTTCTGATTCCCCTCCTGAGTTTAAGTCTGGTTGGCAGCGCTTATCTTTCGTTTCTGTCCGGTTGGTGGGTTGTCGTCACCTCACCGTTTTTAGCTTTTGTGAGTGCGGGAGTTACCAGTCGCTGGTACTTGCTGTGGAAAGCATTAAAAGACTATGCCAATACCCTAGAACAGCAAGTGCAAGAACGCACTCAGGAATTAACCGAAAAAGAACATTTTTTACGTAGTATTTACGATGGTGTGGTGGAGTCTATCTTTGTGGTGGACGTTTTAGAGAACGGTGAATTTCAGTATGTAGGATTGAATCCTGCCCATGAATGCTTAACCGGGATGCAGTCAGCCGAGTTACAGGGTAAAACACCCCAACAAGTGTTTCCTCCTGATGTGGCCTTAGCTGTACAGCAACGCTATCAAGCTTGTATGGAAGCTGGAGAAACGATGAGTTACGAGGAATGCTTACCGTTTCAGGGGAAACAAACTTGGTGGTTTACCAGCCTGACTCCACTGCGGAATGAGAAAGGGCGTATTTATCGCATCATTGGCAGCAGTATTAATATTACAGAGCGCAAGCAGGCAGAAGCAGCACTCCAGCAGGCCGAAGCTAACTATCGAAATATCTTTGAGAATGTTGATGAAGGGTTGTTCCAGACGACACTGGATGGACGTTATCTCAATGCTAATCCAGCATTAGCTCGCATTTACGGCTACTCTTCACCGGAAGAACTGATAGCTAATTTGCAAAATATTGATGAGCAACTTTACGTGGATAAGGCTCGTCGGACAAGATTTATAACTCTTTTGCAAGCAAAGGGTCGGGTGTCAAATTTTAAGTCTCAGGTCTATCGCCAGGATGGTAGTATCATTTGGATTGAGGAAAATTCCCACATTGTAACTGATGCCAAAGGGGAGCCTCTCTACTACGAAGGCAGCGTGGTTGATATCACTCTGCACAAGGTTTGGGAAGAAGCCCTGCGTTATCAACAACAATGCACCGATGAGTTGCTGCAAAATATTCTACCTACTCCTATTGCTCAACGGCTGAAGCTGCAAGAAAGCCTGATTGCAGATAGCTTTGATGAAGTGACAGTATTATTTGCTGATTTGGTCAGTTTTACCGAACTTTCTGCTCAGATTCCTGCTACAAAATTAGTCGATTTGCTCAATCAGATTTTTTCAGTGTTCGATCGCCTAACCGAGAAGCACGGTTTAGAAAAGATTAAGACGATTGGAGATGCTTACATGGTTGTCGGGGGTTTGCCTACACCTGGGCCTGATCATGCTGAGGCAGTGGCCGAGATGGCACTAGATATGCAGCAGGAAATTAGTCGTTTCCAACACGAAGATGGCAAACCCTTCCATCTACGCATCGGCATCAATACAGGGCCTGTGGTGGCCGGAGTGATTGGAACCAAAAAGTTTGCCTATGACTTATGGGGAGATACGGTGAATGTTGCGTCTCGGATGGAGTCAATGGGTATGGCAGGCGGGATTCAAGTTACGGCGACTACTTATGCTCTGTTGAAAGATAAGTATATCTTTTTAGAACGAGGCGCGATCGCGGTTAAAGGAAAAGGGGAAATGATGACGTATTGGCTCAAAGAAAGAAGGGTATGATTTTTATCGACCTTTAGCAAACACTTGCTCTGCACTCAGCTTCAGTTCTGGAAATGATGGAGAGATAATTAACTCTGTCCCTCTAAACTGCTGAAACTGGTATTCGTCATCCACAAGTTGATAGACTGTCACAGTCGGTTGTTTGGGAGAGCCGATGTATCGCCTACCCCCTAATCCTAGATAATCCACAATCCAGTATTCAGGAATGCTGAGTGTTTCATAATCAGCTAATTTTTTGAGATAGTCATCTCTCCAATTGGTGCTAACCACTTCAATCACCAAACGCACTGTTTCACCTTTGGTAATCGTAGAGCGCTTGCGCCACATCGGTTCTGTTTCAAGAGCTGGCTGATTGAGTACAATCACATCTGGATTGTAGCCTGACTTGTCCGAATCAATGGGCTTGATGATGCATTGTCGAGGAATTAGATAGGGAAGTTGCAACCGTCGAATTTCGACTCCTAGTTCAATGGCGAGTTCGCCTCCTACCTGTTCGTGTAACCCAGTTGGCTGCATCTCAACTACCACTCCGTCATGTAGTTCATAGCGCCCATAGCCATCTGGATACCAATCTAGAAACTCATCTAACGTTAATAAGTGAGGGATGACTTGAATCATGACTATTTACTTTGTTTCCCAACCTCTATGTCTGAATATAGCGGTTTTCAGTGGGGCTATCGGAGCGAGGGAGCGGGGGAGCGGGGGGGCTGGGGTGCGGGGGAGAAGTTTTTGTAGATTCTGATGTTATCTTCTTTTTTGTCTCCCTGGTCTCTCAAGTCTCCAAAAGCTCCCGACTCCCGACTCCCTGTCTCCGATAGCGTCCCATTAATTCACATAGTCTTGCAGTGCCTTCACTTCAATTTGTTCCGATTGCAAGGAGCGAATCGCGGCCGCTGTAGCCTTGGCACCGGCAATGGTTGTGACAATGGGAATTTTATAAGCTAAGGCACTGCGACGAATTAAACGCCCATCCACTCGAGCTTCTTCCCCCGATGGAGTGTTGATAATCAGTTGAATTTGCTTGTTCTTAATCCAATCGAGGACGTGGGGACGGCCTTCATGGAGTTTAAGGACTAATTCCACATCTAACCCTCGATCTTTAAGAGCACGCCTCGTCCCTTCTGTGGCCACCACCTTAAAACCTAAGTCCATAAACTCCTTCACCACGGGCATCAAACTGGGCTTATCGCGATCGCTGGTGGAGATAAACACCATTCCTGATAAGGGTAAATGCTGATTGGCGGCTAATTCTGCCTTGGCGTAGGCTTTGCCAAAGTCTACATCAATGCCCATCACTTCACCCGTCGATCGCATTTCGGGGCCTAAAATCAAGTCTGTACCCGCAAACTTATCAAACGGCAACACCGCTTCTTTCACGGCAACGTGCTGGAATGATGGTTCTTGAGTTAATCCCAACGATTCCAACGTTTCACCGGACATAATCCGCGAGGCCAATTTGGCGAAAGGAACTCCAGTGGCTTTGGAGACGTAGGGAACAGTACGCGAAGCTCTGGGATTGGCTTCTAGGATGTAAACTTGCGGATCATACCCTTGCATCCCTGCCACAGCAAACTGAATATTCATCAATCCGACGACTTTCAGTTCCTTGGCCAACTGCACCGTCCAAGTCCGAATCTTGTCTAACACGGCCGGTGGTAAGGATACAGTGGGGAGGGAGCAAGCAGAGTCACCGGAGTGGATACCAGCTTGTTCGATATGCTCCATAATCCCGCCAATCACAACTTTACCCGTATGGTCTGCGATCGCATCCACATCCACTTCCACCGCATTTTCCAAAAACTTATCAATTAGAATGGGATGCTCAGGTTCCACCTGCACGGCAAACGTCATATACCGTTCTAACTCCATGTCGGAGTAGACAATTTCCATCGCCCGTCCCCCTAAAACGTAGGAAGGACGCACCACCACGGGATAACCAATGCGCTTGGCGATATCCAACGCTTCTTCATAGCTGCGGGCAATGCCATTGGGGGGTTGTTTGATATCAAGCTTACGCAGAATCTTCTCAAACTTCTCCCGATCCTCGGCTGTATCAATGGAATCGGGCGAAGTTCCCCAAATTTTTGTCTTCAGTTCCGATTGTGTGCTGAGAAATTCTTGTAAGGGAACAGCCAGTTTTAAGGGCGTTTGACCGCCAAATTGAATGATAATCCCTTCCGGTTGTTCGGTTTCAATGATGTTGAGAACGTCTTCTTTAGTGAGGGGTTCAAAATAAAGGCGATCGCTAGTATCGTAGTCGGTGGATACGGTTTCGGGGTTGGAGTTGACCATAATCGTCTCAAATCCCTCATCCCTCAAAGCAAAGGAGGCATGACAGCAACAATAGTCAAACTCAATTCCCTGCCCGATCCGGTTAGGCCCTCCGCCTAAAATCATCACCTTCGGTCGATCTGAAGGCGTAACTTCCGATTCTTCTTCGTAGGTCGAGTAATAGTAAGGTGTATAGGCTTCAAACTCTGCCGCGCAAGTATCCACTACTTTGTAAACCGGCACCACCCCTAAACTCTTGCGATAAGCCCGAACCTCGTCTTCTTTAGTTTTAGTAGCGAAGGCAATTTGTCGATCGCTATATCCCTGCCGCTTTATATCCCATAA
>CAZPRJ010000014.1:0-60391 GCA_964588805.1 uncultured Microcoleus sp. | reverse complement strand
GTCAACTGTTTGAGGGGAGTCCGCTTAAGGAATTTTTCAGTTTCCAGCAAGTCAGCAAACTTATCGAGGAACCAGGGGTCGATGTTTGTGAGTTCGTAGATTTCTTCTACCGTCATCCCCATTTGTAAGGCGTGGCGCACGGTAAAAATGCGTTCGGGGTTCGGGGTTCTCAACCCAGCGCGAATTTGTTCGAGGGAGGGGAGTTTTTCGGGTCGATCGCATCCCCAACCAGAACGTCCGGTTTCCAGCGATCGCAACGCCTTCTGGAACGACTCATGGAAGGTGCGTCCGATGGCCATCGCTTCTCCCACCGATTTCATCTGGGTAGTGAGTACCGGTTCAGCACCGGGGAACTTCTCAAAGGTAAACCGAGGAATTTTCGTTACCACGTAATCAATCGTGGGTTCAAAGGAGGCAGGCGTTTTTTTAGTAATATCGTTAGGAATTTCATCCAGGGTGTAGCCAACGGCTAACTTGGCGGCCATCTTGGCGATCGCAAATCCAGTGGCTTTAGACGCCAGCGCAGAACTACGGGAGACACGAGGGTTCATCTCAATCACAATCACCTCACCGGTGACAGGATTGACGGCAAACTGAATGTTAGACCCCCCAGTTTCTACCCCAATCTCGCGGATGATTTGGATAGAGTAATCTCTTAGGCGTTGATATTCTTTATCTGTCAAGGTTTGGGCAGGTGCCACGGTGATCGAGTCACCGGTGTGAATGCCCATCGGGTCAATGTTTTCAATTGAACAGATGATGACGACGTTATCGGCCAAGTCGCGCATCACTTCTAATTCATATTCTTTCCAACCCAAGAGCGACTTTTCTACCAAGATTTGAGAGACAGGCGAGGCATCCAAACCCACCTGCGCCATCTCTTCATATTCTTCCTGGTTGTAGGCAATGCCGCCCCCTGTTCCTCCAAGGGTATAAGCTGGGCGAATAATTAGAGGATAAGAACCAATCTGTTGAGCGATGGTTCGCGCCTCCTCCATATTGCTGACAATCCCGGAAGGACACACCGCCACTCCAATCCGTTCCATTGCTTCTTTGAATAGCTGGCGGTCTTCTGCTTTCTCAATCGCCTCGAGTTTAGCTCCAATTAAATCAACGCCATATTGATCCAAAACACCTTTCTTGGCTAACGTCACCGCTAGGTTGAGGGCGGTTTGACCTCCCATTGTCGGCAACAGGGCATCGGGGCGTTCTTGGGCAATCACCTTCTCCACAATTTCCGGCGTTAGGGGCTCGATATAAGTACGGTCGGCCGTTTCCGGGTCGGTCATAATCGTGGCAGGGTTGGAGTTCACCAGCACCACTTCATAGCCTTCTTCCCGGAGTGCCTTACAAGCTTGAGTACCGGAATAGTCAAACTCACAGCCTTGTCCAATCACAATCGGGCCAGAACCTAGGAGCAGGATTTTGCGGAGATCGTCGCGGCGAGGCATAATCGTTGGTACGTCGTAGATGACAAGTAAGACCCATTTATTGTAAATGCTCGCACTGCAATTATTAGCGACAGTTTTATCCAAGTTTAATGACTTGAGCGCCAAGTTTAGCTCTGGCCTCCGCTCAATGCTTGGGAATTCGGTCAATAATGAGGGGTTGGCTTTTTGGGTACTGCGTCACGTTTCGTTAACAAAATGGTGCGACTGGAGCTAAAGCTAGGCGATGCACAAGTAACCAGCATCTGGCAATTCCCGGTTATCATCTCCAATAGCAAGCATTAGAACACTTACCCTCGTAGCAATACTCTGTTAAAACGGGTGACTACTCCACGCCCAACCCTAGGGGTTACTTTCACAACTCGAACACCGCATTTTGCTGCCACTGCCTCAAGAATTATGATGAATTAACCCCAGTCCGCATCCAAATTGATTTAGCTAGTTTCGTTCTTGTAGGCAACGGAACAGGTTTTTAGGGTAAAATCATCCAGGATTGAGACGATGGGCAATAGCAGGAATACAGCCAATTTTATTAGGAAATAGGGACGCGATCGCTGTTAATTTCATGAAGTTAATCCAGATGAGCTTGGGTACGATCTGGGGTAGAAATTCGACCCTCCCCATAATTACGTGATACTTCGGATGTTTCTAAGCCGTCAAACTGTTAAAGGTAGTCATAATACCTCTGTGTAACTGGACATGGATTGGACTACCCCACTGCGATCGCAACAAGCTGACTTCATCCAACGGCTTCAAATTCTTGCTGTGAATAAAATACAGCGACTCTCCAAGCTGGGACTTTCTATTTTTCTTGCATTGGTTATCAGTATGACAGGGGTTGTTATCCCTGGTATACCTTTAACAAGCAATGCTGAAGCTCTCCCTGTTAATAAAATGCTGTCGCCATCAAGAGTTAAAAGTACACTTAGATTTTTAGGGAAAGCATGATTACAGTCGAGCCTTGCTCATCTACAACATTACAGGTCATTCATGGTATGAAGGCGGGATTCATTCAGTAGCTTTTAGTCCTGATGGTGAGACTATTGCCAGTGGTAGCGATGATGGAACTATCAAATTATGGAGCATTAATGAGGGTGAAGAAATCAAAACCCTCTATCAGTCTTCAACAGGGGTACTATATAACTGGATTCAGTCAGTAGCCTTTAATCCAGATGGTAAAACTATTGCTGCTGGAAGTAGTAATAGAAGTGTTAGAGTTTGGAACCTGAAAACTGGGGAAGAAAGCCAGACTCAACCCATGAAACATTCAGAACAAGTTATTGCGGTGGCGTTCAGTCCAGACGGTCAAATTCTTGCTAGTGGTGGTCATGATAGAACCATTAAATTATGGAACTGGAAAACCGGAGAAGAACTCAGGACTTTCCCTAAGCAAACTGGCTATGTTAAATCTCTTACCTTTAGTCCAGATGGTAAGTTTCTTGCCAGTGGAGGTTGTGACAAAACTATCAAATTATGGGACTGGGAAACTGGGAAAGAAATCCGCTCTTTAGATGGACATAAAGAGTGTGTTCGTGCTGTCGCCTTCAGTCCAGATGGTCAAACCTTAGCTAGTGGTAGTGAAGACCGCAAGATAATACTGTGGAACTGGCATACTGGAAAGCCAATTCGTTCCCTTACTGGCCACACTGACAGAGTAACAGCAGTGGCATTCAGCCCAGATCATCAAATCCTCGCTAGTGGAAGTGATGACAAAACCATTAAACTATGGGATTTACAAACGGGACTAGAAATCGCTACGCTTTCTGGGCATGAGTCCTATGTTGAGTCAGTCGCTTTCAGTCCAGATGGCAAAACTCTCGTTAGTGGGGGTTATGACAAAAAGGTTAAGGTATGGCAGGTGCCGTAGCACAGAAGTGAGGATACTACTGAGTAAGCGATCGCATCCCCACTACAAAATGCGATCGCACTCCTCCAAAAGCCAGAGCTAGGAGAAATAGCAACAAACTGCCAAACATTTCTGTCCTTGACTTTAGAGGTTCAAGGCTAACCACCCGTGGGTAGTCGCGCCACACAAAGTGTTGACACGAATGCTCGCCCTCCCTCCCCCTTGGCTGTGATTATCATTATCGATAATCAGCGAGGCTCCAAAGCTTATTCTCAATAAACCTGTCAATAAACTAGCATCTTTTTGTAGGTCAACCAGGTAGAAAGCTTGATTTATCAAGCCTTTAGCTGGCTTGTCACCCCTTCAGGAAATAGCAGTTCCGTTAGTTTTCCCACGCTCGATATCACTGAAGTGAGTCCCTACCAACTACTTGATAATTACCAGTTTTGATAGGTGACAAGATTTTGCCCAAATGGTATGAAGCAAAGCTATCCTGTAGGGAATCGCACCCCTAATCCTACCGAGACTTAACATCCGCGATCGCACCCTTTGCCATCGCCGCAATCGCTCGATCCGTGGCCTTCGGTAAATGGTAATACTTTCCTCCGGCTTGCTTTGCCAATTCCTTAGCAAAACCCGTCGAAACAAACTTATTCTCCGTATCAATCACTAACAACTGAACGCCTAACGCCCGAATTCGAGCCGCAATTTCCAACAATTCCCCCTTAATATCCGGTTTTTCGCCTTCTGTTATTGGTTCGCCTAAAGAACGAGCTAAGGGAATATTCCCCCGTCCATCGGTAATGGCCACAATCACCACTTGGCCAATATCCCCCGACATCTGAGCATTCATCCCCACCCGCACAGCCTGGGTTAAACCATGCGCCAACGGGGAACCTCCACCACAAGGCATTCGTTCCAAACGTCCCCGTGCTAAGGCGATGGAACGGGTGGGAGGTAATAGTACCTCGGCCTGTTCTCCGCGAAAGGGAATCAGCGCCACTTGGTCACGATTTTGGTACGCTTCCGTCAATAGCTGCATCACCGCACCTTTGGCCGACTGCATCCGGTTCAAAGCCATCGAACCTGAAGCATCCACCACAAACACCACCAGTGCGCCTGCTTTTCTGGCTAACCGCTTAGAGCGAATATCCCCCGATTCCACAATCACTTTACGCCCTGGCTGCCGCTCCCGCCTCGCTTTCTGATACGGTGCAGCCGCTCTTAGGGTAGCATCAACAGCAATGCGTCGTACCTTCCCCTTGGGTAACATCGGCTTCACATAGCGCCCTCGGTCTTCTGAGAAAATAATGCTACGGCTTCCCGACTTGCCTTGGCGCTGTGCCATCTGAGCAAAATACAGCACACTGGGGTCAAGAACTACCCCTTCTGGGTCAAAAACAAACTCTTCTGGGATGCTAGGGGGTTCTTGCTCCTGTTCGGGCTCGTCCTCTTCCTCTTTCTCCTCCTGTTCCTCTTGTTCTTGCTGAGAGTCATCTTGAGGGGGTGGTGGGGGAGGGGGTGGTGGTTGTTGTTCTTCAGGTGGTGTCTGTACCTGCGTTGCTCGCGGTACAATCACTAATTCCACTGCCCGCCGCAAATCATCTGCAATAATCGTTTGCCGCCCATCCAAGGCCGCACAAGCTTTAGCCACTCGCAGAGCAAATAATTCTGCCCGATGTCCTTGTACACCCCCCCGAATAGCTTCTTCGACTAGATAGGTAATTTGATCGTGGGTGATGCTGACATCTTTAAGCCACTCCCGCGCCAGGATAATTTGAGTTTTGAGACTATCGGTATCTTCGTTGTATTGGGCGAGAAATTCTTGGGGAGATTTGGCAAATGCGATCGCCTGATCCACCGCTTGCACTCGGTCATCTAATGATAAAACCCCATCGGCACAGAGGGTAATGGCAATGCGATCGAGTAAATGTTCCCGCAGAGGCCCTTCTTCGGGGTTATACGTGGCAATCAATAAAGGTTTGCAGGGATGCTGAAAACTGATGCCCTCCCGTTCAATAATATTTCGCCCCTCGGTTAAAACACTCAGCAATTGGTTGGCAATCTGGTCATCGAGTAAATTAATTTCATCCACATACAAAACCCCTCGATGTGCCTGTGCCAACAATCCCGGTTGAAATACAGGTTCCCCCCGCTTCACCGACTGTTCCACATCCACCGAACCCAACAGTCGATCTTCCGTCACCCCTAGGGGAATTTGCACGAAAGGAGCTGAGATAATTTCTGTAGGAAGTTCAGCGATCGTAGAAACCGCATCTTCCCCCGACATATACTCAGCCAATAGCTGGTCATCCCACTCGCTAGGATAACGAGGATGGCAGTTACTCATCGACCCTTTCACCACTTCAATGGGTGGCAACAAGGCATGGAGGGCGCGTGCCATCACAGATTTAGCCGTTCCCCGACGCCCTGCGATCGCCACACCTCCCAATCCAGGGTCAACCGATGCCAGGAGTAAGGCCAGTTTAATCGCTTCTTGCCCGACCACAGCCGTCAGGGGAAAAGCAGAGGCAACAGGAGAGAAGGAGATAGTAGGCGCAGGCATGAGTTCAATATTAGGTCAATGTAGGAGTTTGAGTCGAGCGATCGCCATAACAAACGCAGAGACTAAACCCTTTATCACTGGTGCAAGCTTCATTATTGTACGCACAATTAAGGACACAACTCAACAAATCCCATCAATACAATTTCCGCACCGCAATAATTGCACACTGTTTTATCGATACTTTCTTGACATTCACCTGTTCAATCTGAATAGAATAATTGCCATCCCATTAACTCAGAAATCCCCTAAAAAGTAACTGCAAAAACTCTGCGTTACTCCGCGCCCTCCTCCGCGTCCTCTGCGTTAAAAAAATATTCCAACACTAACTAATTCTTACGCCAACAATCGATAAATGCGGATATCAGGTGCAGTCACCACCAACCCTTTTAGCTGTAAACTTGCTTCAGCGATATGTGCTGCTGCTAGATGCGTATCAAGTAATTCTTGGCTCTCCCACTCTTCCACAAATGTAAAATCTGTAGGGTCTTCTTGATTTTGCAAAAGTTCGTAAACAATACAACCCTTTTCCTTGCGGGTTGGCTCAATAATTCCCATCAAAACTGACTTTACTTCTTCTACCTGGTTAGGGAGTGCAACAACACGAGCTACCACTCTTATAGAAGCTGTAGGCATCATTATTTTTATCCTTTTTTCGGATTATCCTACAATTTTCCTCTATTTTTCCAGCTCAAATTTAGAGAACTTCAAAATCGGCTACCAATTCAAGATTCTGACCGCCTTCCCACATCTCATCAATAAATTGACGAGTCTCTACGCTAATCGGAAGCTGTGAGTTCGTAAAGGCTTCGTAAGCTTCTTCTAAGCTATTAGCTCGGACATATTGATACAAATATACGTCCTGTCCTACTCGTTCAAGAAACAAAGATTCAAGCTGAATCCCTTCAGCCTTGAGTAATTTGATAACTTCCTGCCGTCGCTCTTTTAGGGAATGTACCCAGCGCACTGCCTCTTCTAACTTATCCCTACGAAATCGAATTTTTAAACACTGGACTTCTGTCAAGTCGCTTCGCTCCAATTCAACAGTTAAAATATTCATCAGGTCGCGCCCAGGATACCCCATCCTCGGAATCAGGGGGAGGAAGGAATTGGTAACTGGGTGTGGGGTGTGTTGGAAGATTTGTGAATTGATGAGAGTAACTGGGTGAAATTTCTTTCCCTACATCCTGTTGAATCAAACCCTTAATTCCCACCATCTTGAGAGCCGTTGGGGGGTGTTGCTTCTTTAGAGAGAGCATTGGTTGAAGGTGAGACAGAATGAGGGACTTTTACGTTAGCAGTGGCTGGCGTTTTCTTAGAGAGGGACTTCCACCAAGCAATACGGCTGGGGATGGGTGTACGTGCAGGCTGTAATCCTTGCAAAACTTCAGATAACTGCAATCCATCCAACGAAACGGGTTTGGCTTCCCGTAACTTGTGCCAAACCGAGCGGGACATCAGTAGAGTATGCTCGATACGCTTGGCTCCTAGCTGTTCGAGATATTCTTCCCGTTCAGATTGATAGTCGGCAGAAGCGATTTGCAGCGATTGTGCGGGCAAGTTTTGAGTCATACGTGCCATTTGAGCCAGCAATTCGGGATACAAAAAGGTGTAAGCAGGGTGGACGGTGAGTTGAGCCTCGTGGCAGAATGAACCGTCTTGACACAATTGCAGTTCAAAATAGCCGATCGCCGCTTTACGCTGAGGCTCAAACACATATCCCTTGACAACTTGGGTATGACTAAACCACTGGGAGATTGGGGAGATTAAAGCTTTGAGGAATCCTGTTTTAAAGTCTTGGATGTGGCGATCGAAAACCTGACGCACCAAAGGTGGCATTGAGGCAGTATCCAGTTGATAAAGAAGCTGAGCATCAGCATTACTTACTGGCAGGAGGTTGGGTAAATCCGGTTCATGAGCCGCTAATTGCTCCAGAATTTGAGGAGCGATCGCCCAATAGGTAAGCTGCGCTAAGGGCTGAAATCCGTTTTGCCGATACAGCGCTAGCGTGGTTTTGTGATGAATATTGACTTCCAGTAACCAGGTTCGTGCTTCCCATACCGTCTCGAAGCAATGACGCAATAACGCCGAACCCACGTCTCCTGCTGCCGAAGTGTTTCCTTTAGCCGGCCCTTGAGCGCTAGCATCGACTAACACCCGCTCAACCCGCCAAGTGCTACGAGTTTGATTGAATGGTGAAATTTTGATCGCACCACGCACCTGCTGTATTGCTTCAGCCACGTAGACACAAAAGGTGTACTGGAAGGGATTAGGAAACCAACTTAATACCTTCATCACCCCAAACCAGCGTCGAACTTGCCGTAATTGCTGCAAGAAGGTGACAGAGCAACTATTGCCCTCTGCATCAGTTGCCTGTGTGGCAAGCTGTTCGATTGCCTCCAAGTCTCGGTACTGAATGGGGCGAATCACATTCTTCGCGTTTTCTGAAACAGGTGAAGTCATGTTAATTACAGATGCCTTGAAGCAGATAGCAGCAGAGGAGTGAACAAGATGACGCTCTCACACAACGGTGGCAAGACTCAGGTTACTGCCAATATATTAACGATTTTCCCATCATTCCACTTGTACTACTTTGATCGCTTTTCGTTGATCGTAGAGGTTTTTAAAGTTTTGGATCGTTTTATGGCAAGTCAGCCAAGATTTTTGGGGCTTGATGTGGGCTTTTCGGTTCATGACGGTATGGTAATCTGTGGCCGATACAAAGTCGTATGCCCATAGAGGCTGATCAAATTTTGTTGAGCCTCACCTCCTCTTGGTTGGCGGCTGAGGGTTCAAGAGCGTCTCGTGCAACCCTCCCCAAAACGGCATTACAATAAGTTCTTTGTCTCAGTTGGGATGAACTCCTGTGATAGCGCTAACCAAAGTATGGGTGAGAGAGGATATTCAGAGAATTGAGCCAGAAAAAACTATACGCTTGTCCACAGAGGCTTTTTTCTGTGCATCACCCTCTTCAAAGCCAGCACAACCGCTCATCAAGTCCTGAGAACTCAGCCACTATTACCGATAATTTAACAAAAATTTAAGAAGATTCGGAATGAAGCGGGGAATTGTTCATAAACATTTGTAAACTAATAAACAACATCAGTTTTGTACACAAAAATTTTCTTGCCGCCATAAGCAGGCGTCTGCTCTTCCCGGAACAGCACAACCGGACTTCCACCGTATTAGGAGTTTCTAAATGAAGCAACTTGTCAAATTCGAGCGCTACTTCCTCATCGGCCATGTGATTGCGATGGCATTTGGACTAGCGGGACTACTGATTATTCTGCCTCATCCTGAACTGATTGCGGGCTTATCTACGCTAGGGCAGACGATGTTTCAGTGGTCGATGTCTGGGGGTGGTGTAGTATACATTCTTTTGGGAACACTAGCTGTAGCGATTTATGCTTTTCGCACCTTGGGACTGTGGCATTGGCTGACGTTCATGCTGCCGGCTGTCTTGATCTCTTTGAGTAGCGAATTGTTAGGAACCAGTACCGGCTTTCCGTTTGGAGAATATAGCTACTTAAATGGCTTAGGCTATAAAATTGCAGGACTTGTCCCCTTTACGATTCCTCTGTCTTGGTTTTATTTAGGCTTAGTGTCTTACCTCCTGGCTCGAGTCGGTTTAGAAGCGAGCGTGGAAACGGGTAAAAAAGTGAGCTGGCTGCGTCATATTGGTGCGATCGCCTTGGGTGCCACTCTCCTCACATCTTGGGATTTTGTCCTCGACCCCGCCATGAGTCAAACTACCGCCCCCTTCTGGTTTTGGGGCAAACCGGGTGCCTTTTTTGGAATGCCTTACCAAAATTTTGCAGGTTGGTTAGGAACCGGTGCCATCTTCATGAGTGTGGCCACCCTCCTGTGGAAAAAATCCCCCCTGGGCTTAACGAAAAAGCAGCTAGGTTTACCGTTGGTGGTATACCTGACGAACTTTGCTTTTGCCGCCATTATGAGTATCGGTGCTGGAATTTGGATACCTATTGGTTTGGGTGTTGTATTAGGTGTTGCTCCGGCTTTGATTTTATGGTGGATGGCATCAGAGACAACGACAGCCAATGCTTCAGAATCAGTTGAAGAAACTCAAGCTACACCCGTATCGGTAGCCCCCGTAGGAGTGATGCCTGAGTGAGTGGGTTAGCAACAGGGGTGAGTGACTTGGCCATGCTGGGGTCACTCCCCGTAGTCAGTTTCCTAGCAATGGCGCTGTTACTGGTACAAATCCCAGCCGTTCTGATTCTACTATCGCGCCTGATTAAAGGGCCAGGGCGTCGTCCGCCCGTTGTCTGCCGCACCACGACTCCAGAGCAAATGGGGGCAGTGAGTGTGGTGGTTCCGACTCTCAACGAACGCGATCGCCTAACGCCCTGTCTTGTCGGTCTGACTCAACAGAGTTATGAAGTGCGAGAAATCATCATCGTAGACAGCCACTCCACCGATGGAACCCCAGAACTAGTTAAGGATGCAGGCGAAAAAGACCCTAGGTTTCGCCTGATTAATGATGACCCCTTACCCCTAGATTGGGTGGGGCGTCCTTGGGCATTGCATACAGGATTTTTGCATACATCCCCTCACAGTCAGTGGTTTTTGGGATTGGATGCTGATACCCAACCAATACCCGGATTGGTTGCGGGTTTGATTAAAACGGCAGAAACTGAACAATTCGACTTGGTTTCCCTATCCCCCCAATTCATCCTCAAGTATCCAGGAGAATGGTGGCTACAACCCGCCTTATTGATGACTTTGGTTTACCGATTCGGGCCAACGGGTATTAATAGCGAAACGGCGGAACGGGTAATGGCTAACGGGCAGTGTTTCCTCTGTCGTCGCCAAGTCTTGGCTGCGGTTGAGGGCTATTCTAGTGCCAAAGGGTCTTTTTGTGATGATGTCACCCTGGCACGGTATGTCGCCTCTAGAGGGTTTAAGGTTGGGTTTCTGGATGGGGCTCAGGTATTGAAGGTGCGGATGTATGAAGGGGCAAAGGAAACTTGGGATGAGTGGGGGCGAAGTCTCGACCTCAAAGATGCTTCTTCCGTAGGCCAGTTATGGAGTGATGTCTGGCTGCTGTTGAGTGTACAGGGACTTCCCCTACCTCTATCGCTCCTGTTTCTGAGTTATCTAGGATTGGGAATTTCCTCCCCCTCTGTGATGATTGCGACTGGATTAAATCTATTTTTAGTGTTGATTCGCTTTGCTCTGCTATTTGCGATCGCGCCATCTTATGACCGTACTCAGTCCTCCAGTTCCGCTTGGTTATTTTGGCTTTCTCCTCTGGCAGACCCCTTAGCCGTGTTGCGAATTGTATTGTCTGCGATTCGTAGACCCACCTCTTGGCGAGGACGGAGTTATATTTAGCGGGGGTGCGGGGGTGCCGGGGTGCCGGGGTGCAGGGGTGCGGAGGAGAGAAAGTTAGCTTTTGTAAGAGACGGCCATGAAAATCCTTAACTCCTGACTCCCTGACTCCCTGACCCCTATTTTCTAAAACAGGCTATATCCGCTCCCTCTGTTTGAGAAAGGCATCGAATGTTTCTCGGTTAGGTAGGGACGGCTGCGCTCCTGCCTTAGTCGCACAAAGTGCTCCAGCAGCAGCGCCCCAAACTACGGCTTCTCGTAATGATCGCCCCTCTGCTAAAGCGACGGCTAAGGCACCATTAAAGGCATCACCTGCCGCTACCGTATCAATCGCCTGAACAGAGAATGCAGGGACAAAAAATGCTTCTTTGGCGTTGGCGCAGAACACTCCGCGATCGCCCAATTTCACAATTACTGTACCGACCCCTCGCTGCCTAAGTACCTCTGATGCTTGGGCAGCTGTTTCTTGCCCATCCACTGCAAAACCAACGAGTTGAGAGGCTTCCAACTGATTGGGTGTCATAATATCCACTAAGGGATAAAGCTCTAGGGGTAAGCATTGAACTGGTGCTGGGTCAAGGATAACTGGTACACCTACGGAATGTGCTGCTTGCGCTGCGAGTTGAACGATAGGCAGGGGAATCTCCAACTGCATCAGCAAAGCAGCCGCCTCTGGTAACTGAAGCTTAAGACGTTCTACATCGGTTTCATCAATCTGTCCATTAGCACCTGAAATAACGATAATGTTGTTCTCTCCGGCATCATCAACCGTAATTACTGCAATGCCTGAACGAATTGTCTCGTCTTGGAAAACACCATCCGTCCTCATTCCTGTCGCTTGTAAACCCGCTAGTAGTTGACGCCCAAACTCATCATTTCCCACACGTCCCACGATTTGAGTGGGAATATCTAAACGGGCGGCCGCAACGGCTTGATTGGCTCCTTTACCCCCTGGAACCGTAAAAAAATCATGGCCTTGGAGCGTTTCTCCGGCAACAGGCAACCGAGGCGTTCTAGTCACCAAATCCATATTGATGCTGCCAAAGACAAGAATTGATTTCATCTGAAGTATGAACTATAAAAACTTAATACAGCTAGGTTAGATGGTTTTAATCATAAAAGTATAAAGTTATGTCCCAATAAGTTTTATCAATAATCGGACAAATAGCAATTCCTTTAGCGTAAATTTAACCAGTCTTGAATCACATCCACTAACCATCTGCATTCTGCCCAACTCAGTTGTTTTCCAAAGTAATACTCACGATAAATTGTTTGTATAATTACGACTCTTTCTTTATATATATGTTTTCCATTCCAAAATGTTTTAAGGGTGTGGAAGACATCGGAAATATCTTCTATTGAACCATTTGCTATTTTGAAATTAGTGCCGAAAGGCTTTTTATAAATCGAGAATTTCCCTGCACTGAATTGCACAAAAACTGGCAGTAATTTCCAGTAAATAGACAGGGCAAAAAATAGTAAATTTATAGCAATAAATAATATATATACCAACGGTAAGCCTATCGAGGCAATGGATGTAATAAACCTTGGACTGATGAACAATATTGCGGAAACAATCGGAACTACGACAGCTAACTCCCACGGATTGATACGGATGTTCGGAACTTTAATCAATAGGTCTTCATTGGTTTGATGTAATACCAATTGGTTTTGGTTTTGGCACCAAGGAGAAAATTTTCTAGCAAAGACAGACCCAAAAAATTTGGATATTCTTATACCCAATGGGTATAAGCTAATTTTGGTGTTAAATGCATTAGATGAAGTCCGATGCAATCTTCTAGGGGTGAAAGTTAGCGATCGCTCGTGGCTAAGTTCCGGTTGTCTAGCATTAGCAGGCAATCCGGCAAATTCTGAAGGGGGTGTTTGCTCTGTATGCGGCTCTTGGGTTGCTCGCAGAGCTTCTAACGCTTGTCGTGCTGTCTGAAACCGTCTTGCCACATCCGGTTCAGTCATCTGCTCGATCCACTCCACAAAAGATGAATCGAGACTCACCCGATCTGCAAACTGAATGCGGAGATCTTTGTGAGGCAACTGTGCCGGAGAAACACCCGTCAGCAGGTGAATCAGCGTGGCACCCAACGCATACAAGTCAGAGGCAGCCACTGCCCGTCCACCAAACTGTTCCATCGGTGCATAGCCGTAAGTCCCGACAACCGTAAATGTAGATCCTTCGGCTGCCGCTTTGTCTTGCACTGCACCAAAATCAACCAGATAGATATAATCATCCTCACCCCAGATCAGATTGCTGGGTTTGATGTCCCGGTGCAGCACGGGTGGACTGAGTTCATGCAGGTAGATCAGCAGATGCAGCAGGTTGGTTGCGATTTGGCGCACCTGCCTCTGGTGGAAATGTTTACCTTGCGCTAGCAGTTGTTTTAGGGAAGCACCAGGGATGTATTCTTGTACTAACCCAAACCAGAGCAAGCGATCATCGATCGAAAAGGAATCACGGTACTTAGGAATCTGGGGATGATTGAGTTGCCGCAGCACCTGCGCTTCTCGCTCAAACAATGTCAGATCATGCCATTGCATTGATTCACCACATATCAGCAGTTTCAGCACTACAGGTTCTGGGGGTTGGATTGCGAGATCCTGTGCTAGCCAGGTTTGTCGTCCGGCTATTTGCCCTAGCTGTTGTTTAAGCTGGTAGCGATTATGCAGTATCTGTTCGGGTTGCAGCATGAGAGTTGGGCAATCATCTGGCAATTAATTTACAGCTACAACTGCCAATATAAGTTTTCCCGACCGGAGGACAAAATAAGCTGTTACCCATCTAATTTACTTGTTGAGGCGGCGGGGGAGACGATTTGAGCGCTTTTATCCTGTGTGTAAAATGTGTAAGTTAAATGCACTTTAGCTTATTAGCTATATTCTTGTTTGAGCAGCGCAATGGCTTCTTCACACCAACTAATCCAATCTGTTTCATAACCGATGCCTTTGCGGAGAGTGAGGTAATGAAATTTCTGGGGTTGAGAAAGGAATTGAGGATCGGGAAAGTATTGCTGTTCCATCTCACGATAAGTTTTTAATCGTTCCTGGTGAAGCTGACGGTGACGATCTAACTCTTGCACAATTGTTTCTTTAGGGGCTATGTAGCCAGCAAAGATTTTAACCAATAAGTCATCTTTGACTAGAGCAGGTTCGCCCGGTTGCACCATCCATTCAATCAGTTGCTGCTTTCCCACTTCTGTCGCACTGTAAAGCTTTTTATCAGGGCGATTTTCTTGGGCAATTACTTCAGCACTGATCCAACCTTGTTCCTCAAGTTTGGTAAGTTCCCGATAAATTTGCTGGTGGGTGGCTTTCCAGAAAAAACCGACTGAAGATTCAAATCGCTTCCCCAAATCGTAGCCGCTAGCAGGGCTGTCAATTAGGGAGACTAAAATCGCATGGGCGATCGCCATAACTACTCATCAATTGACAGGGCAAATTTTGAAGATACAGTTTGTTGGTTGGGAATGGGGAGGCAGGCACAGCTTTTAAACATCAATACACTAGATGATTGCAAATAGGAGACATACCAGGAATTGTAGGGGCGCACGGCAGTGCGCCCGTAGCGGAGTCAAGAAACACTGATATTTATTCTTCCTGGTGAACTAAAGTTCATGAATGTCTAATCAGAATTGGGATACTGGATATTGGCACCTAAGTTTATGAATGTGCCGATACGGCTGGTTCTAAACCGAACTGACTCATCAAGCGTTCGATATCGAAATGTTCATCCATAACTTGTTGGATATATTGTACTTTGATGGGTTCATGCAGGCGTACCTGACCAAAAGCCTTGTCAATAATCTCTACCGTCGTCAGTGTATCGAGGTCAACCGATAACACAGGGATTTCTAACTCTTCGGCACGACTGAGGATTAGGGGTTGGGGTGACAAGTGGCCAGTCAGAATTAGGCATTGGGTGGAAGTTTCTAGCGCGGCCATCTGAATGTCGGTGCGATCACCTCCTGTCACCACTGCCATGTTATTTCGCTTACGGAAATATTCCACAGCAGAACTAACATTCATCGCGCCAATTGTCAAGTTTTCCACCATCAAATCTAAGCGATCAGGGCGACAAAGAATTTCTGCATTCAACTGATGCACCAATTCTCGCACACTGATGCTGCGTAACAAATCGCTTCTCGGCAACATTCCCAAAACGGAAATGCCTTGGCGTTCTAAAAACGGACGTAGGGTTGTTTCTGTACTTGAGAGTTGGTCTGCCGGAATATCATTAATTAAAACTCCAAGCAAATGCGAGCCGAGTTGCTGTTTAGCTGACAATAGAGTTTCTACGAGTAAAACAGAGTGAAAACGGGCAACTAATAGGACGCAAGCATCAATTTCTTGAGCCACTTCTAGCAAGGATAAGTTAAATAAACTCCCCTCACTCAGGGTTCCTGGCCCTTCCAACACGATTAAATCGCCACTGAGGGCTTGGAGATACTGGTCTAGGGATTGACGGTAATTTGTTGAATCCTCGCCTTGTAAACGTTTTTGAATTGTTTCAGCATCTAGGGACAGTAAAGGCGGACAGACCCGCTTTGGAGGTAAATTCAGAACATCTGTGATGAACTGAACATCCTCTTCCATTGCGTCCGAGTGGTGATCGTGTACACAGGTGCCTAGGGGTTTCCCATAGGCAATGTCCAGTCCTCTTTCTTGCAGTTGATGGGCAACTCCTAGAATCGTTGCTGACTTACCACAGTAAGCTTCTGTTGACCCGACTAGCAAATATTTAGCGGATTTTGCCACCCCGTTTCCTCTCTTTTAATATAAAGTGCAAAGGATACTTACTCGTCAATACGTAGTAGCTTGCGATAGAACGTCTGAGAAAAATCTGTCAGGCGTGTTCGCTTGAAATTCATGATCACTTCAATGAGATAGTTCATAAACTCAGAATTTGCCATCGTTACTTCATACGTGAGGTCGGCGTTGCCGTCAAACTGCAATCGGCAACGAGTGAGTTCAGATGGAAGCTTGGAGACAAACCAAGTAGCGACAAACGGAATACTCTCACCGCCTTCTATCCGACGATGGCCTTCTAAGGAACCCTGTTGATAAAGGCTAATCGCTAAGGGTAAGATATTACGCTTAGCTCCCTGATAGTAGGGCATATAAATGCCAATGGCTCCTTTTTCGGCAGGTTGAAGCTTTTCAATAGACATAGGAGAATCTTCCTAAAAATTCCCTTAATTTAAGAGCGAATTGAAGCATCACTGAAAGTGAATCTCAGTGATAGTATACGAGTGACACTTGGTTTATCGGTTCAGTAGGACTACATATATTCTCATATTGTGTAATTTTATGCTCTCTCTTTTAGAGAAGAATATCTCTATTTAAGCATTTGTACTGGTTTATGCTCAGTCGGCGTTCAATAAACTTGCTCCGGGAGTGGGGGTAGGGGAGTATGGGTGCAGCTTTCAATTCTGAAGGACTCAAATGCGATCGCAAAAGTTTTCGGTCTACTGAATTTCATAAAATAGCACTACATATCGACCCCCCCAATCCCTGATTAAGGGGGGAGCTAGAACAGGATCTAATCTATAAGAAGTATTAAGAAAACGGGCATCATAATGGTGAGTCATTCAGCAATTGGGAGGTTGAGTTAATCAGGAAATCATGAGATTGACGCTGAACTCGAACACTCTTGAATGTGGCGATAATTGGCTCTAAGCAACGTTTAGCGTCTTCGTAACCCCGTCTTTTCAGTTCGCTGATGCGTTCTGGGCTGAAGTCGAGTAGACTGCTCACTGTACCTAAAATGGGAGTGTCAAGATTGTTAATTCGTTGTTCGGGTCGGATTTCAATCACCGTCTGTTCTGGAAAGTCGTGGCGGTTCCAGATTGCTCCATTGCTTAAATGAATCACAATTGCATGAGTGCATCCTCGTGCAGCTAGTGCTCCAAGCGGGATATTATCGCCTAATGCTCCATCGATATAAAACTGACCGTTAATTTCTCGTTGGGGAAATGCTAGGGGAATGGCAGCACTGGCCAGGAGTAGGTTATAGAGAATTTCGTCATCGTGAAAGTTTTGAGCGCATAGCCAATGTGCTTTTGTACCCGTTCTAGCGCGAATTAGATCAACTAAGCTCATTAATAAGTCGTAGTCTACACCAGGGATTTTGAGGGCAGGAAAAACTGTTACCCATAACTCTGTACCTTGTCGCAAGTCGGTTAAGTTTACAGCCTCACGTAATAGGCGTTCAATGGGTTCTGGGTCAAAGATAGCAGTGCTATCGGGTAATAACTTTAGCTGCATTAATAAATCAAGTGACCATTTTTGGAAGGTGGGGACGAGGGTTTGAGCGGCGTAACTTAATGTTCTAAGTACTGTGCCTGTATTGGGACGGAGAATTGGTTCGTAACCCAGTCGATCCCAGAGTTCATTCAGGCGACGGACACCTCGATTAAAGGGTGGATGTGCGGCTAAGACGGCACCATTGAGAGCACCGATGCTTGTACCTGCAATAACTTGAGGTTCTATGGCTGTTTCTTCGGCAAGATACTTGAGCGCACCGGCTTGATAGGCACCTTTCGCACCACCACCGACTAAGACAAGTCCAACTTGGGGAGTAGCAGATTTCATGGGTTTTAACGTCTGGATAGGATGGCTGCAGAGTCATTGGCGGTTTCTTCAACAACGGTGGTGATAAATTCTCGTGCGTCAGTGCTGCGAGAAATAGAAGCAATTTGGGCGCGACAGAGTGCGATCGCGCTTTGTCCTGGTTTACTGGGTCTTGCTTCGTCTGGTAGTGTTGCTAGTTCTAGGGTTGTTCCCAACGCAAATAATAACGGTGTATTCTGAAGGCGTTGTTGTGGGATTGAGCGAACTTCGAGTAAGGCGGCTGATAATTGGCGATCGCTATTAGCCATTTTTACCCAGGAGTAATCCAGCAAGTCAGCGAGTCCGAAGAAGCTTTGAGGCAGTTGTTTGCTGGTAGAAATGATTTTATTAATCAGTAATGAGCGATACCGATTTGTATCTCCTGTTTCCAGTTCATAGGTGGCGACGGAACTGCTGAAGACTTCTCGTGCTAATAAGGCGACTTGCACCGCCCAAGGCAGTTTGGTGTAAGTTTGTTCTGCTGCCCAAGCGGTTACAATTCGGTCTAAGTCTTCATTGGCAGCAACACGTACTTCTAGCTTCCGCACTCGTGCTTCTAATTCGTTGAGTCTGGTGCCAACTTGTTGAGCGAGTTGAGTGAGTCCTTGAGTGAGTGCCAGCAGTGCGTCTTCTTGTATTTGCAGTCTTTGTTTTTGGCGGCGAATGGCGTCACGCGCTTCTAGTAAGGACTGTTGGGTAACTTCGAGGGCGACTTGGCTAATGTGAAGGGAGTCAGTGAGTTCTAGTACCCACTGATGTAGTGCTTCTTGTCCTGCAATCAGGTTGCCATCGAGAAGAAGTTGGCGTTTGCGTGAAGCGAAGCTAGCGCCAAGCGCATCGCTTCCATTGAGTGTGTCTAGCAGTTGTCCAAAGAAGCCCCGATTTTTGCGATAGCGGATGATATCTTTGCTGACTTGAATGCCGTTAACGAGGTCAATTAGGGCTTTATCGCTAACTATGGGAATTCGACGCTGGAGTTCTTCAATCTGATGAGTGGAGCTGCTAGGGATACTAGGGTTTCGTGCTAATGTGTTTGAGCGTTGAGAGTAAGAAATATCCATTATTATTTACCTGGCATGAAGTGGTCTGTACGCTTAAGATAGGCATCTGCTTTTTTAATGTGTACTGTCGCCTCTGGAACTAAAGAGCTTAGTTGCTCCACTAATTTCTTTTTTTCGTCAAGAGAAAGTTGCTGATCTGCCTGTGCTTGCCTCAAACTGTCTCGATAGTTCCGGAGATAATCGTCAAGACTTTCAAAAAAGACATCAATACGCTGCTGAAAATCCTCATCAAGGTATTTAGTAATCCCTTGATTAATACTGTTAACACTTGCTTCAATTGAATTATTTATTTGAGTAACCAATTCTTCTAGAGAAACAGTATAATAATCTTCTTTTTTCTCTGGCTTTTTAAAATTTTTTGTCTTTTCAAATGGTACTATCCAAAGCCAGTGATACCATGCTCTTTTCTTAACCTGTCTGGTTTCATAACCCTGATCCACATAACGAGTTCGGCTTGTTACGCGAGGTTTAGCCAGAGGCATATCATCTTCAGGGTTTAAACTTGGTAGTGGCAATATCAAATTTACTTTGAAAGCTTCCTGTAGCCGAGTACGTGCCCGTTCAATGATTGGCTTGGTCTCTTTATCCAAAAAAATGATTAGCTCTGTACGTGCCTTTTCTATTTCTTTTTCAGTCTTTTGACGAACACTTGTTAGCAATCTCTCCGCTCTTTGTTTAGCCCAAGCAACTGCCTGATTCGCAAATTCTTCAGCTTCTCGCTCACTCTTAAACTCAGCTACTCCAGAAGTTTTGTATTCTAATTGAGACTTTAATCTACCAGAGATCCATTTAGGAAAAATTTCAAAGTCACCGCGATTTATCAAAAAAACTTCCCGCGCTTTGATATCTGCTTTCTTCAACAGGTCTCCCCGATTGTAATCCTCTTCTACAAAATAGTCTTTGATGCTTACTTTAGCTTCATTTTTGAGTAGTTTAAGGATTTCATTAAGGTTCTGCTGAAGCCCTGTTCTGATTTTATCTACTTCCCGCAACCGATTGCGGCAGAATTCCAGATGGTGTAAATCGGTTTCTAGCGCATCAACTTCAAGCCTAAGTTTTATTTCATCCTTAGCAATAGCACTGTTGCGGAGATTTAAATCATCCCGTAGTTCCAGTAGGCGGTTACGAGAGAGGTTGAGTGCACACATCATACATCTAGGTGCAACACTTTCCATAAGTGCGTTGATTGCCTTATCTAAAAATGGTTTAAATCCTGATTCTTCCCAAAGATAATCGGCTTCTTCTTGTAGATCTTCTATACTTTTCCTCTCAAGCTTTGCTTCCCACCTGGCACCAAGTGCTTCTCGGGCTAGACCTTCTGCTGTTTCCATATCAGCAATAGCAATACCAGGACGCTGCTGTAATTCGAGCATGAATGTAGCCGCAGAAAATGCTCTTATAGCCGATACTTCAAACACTCGATCTGTATCGCTAGACTCACTCAGCCCTAAGTCAGC
Source organism: uncultured Microcoleus sp. (assembly GCA_964588805.1). Classification (GTDB taxonomy): domain Bacteria; phylum Cyanobacteriota; class Cyanobacteriia; order Cyanobacteriales; family Coleofasciculaceae; genus CAZPRJ01. The sequence continues at coordinate 40,043 of CAZPRJ010000014.1, read as the reverse complement.
AAATACAAACTCTTTTACTTGCTCAGGAGTCATGTCGCCCTTTCTGCGTTGGTCAGCCTTGTTGACTAGGACATAAAGATTTTCTTTACCCAGTAATTCGATAATTGGCTGAACTTGCTTTTTAACTTCCTCTGCTGCTTTGTTATTTAGCTGGGTGAAATCTAGGACAATTAAAACGATTGAACTTTTTTGCAGTTGCTCCGCCACTACAGCCGTCAGTCTGAGGTTTTCTCCCGCCTCGTTAGGCCCAGGTGTATCGACAATCACCAGGTTACCCAGACTTTCCGATTGCTGAGTTCCCTGCGATCGCCAAAAGTTTGTTTCAATACATGGAACCTCTGTGAGTCGAGCAAGGGGATCTTTTAAAGGAGCTAAAATACTACACAGACGGATAATGTCATTTAAACCCGTTAAAGCCTTAATAATCTTCTCACGACCAGAAGTTCTCGCATGGGTTGCGAAGCCTACTGTGTGTTGTATTTCCTGTAGCAGTTCTATCAAATGAGGATACTGAGCTATCTTCTCCTGCATTTGCTCAGTCCCTAATTCCTTAATCTGACTTTGCAAAACCAAAAGTGTTTCTTGGAACACGGACAAGATTTCGGCATTCAACGCCAGAGTTGGCTCTGTTACCTCAGCATTAAAGACAATCTCAGTAGGTAGAGTCGTCATCGCAGTGTTACGACTCGGTAGAATCTCCTGTCCGATGATGGAGTTAATAATTGTGGACTTACCCGCTTTCATCGGCGCGACAATCGCCATTCTCAATTCCAAGTCTTCTACATTACGGGCTGCATTAGTAACTTCCTGCTGAAATTTGGCATACTTTTCACCAGAACTATCCGAACTAACGGCTGTACTAGCGCGATTCATCAGAGTACTAATTTCACCTAGCAACTCGATAACGTCTTTTTGCAAATCTTGAACATTGGGCTTAAGCGGTACAGAAACCATCGGCTTTACTCTCCTCAGAAGTTAGCTGCATGGGCAGCGTAGTTGTTAAATACTCATAGCCCTGAGCTTAACGTTTACCCAAAAAATATAAGACCGTAAAAACACCGATATTTTCTTAGCAAGCTCTCCAAATCTCAGTAATAACCCTGAAAGGAAGGGTAGGCATTGCCTGCCCTCTGCCCTATAGGCTGCTTACAATGTTAGGAGTGATCGATTATTAATGGACTGTTAAAAATTGAAAGTAAAGTACTAAAAAAAACGCCAAGCCCTAAACTTTGTTTCATAATAGATATAAATAAAGATAGAAAATTTACCCTGACCTTTAATGCACAGCTAATCCTAAAAATAGTCAACTCCTGTCGTTGAAAAGGAGATGAAGCGCATGAATACCAGTCAAGGAATCGTAGGTATTGTTGGCAGTTACCACAAAAACGGCGTGATCGATTCAGTCGTCACAGAAGTTCTGGAAGAAGCCGTTAAACAGGGAGTACAAACCCAAAAGATTTACCTTCAAGACCAACAGATTGAATTTTGTACCAATTGCCGTGTGTGTTTGCAAGAGCCTGGTTCAGAACGAGGCAAATGTATCTTAGATGATGATATGGATAGGATTTTGCAAGACATCGAAAGCGCTGATGCCCTTGTGATTGGAGCCCCCGTGAATTTTGGCAACATCAATGCACTTACACGACGGTTCTTAGAACGATGTGTTTGCTATGGTTACTGGCCTTGGAACGCCGCCGCACCCAAGCTGAGAAATCCCAAACCGAAAAAGAAGGCTGTCCTTGTCTCCTCAAGTGCTGCACCGGCTTTGATGGCTAGATTCCTGACAGGAGCATTAGGGGCATTGAAAGACTTAGCTAAAATGTTGGGAGCAAAGCCCATTGGGGTGATTTGGGTGGGCTTGGTCAATCAAAAAGATACGCCAATTTCAGACCGAATTAAACAACAGGCAAAACGACTGGCTGAAAAACTAGCCATATAGTGGGATTACCAGCTATCGTCCCATGATTGTGTAGTGTTTCCTAATCTTCATTCATCCTTTGTGAGTAAAGCGTTAATTCTATCCATCTTGAATCTGGAATGTGAGCATACCTCACGTCACCGACTCCCGTGCCATCCGAACTGTAGGGGGCAACACCCCAATCAATAATGCTATGGCTTCATCGGGTAGTTGAGCCATTGTCTGAGCATCAAAGTAGTACTGAAACTGATTGAGTACCATCTGAGCCCGTTTAATCGGCATCGGTTCTTCTGTAATTTTTCTGATCAACCGAATCCATTGCCGCCGCAGAGCATAAGCTCGTTGCCGATCATCCAATGATTCCGGATAAAGCAATGACAAATTCCCTAAGGGTAGCGCTAGATGACAATTGCGATCAAAAGTTCCTCCTACTGCCGCACCCGGCCCAGCAAACTCAGCATGATAGCCCTTAAAAAGAATTAAGCCATTCCGACGCCGACTATTGACCATCCTTAGGTCATCACTATCAAAGGGAATTGGCTTCATAAGTTCATTTACTACTCTTGTGCCCCAGCTATCCTGAGTAGTCGCACCACATCAGAATAACCGTTAAATTCTGCCAGCATTAAAGCCGTATAGCCACCCTGGTTTCTCATATTGACATCTGCGCCCACATTCAACAACATTCGCACCACGTCGGTATAGCCCCGATGAGCTGCCCACATCAAAGCCGTGGCACCCATCTTATCTAAGCAGTTTACTTGGGCACCTGCCTGCAAAAGGTATTGGGTGAGTCTTGTGTCGTCTTGGTCGGCGGCCTTCATCAACAGGGTTTTCCCATCTGCCGCGAATGTATTGGCATCTGCTCCGGCATCTAGCAAAACTTTAACCGTTTCGGCATGACCTAGAGATGCGGCCAACGTTAAAGGTGTTTCGTTTTGATTGCTCAGATGAATATCAGCGCCATGAGCAACAAGACTTGCTGCAATCTCGGCATGGCCATGTAAAGCTGCCAACAGCAAGGCCGTATCGCCTAACTGAGTTCTGGCATTCACATTAGCTCCTCGCTGCAACAGCATATCCACAATTGCAGCATAACCTTCCACTGTGGCCAGATGTAAAGCGGTTTCTTGGTCTTTGTCCTTGGTATTGACCTGGGCTCCAGCCTCCAGCAAAGCCATCACCACATCCGTGTAACCCCCCGAGGCCGCTGCCATTAGTGCGGTTTCACCCATGTGATTGTGCTGATTGACCTCTGCACCCGCCTGGAGTAAAACCTCCACAACCTCTACCAATCCTTGGTCAGCCGCTAGAGTCAAAGCGGTTTCACCCTCTTGGTCTTGAGCATTGATGTCCGTTGACTTCAACAATAGCTGGACAACGGATAAATAACCGAGTTCAGCCGCTTGCATTAAAGGCGTTCTTCCATCCGCATTCACAGCGTCTGCCCTCACGCCATGTTCTAATAACACTTGCACCACCTGAGCATGACCGTCACTCGCAGCTCGGCTCAAGGCATTTTCGCTTAATGAGGTATCGGCACCCGCATTGAGTAAAGTACTCACCATTGCAGCGTGACCGTTCTCAGCCGCGAGGTTTAAGGCACTATCTTCATCCTGGTCTTGGGCATTGACATCAGCCCCTGCAGCCAGCAAGCTTTGTACCACCGTGAGATGGCCTTTGTGTGCGGCTACCATCAGTGCGGTACTACCATCATCGTTTTTAGCATTGACATCAGCCCCGGCAGCTACCAAAGTTTGGACAACATCCACTTGATTGGCAGAGGCTGCCAACATTAATGCTGTGAGTCCATAACGTTGTCTGTGTCGATTGGGAGCAGCACTGAGTTGTAGCAACACGCGCACGATCTCCGTATAACCGGAGTGGGCGGCAAACATCAAGGGAGTGGTGCCGTCGCGATCGCACGTATCAACCTCAGCTCCCTGCTCAAGCATAGTTTTAACTTGATTCAGGTCTCCTCGTTGCGCTGCCTTTAGGAGTGAAACATCTGGGTTTGAGGTCATGGCTTCTAGCCTTTCTAAGAGCGCATTGTCAACTTAGCGCCAAATTGGAGCTTTGAGAAGTAGTTTCTGAAAAAACGCCTATACGTGATTGTTGATGACACTCAGCACGATCAGGATTAGCTAACAAGCTGATCAGACTTTAGAGAAAACTTTAGCTATGCTAAGTTAAGTTTTATAAATATTATTAACCTGTCTCTCAAATCCTATGAATCTCGCAATTCCCGAATCCGTCAAAGTCTGGTCACAGTTTTTTCACCCCCTGATTATGTGGGGGTTACTCGCACTCTCTATATATGCTCTGTATTTAGGTATTCAAGTCCAACGCACTCGCTTTGCTGACGGCGATCTCAAAAAAGAGCTGATCAAAGGCCGATTTAACGTCAGGCATTATCAAATGGGTTCTCTGTTATTAGGCTTGATGGTAGTCGGCGCGATCGGGGGAATGGCTGTCACCTACATCAACAACGGTAAACTGTTCGTCGGCCCCCATTTAATAGCGGGCTTAGGGATGATGGCCATCATTGCCTTGTCTGCTTCTCTCTCGCCATTAATGCAAAAAGGGCAAGACTGGGCACGCTATACCCATATTGCCCTTAATGTCGTGCTTTTGGGATTATTTGGCTGGCAAGCTCTAACAGGCGTGGAAATTGTCCAGCGCATTATTAGCAAGATGTAATTTTTTAAGTCAAGAGTCATGAGTCATGAGTTAATATTTATGACTTTTGACTTTTGACCGTGGTTTTAGCGCTTCTTCAATTTCTTCGGGATGGGTACACCGAAACTAGAGTGGAAGTGTTCTTGGACTTTGTAAGTCAAGCGCTTAGAAACTTGTCTGACGACTTGATTCATGAGGCTATCGCCGGTGCTTTGAATCAAAGATTGAGGTAACTTCTGAATAAACCGGGGAAACCGCATACCCACCGTCAGATCGAGTTGCCACTCCACACGAGTGACTGATTGGGGTAAATGAGAAGCTTGCTGTCTGCTGTGTTGAAAATACTCGCTAGCGGGGACTTCGACCAAGGTTTGAAAGGCATCAAATTCAACCTCATACCCAGGTGGAACGTAATCGGGAACAGTCACCGTCCGAATTCGATATATATTATTTTCTTGGGGAAGCAATTCTAAACCGACTTTCGGTTCCACTTCATAGCCAAATGCTCTAAAGCGTCCAATCACCAAAGTATAAGCATTTTGAGCCAGGGGTTCGACCGTCATCGGGTGAGCACACTGAGTAAACCAAGTTTGATGATCATCCAAATAGGTGATCACCTCCTTAGCCTCAGCATACATCTCCATACAGTCTTCAAAGTGTCCTCGAAACAGAGTAAGTTCGCTAGCTGAGTCTGATGTTGGTGTCACGTCATAGTCAGTTTCTGCAATCGTGGATCGAACATTTAAAAGCCCTTCATCTGCTTCAAGCGGTTGATTATCAGCAAATTGCGAAAACATACCTGCTCCACTTTGTTCGTTGGCTGTTGTCTATCTTCAGGTTTCCCACTTGAGGTTCAAATTCTTACTTGAGTTAGGTCAATTTACGGTAAAGACGAGTACATATTTATAAAGTTCATACAATTGAGAAATTAGAGTTTTCTGCTCATTAAAAAATTTGCCGCTTATCTAGCATAACTTGTGAAACTTGTCATCAACCATAAGTTAATAAGGGAGGAGGAATGAAAGCATTTGTTGCCGGAGCAACAGGAGAGACAGGACGCCGTATTGTAGAAGAGTTAATTCAGCGTAACATTCCAGTTCGGGCGTTGGTGCGGAACTTAGAATCGGCTAGAGAAATACTGCCGATGCAAGCAGAATTGGTGGTGGGTGATGTATTAAAGCCCGAAAGTCTCAAAAACGCGATCGCCGATTGTACAGTGGTCTTGTCGGCAACAGGGGCTCGGCCTAGCTTCGATCCAACTGGGCCTTATCAAGTCGATTATGAAGGTGCGAAAAACTTGGTTGATGTAGCCAAGTCCCAAGGGATTGAACACTATGTCATGGTGTCTTCTCTGTGTACATCCCAATTTTTTCATCCCCTTAACCTATTTTGGCTAATTCTAGTGTGGAAAAAGCAAGCCGAGGAATACTTACAAAACAGTGGAGTGACCTATACGATCGTACGACCTGGAGGACTAAAGAATGAAGATAACCCAGATTCGGTGGTGATGTCATCCGCAGATACCCTTTTTGATGGTAGTATCCCCCGTCGAAAAGTGGCACAAGTTTGTGTCGAAGCCCTCACACAGCCCGATGCTCGCAATAAAATTGTAGAAGTGATTGCTAAACCAGAAGCTCCTGCTCAAAGTTGGGAGCAGTTATTTGCCGGGGTGGCTTGATGGCTTAAATCACAGACTGTTGAGCTAATCACAGGTCTTCATAGTTAGCCAAGGGAAGCAGACCCAAACCTAGGTTATTGTTTTTTCTTGGCTAAAGTTAATTTTCCACCTTACAAGAGATTTTCCCGAAGGTTATCTTGAGGAATTTACTCGCAAAAATCGGAGCTATAGCCCTAGTCCTCATTTTGTTTGAACTCTTTAAGGGCAACTGGATACAGCGCTTTTCCCCTCGGTATTCTAGAGGGATTTACGGAACACCGCCCTTGGTCATGGCTGGGGGCGATCCCTACATTCGGGCTTTGATGCGAACAATTACAGCCAGTGAGGCCAATGACCCTGAACCCTATACCCTACTGTATGGGGGAGAGCGTGTCTGGAATTTAAATTCTCATCCCAACCGTTGTGTTCGGATTGTCAATGGCCCCAATGTGGGTCGATGTACAACGGCGGCAGGACGGTATCAATTTCTGAACACTACTTGGGATAAAATGGCTCAGCGCTATCATCCTCGGCCAGGAGGGTTTTTAATGTGGACGAATTACAGTTTTGAACCCGAATATCAGGATATGGTGGTTTACCGTTGGCTCAGCGATAAGGAGGCTTGGGGTGTGGATTTGTCCAAGCAACTTCGCAAAGGACAGGTGAATGATGTCTTACGTCGGCTTTCGGGAACTTGGACAAGTTTGGGGTATGGCATTGAAACCAATTCAATGTCAGGGTACTTGCCAGGGATTTATCAACGGATGCTCAAGGAAGAATTGAAAAAATCTGGAGGAGATGGGGCGGTTTTAGAGCAGGGGAACTCTCCAAGCCGAGCAACGGGCGAACTAATCCATCCCCAGATACTAAGGTAAGGGCGCATGGGGAGAGCGCCCCTACTGATGAGGTTTCCCAATTCAGTACTCCGGCACTTGACTTGATGAGTAAAAGTAGGGTTCAGCGTGAGTTATTTTCTGGTCAAGTTGGGTAAGTTTTGACTCAACAAAAGTACCCATCCATTTATACCGAAGTGTTGCTCACAGGGGATTCAAGCCAACTCAACCACTCAACAAGGCTTCTACAAACTCATAGCTGGAAAACGGACGTAAATCTTCAATCCCCTCACCTGCACCAATAAACCGAATGGGCAAACCCAACTCTCGCACTACCGCTAGTGCAACACCACCTTTAGCTGTGCTGTCGAGTTTGGTTAAAACCACACCGCTGAGTTTGGCAGCTTGTGAGAAGACTTCCGCCTGACGTAAGCCGTTTTGACCCAAGGTTGCATCTAGAACTAAAAGGGATTCTACCTTGGCGTCGGGGGCTTTTTTATCGACAATCCGCCGAATTTTTGCCAATTCCTCCATCAGGTTCTTTTTATTTTGCAGACGCCCGGCTGTATCCACTAACAGTAATTCTGTATGGCGAGATTGGGCGGCCGTAATGGCATCAAATACCACTGCCGCCGGATCGGTATTTTTACCCGGATTGGCAATCACTTCCGTTCCACTGCGTTCACCCCAAATCTTCACCTGTTCTACGGCGGCAGCACGGAAGGTATCGGCGGCTCCAATTAAGCAGTTATAGCCGGATTTTTTGGCAAGGTGAGCCATTTTGCCGATGGTTGTCGTCTTACCTGCGCCATTTACCCCCGTCATCAGCCAGATATTGAGCGTGTCTTTTTCTGGGGCAAACGTGGGACTATAGGAGTTTTTGTACGGTTGGTCGAGCATCTCTCGGATAATGTCCTTAAGATAGGCGATCGCCTGCTCCGGTGGTAGCGCCTCTTGCCGTAATTGGCTCTGTAGGGTTTCAATAATATAGTCCGTTGCCTCAATGCCCACATCAGCCTGCAACAGCAGTGCCTCAATCTCCATGACGGCATCTTGATTCAACGGCCCTTGACCGACAATGGCCTTAAGCTGGTTGACTAAACCGCGACGGGTTTTACCCAATCCCTGACGCAAGCGTTTAAGCCAACTAATTTCTTCTGCCGAAATATCCTCTGGACGACGGCCTTGAGCCGCCAAGACTTGGGCCGACCACAAAAACCCTTCATCAAAGGCCAGTTCAGGTATTTCCTTGGCTGAAATCGTGGTTGTTGCGGCTGGCTCCATCGGTTGCTGGATGGGTGTTCTTGCTGGTTCAGATTCGGGAATTTCAATCGCCGTTTCCCGCAACCGCTCTAATCGTGCCTGCCGTTCAGCACTAGCTCTCGCCCAAATTGGGGTGGGAGCGGCCGGAGCTTCCTCTGTGGATGGAGGAGCTGGCTCTACTGTTTCTGATTCCACTGCCACTGGCTCTTGAGCCACAGGTGTAGTTGTTTGTGTCTCGGTTGTAACCGATTCAACTGCTACAGGTTCTTCGGTTGGAGAAACTTCTGGCTCAACCGTTGCAGGTTCTTCCGAAACGGGTTCTTCTGCCGGTACTTCCTCTACTGCTTCTGCTGAAGTGGGTTGTGTGACTTCTGCGGCTTCTATGATTGTCGCTTCTGGTGATGGCGCTTCTACAGGTTGTTCTGGCAGTGGAGCGGTAGTGGATTTTTCTGCTGCGGGGGTATTTTCTACCTCAGCTTCGCTAACAGTCGGCTCGGGTTCTGGGGTTGCCTCAGCCTCTGGAGTTGGGGCAGTTTCCTCTGATACTTCAGCCACTTCTACCGCTTCAGTTTCTGGAGCTTCTTGCTGCTTCTGAATATTTTGATAGGCAGCTTTTGCCCATTTTAAGAGGTCTTCAGAATCCTCGCTGGGTTGCTCTTGTGTGGCTTGTTGTTCTTCCTCAACCTCAGGGGTTTGGGCTTGAGTTTCTTTGTTTGTAGCCCCTTCGCTCGTACCAATCTGTCGGCGAAACCAATTAAAAACCATGACACCTACTCGATATCAGCTCTATTTATTTATTGTTTACCTAAACGTAGAATAAAAGCGCTCAAATCCTCACCTGTGCTCCTGTGCTCCTGTGCTCCTGTGCAGCTTCCACAAGCCAATTAAATGAGCAATAGCTTACTGTAGACGAGCTTCTGCTTTGATGCGATCGCTCACACGGCGCAACACTCCATTAATAAAGCGGTGTCCCTCTTCGTCCCCATAACGCTTAGCGAGTTCTATGGCTTCATTAATGGCAACTCGTTCTGGAATTCCCAAAAATGAGATTTCCGCCACTGCAATTCGCAAGATATCTCGATCAATGCGAGGCAAGCGATTGAGTTGCCAATCTTGCAGAGCTTGGCTTAATGTTTCGTCTATGTCTACTTGCCTACGATTAATCGTTTTAAGAATATCTAGAGCGTAAGTGCGAACTTCTTGCTGATTAGTAAGCTGAACTACTTCCGGCATTTCCAAAGCAGTACCCAGGCGGTTAATGGCTTTTTGGGCTAACTCAATGGCATCTGTCACCATTGCTCTAGCACTCTGCACATCCGTGGCACGAGTTTCGCTGGACAACAGGCGATCGCTACCTCGCCTCAATTCAGCCGATGCTGTTTCCAGCGCTTCTTGAATTTCGCCGGTGAGGGTACGCACTGCTGCGAGGATTAATTGATTCAATTGCTGGGCATCGAGTCGTTCTGGCGCATTCGGGAGTTGAGAGAGGCTTAATAAAGCCAATTCTCGGGCAATTCTGCGGGGTTGCAGCATAGTGATTTAAACGGTTAGGGGTAAAGTTATAGAAATTAAACAGAGGTTTAGGTGGCGTAGTTCACTACGCGGATTCTAACGATTTCTTCCAAGATAGGGATTGAAACGAGCCACTTCTAACCTATGGAATCAAGACTGTAGCGCGAGGCCGAAGTCCAAAGTTAATCAATACTAAACATTGGTTGCCCCGACTGAGGGGAAGAATCTTTACTCAAATCTTATATTTTAGCGTTCATCCTCACAGATTTTTGCATCAGGCTTCCTCCGTAGGTAAAGGTTGACATCTCAGGTCGGGTAAAGGTTGTTCTAGGGGTTTTTTACTATAGCTTTGGGAAGGAATGGAGGTTGAGGCCGATGTGGGACTAACAATGCCACCGGAAACAATCACCTTAAAGGCATCTTCAATCGACATGGACAAATTGATCACTTCGTCTTCCGGAACAATCGCATACCAACCGGTTGTAGGATTTGGCGTTGTAGGAATGAAAATGCTGAGCATGGAACGAGCCATCTGAGATTGAATCTCGCTACTCATCGTACCGGTCACGAACGCTAATGCCCACATACCACGCCGAGGATACTCAATCAAAATAACGCGCCGAAACTTATCATTAGAATCTTTTAACAGGGTTTCGAGAAGTTGTTTGAGGGTTTTATAAACTGAACCGGCTAAGGGAATTGCCTGCAAAAATCGCTCTCCAAAATCCAGCAACCAGCGTCCTACAATGTTGCGTGCCATCAAGCCAATTAGCAGGATAAACAGCAGAGGCACTGTCAGCCCCACCACCAAATTCAGCAGATTGACCAAAATCGGGTGGAAGTTATTATAGGGGTTGAGTTGTTTGGGGATGCGAGTTAGAAACTCGATCACCCAACTTGCGATGGTAATCGTTAGCCAGATCGTGGTAGCGAGTGGAATAACTACCAACAGTCCCGCAATAAGGTCATTTTTTAAGTCCTGCTTTAAGCGTTGGATCACAACAGTACCAATTCTCCTGACAACGGCTCTTTACTAAACTAAATTTTGTGCGTTCCATCTCAATGGCTGGCCTGCGGGAAAGACAAGCTCACAAACCCTGAACCGACAAGCCGCAAAGGCATTAGGGATTGGGCAGAATCGAGCCTGCTTTCTTCTATCACGCCCACTACTTCGTTGAGGTTCATTGCATTGAAGCAGCGTTTGTGGAAGAGGGTTCTATTCCTATTTGTAAGGCTTGTAAAGAATTGTTGCAAGTCTCAACATCTAGATTAAAATTGCGATCCCTCCACATTTCGCTCTTTAGACAGATATCAAATGCGTAAGATAGCGTTCGGTGCTACCCAGAGGACACTGAACTCAATCCTAAATATTTTTCAAAGCAATCGGTCTTATTACGCTCATTTTAACAAAAAGGGGATCGAGCGAGAAAACGGCTTCAAGAGTTATTCCCACGGTTTCTCCAGCCAGAACTGAGCGATATAAAATTAAAAACTCAGGAAAGCAAGCAGGAAAAAACTACCGCAATGCAACAAATTGTAGGCGTGATAGCTTATCAAGCGTCTAGATAGAAAATTAGACGATGAAAAAAGGAATGAATACTGCTTTGGCTTGAAGCGATTTGCGTTCTATTCTTACCTACAAAACAGAGAATGAGGAGCAAATCTCGTAGGCAAACTGTTAGGAGTCTTAGCCAAACATTACTGCTAATTTAAGTGAATATATGAGCAAGTCTCAAAAACAAGCAGAATAATGGATTGAGATTTCCATGAGAGTTTCTGACATGAGTGTTGCCTCTACCTGCCCGAATTTCGCAATCCCGTCCAGCCAATCATAATGTAGCCAATGGCTAATAACAAGCTGCTTAAGCCGGTGCGGAGGGCTGACTTCCAAGCCCCTAATCTTGCTTGTTGTTCTAGGTTTTGCTTATCTTGAGCAATTTTAGTTTTGGCTGCCTCAAGTTCTTGATTAATGGCTTTTGTCGGATTTTCTGTCATCGTCTGCAACAGTTGGCGGTAAGCTCTCGCTTGAGGTTGTTGCTCAGCCGGAACTCGACCGCTTTCAATAGCTTGATCTAACTCCGCTAGCTGTTGTTTGAGTTGTTCAAGTCCTTTGGGGTCTTTGACTAGAGCGCCAATTTGTTGAGCGCGGACTTCAATTTGAGCTTGGGCTTGAGTAGCTCTTTGATTAATCTGCTGGAGTGTGGCATCTCTTTCTTGAAAGACATTAAAGAAATGCAACACCATAACTATGACAAAAACTAAACCCAATAGGCTCGAAAGCCATAATGCCCAAAACCTTAAATCTTGTACTAGTGACCTACGCTCGGAAGCACCTGAAGCGCTTTCTACCCAATACCCAACGAGTAAAAAGGCAATACCAACCATGGGTAAAATGCCTCGATCGACAAGTTGGGATAGATAGCTGAGCTGCCATGCCCTCTGAGCAATATTAAAGGGGATTGCCATAAAGATGTAATCCACTAGGGCAGACACAATCATGATGGCTCCCACAATCTTGAGAGCAAAAGCGGTGAAGGGAGAATACACAGGACTACTTTTCATCGGTTATCTGTATGAGAAGGGTATAAGCCATTTACAACTTTACTGGGCAAGTTGTCCTCAATGTGCGGTTGGTCACTCAACTGCAAAGCCCGTGAGAACGAACTCAGAATCGGGCTTAACGGTAGGACTTGCCCATATTAACTCATCACAAAAATGGTAGTGAGCTTTTATGAGCTAGGTTTTTCATCGATTTTTGTCAGCTTCGTGATAGTGTCATTTTCGCCGTCAACTTCAAGGTATATAGTTGCCCAAATCGGTTAACAGGTTCCTGGTATCAGTGTTTACTAGTAACGGAGAACCAATCAATCACACGCCACTGTACCAGTAGAGCCAAACCCTGAGAAATATGGAAATGAAGGAAACATTGTATGAATAAAACTGTAGAAGTCTTACCGGATAAAGCAGCACTCGTTCAGCGATCGCTAGATATTGTCCTCTCCCAAATCCAAAAAGCCATCCAAGAACGGGGACAATGTACCATTGCCCTGGCGGGTGGAGGTACGCCCAAACCGCTGTATGAAGCCCTCGCGGCTCAAGATCTACCTTGGGACAAAATGCATATTTTTTGGGGTGATGAGCGCTATGTTCCGGCCGATCACCCTGATAGTAATCAAAAAATGGCGCGTCAGGCTTGGCTAGAGAAAGTTAATATTCCATCGGCTAACATTCATCCCATGTCCACAACGGGGGAAAGTCCGACGGCCGATGCCCAAAAACATGAATTGGAGCTGCAAGAATTCTTCAAAGTCTCACCAGGAGAATTTCCTCAGTTCGATATCATTTTATTAGGCATCGGTGATGATGCTCATACAGCCTCCCTATTTCCTCATACTGATGCACTCTCTGTACAAAACCGACTGATTACCGTCGGCAACAAAGATGGCCAACCTCGCATTACCTTTACTGCCCCCCTGATCAATCACGCTCGCTGCGTTATCTTTCTAGTGGCGGGTGAAAGTAAACAAGCCGCTCTGGCTCAGATTTTTGCCCCCGAGGCTGACGCTTTCAATTACCCAGCGCGTTTGATTGAACCCCAAGGACAACTTTGGTGGCTTTTGGATGAGGCAGCAGGTCAAGATTTAAAAACTTAAGCCACTTTACCTCTAACAATTTATTACGTCAGAGGGTCTACTGTGCTTTCATAGGGAGGATAAATACTGGCGGCAAGGAGGTTCTATGATTGTCTGCCCTAACTGCAATCACCAAAATCCAGACGGAGCAACCCAATGTGAAGCTTGTTATACTCCCTTACCCACTACTACAACTTGTCCTAACTGTGGTGCAACGGTACAGGAAGATGCGAGCTTTTGTGGTCAGTGTGGATTTAATTTGAAGGCGAGTGCTCCGGTTGGAGCTGGAATGAGTTCTGCACCGAACTCATCACTCCCGGAGATTCCCGATTTAATCTCCCCTGACCCCCTGATCGAACCTGAGCCTATGTCTATGAATTCTCAACAGCCTGATGTGGAACCGAATTATACGAGTCCACCCAACCCTGATCCCGCATCACCCCTTCCGGCTACAGTGGTCGGTCAACCGATGAATGTAGAGGAGGAAAACCCTGATGTTCCGGAACCGGAAACAATGCCCCCTCCACCCCCTCCCACCACGAGTCAATCGCCCGCTTCCGCCCAAGAAGCTACTTCCCCACCGACTCATCCTGTGGCGGGTAGTGCCAACACTCAATTACAGATACAGGCAGCTTCATTGCTGCATGTTCAAACCAATAATAAAATTGAGTTGCCTTTAAATCTATCGGTGATTCACATCGGTAAACCCAACGACCAAATACCACCCGACATTGACGTGTCTGGTTTTCCTAATTCGGAAATTGTTTCCCGAATTCATGCTGATATCCGAGTGGAGGGAGATACCTACTTTATTGAAGATGTGGGCAGCTCTAATGGGACTTATATTAACCATTCTCCTCTTCCTAAGGGGAATCGGCATAGACTGCGAACGGGCGATCGCATTAGCTTAGGTAAAGGTGATCAGGTGACATTTTTGTTCCAAAGTTCTTGAGAAAACACAAAGGTTGGGTCTGCGGCTTGCCTTTTGCTAACAGCTCATCGAGGACAACTGCTTTTAAAGTTGGCTAGGCTGAGCTAACGGATATCGGGATATGGAAGAATAAGCCATAACCCATGCCGGAAGAAACAGTATAAATGATGATGAGGTGGGGGGTCTAAGCAAATTGCAGACCAGCTTTTAAAGTGATAGCCTTGAAAGAATAATTGAGCAAAATTGGCACTCCCATGAGTTGCCAGTTTTTGCAAATCAGGTCAACATCTACCCTCAGGCGCACGGTAAGTGTACGGGCAAAAGTGTAACGAGCAATGGGTATTGATAAATCCTATTTTTCTAGCAACACCCCTTAACTTATTGGATAATTCAAAGATGAAGACTGTGACGTTAACACTTTGGCTTCCGTTCTCTCGTCTAACTCAGGCAAAAGACCGGACTGTTGAGCGTTCAACAGTTTTCAGATTTCATAGTCTGCAAGGAATTCGTAGCTGATTGGCTGGGATTTCTACTTATTTACTTTGGCAAAGGCGTCAGTTGATTCTTGAACGAGACTTTCCCATGACTTAGTGAGAAGGTCTGGCGTTGAGAGTCGAGAGACTGCACGGCGAAAGTCTTAGAACGATGTACTATCAGTGATTACTCTGACTCTGCTGCATCCTCTTCAGTCTGTGCCTGTTCAAAGTTGGACCTTTGAACCCGAATCTGTCATTCGGATTGGGCGCTCGACCGATAATGAAGTGATTCTTTACAGCGCGGTGGTTTCCCGTCACCATGTGGAACTGCGGCGTAATGGCTCTGTTTGGGAAATTGTGAGTCTCGGTGCGAATGGAACCTATATAGAAGGCAAGCGAATTACCCAAATGTCGGTTGAAGACGGCATGATCATTCGTTTAGCCAGTTCTGGGCCGAAAATTCAGATTCACATTGATGAAGAAACAACCAAGTCCAAGTTAAAGGCAGCTTTAGGAAAGCGCTCGTCGTCTAAAAATAAAGCCATAGATTTATCGAAAGAGACATTCATCAATTCCAAGGCGACGCAAGCGGACGAAGAAAACTAGTCTCATAGATTGATTTATCGAAGATTAGTGGGATGATTGTCTAAAAATCCCCTGGTTCTGAAACAAAGCTCTAGAAGAAGTTTGCTAGAACTGAGTTTTCAGCGAATGAATCTATGGATGCTAACGAAATTCGGTCGCGTTATTTTGCCGGGGAAAGAGACTTTCGGGACGTTGACCTGCATGGTGTCGATCTCAGTGGTATCAATCTGAGTGAAGCGGACTTGCGAGACGCCAATCTCAGTGGCGCTATCCTCTGCGGCGCTGACTTGATTGGTGTAACCCTGAGTGATGCTGATTTAAGTGATGCCGACATGAGTGATGCCAACTTGATTGGTGCCAAACTTGGAGTCGCTATTTTGAAGAATGTTAATTTAGTGGGTGCTAACCTAAGTGGTGCGGAATTGAGTGGTGCGGACTTGCGTGGAGCAACGCTGGGTTCTGCTAATCTGATTGGTGCCGTTTTGATTAGAACGAATCTGCGGGAAGCAACGTTGAACAGTGCCAACTTGAGTATTACTAACATGATTGGTACTGACTTGAGCGATGCTAGCTTGGTTGGGGCGAATCTGAGTGGTGCTAACTTGATTGAAGCTAATTTCAGTGGTGCTAATTTAAAAGCAGCTAAGTTGTATCGGGCTAATTTGGCTCATGCTAAACTTAATGATGCCAATTTGGTTGATGCTGATTTAAGTGATGCCAATTTGGCTAAAACTGACTTGACCGATGCAAATTTGAAGAATACCAAATTAGAGGGGACGATCCTAAGTTTAGAGGCAAGTTCTCAGCCTAGTCCAGTTAGTTAGTTGACCGGGCTCACAAGGATGATTAAGGGTAACAACGGCAGCCTTTTAGCGGGAACGGGGTGTAATGATTCGCTTAGCTTAGCCTAATCGCTATGAACGACTTCCAGATTGCAAGGTGACAGAGTGGATTAAGGGGGCATGGAAGGCAGTCTTTCGGGGTTGAAGCCGTGTTTCAAGCACTATACTTGAGTTGGCATACCCGGGTTGCAGAATAGGGAAAGCGATTAACTAGAAAATACCCAACCTCATGTAGGGTGCGTCACCGTCCGATTTGCAGATATCAACCCATCGTAAACGGTAGCTCAAAATGTAGGAGACAGCTTATGGTGCGTAGAACTCTCGCGGCTCTAAGTGCTGGTGTACTCGTTACTAGTTTGACATCCCCTGTCTACGCTCAACCTAGGGTTCAATCTCAAACTAGGGGACATTTTACTACGCGATCGGGCGCATCTCTACAGGGACTAGAAAATCGGAGTATATCCCAAGATTTTCCGGCTTTTTTACCGGCAAGTTCATCGGTTTCTGTTCCTCAACCTGTGGTTCGGGAAAGCGCTGAGTCTAGTGAGAAACCTCAATCCGTTACAGTATTTGGTCAAACGATAGAACTTGGGAGTCGGGGAGATTCTAAAAATTCGGGTAATAAAGCACCCTCCCACCTAGAAATGAGAAATATTGAGTTTTCAGCCGGTGCGTCTGCTACAGATTCTGAGGAATTGTTGAGAGTGCAATATCAGTTGATGAATTCTGAACAGAAATAGCTCAAAGGTATCTCATCGGTCAATTATTGTGATATGTTTTAATGCTCGTATATCTCTAAGGGTAAGCCATCTGGGTCTTGAAAAAACGTAAATCGTTTGCCTGTTATCTCATCAATTCTGATAGGTTCTACTTCTAGCCCTTTAGAGTTTAGATAGGAAACCGATTCATCAACATCATCGACTTCAAAGGCTAAATGCCTTAGACCACAAGCTTCAGGCTTACTTGGTCTTGGAGGTGGGTCAGGAAATGAAAAAAGTTCAATTCTATCCTGGTCGCCAACTCTCAAATCTAGCTTATAAGAGTTTCTATCAGCTCTCAACGTTTCCTTGATAATTGAGAATCCTAAAATATTTACATAAAAGTGTTTTGACTTTTCATAGTCAGAACAAATGATGGCGATATGATGGAACCGATTGGTTTTCATAAGTTCAATGAGTTGATGTAAATTATCAGCGCGTCTTACTGAAGGCAAAACCTCTTCAGCCGAGGTGAATTTGTATGCAGTAGCTTATCGTGCGATCGAGCGGAATGGAAAGCCCAGTTTGGATATCTGGCAGGAAGAATTATTGATAGGTAGTATTCTGCCTACTCTACCTCTGTGGTTATGCGGTGAAATTTGCTTGCCTTTTGAGTTGGGGGCAACCTATGAGCGCACTTGTCGAGAACAACGGATTACGGTGAGTAGTGCTTAATTTTTTCCGGGTAGAGGGGGAATGAGTGGAAGGCGGATCGCTTTTATCGGAATAGTCAGTGAATTAGACTATCTTCTGTGAATGAGAGGGACAATAGAAGAAACTGCTCAAGTGATATTATTGACGATTGCTTGCCCTTTGGGAAAACCGCCTTTTGCCACCCATCCTGCGCCGTACAACAGAGGAGTTGTGTTTGAATGCCCGAACTATAGTAAGCTAATCGGCCTTTAAATTGTATTATCGAGGAGACAAGGCAGAGGGCAGAGGGCAGAGGGCTTTTATGAATAAGAATTTTTATCTCATCATCAAAGTATGCAATTTAGATGCGTCTCAGCTTAGAAATCGGGGATGTATTGAATTTATATCCGCCTGAAGAGTACCAGGATGCAGACTTTGCGACACACATCAGATGAAGTTCCAGACCCGTCTGCTCAGACAGCAGGTGAGCTGATAGCTGAACTGCAACAGGCTGGTATTAGGCATACTCCAGAAAATATTATTTGGATTACCAAACTGCCTAATGGCAAGATTGTGTTTTTGGAGACAGGAAATACTAGAGCCGGTTTGCAACATATTCTAGAAAAGCATAGTGTAGATTTTGCTAATAAAGGCATCCCCACAGATCAAATTCCCTATGCTGTACTAACTGCTATAACCAACGGTACTCTCGTCGGTCATCTAGGATCGGGAAGAGATCCTCGACCGATTTATCAGGTGAATTTCCAGGGTCAAAATCTGTACATTGCCGTAACCGTGAGCCAGAACGGGTTCATTATCGGTGCTAATCCTACCTCTATACCGTGATTCAATGCAGGATAGTTATGAAGAAAACAATCAAGCTGATGGCAGACTATCAATGCTATCCCTTATGGTGGGTCGATCCGGAATTAGTGGGAAACATTGATCCAGCCAAACTACCTCTGAGTCAGGAAACTCTTGAGAGGTTATCAAACTGGGCTAGTGCCTACGATGCAACTTTGAACCAGGATTACCCACCTGATTCAGGTTTTGCCAGCAAGGAGGATGCTCAAGCCTTTGAGCAGGAAGGTATCAATCTGTGGCAGCAGTTGCAAAAGGAACTAGCACCAGATTACAAAGTTCACTACTTTACTACGAGGACTTTCCAAGAGCTGGATGCATCTTTAAACCAAGAGTTTAAGGCTTATCATGATTTCTTAATTGAGGTATTGCAGGCAACTGAAGAGAGTGGTGCTGCTCCACAAGTAGTCTACCCACTCCTGAAAGCGAACCAGGAAAAACTAGATGAAAATTTTGCCAATGTGCTGCGAGATTGGTTAACTGCCACTCTACCGGAAGTGGAGCCAAAACAAGCCTATGATATGGCAGCAGTTGTTGGTAATTTCAGCCACCTAATTCAGGAGTTTGAGTACGGCAACCAATCTAGCAATATTGAGATTGCTATTGCTGGCTATGAATTTGTTGCCACTGTCATTACCAAGGAAGTTTCCCCAGAGGAGTGGGCTAGGATTCAAGACGATCTAGGTAATGCTTACTGTGACCGGATCAAGGGCGACTGGGCTGAGAATATGGAAAAAGCGATCGCTGCATTCCAATCCGCCTTGCAAGGATACAGCCATGAAGCTTTCCCTGAAGATTGGGCAAGAACCCAAAATAATTTAGCAACTATTTACCCTGATCGCATTCGCGGTGAGCAAGCTGAGAATCTGGAACTAGCAATTGCCTGCTGTGAGAACGCTTTACAGGTATATTCTCGTCAGGTCTTGTCCGATGACTGGGCAATGGTTCAAACCAATTTAGGGGCTGCCTACCGTAAGCGGATTCGAGGGGATAAGGCAGAGAACTTAGAGACGGCAATCCGTTGCTACAACGCTGCTTTAGAAGAACATACCCGTGAACGCTTTCCAGAAGATTGGGCTGGACTGCAAAACAATCTCGGCAACGCCTACCGTGAGAGGATTCAAGGAGATCGAGCAGAGAACTTAGAGCAAGCACTTTCCTGCTTAAATATTGCTCTGGAGATATATACCCGTGAATCTTGCCCACAAGACTGGGCAATGATTCAAAATAATTTGGCTCTTACTTACTACGAGCAAGGTGAGATAGAGTGGGCGATTACCTGTTTCCGAGCAGCCCTAGAAATCTGTACACCCAGTACCTTTCCCTATGATTGCCTTCAATATGGAGGCAACCTGGGTGATAAGGCATTCGCGGCTGGGTTTTGGGTAGAAGCGATTGAGGGCTATCGGGTTGCTATTGAAGTGATCGAGCAAACACGCGCCTTTGCCAGCACTGAAGCTCGGCGTCAAGAGATTCTGCAAGAATATATCGATCTATACAAAAACATCGTGCAAGCCTGCATAAATACCAATCAGCTGGACAAAGCAGTTGAATATGTTGAGCGCAGCAAAGCCCGTAACTTAGTCGAACTCCTTGCCAAGTGCGATCTATACCCTAAAGGCGAGATTCCCGCAAACATTCTTAATGAGCTGGATCGCCTGCACCGAGAAATCCCTGCCCAAGACTGGCTGCTAGAGAGTGTCCAACAGAAAGTCGTTCGTGGCACTGGTGAAGATAAGCCCCGCATCAAGCCGCGCTTACAGCAGTTTGCAGCTTGATGAAATACACCCAAGTTAGTCTCTATCCCAGTTGGGGTCTGACTCAAGTGGTTCATCTGGGAAAAATAATAAGTTTAATATCTGCTCTAGGTCATAACAACACTCTAGAGGGAAATCTTTGTAATTCAATGAAGTTTCGCAAACAGCTAAGTCTACTCCATCCTGGTAGGCTTTCTCCAACACTTCAGGTAAGTACGGTTTCAAACTAGGACTTTCTTCAAGCAAATCTACAATTCTGCGACGCTGTTCTCGAATTGTCGCCAACCAACTTTTAGAACCATGGCTAGGCTGAAACTCCCACTTAAGTAGATATCCTAATAAAATCCCTAAACGATTCCTCAACTCCTGTCGCTGTTGTTTGCCCAACGATTCAATCTCCTCAACCAAGTTTGAGATATCTAAGCAATCCCAGATACCATCTTTGAGAAATTTAGCTTGTTCAATCGTCCAGGCATAAAAGTCTGTCTGGTATAGTTCAGAATTCTTAGATCTTTCGGTGGGTGTTTTAGCCATAGCGATCGCATTTTACTGAAGTTTTGCTTGCTTGAAGATGCGTTAGTGTAACGGCACACTGTGCATCGCTTTTTACTTCTTACACTGTGACTAATGATTCATCTTCTTGCCAACAAAGCAATTTATCCAGTTTTCCTGATTCTGCAAATGTTCTAGCAGCCAGAAGGCAACGCAGCAAATCAACACACATTTTGGCTGGATAAATTCCTTCTTGTCCACCGATAACTAGTTTTTCGGTTTCATCTAGTTTTGATAAATCAACTAAGTTATGGAAGCTGAGGTTATCAAAGGTTACTGAGACAATATATTTTCCCGATTCACCACCGCCAATCGTCATGTATGTCTCATCATCTACTCCCAATGTCACTAAAGTTTTGCTTTTGCCATCTAAGTCACGGATGGCTGCTTCTATTGGATTCCAATCTGGGTTTTCGATAAACTTACCTTTATTTGTGTTACCAACCCATTTTTCTAAGCCTAGAGCCAGGATAAACATTCTTTAGTGCTTTAGAAGGATTACATTTTACTTATAGATTTTAAATTGCAATTTAAAAATGTGATATTACAATAATACACTGATATAGATGAAGCAGTATGACCAATCAACCCAGTGAACAGCCATTAGAAACGTTCCCTTTAGTTATGTCAAGACTTTATGGTAAAAGTGAAGATCAAAGGATTGCTGCTATTCCAGAAATTTTAAAACACGGTCAGATTGGTAAGGACTTAGTAATTAAGATTATTGAGACTGAAACAGGAGCAATTCAAGAAGTCGCTATTCACTCAATCTTGAGTTTCTTGCAGGAGAAATGTGAACAATTAAATATAGAAATCAACGTAGAAAATAAAGAATTAGAGGCAGTTAGCCAAAGGTTAGATGAAGAAAGTAAAAAACTAGAAGAAGAATGGAAAAATTTGCAGGATAGAATTCAAATATTAAGTGAAAAGAGGGATAGATTGAACAACTACAGGCAGGTAGAAGAGACGAAGGAAAGAGAGCAGATAAGCAAGAGGATAAGCAATAAAATCAAATCAAGAGATGCAATAGAGACAGAAATAGAGAATTTATCATTGCAGGTTGGCATTGAAAGGTTTAATGCTATACGAATTAAGCAAATCGAGAAAGCTAAAGCTAGACGGCTCAAGGAAATTGAGGAATCTCAAGCTAGACGACTCAAGGAAATCGAGGAATTTAATTTTAGACGAATAAAGAGAATTATCATAGAACAACTAGAAGTAGAATCTGAAAAAGTTATTTTAGAAGCAAATTTGGCTATTGACTTAGATGCTACTGAATTAGATAAGGTGGAATTAATAATGGGCTTAGAGGAAGAATTTAATGTTCAAATTCCAATCTCTGATGCAGATGTTTATTTTGAGCTAAATACAGTTAAAGATTTATTTGATTGCCTTAATAAAACTATTAATTCTTCTTTATCATAAAGGGTGAGCAAAGCCCACCCTACAAGCATAACTAAAAAACTCTACCCTTACCTCAACCCAAAATACTTCCAAAAAACTCAATAGTATCCTTCAACGCCTTAATGAAAGCATCAATATCCTCATGAGTATTGTAGAAATACAAACTCGCCCGTGCCGTACCTGCTACTCCCAAGATTCGGTGTAAAGGTTGCGTACAATGATGTCCCGAACGAATCGCAACCCCTTCCTGATCAATCAGCGTAGAAACATCACTCGAATCTAGCCCTTCAACAGTAAACGAAGCCAAAGCAGCCCTACCCTTACCCTCTGCTGTAGGTTGCGGCCCGTAAATTCTAACTCCAGCAACACTATTTAATTTCTCAAACAAATAAGCAGTTAATTCTTCCTCATAGGCGTGGATTTTATCCATGCCTATATTAGTTAAATAATCTACCGCCGCACCCAACGCGATCGCTTCTGCAATTGCTGGAGTTCCCGCTTCAAATTTATGAGGTAATTCCGCATAGGTGGAGTAGTCAAGAAATACATCAGCAATCATCTCACCACCCCCCAAAAACGGAGGCATTGCCTCTAATAAATTGAGTTTCCCATACAGAAAACCAATCCCCGTGGGAGCACACATTTTATGTCCTGATGCGACTAACCAATCACAGTCCATTGCCTGGACATCAATCGGCAGATGAGGCACACTTTGACAAGCATCAATCAATACCTTCGCCCCATAACGATGCGCGATCGCAATAATCTCTTCCACTGGATTAATACAACCCAATGTATTAGAGATATGCACCACACTCACCAGCTTAGTTTTATCAGAAATCAGTTCCTGGAATTGCTCTAAATCAAACTCCTCCGTTTCAGTCAATTGCACATACTTAACAACAGCACCTGTTTTCTGAGCAATTAACTGCCAAGGAATAATATTACTATGGTGTTCCATCACCGAAAGAATAATTTCATCCCCCGGTTGCAACGTATTTAACCCCCAACTATAAGCGACTAAATTAATCGCTTCACTGGCATTGCGAGTAAATACAATTTCCTTACGCGAGTGAGCATTCACAAACTGAGCCACTTTATCTCTGGCTGCCTCATACGCCTCCGTTGCCCTTACACTAAGGGTATGAGCACCTCTATGGACGTTAGCATTATCATGCTCGTAGTAGTGGCGTAGAGCATCCAATACTGCAATTGGCTTTTGGGAAGTCGCCGCATTATCCAGATAAATTAGAGATTTACCGTGGATTTCTTGGTGCAAAATGGGGAAATCACCACGGACTGTATCAGCAATAGTTTTTTCTTTAGCAATAGTCATTTTATTAATTATTAATCGTTGGTCTTTGGTCATTAGTTATTTGCTATTAATTATTTGTTATGGGTCATTTATAACAAACAACAAACAACGAATAACAAATAACTAACGAATGACTAAAATGTTCTACAGGCAACACATCGAGCTAACTTTTGTTGCACTGAAGCAATAGGCAGGCGATCAAGAATTTCTGCCGCAAATGCATCGAGTAATAATTCACGGGCACTCGCTTCATTGATACCCCGACTTTGTAGGTAGAAGATATCATCCGCTTCCAGTTGGCTGACGGTAGCACCGTGGGCACATTTCACTTGATCAGCCGTGATTTCCAACTGGGGTTTGGTATCAACCCGAGCCTTGGGTGATAGTAATAAGTTACGGTTCAACTGACTGGCGTTAGTCATTTGGGCGGCTCGTGGCACAAAAACCTTACCGTTGAATACCGCATGGGCGCGGTTATCGATAATACATTTGTGTAACTGGTTAGTGGTGCCGTTGGGATGATTCAGCGCGATCGCACTGTGGGTATCGGCCAACTGTTCACCACTAATCAGCACCAACCCATTGAGAGTTGTTTCTGTACCCTCTCCCGTCTGAAACACTTCTAAATGATGGCGAGAGAGTTTTGCCCCTAAGCTGATCGCATTACAGGTATATCGACTATATCGCGCTTGGGCGATCGCACTTTTGCCGATATGGAATGCCTCCTTACTCTCTTCTTCAAGACGAGTATGGTTAACTTGAGCATTCTCCTCCAATACGATTTCCGTCACCGCATTCGTGAAGTAAACCCCCTCCGCCGCTTGAGTGCATCCATGTCTCTTATACTCTTCCACCAATTCCACACTACTGCCTGCTTCTGCTACCACTAAGCAGCGCGGTAAAGACACCGTTGGCGCGTCACACGCGGTTGAGACAAATACTAGATGAATGGGCGTTTCTAGCGTGGTATTCTTTGCCACCCAAACGATAGCGACATCCCTCAATCCGGCTGTATTGAGCGCCGTAAAAACTTCGGCTGAACCCGGTTGCACAGCCAGATATTGCCCGACTTTTGAGCGATACTGCATCGGTAAGTGAGCCAAATTCCCGACGAATACCCCTTCCGGCAATTCTGAAACTGCCGAGAGTTCGGGCGCATACACCCCATTTACTAAGACTAATCGAATCGGTGCATCGGAAATTGCCAACTCATTTACAGTTAAGTCAGCTAATTCTATCTGAGTGTCAGGGGTTTGGAAATTGAACTTTAATAGGGGAGATAAGTCCGTAAACCGCCATTCCTCATCCCGTTTCGTTGGGAGGGTGAGGGTTTTCGCCCACAATGAAGCGCGATCGCGTAATTGTTGCAACAACGCTGCCGTTTCTGGCTCAATCGCTTGTATCTCTCCAGCTTGGCAACGTTCTAACAAAGCCATCAAATCAGCATCGGCTTGCCCCGAATCCGTGATTAACGCCAACTCCTCCGGGTTAGGAATCGTACTGGGATAAACTTGAACTGTCATCGCGCTGTCACCTCTGCCAATTGCTCATCAACTACCCAGTCGTAACCCCGCTTTTCGAGTTCTAATGCCAGTTCCTTACCCCCTGTTCTGAGGATACGACCGGCTGCCATCACATGCACAAAATCGGGTTCAATATAATTGAGCAGACGCTGGTAGTGAGTAATCAAAATTGTGGCATTTTCGGGGTTGGTGAGATGGTTCACACCGTCTGCAACAATTT
This sequence comes from uncultured Microcoleus sp., assembly GCA_964588805.1. GTDB lineage: Bacteria > Cyanobacteriota > Cyanobacteriia > Cyanobacteriales > Coleofasciculaceae > CAZPRJ01. Next base: position 14,692 of record CAZPRJ010000014.1, on the reverse strand, counting down.
TCAAAGCGTCGATATCCAAACCTGAATCGGTTTCATCTAAGATGGCTAGCTTCGGTTCGAGTAACGCCATCTGCAGGATTTCATTGCGCTTTTTCTCCCCTCCAGAAAAGCCTTCATTCAAACTACGCTCCAGGAAGCTGGGATTCATCTTGACAATTTCCAACTTTTCCTGTATCAAATCTTCAAAGTCAAATGTGTCGATTTCTTCTAATCCCTGATGCTTGCGACGAGCGTTGTACGCCACGCGCAGGAAGTCCAAGTTACTGACACCGGGAATCTCGAGGGGATATTGGAAGGCCAGGAATACTCCTGCTAGAGAACGCTCTTCGGGTTCCATTTCTAGCAAGTTTTGTCCTTGGAAGATGACTTCGCCTCCCTTGACTTCGTAAGCGGGATGACCGGCAAGTACTTTAGAAAAGGTACTTTTACCTGAACCATTCGGCCCCATAATGGCGTGAATTTCTCCTGCCTTGACTTCTAGGTTCAAGCCTTTGAGAATTGGGTTGCCGTCAATTCCTGCTGTTAAATTGTGGACGGATAGTATGGGTTGGCTGTTTTCAATAATCATTTGTGACTCTTACCTCTTTTCGGGGCTTGTATGATTAATTCTGCGTACCTGGAGGTTTTTTTACGCTAAGGGAAACGCTTAAGATACGCAGAGTTTTTTTTGGGTTAACCAACGGTGCCTTCTAGTTTGAGGCTTAAGAGTTTATCAGCTTCGGCGGCGAATTCCATGGGGAGTTCGTTGAAGACATCTTTACAGAAGCCGCTAACCATCATGGAGATGGCGTCTTCTTCGGAGATACCGCGTTGGGAGAAGTAGAAGAGTTGGTCTTCGCCTATTTTGGAGGTAGAGGCTTCGTGTTCTACTTTGGCAGTATTGTTTTCAACTTGGATGTAGGGGAAGGTATTGGCTTCGGCGGTATCGCCAATCAGCATGGAGTCACACTGGGAGTAATTGCGTGCGCCTTGGGCTTTCGGGCCGATTTTTACGAGGCCGCGATAGCTATTTTTGGAGTCGCCTGCGGAAATCCCTTTAGAAATGATGGTGCTGCGGGTGTTTTTCCCGATATGCACCATTTTGGTGCCGGTGTCGGCTTGCTGCTTGTTATTGGTTAAGGCGACGGAGTAAAATTCTCCAACAGAGTTATCACCCACAAGTACACAGCTTGGATATTTCCAGGTAATGGCAGAACCGGTTTCTACCTGCGTCCAAGAAATCTTGGAGTTGACGCCTTTACACAATCCGCGCTTGGTGACAAAGTTGTAGATACCGCCTTTGCCGTTTTCATCTCCGGCGTACCAGTTTTGTACAGTGGAGTATTTGATTTCGGCGTTATCGAGGGTAACGAGTTCTACAACGGCGGCGTGTAGTTGGTTGGTGTCGTACATCGGGGCAGTGCAGCCTTCTAAGTAGCTGACAGAGCTGCCTTCTTCGGCCACAATTAAGGTGCGCTCAAACTGTCCGGTGTCGCCGCTATTAATCCTGAAGTAGGTGGAGAGTTCCATCGGACATTTGACGCCTTTGGGAACGAAGACAAAGGAACCATCGCTGAAGACGGCAGAGTTGAGGGCGGCATAGAAGTTATCGGCAACGGGTACGACGCTACCGAGGTATTTCTGCACTAACTCTGGGTGTTCTTGTAGCGCTTCAGAGATTGAGCAGAAAATAACTCCTTCTTGGGCTAGCTTTTCTTTGAAGGTGGTGGCGACAGAGACACTATCAAAAATGGCGTCCACCGCAACATTAGACAATCGCTTTTGCTCCGACAGGGGAATGCCTAGTTTCTCGAAGGTTTCCAGCAAGGCTGGATCAACTTCATCAAGGCTATCGAGCTTTTTCTTCGCCTGTTTGGGGGCTGAGTAGTAGATAATGTCCTGATAGTTAATGGGCGGATAGGTGACGTGAGGCCAGGTTGGCTCAGTCATCTTCTGCCATTGGCGATAGGCTTTGAGGCGAAACTCCAGCATGAACTCAGGTTCATTTTTCTTGGCTGAGATCAGGCGGATCACATCTTCACTAAGGCCACGAGGAATGGTGTCGGCCTCAATATCGGTGACAAAGCCATATTTGTAGGGCTGATTGACTAATTTTTTGACGGTGGCAGTCATTAGATCTAAGTGTTCTCTCGTGTTCTAAATAAATCTCTTAGGATCGGAGGTGGGGGATGACAAGCATCCAGTTTCCTTCGTTGTCGGCTTAACACTGGAGACTTAAAACAACATTTTTGTTGTTTAACTCTATTGTAAGCTATATTAACAACAAAGATGTTGTCAAAGTCAAGCTTCACTTTTTTGTTTGCCCTCCCACACAGAATTCACTCGTAAGCCGATGACGACTACTCACCAGCCTTCTACAAAGCAAGATATTTTGCAGTATTTACTGAAACAGGATCAGGCAACCGCCCAAGCGTTAGCGGATGCCCTTGCCATTAGTACGCAGGCGATTCGGCGGCATCTCAAAGATTTGGAGACAGAGGGGCTGATCGAGTATAAATCAGTTCAGGTGGGAATGGGGCGTCCTCAACATATCTATTCTCTCAGTCGTAAGGGGCGCGATCGCTTTGGGAATCGTTATGATGAGTTTGCGGTTTCTCTATTAGACACCCTGACTGAAACCGTTGGTCATGACCAGGTTAGCTCAATTTTGCGGAAACAATGGGAGCGTAAGGCAAAAGAGTACCGTGATCAAGTGGGTACAGGTTCAATCGCCAAACGGGTTGCTCGGTTAGTGGAAATTCGTCAAAGCGAAGGGTATATGGCAGAGTGGTATACCTTAGAACCACAGGGGTCAAACGAGGATGCTGAACCTCAGTTCATGTTAACCGAACACAACTGTGCCATTTCTAATGTAGCTGAATCGTTTCCGAGTGTCTGTGGGCATGAATTAGAAATGTTTGCTGCCGTTTTGCCTGATTGTATTGTAGAGCGAACCCACTGGCTTAATCATGGAGAGCATCAGTGTGGATATTTAATTAAGGCGCGGAATAAGAAGAAGTAGAGTTAGGAGTCAGGAGTCAGGGGTCAAGGGTCAAGGTGTTACTTGCCGAAGGGTCACGCCGAAGTCTTGTCGAACCACTGCCGTCTGCCTCATCATCAGTACTTTGAGTACATCCTTTGGGAATTGCTTGTTGTTGCACAAGCGCGATCGCATATTACCCTAAAAGATAAAGATACTGAGCATAAAATCATGGTTGAATCCCAGCAACAACCCGCCCAATTTTTAACGCCAGAAGAGTCAGCGGATGTTGATAAGGCGCTGTTATCTTCTCATGAAAAGTTTTTAACCCGATTAACGATTTCTTCTTTACGTCTGTTGAAGCATATCGCCCAAGAGACAGGTGTGGCCATGGAGGAATTGTCCCATCAGCAGGTGATTGAATGGTTTGAGAAGGATGGGAAGATTCGGCGAGAACAAGGAGAAGAGGCGGCCTATTTGAAGTGGTAAGCAGAAAATGGCGATCGCACTTAATAAAGCAATCTCTTTAGCAGAGTTTCTCAAGCTGCCAGAAACCAAGCCTGCTAGTGAATTTATCGATAATCACATTTACCAAAAGCCCATGCCGCAAGGCAAACATTCTCGGTTACAACTCAAACTATGTGATGCTGTTAACCAAGTAGCCGAGGAACCACAGATTGGGTTAGCTTTTCCGGAATTGCGCTGTAGCTTCGGTGGACGGTCAATAGTACCAGATGTAACCGTGTTCGCTTGGGAACGAATTCCGTTTGATGCGGACGGAGAAATCGAGAATGCGTTTGAGATTTATCCGGATTGGACTATTGAAATTCTCTCACCCGACCAGAACGCAACCAAGGTCATTAGAAACATCTTGCACTGCCTCAGACACGGCACTCAGTTAGGGTGGTTTATCGACCCAGATGAGCGAATAGTGATTGTATTCCTTCCAAGACAGGAACCCCTAGAAATGGCTGGCACTGATAGATTGCCCGTACCGGAGTTTTTGGAACTTGATTTAACTGTCGAACAAGTTTTTGGCTGGTTGAAGGCAGGAAAGGCGGGAAGCGATCGCTAAACTTTTTTGCAGCTTGGTCAAGCAAAATACTCAATCAGAACACTGGGTTACTTTGGCCGCTTCCAACGCTTGGGTGGCAACGGTAATCGCATTCTGTTTTTGTCCATCTTTGGCATAGCTACTGGCAATCTTAGCTAAGGTTGCAGCTTTGGGGGAGTTTTTTTGAGTGATACTGATTGTTTGAGCGATTGCGATCGCACGCTCATACTGCTTCATTCTTGATAACTCGATAGCAATTGCAGATAAGAGATTGGCTTTATCTTCAGGATTGTCTAATGCTTGAGCAAGTTGAAAAGCTTTTTCTAATCCTTTTACTGCCTGTTCATTATTGCCCACTTGTGCGTAATTTCTAGCAATTTGAATCAACATAGAAATTTGAGTCCTAGCATCCCCTAGAGTTTGGATAAACTGAATAACTTGATCGTAAGGTTTGATATAGGCAGATGCTAATCCTAGTATCCCTAAAATTCGAGCTTTACTTTTTTCATCCTTGATGTTTTTAGCAATAAATAAAGCTCGATCAAATACTAAATTCGCTAACGCTTTTTGTCCTTGACTTCCATATCTAAAGGCTACTCTAGCTAAGTAATCAGCTTGTTGTTCTATATTGTCAAATTGCTGAACTACATCAAATATTTCAGAAATAACTTCATTTTCTTTACTGTTTTTATCGACTTTTGTATACAGCACAACAACTTTAGATAGTTGCATAATTTTGTCATCAACATCTTCTATTTTATTGGCTGACTGAAGGGCTTGAGATAATATATCAATAGCTCTTTGTTTTTCACCATTGGCTGAGTACAACAGGGCAATTTTATTTAAAATATTAACTTTTTGTTGAACACTCTCATCTTCATCAATCATTTGGGCAGCAGTGAGAGCTTGTTGATATTCTCCTGTTTTAGCAGCAATTTCTGTTAATGCATTCGCCTTTGTTGCTTGAACTTCTATTTTGTTAGCAATTTCACGGGCTTTATTGTATTGTCCTGTTGCTAGATATTGAGCTGTAATTTGGGATAAAGCTCTACTTTTGGTAATATCTTCTACAATTTTGTTGGCTACTTGTATGCTTTTATCATAGTCTCCTAGCTCAGCATAGTTGGCTGCTATCTTCTCTAACACCGTATCTCTGACAAATGAGGCTCCCCAAATAGTTGTTGTATTGTGTAGCGCTTGGGATAAAACCTGAGCGGCTTTGTCTTTTTGTCCAACCTGCTTATACTTAAGAGCGATCGCTTCTAGGGCCATCGCTTTGTCCGGGGGTGACTCGATTTTTTGGGCGACTTGCAAGGCTTGTTCAAACAACATAGCCGCCTGTTGTGCTTGTCCGGCTTTCGCGGAGTAGACGGCCAATTGGCTCAATGTATCTGCTTTCAAAGATAATCTATTGATGCTTTGAGCAACCTTTAGGGCTTTGCCGTTTTCTCCTGCTGCTGCATAGGATATGGCAATTTCAGAGAGGCTTCTAGTGATACAATGTCCACCACGCGCACAAGCTGAACACAAAGTGCTGATTAGTGCGAAAGTAGCGAGTAAAGTTGAGAGTCTCATGTGCCTTTGCCGTTTGAGTCACCGGAAAGATGGAATAATGTTGCCTTAAAAAGTGTGAAGAGTAATGATTCCGACGATTGCGACGATTCCGATTCAACAATTAGCCTCTGGTGATTGCCTTTCTATCCAAGTTTATAAATTCATTGGGGCTAAACCTGGGAAAAAAGCTTACTTACAGTCTAATTTACATGGGGCTGAAATTGTTGGAAATGCTGTCATTTACCAATTGATTGAGTTTTTTAGGACGTTGGATGACATTCAGTTACAGGGTGAAATATGGCTGGTTCCTGCCTGTAATCCTTTAAGTACCAATCAGCGTACTCATTTCTTTTCCACAGGTCGCTTTAACATCAATGATGGTAAAGATTGGAACCGTATTTTTTGGGACTATGAGAAAGAATGTGAAGATTTAAAGAGTTTTGCTCAAACTCAACTTAAACTTGAACATAATGATATCCGTAAAAATTATTTAGAACGAATTCAGGCTCGATTTAGAAAAGAGTTAGAAAAAATTCAATCCTCCAGTGGTTTGCCCTTTAGTGAACGTTACCGTTATCAACTTCAAACTTTATGTTTAGATGCGGATTACGTTATTGATATTCATAGTTCTAGTAATCAGGCAATTGATTACTTGTATTGTTTTCACGACCGAGAAGAAAGTGCTAAAGCGTTTCTTTTAGATTATGGGATTTTAATGAATGAATATGATGGAGATGCGTTTGATGAAGCCTTTATGAAACCGTGGTTAGCGTTAGAAAAGAATTTGGCAGAGTTAGGCAAAGCAATTCAGTTTGATATCGAATCATGGACGCTAGAACTGGGTTCTGGAATGCAAATGAATCCCGAATCGGTGGAAAAAGGTCTATTAGGAATCAAAAATTATCTGACTCAAAAAGGAATTTTAGAAATTGCAGGATTTCCCTTACAAGAAACGATAAATCACTCAATTCAACTTACAATTAAAAGTAAAATAAAAAAATATTATGCCCCAACGGGAGGAATGGTTCAATCGAGAGTTCAATTAGGGAGTTTAATTAAAGCTGGACAGCCCTTATATCAACTATTAAATTTTAATAAAAATGGAGAGTTGCCAAAATTAATCAATGTCTGTGCTGAGGCTGATGGTTTAGTCTTTGATGTGTCAACAAATCACGCAGTAAATGAGGGAGAGTATGTCCTATCCGTGATGTAGCGACCTCATATGAAAAATAAATTTTTAGAGGGAGTCAGATTCGGGATGGATAAGCAGATATTGATGTCAGGCAACGTTTGAACTACATTAGAGTAATCTTTATTAACTGATAACCGTACTCATTCTTAACTCTGATGATGCATAATTTTTTGCCGATCGCTTACTTTCAGAATCAGTTTGTACCTTTTGCAGAGGCTAAAATTTCCATTGCGACTCACGCCTTACATTATGGAACAGGTGCTTTTGGAGGATTGCGAGGAATCCCTGATCCTCAAAATTCTCAGCAATTTCTGCTGTTTCGCTTAGACCGTCATTGTCAACGATTAAGCAACAGTGCTAGGTACTTGGGGTATGATTTACCAGCCGATAAAATTCAGAATATCATAGTAGACTTTGTTAAAAAAAATCAGCCAAACAATTCATTTTATATCCGACCATTTGTTTATACTTCAGATTTAGGAATTGCACCTAGACTCCATAACATTGAAAAAGATTTTTTTGTTTACGGTTTAGAATTAGGAGATTATTTATCTCCAGAAGGAGTCACTTGTCGAATTAGTTCTTGGTATCGCCAGGAAGACCGTAGCTTACCCCTTAGAGGAAAAATTAGTGGAGCTTATATTACGTCCTCATTAGCGAAAACTGAAGCAGTAGAATCGGGTTTTGATGAAGCTATTTTGATGAATTCTCAGGGCAAAGTGTGTGAAGCCTCTGGGATGAATATCTTTATGGTGCGAAATGGACAACTGGTTACCCCTGGATCTGAGCAAGATATTCTAGAAGGAATTACAAGAGAGAGTATTTTGACTATTGCCCGAGATTTGGGGCTTCAAACCCTAGAACGACCAATAGATAAATCCGAGTTATTTATTGCCGATGAAGTTTTTTTAAGTGGCACTGCTGCTAAGATTACACCAGTGAAACGAATTGAAAATTACCAATTATCCAAAAATCGGCCGATTACAGAAAAACTCAAAGAAAAATTAACAGCGATTACAGAAAATAGAGAGCCTAAATACCAAGAGTGGGTTTATCCCATTTCTGTTGCATAACATCAGAGCAGAGAGTAAACCCTCTCTCCTAACTTCTGACTCCTGACTCCTGACTCCTATTGATTAGGATTCCCTTGAGTTTCTCCTCCAGAGTTGGGTGATAGCCTATCCGATGGAGGAACCTCAGTCTGAGGCTTAGGAGGTACAGGTACATCCGGAGGTATGAGCTTGTCTTTTTGCCTTTGAGCTTCAGCTTGTGCCTGTTTCTTGGCTTCCTCCATCAATTGCTGAAATTTCGTTCTCCAATAGCTTTGCTCAAGCAGACTGGGATTAATAGCCTTAATTACCTTTTGCCAGTCACCTTCATCGAGGGCGGTTTGCAGTTCGTCGTACTTTGTTTTAGCCGCAGTCCAATCCTCCTGCCATTTTTTGATGTTGGCCTGCGCTTCTTCATAAGCCTCACTACCTGGGAGAATTTTGCGAGCATCTGCGATCGCGCCGTTCAAGTCTCCGCTATTATACTTATCTGCTGCCTCAGCTAATCGGTCAGGACTTTGATCAACGGGTGGAGGAGGAGTAACCGGAGGTTTCGGCTTGGGAACTTCAATAACAGGTTTGGAATTGTTCGGTGTTTCTATAGGTGGCAAAGTCGCTATAGATTCATTTGGCTTCGGACTAACTTGAGCAGACTCAACCGATTTCTGACGGGGTAAAGTACACTTAACTAAATCATTTCTCTTAAAGACCCATCCCTGTAGGGGTGAGTTAATTTCCAACCAACCATTTTTTTCAGCACCCGTAAGAGTTAGATTTGTGCCTTTCTTCACCGTGTCAACAATACTGCCGTTGGGGCTAGAACGGACATTGAGTCCTTGACTTATAACGGTACAGGTTCCTTGTGACGTATCTGCCACCTGAACCCCATCGCTACTAAAAAGCGAACTAAACCCTCGTGAATTGAGGCTTAAAGCCATAGCAGCTCCTCCTACGGCAACAGCCAGACTCAAACCAATCAACAGGGGTAATTTATCAGACCTAGCCCCCGAAGTGGCTGGTGGGGTATATACAGGTGGTCTAGTTGGAGCGGCCGGACTAGCTGCCAAGGTTTGACGTTCCGATAGCGATGCAGCAGGGGGGGGAGGTGGTGTCCTTTGAGCTGAAGCGATAGGGTCTTGAATCCCTGGAGTTCTGGAAGTAGCTCTAAAATTAGGATTAGGACGATTCAGTTGCTCAAGCGCCTGTAGTGCCTCGGCTGCTGACTGGTAACGGTCTTTGAAGTGGTAACGTACCATCTTGGTTAAGACTTCTGCAAATCCCCGACTCACGGATACTAAGTGCTGCCAGAGGATTTCGCCTGTACTCAAGTCTTCTTGAAAACTAATCGGCATCAGACCCGTCAGCGCTTGGATGCCAATAATCCCTAGGGCATAAATATCACTGCTGGGACGGGGTTGACCGAGTGCCTGTTCGCTGGCCATATAGCCGGGAGTGCCAACAGCAACCGTATTACTCGCCCGACCTTGAGTGGCGGCAAACTGAGTGCGGATTTGCTTGACCGCACCAAAGTCTACCAAGACTAATTTTTGGTCACTGTCGCGCCGGATGAGATTGTCCGGCTTAATATCGCGGTGAATAACGCCGTGATGGTGAACGAAGTCTAAGATACTCAAGACTTCCTGAAGCAGACCAATAACCTGACGTTCTTCCCAGCGTTGACCGGGTTGCAGCTCTTGCGTCAGGGTATGTCCCCCAATAAATTCTTGTACCAGATAAAACTCTTGGTCTTCCTCAAAGTAAGCCAGCAAGCGGGGAATCTGGTCGTGGTTCCCCAATTGTTCTAAGGTTTCGGCTTCGCTGTTAAAGAGGCGTCGTGCTGTTTCTAAAAAGTTGGGGTCGTTACTGATCGGCTTGAGTTGCTTGACAACGCAAGTGGGATTGCCAGGACGCCTAGTATCCTGAGCAAGATAGGTTCTACCAAATCCGCCTGCACCGAGGACTTGGGTCACTTCGTAACGCCTGTCAAGTAGCTTGCCTAACATGGGATGACACGCTTAAGAGTTCATGGGTCAATATTGGCATGGTTTATAGGCTATAGGTGCCAGGTTTATGCCAGTTCTCTTTTCTACAACTAAATGTCACTAGCCGGAGAAAAGCGAGAATGTCATTGTAAACTGTTCACCCTGGAATTGGCAGCTCAGTACTTGTTGTTGTTTGTGTATTTTATTAAATGTTGCAACAAGTAACAAACAAGAAACGATGATGATTGATGATCCGACGTATAAACTACATTGCCATTGGATGCGTCAGGCGATCGCATTGGCTCAGGGTGCAGGTAATGCAGGTGAAGTCCCGGTTGGTGCTGTTGTCGTGGATTCCCAAAATCGCTTAATTGCCACCGCCGAAAATCGCCGTGAGCGTGATCATGATCCAACGGCTCATGCAGAAATTCTAGCCCTACGAGCGGCAGGCCAAGCTCTACAAACATGGCACCTCAATACCTGTACCCTCTATGTGACGTTGGAACCTTGCCCGATGTGTGCAGGAGCGATTATTTTAGCGCGGTTAGGTCTTCTCGTTTATGGAGTAGACGATCCAAAAACTGGCACGATCCGTACAGCTGCTAATATTCCTGACAGTGCTTACTCGAATCATTGCTTGTCTGTGATTGCCGGAATTATGGAAACAACTTGTCGTCAACAGTTACAATCCTGGTTTGAGCAAAAGCGTCACTAACCCAGAATTGTATGAAAGCAACCTCATCATGACACCGATAGAAGTGTCCCTTAAGTAGAAGACAGTACTACTCACAAATTTTAAGGTTAAGAGTAGAGATAAGGATGCATTGCAATGATTCAGCTCGACTCCCGCGAATATATTCCAGTAATGACGAAACCGGCAGATTACAACAATCAAGACCATTCAACTTCAACCACAACGGCAACAGCTCCCATTAACTCCCAAGTGTGCCACTGGTTAACCTCTATCCTCTATCCTTTGGGTCGTCGCCTGGTCTTGCCGTTTTACTTCCGTAATCTCAAAGTAACAGGACAAGAAAATATTCCTAGAACTGGCCCCATTATCTTAGCTCCAACCCATCGTGCTCGCTGGGATGCGTTGCTTATTCCTTATGCTGCCGGGAAACCTGTCACTGACCGCGACCTCCGGTATATGGTGACTGAGGATGAGATGAAGGGGTTACAAGGCTGGTTTATTCGGCGCATGGGTGGTTTTCCAGTTAATACCCGTCATCCCGGCATCGGCAGCTTCCGTCACAGTATTGAACTCCTCCGTCAAGGGGAAGCATTAGTGATTTTTCCGGAAGGCAATATTTACCGAGATTTTCAACCGCTTAAACCTGGTATCGCTCGGATTGCGCTACAAGCAGAAGCCAGTCAAAGGGGTTTGGGTTTGACCATTGTTCCTATTAGTATCCATTACAGTAATCCCATTCCTCACTGGCGCTGTGATGCCACTGTGACGATTGGTACCCCTATCAAAGTCGCTCATTACAGCTCTAAATCGGCTCGCAAAAGTGCTGAACGATTAACTCATGAATTAGAAATGGCATTGAGAAATCTAGATGAGGAGAATGTCATGCCCGATTTTCTTCCCGTTCTAACCCCTTAATCAGTATGGGGAATGGGAAATGACGGGTTTAACTTATTCTCAATATCAATTGAATACTTAATCACAAACAAATAACGCACAACCTAATGCGGGTTCTCTCAGGCTATGTTCTTAAGCCATTTTAGCGGTGAGAAGTCGATTAATCTCTTGCAGGATTTCTTCAATTCCTGCATCTTTTCCTAAAAATCCGTCGGCTGAAGGACAAAGTTGCCTTCCTTCCTGCTCGGGATTACGGCTAATCCAGCCTGTAAATAAAACCAAAACTGGAGGATTTTTTAGAGTTTTTTTTAAAAATTCTATTAATTCACAACCATTCTGAATTTTGAGGCAAGCTGCCGGAACAATACTTAAATCCACCAGTACTAAATCGTAGGTTTCGGATTGAATCTGGTTTAAAAAAGCCCTGGTGTCGGTAAAAGTAGAAACATGGAAATAATTACTTAAGAAGCATTGGATAACTTGACAAAAGCCACTATTATCATCTAAGAGAGCAACGTGATACATTTTATTTTATTAAAAAATTATTATCGGCTAATCTGAAGGAAGTTTTTTGTATTTAGCAACGATTTGAGAAAGACTTGCTAAAAAGACTTCAAAATCTAAGATTGGTTTGGCATAGAAGCTATCAGCTTTTGAAGTTTTTAACAGATAATCCTGTTCGTTGACTAAGGCATAGGCAGTCACCAAAATAATGGGAATATTAGCAGTTTGGGGTTTAGTTTTGAGTAAATGTGACAAATCAGCTCCACTGACCGATCTCCCCTCCCACTGGGCTCCAGGTAAATTAACATCCATCATTACTACATCTATATTTCCCGACTGGCACTGTTGGAAAACTTCCTGAGGTTCATCAGTAATGTAGACTTGATGGTTTCCTAGACACTGAATTAGGGTAGCAGTGGTCTCGGCCAGCATAGTATCGTCATCGACAAGCAGGATATTCAAGTTACACCTCCTTACCTCCTTGGTCAAGGAGAAAGCAATAGGAATTTTGTAGGCACAAAAGTTAAGTGTTGGACTGCCAAAAGGTTATTTTTAAAACACTATCCCTAAACCTGATTAGGGGCTGAATGAGTAAGGTAAGGCAGCGTAACTGTCACGGTTGTGCCTTGATTTTTGCCAAGACTGTGTAACTCAATTTTGCCCCTCATGAGTTCTACTAAGCGTTTGCAGATTGCAAGACCGAGGCCAGTACCCCCATAACGTCGTTTAATCGAGCCATCTTCTTGAACAAACGGTTCTAACAAAAGTTCCCGTTGGCTCATTTCAATACCAATGCCAGTGTCAGTTACTGTAATTTTAGCGATCGCATCATCCTCTAGCTTAATGATGTTAATCCGGACTTCCCCTTGCTCAGTAAATTTAAAAGCATTGGAGAGCAGGTTCGTTAGAACCTGTCTGAGTTTTCCTTTGTCTGCATCAACGAACTCAACCTCACACTCAATGATTAATGTCACGCCTTTACGCTGGCTTTCCAGATTGAACAGGTCACGTAGTTCTTCAAGAAGAGGCCGGAGCTCAACTTGCTCCAATTCAACACTCATGCTGCCTGCTTCAATCTTAGCAATGTCCAACACATCGTTAATGATCGCTACGATGTTCTTCACAGATTGCTCAGCTAACTGAAGGTATTTGTTAAGTTGATTCTCATTTTTGTAAAAACCCTTTTTGAGGATTTGCAAACAGTTCAACGTTGAGGCCAGGGGAGTTCGCAATTCATGACTGGTAGAAGCCAGAAAATGGGATTTTAAACGACTAGCTTCTTCGGCCACGGCACGGGCAACCTCAAGTTCTAAATTACGCCGCTCTAACTGATACAGCTGATTTTGCATGATAGCCATCGCCAAGTGTATTCCCAACGATTCAATCAGTTCAGTATCTTCACGAGTCCATTCAGGAGCTTGGTTTTTGCGGAGTTCTCGCCACAGTTCAAAAGATTTACGAGGTCTTTGTTGACGCTTGTCTCTATCCCAATATCCTGCCCAAAGGGTTTCAGTTTGGATCGCATTTTTAAAAAGAGTGAGGCAACCCAGAGAGTCTTGACCATGCTGTAGATGCATGACCAACATTCCTCGGATGGGGGTGGATTGAAACACCGCTCTCAAAGATTCTAATTGAGGTTCTTTGTAGAGGTCAGGGACAACCTGTAAACGCAGGAAATGCTCTGGTGGAATTGTTTGATTTGCCGGTTGCATGAGTTGTTGCCAAAAGAGATGGTCTTCCAGCAAACTTTGATCGGATAGGGTGGGTTGAGTGCCGCTTTTATACAAAGTGTGCGAGTTTTGATCGCTAGCAGCTAGGTAGAGTCTCCCACCTGACCCCGATGTTGCCCGCACAATTCGCTCTAAAACCAGTTGCAAAATTTCTGGCATACTGCGGGGTGAGTGCAGCAGATGAGTAATCTGATTGATTAGGGCTTCAGTACGGACTTGCTCTCGAGTTTGGGTGAGGAGTTGGGATTGAGCGATCGCGATCGATAATTGATCTGCAATAAGTTGAACCAGTTGCAGTTCCTGCTCACTAAACTTTCGCGGTTGCGAGTGATGAGAGACTAATAAGCCCCAGAGCTGTTCTTGATGAATAATCGGTACAACTAAAGAAGAGAGCACACCCATCGAAGTGAGATATTCGACATGACAGGGATCGACCGGACGCTGAAGGATATCTTGGATGGGTTGCTGACGGACATCCTCATGCGTCAAGTCTCCCGTGCTGGGAAGCACGTTACCATGGCTTAAAATCATCCGTTGTGCCGCTACATCAACAATAGAACGTTGACGTGCTTTAACAAACATTTCACGTGCTGCAGGAGGAATATCATCCGCCGGAAAGTTAAGCCCCATTAAAGACGGCAAACAATTGGGCACGATGGATTCTGCAATCACCTGCCCACTTCCATCAGGATGAAAGCGGTAGACTTTCACCCTATCGGTTTGCAAAAGAGTGCGTATTTCTGCAACGGTCGCTGACAAAATGGTTTCTAATTCCAGCGACTGACGGATGCGGCTGGTTATGCGGTGCAGTAATCCTCCGTAGGCCAGAATGTCCGCCGCGTTCTTGGTTGTTTGAGGAGGACTCATTTTTTATACAGAGGTTATTATGACAATTTGTAATTAAATTGATCAATATATGATAGAACATTGCTATTTCGATAGATTAAATTTTTAGATAACTTTATATGCTTCTGGTAGAGTCTGCTTGAGGTTAGCCGCTAAGGGTGATACTAAATCCGGTCAGAAAACCCCTTTATTCCTTGACAGGCTCTCGGGGTGGGGGAGCGGGGGAGCCGGGGT
>CAZPRJ010000013.1:45129-114107 GCA_964588805.1 uncultured Microcoleus sp. | reverse complement strand
TCTCCAATTTTGGCTCTGTTTGCGATACCGCAACTTTGTTGCGGTGAGCAGTTACCGTTGGAGTAGACCGATCGCCTGGGATACGGCTACGAGTTATGATGCCACTCAGGCTTTTATTCAAGGGATATCGAAGTCTAAAAATCCAGATCGAGAAACGGTTCTAGAAAACCTAAAATCGGTGAAACTCGCACCCCAAAAAACCTCAGGATACGAACTCAATTTTTCTCAACGCGAACGGCACTTACCCATTTCTATCCTTCAAGTCGTTAGTGGTAGTCGTTGTCCGCAAGGTCAATCGTTTTGTTTTGAACAGATTCAGAAAAAATAAATTTAAAATGATAGTTTCGGAAAAGTTTTTTTGATTCAATAATGTCCCAAAATTTCGTACAAGGTGAAACCATTGTCGCGATCGCCACTGCTGTTGTTCCCCAGCAGGGAAGCGTGGGGATTGTGCGAATGTCGGGGCAAAATGCGATCGCGATCGCCCGTACCCTCTTCCATGCACCCGGACGCCAAGTTTGGGAAACTCACCGCATTCTTTATGGTTATGTACGCCATCCCCAGACCCAACAGGTGGTCGATGAAGCCCTGTTACTAATTATGCAAGCCCCCCGTTCCTACACTCGTGAAGATGTGGTGGAGTTCCATTGTCATGGGGGTATTATGCCCGTTCAGCAGGTATTGCAGTTGTGCATTGAACAAGGGGCAAGATTAGCACAAGCCGGAGAGTTTACCCTGCGAGCCTTTTTAAACGGACGCTTAGATTTAACGCAAGCCGAAAGTATTGCAGACTTAGTGGGTTCCCGTTCTCCGGCGGCCGCACAAGCGGCACTGGCGGGTTTAGAAGGAAAATTAGCCACACCCATTCGTCAAGCTCGCGCCACCTGTTTGGATATTTTGGCCGAAATTGAAGCCCGGATTGATTTTGAGGAGGATTTACCTCCCCTGGATGAAGTGGCCATCGCCAGTCAAATTGAGCAAGTTTTGGCAGAAATAACTCGTATCCTCACCACAGCAGACCGAGGAGAACTCCTCCGCACGGGCTTAAAAGTGGCGATTGTCGGGCGTCCGAATGTGGGAAAATCGAGTTTATTGAATGCTTGGAGTCAGAGTGATCGCGCCATTGTTACTGCTTTGCCGGGTACAACTCGCGACGTGGTTGAGTCACATCTAGTGGTAGGCGGTATCCCTATACAGGTGCTAGATACGGCAGGAATTCGGGAAACGGAAGACCAAGTGGAGCAAATTGGTGTGGAGCGATCGCGCCGTGCTGCTCAAGCCGCAGATTTAGTTCTACTTACTATTGATGCGGCATCGGGTTGGACGGCCGCCGACCAAGAAATTTACGAGCAGGTACAACATTGCCCCACCCTTTTAGTAATTAATAAAATCGATTTAGTTGCACCAGGAAAAAGGCAACAACTGCAATCTCAAATCCCAACTCTCAAATCCAAAATCTTCACCGCCGCTGCCCATCATCAAGGCATTGAGGAGTTAGAAACAGCGATTATCACTGCTGTAGAAACTGGCAGTATTCAAGCCGCTAATCTGGATGTCGCCATTAACCAACGCCAAGCAGCAGCCTTAATTCAAGCCAAAACTGCACTTGAGCAAGTCCAAAACACCATTAGCCAACAATTACCTCTAGATTTTTGGACAATCGACCTGCGAGGGGCGATTCAAGCTTTAGGAGAAATTACCGGAGAAGAAGTTACTGAATCCGTACTCGACCGAATTTTTAGTCGATTTTGTATTGGTAAGTAGGTCTAAGGGGGTACGTATCGCCCCCTTAACATCGGTTTTTGAGTTGGCAACAGCTAATTGCTTAAAACTTGCTTCTGTTTCTGGGATTTTTTGAGGTTTTTTTTTAACAACTTGCTTGAGGTTATACCCCAATTGGTTTAATTGTAGGAGAATTGGCAGAATAAGGAATCAATCAAATCAGAGATTGGATAGCTTATCTAGGACTATCTCTACCATGAGCAGACAGGCTTACCGATTGAAGATTATAATGACCATGAGATTAAGCAATACTCAAGCGTCGTCTACCTGCATGTTCTTCGACAGTACGGTAAGGCAAAAACATTGCCCGATGACGATGTTGCTTAGATGGGCGATCATCAAAATCGATTTTGAGGCTAAAATCGGCATATCATGAACGTTCGAGCACTTTTCCGAGCTGCTATAGTTGAAGATGCTTGTTCCCCGTATAACACTATTCACCTCAAGGTTTTCTACCCAGCTCAGATAGAAGGTAGCGACCCAGAAAAAAATCTGGGTATTGTTCCTGCTGATTCTCAACAATCCCCATTCAAGGTCGTCATTTTTTTCAACGGCATTAACTGCGATGCTCAACTGTATCAATGGCTAGCTGTTAAATTAGCAAAGCGTGGGCTTGTAGTTGTTACGTTTTCCTGGGTTGCTGAAAATTTACCGGGTATGGTGGCTCTCACTCCAGGTGTTGACATTAAGATGTTAGCCCCACACCTTTATGGAACAGGGCCGACAGCCTCTGCTTTACCAACCCTAATAGCAGCATTAGAGAATTTACAAGCTGAAGGGGTTTTAGCTGGATTGCTCGACTTAAACCACATTATTCTCGGTGGGCATTCTGCTGGAGGTAGAGTGGCAATTGAGAGTGCCAGCTCACGTTTTTTCCCACAAGTTGTCGCTGCTTTTGCCTATGGCGCACATACAGCAGGGATTGTACAGATGGGGTATGAAGTCGGCACAATCTTACCCCTGCCTGATTCCTTACCATTACTATTGATTGGAGGAACTCGCGATGGTGTTATTTTCAATAGCAGCCATCGTTATGGAGTGACTTGGGAACACGCTCAAACTCCTGTTGTGCGTACCTTCCACGAAGCGATCGCCGGTGGCAGAGGTGATAGTTATCTGCTGATTCTGGAAGGAGCAAACCATTTTTCGGTGGCCCATCCTGTGGATACCACTACGGCTACAGGATTTCTAGACTTTCCAGCTAGCCAACCCGAAGAACAACTGCGGAATTTAATGGCGGAAACGATTAGTTTATTCATTGATGCTCATGTTCGTTCCCAAACAACAGCCGTCGAAGCTCTCAATCAACTCGTAGCATTTAACAATCCTTTGATTGCATCATTTGAACGAAAGTAGTCAGGACTTACGCCCAGACTCGATAGGTAAATGAAATAATGCCGAGCCTGCTTAGATAACATCAGGCTGAAATAACTCGGTTCGTAGTTAGTACTTTAGTATTCCAAAGGCTGAAGCGCTTACTACAAACTGCTTAAAATTAGTAATATTCTATTTAAATTTCATTGAAAAATTTAGTTATTTTTTAATTTTAACGAAAATAACACCTATGATTATTATAGATAAAAATCAATAGGTACTATTACTTTAAGCCTCGATAAGTAAATTTTACAGTCAATATTATTGAATGATCTAATCTAATCTTGCGTTTTTGGCCTAATAATCTATTACACTAAGTGAAAGCTTAAAAAAAACTTAATGCAGTTTAACCAACAGTCCTGCAAAACTCAGGGCTAGTTCAGTATTGCTTAAACACTACTGAGTATTTCTCCCCAATAATAAGGTAATGCCGATGGCTCAATTCTTTCTGGAAACAGCTTGGTTAATTCCTTGCTATCCTCTAATTGGCGTGATTTTAGCTATACCTTGGTCGCCTAACATTATTCGTCGCACAGGTCCAAGACCCGCCGGTTATCTCAATGCATTCATGACCTTCATCGCATTTTTGCATGGTGTAATCGCTTTATTCGCGACTTGGAATCAACCGGCACGAGAATTATTAATTCCCTGGCTTCATGTCGTCAATCTTGATTTAACCATTCCTGTAGAACTCTCTTCAATCACCCTCGCAGCAACCCTAGTCATTACCGGAATCAACCTACTGGCACAAATTTACGCCATTGGTTATATGGAGATGGATTGGGGTTGGGCAAGGTTCTATTCGCTCCTAGCACTTTTTGAGGCGGGGATGTGTGCACTGGTATTGTGCAACTCCTTATTTTTCAGTTACATGATTCTGGAAATCCTCACTTTGGGGACTTACCTGCTAGTGGGATTTTGGTTCAATCAGTCTTTGGTGGTGTCGGGGGCTAGAGATGCATTTTTAACCAAACGGGTCGGTGACTTATTCTTATTAATGGGGGTAATTGCCCTCTATCCCTTGTCTGGAACCTGGAATTTTACGGAACTAGCCGAGTGGGCTAGCACGGCTCACATCGATCCCAAAGTAGCCACATTGTTAGGTTTAGCCTTAATTGCTGGTCCTATGGGTAAATGCGCTCAATTTCCCCTGCATTTGTGGCTCGACTTAGCAATGGAAGGACCCGTTCCCAGTACGATTTTACGGAATGCGGTAGTGGTCTGCACAGGAGCTTGGGTACTGATTAAACTGCAACCTGTGATCGAGCTTTCGGCTTTTGCTGCCTCAGTCGCGTTGTTTATTGGTGCTGTCACAGCATTAGGTGGTGTGATGGTGGCGATCGCGCAAGTTGACGTAAAGCGTACTCTTTCTTTCCTTGTCAGCGCTTACATGGGTTTGGTGTTTATCGCCGTTGGCACCGACCAAGCTCAAACAGCTTTAACCTTAATGTTGACCTACGCCGTATCAATGGCTCTATTGGTCATGAGTATCGGTACGATCGTCTGGAATAGTATTACTCAAGATGTCACCCAATTAGGGGGTTTGTGGGGTAAACGACCGGCTTCAGGTATTGCCTATCTCGTCGGTGCTGCCGGATTGGTGGCGATTCCTCCCCTTGGGGGTTTCTGGGCTTTATTGGAGTTGGGGGATTATCTGTCTACAGCTCGCCCTTGGTTATTTGGTTTATTGCTGGTCGTCAATGCCTTAGCGAGCTTAAGCGTCATCCGTGTGTTTGGCTTAATATTCGGTGGTAAACCTAAGCCAATGAGTGAGCGATCGCCCGAAGTTCACTGGCCGATGGTTTTCCCCATGTTGGTACTGATGGGTTTCGTCCTGCACGTACCTCTCATCCTACTGCAATGGCAACTGATACCCCAGTGGTCGGCCATCAATACAACCGTTGCAGGTTTACTAGCGTTATCGAGTGCCGTGGGTTGTGGTAGCGGAGCATTCTTCTATCTCAATGATAGCTATGCTAAACCCGTGCGCTTTGGCACTGCGCCTCTACAAAACTTATTTGCCAAGGATTTTTACACCCAAAAACTTTACCGCCTGACGGTTGTGTTTTTTATTGACTTAGTATCGAGAGTCATTTCTTGGTCTGACCGCTATATCGTGGATGGCTTAGTCAATTTAGTGGGAATAGTGACAGTCTTTGGTGGGCAAAGCTTAAAGTACAATGTTTCCGGTCAAACACAGTTTTATGCACTGACGATTCTTTCAGGCATCGCCTTGATTGGATTAATTGTAAGCTGGCCGTTCTTGTCTCGGCTTTCCCTCATTATTGGTGGCTAGTACAGCGTGGAAGAAATAACCCACCGATTCAAAAAGGTAAAAAGCTGACGGTACAACCAATATCCCTTCTACCTTCTACCTCCCCTCTTCTGCCTTCTTACACTAGTTGTTGGTTATTGCTCAACAAGCAACAAATAACAAATAACAAACAACAAACAACAAAACTATGCTGAGTACCTTAATTTGGTTGCCTGTATTGGGCGCTGCAATTGTTGGGTTTATACCCGGAAACCTAACCAGCTCAAGGATACGCTCTGTTGCTCTAGCCAGTGCGGTAGCAAGCTTATTGGTTACGCTTTGGGTAGGTTTTCAGTTTGACCTAACTCAGTCGGGAATGCAGTTCCAAGAATCTTTACCCTGGATTCCCCAAATTGGATTGAATTACAAATTGGGCATTGATGGGTTGTCATTTCCCTTATTGGCTTTGAGCAGTCTATTGACTGTGATTGTTATCTTTAGTGGTAGGCTGGATATCCCACGTCTACGTCTCAAGTATGCTCTGATTCTGTTGGTCAATACAGGGGTTACGGGAGCATTTCTGGCTCAAAATTTGTTGCTGTTTGTCTTGTTTTACGAACTCGTTCTCATTCCCCTTTACTTATTAATTGCCATTTGGGGAGGAGACAAGCGCGAATATGCAGCAATGAAGTTTTTGATCTATACGGCTGTATCCGGAATTCTGATTTTGGCAGCCTTTTTAGGGATGACTTGGCTCTCAAAAGCTCCCAATTTTGATTATGATGCCATCGCCACTCAAGATTTATCCCTAGCAACGCAACTAATTCTCTTAACCCTGCTGTTAATTGGATTTGGCATCAAAATTCCCCTGGTTCCTTTACATACTTGGCTACCCGATGCTTATGTCGCTGCCTCTCCATCAGTTGCAATTTTATTGGGGGGGATTGTGGCTAAGATGGGGACTTATGGCTTAGTCCGGTTTGGTTTGCAGCTTTTTCCAGAAACCTGGACTTTGGCAGCGCCGGGGCTATCTGTAATTGGGGTAGTCAGTGTCATGTATGGGGCATTAAGCGCGATCGCCCAAAAAGATATCAAGCGCATGGTAGCCTATAGTTCCATTGGTCACATGGGTTACATTGTTGTCGCTGCTGCTGCACTTACACCCTTGAGTTTGTTGGGTGCAGTCTCGCAAATGGTGAGCCACGGTTTAATTTTGGCGATTCTGTTTTATCTCGTGGGTGTGATTGAAACTAAAGTGGGAACTCGGGATTTGGATGTTCTCAATGGTTTAATGAACCCGACACGGGGTTTACCTCTGACTAGTGCGCTACTCATTGCGGCGGGTATGGCGAGTGCTGGAATTCCGGGATTAGTGGGTTTTATTGCAGAATTTATGGTGTTCCAAGGTAGTTACTCCGCTTTCCCTTGGCAGACACTTTTGTGTATTTTGGCCTCTGGCTTAACTGCTGTTTATTTCGTAATTCTGCTTAATCGCACTTGTTTTGGTAAACTTGATAACAACACCGCGTATTATCCCAAAGTCTTGTGGGCTGAAAAAGCACCGGCTCTTGTGTTAGCAGCTCTCATCTTCTTTTTGGGAATTCAGCCTGCCTGGTTAGTACGGTGGACTGAGACAACCACCACAGCGATTGTTGCAGCTTCTCCTAACAATAGTAATCAGCAAGTAGCGCTCAAGCCCCTATATTTAGATAAAAAATGACGATTAGGGTGGGCATTGCCCATCCTACAAGCCAATCAGGGAATTGCTAACTAAAATCATTCCTTCGATCAAGAACCATAAAACCATGACAGCTACTTTAGATAAACCGACTGTAAGTCAACCTAATAGACCTAAATTACCTCCTTCTCAACATGAATTTGCAGAAGTTATTCACCGTTTAGAAGCCGGTGGTGCTATGGTGCCGGATACACCGGAAAACCTGATGCAAATTATTGGGATTTGGAAGGCGTATGCTGTGCCAATGGATTTTTATTGGCGCGACTTACTGTATATTGGTGAGCGTGTTTTTTTAAATCCTTTTCCTTTCTTTAAATACTTCTTACCCAAAGAGTATTTAGACCTGCACAATCATTATGCTGGTGATGATGCTGATTTACGAATTTGGCGCGGAGAAGCAACGGCTCATCCTGAACTTTTAGAGTTCATTGAAAAGGGTGAAGCGGGGAAAATGCCTAAGTTGCTGCATCACTTGTGGCATGACCGAATTAATATGGAGTTTGCAGAAGCTTGTATGCGGGCAATGCTGTGGCATCGACACATGTATGCGCCTGTGAATCAGTTTGATGCTTACCTAGATTCGGATGAATATAAAGCGAACGCCGATCGAGCGATTAAGGCTTATTTTAAGAATAATCCGTTAATGCTGGGACTGCATAAGATGTTCCCAGAAATGTTTATCGAGCAATGCCGTCAGGCTTCTTATTACAGCAATTTGGGGCTGTTTTGGGAAGTGATGGCTCCGGTTTTCTTTGAAGTTTCTGACCTTTATGATGAAGGTAAAATTACAACGGTGCCGGAGGCCATGAATTTTTTGGTAAATGGGATTTTTGCGATCGCAGGTCGTCCCATTTATCATCATGTTTATGTGGGGAATGAATGTTACGAAGTTATCCCTAAATCTAAGGGTTTTACTTGGTTGTATGAAGCGGCACTTCCTTATGTAGAAGCGGTTTTTTATCGCACGGCTCCTTTTAGAGGAACGAAGTCTTACAATGCTCAAGCGAATGAAGTTCCCAGCGACCAGAAAGATTTCCACTATGGGGTACTATATGCGGATAAGTTCCCAGTGGGGACGGCAGGGATTCCACCTACACTGCTGATGCAAGATATGTATCATTTCTTGCCGCCTTATCTTCAGGAATTTTATGCCAAGCGGTGTCGGGGTGAGGATGATGTTTTAAATCAAATTGCGGTGACGTTCCAGCGCTCTATGTATTGTGTTACATCTGCTGTGTTTCAGGCGTTGCGGACTGCACTTTTGTATCCATTAGATGACCCGAATCCGAAGCATTTGAAGGCAAATCGAGCATTTTTTGAAGCGCAATTGGATCGGTTCTGTCGTCCGGAGTATGGGATGCGGGATGCGGCGCGGTTGCGAAATATTCAGACGCCGGATTATCGGTAGTCAGATTCCTTTTCTCAACACGTTAGTACGAGACAAACGCTTCCGGATTTCTCCCTAGTCCGGACGCAATGTAAAACTCTCGAATCTCCCGGAGTGGGGTAAAGCCCAGACACAATTGTACTAATGCTGTAGTTAATTAAAAGGGTGCGATCGCTTTGTTCGATCGGTTGACGGACGAGTGTACAATGCCAGCGATTGAGTTCTAAGGTACAAATTCCGTCTTCTGATTCCCTGTTCGCTTCTTATTACATACAAGGCAATAGCCCCAGACTTCGATGCTGTGGGCAATTTGCTATTTTGGGATGTTCTGAATTGATTTTGGGTTCTCCTGCATTCTGATTAAGGATGGATTGTCATCCTGCTAATTGCCGTCTCTCGAAGGTCAATTTCTGCGGTGATAAAGTGAGTTGTCATTTTTCCTGTTGAAAGGCTATGCCTAAAGTTGATCTTAATGATTGACTTGAGACGGAGTACCCGATTGTATGCACAAAACTTGGATTACAAACGCATTGCTGGCTTGTGCTGGGTTAGGGGTAGTATTTGGCTCAAACTGGGCACAAGCGGCAATTTTTGACCGTAATGGCAATAAGTTACCCGATTCTGAGGTCAACTCTACTAAAGTGAATTGGGAATTGCTATCCATTGAGAGAGCTAAACAGTACAACGGTGTCGGTTTGCTCGAACAGAATGGCAATGGATTTTGTACGGCATTTTTTATCGATACTCAGGGCAATCATCAGGCACCGGCTTATGCTCTCACCAATGGCCATTGCTATCATGGGTCGGATTTTCCAGATGCTCAAGAAATTTTAATCAATCAGCCCTCGGATAAAGTCTTTAAATTAAATTACTTTAAAGATGCCCAAAATCGGGTGCGTGAGGTGCGGGTTCGACGGATTGCTTACGCGACTATGAAAGGAACAGATATTACAGTTTTAGAGCTAGCGATTTCCTATAAACAATTAGTAAAAGAAGGGTTTATTCCTTTAAAAATTGATAGGATTCCTGCCCAGGTGGGAGAACCTATCCAAGTCATTGGTATTCCTCTTAGTGGAGTAGAATCTTCTCGCAGTTTTCTACATCGTTCGGCTTGTCAAATTGGACAATCAGCGAATATCCGAGAAGATATTTACCAATGGAATCGCTCGATTCGGACTCGCTGTAGCCTTGTGGGTGGAATGTCGGGTTCCCCAATGGTATCTCTTAAAAGTAATCAAGTAGTGGCGATCGCGAACACGGGGGTTGATGACACCGCCATGCAAAAACCTGAGTGTAGTTTGAATCGTCCCTGTGAAATTTTAAGCAATGGAAAAATTACCACTTTCCCATTAGAAAATTATGCACAACGGGTAAGCGACATCCCTACTTGTTTCGATCAGAGGGGGCTTTTTAATTTGAATCTTTCCTCTTGTAGTTTGGAAAAACCGTAGCACTGCAAATCAGGGTCAGGGGTCAGGAGTCAGGGGTCAAGGGAGAAAGTTTTTCATACTTTGTTGTGAACGCAAGTTCATAGGAATTCTTTATGGCAGAAATGCCGCCATTATGCATGAAAATCATACTCTCCTGACCCTTGACTCCTAATTTCTAATTTCACTATTGCCCATTAAGACTGACCAAATTGGCGCTCATACACTTCATCTTCTTTTTCGGTTTCGATTTTTAGGTTAGAGCGAGGATATGCAACACACAGTAATGCATATCCTTCCGATTGGAGTTGGGGACTCAAACCCATACCATCGCTTTGTTCGACTGTTCCTTCTAAAAGCTGGGCTGCACAGGTAGTACAGACTCCGGCATTGCAGGAACTCGGTAAGTTGATTCCAGCCTCATAGGCAGCATTGAGAATCTGTTGGTCTTCTGGCACTTCTAGGGTATGACTAGTGCCTTGGTGATGAATTTCGACAGTGTAAGTCTTGGGCATCGTATCAGTTTTGAGCTTGACGTATACAATCCCCTGGTGTGGGAACTGGCTTTGACTGAACTATTTTATCGTTCTACAACACAGTTATCTAAAGTCTAGTCTGATTCTAAGTTTAGGCGGATTTTGTAGAGGAATATAGTTGGCTTTGACTGATCGGCAGTTCAATCACCAACTCTGTTCCCTGACCAGCTACTGAATGACATCTCATCTTGCCACCATGCCGATCAACTACAATTTGGTAACTGAGTGATAGCCCTAAACCTGTACCTTTCCCTACAGGTTTGGTCGTAAAAAATGGGTCAAATATCTTTTGTTGAAGCTCTGTTTTGATACCAACACCATTATCAGCAATGCGAATCATTATATTCTGATTGTCTATCATAGAAGTATGAATTTGGATGATAGGCAAGGATTGATTAAAACTCTCTCTGCTATGATTCAATATTTCTGACTTATTACTCTCCTCTATAGCATCAATTGCATTGTTAAGTAAATTCATAAACACTTGATTGAGTTGTCCAGGATAACACTCTACTTTTGGGAGTTGACCATACTCTTGAATGACTTGAATTTCAGGACGATAGGTCTGTTGTTTGAGGCGGTGCTGCAAAATGAATAAGGTATTATTGATACCCTCATGAATATCGACACGCTTTTTTTCCGCATGATCGAGGCGAGAAAAATTTCGTAAAGACATCACAATCTGAGCAATTCGCTCGGAACCCATTTTCATTGATTCTAGTAATTTCGGGAAATCTTCTGCTATAAAATCGATGTCAATTTCCTCAAGCCGTCTAGTAATCTCGTCAATGGGTTCGGGATAATATCTTTGATAGAGTTCAATTAGGTGTAATAAGTCTCGAGCATACCCTGTCGCTGGATAGATGTTTGTGTAAATGAATCCTACTGGATTGTTAATTTCGTGGGCAACTCCTGCTACTAACTGACCTAAACTTGCCATTTTTTCGGATAGCAAAAGTTGAGTTTGGGTGTGTTTCAATTGTCCGAGGGCGATTTCTAGTGCTTGTGCTTTTTCTCGTTCTCGGGCTTCTGATTGGCGTAAAGCTTCTTCTGCAAGTTTACGCTCGGTAATATCAATACCAAAAGATTGAAATTCTACAAAGTAGCCTTCTTGATTAAAAAGAGGTTGATTTGTCCAACAAAACCAATGTGTCTCTCCGGTTGCAGAAACCATTGGATACTCGGTAGTTTGAGAATGCAAACAATCCACCAGCGATCGCACAAATTTCATCACCTGTTCTCGAGTCGATGGGTTGGGCAACCAATCTAAAAATTTAGTTCCTATTAATGCTGTTGAGGGTTGACCCAAAAAACGACAGTAGGTTTGGTTAACAAAGGTCAATGTTGTATCTGGATTCCATCGACACACAAGCAACTGGTCTTGAAATTCAACAAGTTCTCGATAGCGAGTTTCACTTTCCCGTAGTGCTTCTTCGATCTGCTTGCGAATGGTAATATCACTGGCTGTACCAGTGATTCCGATAACATTACCTCGCTCGTCAGTCAGTGCGATCGCATTAATCATCAGATGAATGAGTTTTCCATCTTTCGCAAGATGTTGGGTTTCATACTGAAAAATTGTCTTTCCATCCAGCAAGCGCAAAAACGCTTCTAAATCTTGGTCAATTTGTGTCAACGGCTTAAAATCGGTGAACGGACGGCCAATCATTTCCGAAGGGTCATAACCATAAATTTGTTTAACGGCTGAATTAACAAAAGTCAAACAACCCTCCGTATTCATCGACCAGATCATATCTTGCGAAGTTTCTACTAAATCGCGATATTTCTGTTCACTAGCTGCTAGTGCTGCTTGGGATTTCTTATGTTCGCTAATGTCTTTTGTCGAGGCAACCATTCGCACCGGATTTCCCGCCTCATCCCAGACAGCTTGAGCTCGTGAGAGAACCCATTTGTAATCATCATCCTTGCACCGCAGACGATACTCGATAGAATAATGGGGTATTTTTCGAGTTAAATACTCCAGGTTAGTTCGCATGACTCGCTCAAAATCGTCAGGATGAATACGCCTAATCCATTCATCGTTTTCATCAGAAATTTCCCAATCAGCGTAGCCTAAGATTTCCTTTAATCGAGGCGATCGGAAGGCTTTATTTGTTTTGAGATTCCAATCCCAAATTCCATCATTGTTGCCCTGAAGGACTAGTTGCCAACGTTCTTCACTTCGTTTGAGTGCTTCTTCTGTTTGTTGACGTACTCGAATTTCTTTCTGTAGCTGTCGGTTTTGCCGATCTAGTGCTAACCGATGTTGTCGTTCCTGTTCTAAAAGATTCGCTTGAGCGATCGCAATTCCTAGTTGTGCAGCAACAGCTTCCAATAGAGAAATTTCATCTTCATGCCAATGACGGAAATAATCGTATTGATGAACACCAATTAACCCATTAGGTTTACCTTGATACGATGTCCGAACCCCTAACATGGATTTCAAACCCAACTCCTCACACAAAAACAACATGGGTTCTAACAACGGTTCGGCATAAACATTATCAACCACAACCGCTCGATCACGAGCAAGCAATTCCTCGGCATGAAGATTGCCCCTCATCGGCACTTCTACACCCATCAATGACTCCATTCCCTCTCGTTTATACTCGGCTACCAGAGGAATTTGAGGAATTGGAGCTTCTATATAGGTATGCACTAAACACCGATCGACGTTGAAGGCTTGACCAATTTGTGTTACTGCAGACTGAAAAAATTGAGCGGGATGCCAGCTTGAGCGAATTTCATAGGTAATTCTCTCTTGTAATAAAATACGCTGAAGGTGTTGTTCTAAGGCTACTTTTGTTTGGGTTAGGGCGAGTTCTGCCCATTTTTTGTCGCTAATATCTTTGTGTGTCCCTGTTACCCGCAAAGGAATTCCGGATGTATCACATTCCATCACCTTCGCTTGAGAGAGAATCCACCTCCATTCGTCGGTTTTTGAACGCATCCGAAATTCTAAGGAATAGCGTTGAGAATGCCCTTCTAGATACGCCGTGATTTCTTCCCATGCTCTCGGCAAATCATCGGGATGTACTAGCCGTTCCCAGGATTCTAGTCTATTTTCTATCTCCCCAACTTCATACCCCAGCATCATTTTCCATTGGGGACTAAAATACACTTCTCCTGTGCGAATTTGCCAATCCCATAACCCCATCTCACTCGCTTCTAGTGCCAGTTGCAAACGGTCTTGATTCTTTTTTAATTCTTCTTCAATGTGTTTGCGTTTTGTGATATCGGTGGCTGTACCGAGAATCCGTTTGGCTTGTCCTTCAGCAGTTCGGGTAAATAATGTGTCTCGGCTATAAAACCAACGATATTCACCATTTTTATGTCTCATTCGGTATTCAATTTCCAGGATTTCACCGTCTTGAACAGTCTCAAATTGTTGGAAATGGTTGGAAAGCGCCACCAAATCATCCGGATGTATGAGGCTAGTTAGAAATACCATGCCCATCTCCTCGATTTCCTGAGGTGTATAGCCGAGACTGGTGTGAAGTTGGCGATTAGTATAGACGTTTCGTTGCTCAATTAGGTCATAAATATAAAAAACATGAGGGTTGGCCTCAGCCATTGCTTGTAACAAACTTTGACTTTCTTGGAATTCCTCTGCTAAGGTGGCTGTTTTTAAGGGAGCTGTTTGAGCTATAATCATTTTTTCTCCCATTGGTGTTATTAAATTCCAGAGTTATTGATCTTGGAGATTGAAGTTGAATTTTTAAATTGTGATTTGCTAACTTTTCGCTAAAGTTAGTGCAATTGCCTTAATTAACCAATTAATCAAAACAGGAGACGACCTGACTGCAGCTTTGCATACATAATGGGCAACCTCTAAACTTTGTTCCAGAATCCAATCCTCCGTTTTAAGATAAAATATATTTTCCAAGCATTGAGGCAGGGCTAAGTTTGCAGCCTGCTTAGTTGAGAGCGATGTGTCTCGCCTCAGCTTGGATTCAGACGAAGTTGTAACGGAATGAGATTACCAGATATTTCCCAATAAAGGCTGTAATACCTAGATTTTCTTTGTTTTTTGGGTGCTAATTCCGAGATTAGGAGATGTACTAAGCAATTCTCAATTCAAAAATAGACACTCAACAAGCATGGCTGCACTTCAAGCCACAATAGAATAGACAGCCTAGAGACCTGATGCTGCATGAGCTATTGCCTCAATCCCGATTGCCCAAAACCCAACAGCAACCCCATCGGAGCAAAATTTTGCCAGCACTGCGGCTTTAGGTTAGTCCTACAAGAACGTTATCGCGCCCTGCAACTCATCGGACAAGGGGGCTTTGGCAGAACCTTCTTAGCCGTCGATAAAAGCCAACCCACCAAACCTCGTTGTGTCATCAAGCAATTTTTCCCGCAAACGGCTAACCGACAAAAAGCGGCCGAACTTTTTGAACAAGAAGCTACACGCTTAGAAACCCTCGGTAATCATCCCCAAATCCCCCAATTTTTGGCACACTTCGAGCAAGATAATTATCAGTATTTAATCCAAGAATTCATTGAGGGACTTAATTTAGATCAAGTTTTAAGAACAGAAGGTGCTTTCAGCGAAGAACAGATTCGAGATTTACTCAATAGTTTATTACCCGTTGTTGAATATATTCATTCCCAAAACGTCATTCACCGAGATATCAAACCCGAAAACATTATTCGTTGCATCCTTCGTGAGGGGAGTCAATGGGTTTTAGTGGATTTTGGAGCGGCAAAATATGCTACAGGAACTGCTCTTGCTCGTACTGGAACCGCCATTGGTTCAGCCGGATATGCCGCACCCGAACAAACCGGAGGTAAAGCGGTTTTTTCTAGTGATTTATATAGTTTAGGTGTCACCTGCCTGCATTTACTAACCGAAACGACACCCTTTGATTTATATTCATTTAGTGAAGCGACTTGGGTATGGCGAGATTATTTACATCATCCTGTTAGCTACCAGTTAGGGCGAGTATTAGACAAAATGGTAGAGATGGCAACATCTCGGCGCTTTCAATCAGCTTCGGAAGTCTTAGACGCTCTGAAATATTCACCCAAATTTCGGACAAGAAAACCTAGAGTTATTGCAGCAAAATCTACATCTCAGTTGCCACAAGCTGTACTACCAGATATTGCAAGTTCAACATCAATACCTCTGAAAAACTGGAGATACGCTTATACGATTCAAGGCCATACTCAAGCCATTCGTTCCCTTGCTATCACACCCGATGCTCAATTTCTAGCCAGTGCTAGTGATGACAAAACTATCAAATTTTGGCAATTAACAACTGGGCAAGAAATTAGTATATTTAGAGGTCATTCAAGTTCAGTTTGTTCCATTGCCATGAGTGCTGATGGACAGTTTCTCGCCAGTGGCAGCGATGACAAAACCATCAAACTTTGGCAACTCAGTACAGGATTGCAAATTGGTACGATTAAAACAGGAGGGTGGTTGTCTGGAGATGCAAGCTGCATTTATGCGATCTCCATGAGTCCCGATGGGCAGCTTCTCGCGAGTCTTAGTAATATTGGAACCGTCAAACTATGGAATCTGAAAACAGGCCAAGAAATTCGCAGACTTGATGGTGATTCTAGTTGGGTACAATCTATTGCAATTAGTCCTAATGGTCGCATTCTTGCCGGTGGCAGTGGGGACACAATTAAATTATGGAGTCTGAGAACAGGAAAAGAATTAGGCGTTTTAAAAGGTCATAATAGTTGGGTTCGTGCTGTTGCTTTTAGTACTGACGGAAAGCTACTGGCTAGTGGAAGTGATGATACTACAATTAAACTATGGAACTTCAGAAAAGGCCAAGAACTCTTGACGTTGAAAGGCCATAATCGTCCAATCTATTCTGTTGTATTTAGTCCGATCTATCAAAATATTTCAAATAAAAATCAAACTCATCGACCAGCAGTTACCCAAAAACAAAACCTCCTGGAAGCTAAAAATAATATAGTGAATCAAGAATTAAGTATAGAACAGATATTAGCCAGTGGTAGTGATGATATGACAGTGAAGCTGTGGAATACTCATAATGGTCAAGAAATTTGTACACTTGCAGGTCATACAAGCTGGGTTCATACTGTTGCCTTTAGCCCCGATGGCCAGATATTAGCGAGTGGAAGCGGTGATAATATTATTAATATTTGGCGGTGTGATTAAACTGTAACTATAGGAAAAGATTGCTAATAAATTTCAATCCTCTCTCTAGATTAATCTCTAAATTGTGAATTGTGAGATTCAAAAAATAAACTTCTGCCTAACGAGGATAGAAATTCTGTCTACCGAATGAGGAATGTTGAACCACCAAACGGAACAATGGAGGCCAACAATCCAATAAATTTGGTAAGGAGAAATTATGGTTATCGGCAATTATCGACGAGCTGTGGGTGTCTTTACTAGCCGTCGAGCAACCGAAGAAGCCCTTGAAGAATTGAAAGCTTCCGGTTTTCCAATGGAGAATGTTTCTGTCGTTGCCAAAAATGTCGATGGTAACGATAAAATGAGCGGGGCTAATGTGAATGATCGCGTCGGTAATGAAGCAGATACAGGGGCTGCCGTTGGTGCTGTCACAGGAACCGCAGCCGGTATGTTTGGCGGTATATTAGCAGGATTAGGTTCTTTAGTCATTCCTGGATTAGGCCCTGTGATTGCGGCAGGAACTATAGGCGCTACATTAGCCAGTGCCTTAGCCGGTGGTGGTATCGGAGCAGTAGCAGGAGGTTTGATTGGAGCCTTAGCAGGCTTAGGAATTCCTGAAGATCGGGCGAAAATTTACACAGATCGACTTTCACGAGGTGACTATCTTTTGATTGTAGATGGCCGTTCAGATGAAATTACTCGTGCCGAAATGATTCTACTCAATAATCGAGGGATTGAAGAGTGGGGTATTTATGATATGCATGATGATGATGCCTTCACTCGTAGATAATGCTTTAGCAAAAAGATTTTTAAGCATTATCGTTTTAAATTCAATTAGACAGGAAAATCAGCCCAGCTATCCAATGGTTGGGTTGATTTTACTATGTGCATTCCCGCTTCTGCAAAGCGCTGAAAGGCTTTATCAGCTTGTTCGGTATAGTCCACGACTCCAGGAACCACAACTGATGAAGTGCAATCTTCTAGTAAATAAATCTTTTTAGCTAGAGAGGCATCTTTTGCCTGAATTTCGGTTAGTAAATCAGCAATCGTCCAAGCTACACAGTGACTCTTAGCTTGCCCTGCAATCAGCACCGCGTCAAAATCTAATAAATACTGAATTAGGCTGGAATTCTTTTGAGCAATAGAATTTCCCTGAGCATCATTCATAACTTCCGGATGTAGAACGGAGTAATTTTCAGTTAATGGATTATTGCCCTTCATTTCATATCGAGTTGGGCTATTACGAACCATGCAGTGGAAAAATAGCGCTTCTTCAATCGCAGATACTAAAGCATGACCGATGCCTCCTAACATAGAATGATACGGCCATATTGTTAATGGATATTTACCCAAATTACTCAATTGGTTGACGTAATGCAAGGCATATTGTTCAAGTTGAGAATAATCTCCATAATTTAAGTAAGCAGCAACTGCAGGATTGACTTTCCAGACACCTTGTTGGATATCATCTGGGGTAATAGTCGTCGCAGCAGGTGCAGGGTGTTCTCCTGCCTCGTTAATCCAGAAAATAGGGTGAAAGATTTGCATCGCGGTGTGAGTATCCATCGTGGGAACGATCGCACTAATTTCTCCCAAATTGTGATAAATAAATTCACACAGCCGTATATTATCTTCTACCGCTCCATTACCGGATTGTCCACCCACAAACAATTCAAAATCGGGAATACAAAATGTATTTTGAACATCAATTAACAATAAGCAAACTCGTGTTTTGTCCTCAGTCGCTGGACGAATATTATAGTTGTGTGCCCATTCTTTAGCTTCAGTTGCTCTCTGTTGATAGGGTACGCGCCAGACTTCCCCCACCTTAACCGCGTTGAAGTGGCTGGGAAGCGGCAATGGTGTTGTTGTTTGGACGTTCATAGCCTTGAAGGGTAAATTATTAATCACTGAGAAGTTAGGGAGTTTCTGATTTCTCAGTTCCCAAAACTATTGTATTGTAGCGATAGTGAACTCGAAACAGAAGATAGGACTTATGCAGAAGATTTAAGCTAATGATAAATATAAAAAAGCAAAGCTAACACGAAACTAATGTCCCGAGTCAATCAAATTTTAGAATTTTGGTTTGGTCAACCTGATGATGCCGATTATGGAAAGCAGCGTAAGGTTTGGTTTACCAAAAACCTCGACTTTGACCAAGAGGTGCGATCGCGTTTCCTGTCAGATTACCAAAAAGCGGCCGCCGGTGAGCTGGATGACTGGAAAAACTCGCCCCTTAGCTGTCTAGCCCTGATTATCCTACTCGATCAATTTCCCCGCAATATATTTCGCGGCCAACCCCAAGCCTTTGCCACTGACTCCCAAGCCTTGGCTGTGGCTAAATATGCAATAGAACAGGGTTGGGATCAAGAGTTACTGCCGATACAGCGCTTGTTTATTTATATACCTTTTGAACATAGCGAAAATCTAAGTGATCAGCATCAGTGCGTCGAATTATTTTCCACCTTAAAAGATTACCCTGAATGTGCCAGTGGAGTTGATTACGCTTACCGCCATCTTCATGTGATCGAAAAATTTGGGCGCTTTCCCCATCGCAATCAAATTCTCGGCCGAGAAACCACTCCCGCAGAAGCTGAATTTCTCAAACAACCCGGTTCAACTTTTTAAAGATTTATTTATTGTTTGCTAATCACCAAGAATCAATGTCAAATTACGAAACTCTGCGCCAATTATTATTACAACTCGATGATAGAAGCTACAACGCCTACAAAGATATTAAAGGGCGCTACAAATTCCCCGATTTTACCCTAATGATCGATCGCGTCCAAGGCGATCCCTTTGCTAGTCCTAGCCAATTGCGGGTACAGCTTCCCCAATCTGTTGCAGGCTTTCCCCCTCACCTCTATCAAACTCCCAGTCGAGAAATTGCTCTACGAGATTACCTGACTCGCCAATTTGAGCGTACATCACGGGAACTCAGCAGTCGTCGGGGTACAGGTAAAAGTGGATTAATTGCCATTGTTTCTGTCGGACAATCTGTACTTGAACGCACCGCCACGTTTATTAATTCAGAATGGGTAGAAGTCCGGTTTGTGGTGGGTTTGCCAGCACGAGGGCGTCGTATTTCTGGGCGTCAGGCGATGGAAATGTTATGTGAAGATATTCCCGAAATTGTTAACAAATCCCTTAAATATCGTTCTCTTAACGCCAAAAAGATACAGCAGCAGGTGGAAACCGTTGAGGATGCGGATTGGTTGCGCCAACAATTATCAGAACAAGGATTAGTGGCTTTTATTGCCGATGGTGCGATTTTACCTCGCCGTAGTGGAGTGGATGACCGCCCCTTGCAGGATGATGCCATTTTCTTTCAATCTCCAGAGACATTGCGTGTTGAGTTTACTTGTCCTAATCGTGGATTAGTAACGGGGATGGGAATTCCGGCAGGAGTAACGTTGATTGTGGGCGGTGGCTATCATGGTAAGTCTACGTTACTTCGTGCCATTGAGTTAGGCATTTACAATCACATCCCTGATGATGGCAGGGAATTGGTGGTGACTCATCCTACGGCGATGAAAATTCGAGCAGAAGATGGGCGTAGTATTGCCAGTGTGGATATTTCGCCGTTTATTAACCAGTTGCCTCAAGGCCGTTCTACTCGTCAATTTTCTACGACGAATGCTAGTGGCAGTACCTCCCAAGCCGCCAATATTATGGAAGCACTCGAAGCGGAGGCGAAAGTACTACTCGTTGATGAAGATACGGCTGCCACTAATTTTATGATTCGCGATCGCCGGATGCAACAGTTGGTCGCCAAAGACAAAGAACCGATTACGCCGTTTATCGATAAAGTACGACAACTTTATACCGATTACGGAGTTTCCACCATTTTAGTGATGGGGGGGAGCGGCGATTATTTTGATGTGGCGGATCAGGTGATTGCTATGGATAATTTTCAACCCTACGATGTCACCGAAAAAGCCAAGGAAATTGCTGCCCAAAATCGCACAGAACGTACACCGGAAGGGGGTGAACGCTTTGGAGGCATTACACCCCGCATCCCCAAACCGGAGAGTATCGACCCGAGTCGGGGTCAGAGGGATGTTAAGTTAAAAGTCCGTGATGTCGATGAAGTGGTCTTTGGGACTGAGGAAATCGACCTTACGGCTGTAGAACAGATTGTCGAGAAAGGACAGTTGAGAGCGATCGCCTCTGCCATTGTTTATGCTAAGGAAAACTATCTCAACGGCAATTGTACTCTGCCAGAAATGCTCGATCGGGTCATGGCAGATCTTGAATCACAGGGATTAGATATTCTGTCTCGATTGCCGGAAGGAGATTTAGTGTTATTCCGTCGCTTTGAATTAGCAGCCGCACTGAATCGGTTGCGAACCTTAAAAGTACGGTAAGACTTGAAGGGTGCCTCGCTCTGATAAACTTTTTGGTCTGTACAATCCATTCCCCATGAAGCAGAACATCATTGCAGCCCTTGTAGCGCTTGCCTTTTACTTTGCAACGATTGGTATCACCACCGCTTTAGGACGAACAGACACAGATCAGTCTCAACTGGCTCAAAATCGTTCGGGCTCAGGAGTTGAATCTCTCAATCGAGCAATTCCTGAAACTTGTGCACTCCAGCCTGAACAAAATCCCATTTTACGCAGTGTCTCTGCGACGGTTCCCTTGGGTGAAATTACTCTGGAGCGTTTCCGGCATGATGATAGTCACTTATCCCTCACTGAATCTAACTCTAGTTCGACAAAAACTCTAGCAAATTACAAACCTAGGGAAACTATAGCCTTAGCCAACCCAACCAATTATGGGCAGCGATTTGTACTAGACCTTTACGCTAAAAAAGTTGACAATGAACCCATTGTTGTGCTTCATGAAACAGTTTTTTCAGCACAGAGTGCAATTAATACATTCCGAGCCCATCACCGTCGCGAAGCCGATCAAGTTAGCTATCATACTCTGATCAAACTCAACGGAGATATTGTTTATCTAGTCCCCCCAGATTTAAGAGCGTATGGAGCAGGTAACTCGGTTTTTCAGGGTGAAAAGGGTATAGAAACTGTAAAAACTCATCCTCAATATCCCCCTTCTGTGAATAATTTTGCCTACCATGTTTCTCTAGAAACTCCGGCAAATGGCCGCAACAATCGCAGAAGGCATCGTGGCTATACTCAAGCTCAATATCGTTCTTTAGCTTGGTTAGTCGCTAAAACCGGAGTTCCTAATTCTCGAATTACGACCCATAAATCGGTGGATCGTTCCGGTTCAAGAGGCGACCCGAGAAGTTTTAATACTTCTACTTTTTTGAGATTTCTCAACTCTTTCCCTAAAACGAAAGAAATAATTATAGATTGTCAGTTGCCATCTGGTGCAACACCGACTGGGAATTCAAACTGAAATCTATTAGTCTGTATTACCACGTATAAGTCGGCGGTGACTTGCTCTAACTGTGCCAATAGACTTGTCTTTATTATGGTGCGATTACTCATCCCTCACCTCAACCAGCAACTTGAGTCAACTGCTGTACTTTAACATTGCTATTGTATTGAGTTCTACGGCTCTAGGAGTTCCTTTTTCATAGATATAAAATTGGCACCAAAATTTTTAGCACATAAATAGCAGACTTGATCATCCTATCTGCAATTTTAAAGCCAACTTGGTTCCAGACTGTAGTAAGGTTAGATGGTTTTTTATTTTCTCGGCTTTCGCTGGTCTGTTGCCAGGTTGTAAAAATATCTTCAAAAATACAGATAGCTTTAACTATGATTTTTTTGCGTTCTGATTTAGGAATATGGTGCCAAGTTTGTAAACCAATTTTATAATCTTCCTTAAAGAAATCTTCCTTCTCTTTCAAGGACATAGAACCTAGAGATTCTTTAGCTATTTGTTTAACAATAAGTGCAGTAATAGCTGAATCAAAACTTAAGTCAATCGGATTAAACTTTGGAATATCCAATATTTTTTTAGAATGTTTATTTGGTTCTGATTCTTGTTGAATATCTACTGATTTTGCTGCAACCGATTGTATGGTTTTCTTGGAATCTTGATTAGAATTTACATCTTGATTTTTAATAATTTTAGTTTTATCCAATGTTTGCCGTTGTTGTTTCCAGTTCAATTGCTCCTCAATAGAAGTTTTCATAGTATCCTCGATCTCTTGATCGAGAATAAAAAGATGGCCGACAGACACGAGTGTTTTTACCAACTCTTCGAGGGCTTCTTCTTGCAATTTTTTTTCATCTTCTAGAGCTTTTCCGTCGCTACTCCGAACATCTACTGATGGAAATAAGTTTTTTATTTTTTGCTTTAATTCATCTTCTCTATCCGCTAAATATTGGTTATCTTCCTCTGATCTGAATTTGGGGTCAAATTCAGGGAATAAAGCTTCTTTAAACAAACGATCCAAGTATTCATGTGGAGCAATATTTACTTCCTGTGCTGCTCTTTCTAGTAATTTTTCAAAACTTTTAATTTTTTCCGCAGTCACTAAAGCTTCAACAATGCGATTGAGGCCATCCAAACGCCCCCAGAGGATATCATTTGCACGCCAAGACTTTTTGAAAAAACCACCAAATGCTCTTAAGCTATCCCCAGCAAGTTTTTGATCTAGTCGGTTGCCATCTTCAAATTTTTCAGAAAAACCTAATTTAGCATCTTCAGGGCTAATTCTAAACGTCTCTATTAACTGTTTTTCTGGGACACCGGCGAAATAATCGAGGGGATATAAAACTGTATCAAGTTTCTCAAATTCTTTAAAGTACATTAATAACTTTTCTTGAATATAATTAAAATGTTCGATTTCCCTATCGCCATGGCTTGAGAGTAGATTTTGAGTTTCATTGACTAATTTTTTTAGTACAGATTTGTTTGATAATTCACCTAATTCCTTGAGTTGTTTTTCTGGGGATTCATTAAAAAACTTATCTAGGTCAACTTTAGGATATTTAAGTTCCTGTAATTTTTTATCTAAATTCTCAGTTAATTGTTTAATCAATAATTCTTTATTTCTTAATTCTAATGAAAATTCAACATCAAGAAATTGTCCATGTAGCCATAACATTGCTCTATAAAATTTTTCGGGGAATTCCTTTTCTGGAACTTGATTGGGTGGCTCTAGTAAACCAAAAAAATATGTTTCTATTCCTTCAAAAATAAATAACTTATCTACCTTATCTTTGATAATTTCAAGAAGCCTTTTGTGAAAATTCAATTCTTTAATTAAAGCTTCTAAATTGTTCAATATTTGTTTAATTTTATTTTTGATAAATTCATCAATATTCTGTTTTTTTTGATTCTTTATCCATTCACAAAGATAGTCTTCGTCAAGTAATCTGTATATGTATTCAGTAATAAAAAAGTACCTTCTTAAGGCATAATCAACATCAAGATTTTTGATTTCTTCTTCGAGCCTCTCAAGAAGCTTTAACCGTTCAAGGCTACTTTGGGGATTAGTGAATGGTTCAGCAAGTAACTTTGCTACTTTCTCAAGATTTTTAGTTCTATTTTTTTCTCGCTCAATTGTTTTTGTTTTAACTAAACCTTCAGACTTTAAGAAAATTAGAGGAAGAATTTTGTCTTGAAGACTGATAAGACGTGTCCGTAGGTAAACATTTTTTTGCTGATCATAGAAATCTCGATTTTGTATATCCGGCTTTTCTTTATCTAAAAGATTTTCAAGATCTACCAACAAGAATTTGTAGCGGCGAACTTTATCATTGTGTTCATTGATCAGCTCTAAATCATTATTAATACTTTCATATCCCGGCATGGAAAGTAGAGAATCTTGGACAACCTGAACAATATCAGGTTTCAACATATCATCGTACTTGGGGTTGCCAGCAAAACGATCGGGACTTGGATCAATATAAAATAGTTTTCGGAAAACTGGGCGATCTGCTGCTCGATGGTAAATTTCTTTAATTGTGTAGCTAAATGGACGATTGTCTAATACGCCCCCATCAACAAAATGAAGACGATATCCTTCGCCAGGATCGTCATCAATTTTAGGGTTCTTCTTGTGCTTATCTGCCTGTGGTGTTTTTTCTGGTACAATTCGATTGTTTAATTTTCCCCATTCAACTAGCTTTTTATCAGGATCGTTATCTTTAGGCTCAAGCTTGACTGTAACGGCAGGGAAAGCAACTGGAAAACAAGAGGTAATTTGGCATAATTTAGCAAGTGCTTCACACGTAATTTTATCTTTGGGCTTGAAGGGGCTATTCTTTAAATCGTAATTGCGATATTTTAAATGAAAAATTGCCTGGTGGTCTTTAACATCAATTACACAATCAGTGGAATCAAAGACTTGATAGATTTTACCCTGGATGTCGGTGCCTGTAACAAATAAATCTAGTTCTCCAAATTCCGAAAACCAATCATCTCTAGGTGCATCTTTAACTGCACAATCGCTGAGAGCTTTACTTATTTTTGATTTATAGTCTATCCCATTGAAAAAAGAAAACTTATACGCATCTCGGTAGTCTTTATTATCGAGGTCAAAAAATAATTTATTAATGTCTCCTTCGTCTTTCCAAACTTTGGCAAATTTATTAAAGTCAATATACTTTTTTCCTTGGCTGTTGGCTAAAGCATAACTTAATAAAACTCCATTAATCCCTCCGGCTGAAGTCGCCGAAATAATGTCCACTACAATATCAGCATCAGTAAGAGCTTTGATTAGTTTATAGATTCCTCTACCTCGGACGGCGTTATAGAACTCTTGGCAAATTCCATTCATGTAAATCGCTAAAGAAACGCCTCCATATACCACGAGTCCAAGACGATGTTCGCGAGAGAAGCTAGGTTTAGGGAGCTTGGATTGGTTATTGAGATCAGAGGACATAGTATGTTTTTAACTAGTAACGGTAGGTGGATTTTAACTTTTGCTTTTGTTAGTTTGACAACTTCCGTATCACGCTAGGGAAAGATGCCCTAGAGATAAGACTTAGGGCTATACAGTTGTGGAAAATATGGCTCTATCGTAACTAGAAGCGATCGCACCCTAAAAGTACCCTCAAGGGTACTCTTATATGTAAATGAAAGTTAACTCTGCTGAACGAGAATTGGCAGCAAGTTACCAGAGGAAACCCCAGACTAGCATTACCAACTACCACCGTCGCCACCGCCGCCACTGTCACCACCACCAAAGCCACCACTGTCACCGCCACTCCAACTGCTATCAAAGACACTGCTATCCCCGCTACTACTGCCACTACCACTACGACGGCTACGAGTGCCAGTACTCAAACTGCCGCTTTTGCGACGATATTTTTCATTGCTATTACGGTTACTCGCGCTACTACTGCCACTACTCAAACTACCGCTTCTGCGAGGATACTTTTGATCGCTATCACCGTTACCCGCTTGGATGATTTTATCAAGGCACAATAGCCCTATTAATATCAGTCCTATAATTACAAAGAAACCAATGTAAGCTTGATTACCAGATAGATACTTGCTGCTAATCACGCTGGTAGTTGCAAGCATATCGTGCCTTGCTAAAGCGTTAGTTAGTACTTCGATGCCAGCTAGTGTGCCACCTGTAAAATCACCCTGTTTGAAGTGAGGGATGATGAGTTGGTCGATAATATGGCTGACTTGAGCATTAGGTAAAATCTTCTCAATCCCGTAGCCTGTATCAATTTCTACTCGGTGCTCGTCTTTGGAAATCAAAAAGAGGACACCGTTATTGATGTTTGTTTTGCCAATTCCCCAGTAATTGAATAATTGAGTTGCAAATTGCTTAGGGCTATCGGCAGGTGCTGTGTCTGGTACTGTTACTACGGCGATTTCTGTACCATTTTCTGCCTCTAACTTGGAGATGATTTGATTGAGTGTGGCTTTTGTCTCAGAATCAAAGAGATTTGCCATGTCTGTTACCCAGCCTCCATAAACCTGCCGAGGATTGGGTACATCTTGGACTGTCACTGCCAAGCTAGGTAAAGGGAAACTGATGAGCGCAAAACACAGGAAAATTGCCCAGAATGCTCGTTTGATCGTTGCTAGGACAGATTGCATACTAGCTATCTCCTACGAGATTGATAACAGCAAACCTAACATCTACTTCCGTCAAACATCAACGCCAAATGCTCCCCATTAAGTTCTAGGGATAGAGGAAACCTGATCAAAAGAATCTTATACCCTCCCCAATCTGGAGAGGGTGATACGTTACTCTATGCTAGGCACAGTCATAGGTTCTGTTTAAATTACCGACCTGATGTTCTGTGGTAAGTGTCAGGTTGTTGTGGCTGTACTCCATCCGCGTTGAACATCACCACGAATTTTGCCTGGGGAATCAGGCGGCCCAGAATCTGTAAATGGCCGTCTGCATCAGAGCGATTACGGAACTGACCAACAGTTATTCGTTGCATATTGGGAAGCAGGCGAACCAGCACCCAAGGGTTAAGGCGTTCTTTGTAAGGCATAATGAACTTGTCTCCATCTGTAGTTGGAGCTAGAGCCAGTCCAATGCTTGTCTAGGGCGGGGACTGGCTTCCGGCTGTCGTGCGCTTTTGCACGTATATCAACACTATAGTACCAACTATATGCAGTCAACTGAATAAAGAGAATTGACTGAAAAATACTGACGGAATAGAGAATGACGCTAGGGCAAAAACTACGAGAACGCCGTGAAAGTCTGGGTTTGACTCGCTTGCAAGTTGCAAGAGCATGTAATGTGGTAGAGTCTACAGTAATTAACTGGGAAACAGATAAGCACATCCCTAAACTCTACCCAGTTCAAATGAAAGCGCTGTGTGACCTTCTGAATTTCACAATTGATGAGTTGGCACAAGGACAAGCACAGGGAAATTGAATCTTTAATCGAGAATGGCTAGTTTGGGGGAAAAGCTCAAACAACGACGAGAAGCGCTGAATTTGACTCAGCGACAAATTGCTCTTGAATTAGATGTGACTATAACGACTGTGCAAAATTGGGAAGCTGATAGACATATACCTAAGCTTTATCCCAAACAGATGAAAGCATTGTGTGATTTGCTCAAGTTCACAGTAGAGGATTTAACAGAGTGGCAGGATGGATAATGACGCTAGGGCAAAAACTACGGAAATGCCGTGAAAGTTTAGGTTGGACTTGCTGGCAAGTTGCAAGAGTATATAAAGAATTTAGCGATCGCCCATGACGCATCAAGAGCGATCGCCTATTTGAGTGTATGAATGTTGACTAGGCTGTTTGAGTGTTTTGCTTGGAAAGTGGTTCAGCTTTGGCTTTTGAGCGGCTGGCCTGACTTTTGCGGATGCGATCGCTTTTGCGAACTCCTCCGGCCATCTGATATTCGCGGCTGTCTTTACCGTACTGAAAAGCCACCCCAATTAGCATCTGTTCAGAAAGATTGCCTAAGGTTTTTTCCAATTCTTCAATTTCGGTTTGGCATGAGTCAATCACGGATAAAGCCGTGTTATAAGCATCAATCTTGCTGCGTAACTGCTCTATCACTTGTGCCATATTGTTGACATTACGATCACCTCCAAAATCTAGGTTGGGAGCGATCGCTTTAAGTCCGGCAGACCTTAACTCAGCTTTTTCTAGAACGCGAGATGTACGCTTTCTCCGAGGCATAAATGCACTCCTATCATCAGGTTATAAGGCTAGTTTGTCCTACACCAAGGCCATTTGGGTTCAGTAAAATCCACAGAGATTTCTACCGTTATGATCAGGTGCTTCGGCAATTCTACGGATTTTTGATCTGACAGCTTGAGCTTTAGTAGCGACAGCTTGAGCGTTAGTAACAACAACTTCAACGTTAGTAACGACAGCTTCTCCATTCATAACGACAGCTTAAGTTGTCGTAGCGACGGCTTAAACGTTACTTATTACGCTGGAGCGTTAGTAACGAC
Source organism: uncultured Microcoleus sp. (assembly GCA_964588805.1). GTDB lineage: Bacteria > Cyanobacteriota > Cyanobacteriia > Cyanobacteriales > Coleofasciculaceae > CAZPRJ01. Next base: position 85,665 of record CAZPRJ010000013.1, on the reverse strand, counting down.
AACTTCTCCATCCATAACGACAGCTTAAGTTGTCGTAACGACGGCTTAAACGTTGCTTATGTTTAAAGGAGTGGTTTACCTGGCTGGGATTAAAACTCTCTTTCATCAAGAGTCTATGTCTAACCCCTCTATGCTTCTTTCGCCAACCACACCAGCATACCCAGCAATTCTTCCACAGGAGGAATCAGATACTCAGTTAAATCAATGGTTACAGTTTGCGCTTCTATCTTCAGAAATGACCACAAATTCCCACTCGTCACACTTCCGTAAATCGTAGAGATGGGTTGCTCTTTAGTAGCGTTGAAACGTTGGGCAGCAACCATTTCGGCGATGCACTGTCCCCAACCTCCCTTAAGATTTTGTTTCTTGGCTTCAACGATCACAATTACAGGTGCTTCAATTAACAATTGTTCGGGAGAACGGCTGATTAAAAAGTCACAGACAGCGCTGATTAGTCATAATGGACTTGTTAGTGCCACAAAAAGCAAAGGTAGATAAGAGCTATGACACTCACAGCTACCGAATATAGATATATAAAGCTGGACAAGTGCAATGTCCCTGTTATTGAAGGGACTTCCATGAAAATTGTTGAATTAATTACCTCTGTAAAAGCTTACGGCTGGAGTCCTGAAGAATTGCTCGAAAACTACCCTCACCTAACGCTGAGCAAGATTTACTCAGCATTAGCTTACTACTGGGATAATCAAGAGGAAATCGATGCGGATATAGAGCGGCGAGAGCAGTATGTAGAACAGCTAGAACAGGAAGCTGGTGAATCTCCGTTCGCTGCGAAGCTACGTGCCCAAGGACTTTTGCAGTGAGCCTATCCCTCTACATGGATGAGAATGTTCCCATAGCAATTACACAAGGGTTACGGATGCGAGGTGTAGATGTTTTGACAGTCCAAGAAGATGGACTGACAAGTTTCCCCGATCCAGTTGTATTTGACCGTGCTATTGAACTTCAACGTATTGTCTTCTCTCAAGACCAAGACTTTTTAGCGGAAGCAAAACGCCGTCAAGCTGAGGGAATAAGTTTTCCTGGAGTTGTCTATGCCCGTCAATTGCGTGTGTCTATTGGAGATTGCGTGCGCGACTTAGAGATTATTGCTAAAGTGGGCAGTCCGGAAGATTTTACTAACCGCGTTCAGTATTTACCCTTATAGTTTCATGTTGGAATTGAGGGCTTCACTGCGAGCACGCACTGAGGAAGTGCGATCGCATTGATGACGCCAGCGACGAGGAAGAATGAAGTGGTGGGTTTGGTGGCTCTAGAAGGGTTGGACGAAATGAGTAGTATGGTGTTAGGACGTTGGCTGAGGGAAATTATTCTATGACTTTCAAGTTTGTCAAAGCATCTGACGATGATTTTGTTAATCCTCTATGTCCCTTCTGTAAAAAGGAACTTAAAGAAATCAAAGTAAAATACTCAGGACTTACGCAAATTAACCGTTGAAGCACCATTGGTAGGGGCGCTCTCCCGTGCGCCCTCACTATATGTGGAGTTCTTGCGTAAGTCCTGATACTTAAAGAATAAAGGTAATGCCTTTAGTAAGTTATTAGGTAATGACGAAGTCGGTATGGCGTACTTTTGTCCTAGTTGTAAATCGCTATTAGGTATAACTAATCGGGTTGATCCCGTTTAGGCTGCATACCAACGGATGCAACTTGACTATTTGTAACGGACAATTTGAGAGTACAGTGTAGTCATCAATCAAACAGTGATAATTTATTGTTTCGCAACTACATCACCTAATTTTCCAAGCTTGATAAACGCTTTTTTACCAATAAAGCGCTCTCCAGAGCCAGTTAAAACATATGGAGTTATCTGAAGCTGCTTTCCTTGATTATCCAGAAATTTCTGAAATTCTTGGAAAGTTATGATTACTCTTCTACTTCCAACAAAGTCTAAGTTTTCAATATCTTCTAACTTTTTAAGTACCCGTTGAATATTTCTTTCTAAATATAGTGGAGCATCATCCCCATCCTTCCCAGGGATGGTTGGCGGTTCTTCAGGTAGCAACGGATGTTTCCAATAAGTATGACTTCCTTTACCTCGTCTTGGTTGAAGGATGTATCCAACTTTTGCCACCATTGCTTTCAATTCCCTGATTTTCTTTGGCATTACTCCCTACCGCCAACTCCTTGTTGATTTTCTCTCAAGAGTGCGATAGCCTTAGCCAGGCGTGACGCTAGCGCGGCTGCCAGCAGATTACCTATTCTATCGGTTGTTGATGCTCTCTTGTTAGCCAACACCTACTCCCGTTCCAGATTAACGCCAAATGCCGCGATCGCACTTCACTGTTGACGGAGATAGCGCATTAAAGGCTTTCGTCCGTTCGCTCCAACGAAGTGCTAGGCTGCATTTTGGGAGCAAAAGCTTGATATTTCTTGCCGCTTTGTTTTCGTCCCATTCAAAATTCATGGAATGATTGTAGCATCAAGCCTTTGAAGCGATTTTTAGTGCGATTAGAAATAAACATCGTTACAATTAGCAATAAAGAAGCCAGCAAAATCTCCATTTCCTTGTCCGAGAGATTTTTAACAATGGTTCCGACGCTAATTGATAACCCCCTATGCTCTCATCGAACACCCAACCCCAAGAATCCCTTAAAGTCGCCAGTATACCCGAACAACCATCCTGGCAAATCAAATTACTCTATGACGGTGAATGCCCCTTGTGTGTGCGAGAAGTCAATTTCTTGAGAAAACGCGACGCAGGCCGAGGAAAAGTGGTGTTTGTAGACATAGCCGACGATAACTATTCTTCTGAAGCCAATGGTGGAGTAGACTTTGAGACAGCAATGGGGCGAATTCATGCAGTACTCCCCGACGGCACTGTGATCAAAAATGTGGAAGTCTTTCGTCGAGTCTACGAAATTCTAGGAATGGGGTGGATTTATGCCGCCACCAAGTTACCTGTGATTGGTTGGATTGTCGATACCCTATACGAAATCTGGGCTGACTGGCGACTTGCGCTTACGGGACGGCCAGACTTAGCCACTATTATGAGCGATCGCAAAAAGCGGATTGAATGCAACACGCTTGAACGTTGCCGATTGAACGATAATTAACCTCTTTGTTGAGCTGAGGGCAGTGTTATACTGTCAGGCTAGATTGCACGGATGTGATATCATGTTCGGCTGATTAACCTTAATAAAACCAGCTCGTTGGGCGGGTTTTGAGTGAAGACCTATCTGTAAGTCTCGATTAATTGTCGCTAAACCCGCCCCTACACATATTATGGGTAATTGGCCGGACATCATATGAGAAGCGTTATAGTGTTGGGCAAGTATGCCGCATCTCTAGTATTTAGCGCGAAAAATTTTTGATTGGAATACCCACGCCAGGGATATTATCGTTGCCACAACGACTAAAGCGGCGATCGCCCGTAAGGGTGCGCCTTTGGCGATCGCTGAAGTTGCTGTAATGGCGTTCAAACCTCCAACAACAGGGATACCACCGATGATGATAGCGAGTCCAAGAGCTAATCCGGCAGCAGTGGCAGGTTGGTTTGGCATCATCCGCCCTGTTGCCGCTAGGGTGATGGGTATAGTGGACTGAAGTAGAGCCAGACTCAGAAGTAGAGTCAAGGGGTTTTCGTTACTCAATAAAAGTAGGAGTGTGGCAACAGATAGGGAAACCATTGTCCAGCGTTGCCAGCCCCAGTATTCGGCAACAATACCAGCCAATACTTTGCCAACGGCTGCCGCCACAGCTAAGGCAATCAGGAAATCTAAATGAGCTTGTAGCAAAAACTGGAAGCTAGTCCAAACGGTGGAAATGAGTGCGATCGCACCGATCAGTGCAAGTATCACCCCATCATACTCTTCTGATGTGGGTGAGGCTGGCTCACTTTCCTCACCTTTCGAGAATTTCGGCAACTGAATAATGGCAATGACACTCATCATTATCCCAATCATCAGTATTAGGGGCATGGTGAGAGAGTAACCTGTCAATCCCAAAGCACCGCCTACTGCCAATCCCACTACTCCCGGTGCAGCGAAAATTCCTGGGCCAGTAGCACGATTAGGGGTGGCAGATAATGCCAAACTTCCTCCACCAACATGAAAGGTAGCAGAACCAAGTCCGGCTAACACCACAGCCAGTTGCGATTGCCAACCTGCTACTACTAATGCCCACAACAGCAAGGATAATCCTACTAAAATAGCCGAGCGAGGACATTTGAATCTATCGGTTAACATTCCCGCCACTGGCTGATAACCAAAACCTAAAATGTTATAGAGGATAATCAGCCAACTTGCTTGTTCTAAAGACACTGTATAGGCTAGACTGCCCAACAAAAACCCTGCTGCTGCATCAGCAACACCGTGAGAGAGGCCAAGAATTAAGGATAGATAAATATTCTTTTTGTTAAATTGAGAGTAATTTTTAATTTTGCATCGTTTAAATAGCTGATTTTTCATTATTTAACTTTTGACTTGAATTTGATATCATTAATTATTAAATTTACAATTCACCATACGTTGCTTCTAGTACTTCGGAATCAGAAGCGCATTGAAATTTATTTTGAATGAATTTAGGGGGTTTAGGAGCGATATTTGTTGGCTGCTTAGTCACACAAGTTCCGTATATAAATTTAGGTGCTAACAGTAATGCGGTGTAACTCCTAAGCTTTCTGCCTCTAGCTATAGCTATTTTGGGTGTGACTGTTACTTGAGCTTTGACCTGATCGCCAGAAATATTATAACGATAGTAAAATCCTTCGGCTTGTGTATTTTTGGGGTTAATGATTTTGGAATCAAGTTCTTCTAACTGTTTAAAGCTACTTGTAAATTGGGAATTTTGCACATAAAAGCGCTTTTGCGCTCTCAAGATTGAACCAATGTAGGACATCGCTTCCATATTTGGTACATAAAATCGAGGAGCTTCAGGAAGCCAAACTGAAAGATAGACTACATATAGAATTAACAATATATAGCTGAGTGAGTTAGCCAAAAGAACAGATTTAAATGTAATCCATTTCCTACTTTCAACGTGAATATAAGCTATATAGATTCGCCATTCAATCAGAACAGAGGCAATAAAAGCAAAGAACAAAATAACTGAGTTTACTGTTAAGTTTTTCCAATTAAAAGCTACATATCGAAGCGACGTGGACTGTAGGATTACTCCTAATACACCGCTAACAATATTTGCTATTAAACTAATAAGTAAAAGTTTGGGTAAGCTGATTTGCGACTTTACCAATTTGTTGAAAAAGAACCAGATAACAATCCACTCAAATAAAATAATTCCTATAAAGATAAATATTCCCTCTGTTCTGCCTGCCAAAAGAAACGTGGGAGCGATTACATTAGCAATGATAACTCTAGGCATTTGATTTTTTTTTAGGTTAGCTGTTAGCCCTGCGGATTGAGTGCAATACGCTTGAACGTTGCCGATTGGCCGACGATAATGATTGACCTTGATGTTAGTTTAAGCCCAGCAGGACTTACGCAACTGGCTATGGAATCTGCTACAGCTAAGGGCAAGGCATACCTTGCCCCTACAAAGATGGTGTATTAAGGCAGAAAATGCGCCACTCTTATTTCCATTAGTCCGTGCAGGCGGACATTGAATACAATAGCCCCAGACTTATAGTAGAGTGTCAAGTTTGATTTGATGAGTACTTATCCTGTGCGTAGTAGGCGCTTGGGCGCTAAAGCGCTCACTACAAACTATCAAAACTTAGATGACATGAACCAGTAGTCTGAGGGCATAGTGCAAGATGTAAGCTATCAAATACCAACACCTTGCCCGCTCCAGCCGTCCGCGTCACAATGTAAATAAGAGTAAATATTCCTATTGATGACGAATTCTCGGAAACATGGCGCTGGAACAGCTAACTCAAACCACCCCAAAACCCCATCAAACCTACGATTATGACCTAGCCATCGTCGGCGGCGGCATTATTGGCGCAACCCTCGCCTGTGCCTTAAAAAATTCTGGGTTGAGTGTAGTCTTAATCGAAGCCCGCCCTCTATCGGTTGAGGCCGTCAAACCCCAAGCTTACAATCTTTCCTTGCTGACAAAGCGTATTTTTGAAGGAATTGGGGTTTGGGATAAAATGCTGCCTCAGATTACCCAATATCAGAATATTCGCCTCTCTGATGCCGATTATCCTGGTATCGTGCAGTTCAATCTCACGGATTTGGGGACAGATGCTCTAGGCTACATTGGCGAACATCGTTATCTCATCACCTCACTATACGAGTTTTTAGCCGATTGCCCGAATGTAACTCCACTCTGTCCGGCGGAAGTGGTGAATGTTGAGTATCTGGCATCGGGGGCAAAAATTGAGGTGAAAATGGACGGAGAAAGCCGTCAGCTACAGACTCGCTTAGTTGTCGGCGCAGATGGGGCGCGATCGCGTATTCGCACCGCAGCAGGAATTAACACCAAAGGCTGGCAATACTGGCAATCTTGCGTTACCGTGCGGATTAAAACTGAGAAATCTCATCATAATACCGCCTTTGAACGCTTCTGGCCGAGTGGCCCCATGGGAGTATTACCCTTATCCGAAAATCGCTGCCAAGTGGTATGGACGGCACCCCACGCTGAAGCGCAAGCGTTAAAAGAATTAGATGAAGCCAAGTTTCTCGCCTTACTGGAACACCGCACCGGAGGGCTTTTAGGGCATTTGGAATTAGAAAGTCAGCGCTTTCTGTTTCCGGTACAGTTAATGCAGAGCGATCGCTACACTCAATCCCGACTGGCTTTAATTGGTGATGCTGCACACTGTTGCCATCCCGTCGGAGGGCAAGGCATGAACCTGGGCATTCGGGATGTTGCCGCCTTAGCTCAAGTCTTACAAGATGCCCACCAACGGGGTGAAGATATTGGAGACATTCGGATACTCAGGCGCTACGAACGCTGGCGCAAACAAGAGAACCTCGTCATTTTAGGATTCACAGACTTTCTTGATCGGACATTTTCCAATCGCTGGCTACCGATGGTAGCGGTTCGGCGGATGGGTTTATGGGGGCTGCAAACGGTTCAACCCTTGAAGGTTCTAGCTTTGCGGTTGATGACGGGTTTGTTGGGACGTTCTCCTCAGTTGGCACAACGCTAGCTGCACCGTTTGACTGGATGGGTGGGGTGGCAGTTTTAGTGGGGTTTTGCAGCACCTCTGTCCACTGTTTAGCTAGAGTAATGAAATCCGACGGCATCATTATCAGTGTCGTCGTATTATTCTCCGCACCAATTTCCGTCAGCATTTGCAAGCGTCGCAATTCCAGTGCGGCTGGATTTTCTACAATCTTTTGCGAGGCTTCGGCTAATTTAATCGATGCTTCCTGTTCTGCCGATGCTTTAATCAAACGAGCACGTTTTTCTCGAACTGCTTCCGCTTCCTTGGCCATTGCCCGTTGCATACTGGTGGGAATTTCCACATCCTTTATTTCCACCCGTTCGATGACAACGCCCCAAGGTTCAGTCATTTCATCGACAATTTCTTGGACTTTGATATTGATTTTATCCCGATTTTGTAGTACATCATCGAGGATGTTCTGCCCAACCACATTACGTAACGTCGTCATCGCCGCTTGATAAACGGCCATCTGGTAATTCTCAACCTTATTGATGGCTTTCGCTGCGTCAAGGATGCGGTAATAGAGAACAGCATTGACTTTAATCGTAACGCTGTCCGCTGTTACGGTTTCCTGGGGCATGATATCCACTGTTTTTGTGCGGACATCAACCTGAGCTTTTTGGTCTATACCCGGAATAATCCAGTACATTCCCGGCCCTTTAACACCGCTTAATCGCCCTAAGCGAAAGATGACACCTCGTTCATATTCGCGATCGATTTTAAGTCCGGCAACACCCAGCACAAAAACGATACCAGCAAGGGTGCCTAAAAGAGTTTCCATAGTGACCTCACCTCAATGGTGGATAACTCTATTCTAGGCAACTGGAAAGATGGGGAGTTAGAAGTCAGGAATCAGGAGTCAGGAGTCAGTAGTCAGTAGTCAGTAGTCAGGAGTATGTCTGTCTTTTTCTCCCCCGCACCCCCGCTCCTCTGCACCCCCGCACCCCCGCACCCCCGCACCCCAGCTCCCCAACTCAAACCGGTTGCATCATTTGTAATGACTGCAATTCACTGGACTTCACTACACCCTTTTCTGTAATAATTCCGGTAATCAATTCAGCCGGAGTGACATCAAACGCAGGGTTATAAAACTCCACCCCCGGAGGACAAATCAACGTCTCACCAATTTGGTAAATTTCTGAGGGATGGCGTTCTTCGATGGGAATTTTCATGCCATGATCCAATTCAAAATCTACTGTAGATAGGGGAGCGGCAACATAGAAAGGAATATTATGAGCTTTAGAAACCAGCGCTAAACTGTAGGTTCCAATTTTGTTGGCGGTGTCCCCATTGGCCGCAATGCGATCGGCACCCACAACCACCGCATCAATCATTCCCCGATTCAAACAATGTGCGGCCATGTTGTCAGTAATGACAGTAACGGGTATTCCTTCTTGGACGCATTCCCAGGAAGTGAGTTTAGCCCCTTGCAAACGGGGGCGAGTTTCACAGGCGTACACTCGAGCCAATCGTCCTTCCCGCCATGCCGATCGCGCCACACCCAAGGCCGTTCCATATCCCGCCGTGGCCAGTGCTCCGGTATTGCAATAAGTCATCAGACACAACTGTTGAGGGTGACTCGGCAACACCCCTAAACCATGATCGCCAATGGCTTGACAAGTTTGTAAGTCTTCGAGTTGAATAGTCTGAGCGGTTTTGAGCAACGAGGCTTTGATCTGCTCCACTGATCCAAGGGATTCATAAGCCGTTTTGAGCATTCGTGAAATCGCCCAAAATAAATTTACAGCCGTTGGTCGAGTTTGGCGCAACTGTTGAGCGACTTCTTCTAATTGATTGAGGAAGATGTCGCGATCATCAGTTTGAATTTCCCTTGCACCCAAGTACATCCCATAAGCGGCGGCTACACCAATAGCGGGTGCCCCCCGGACAATCATGGTTTTAATCGCTCGTGCCATGTCGTCACAGCGACTGATTTCCACTAGCGTATACTCGGCGGGCAGTCGGGTTTGGTCGATCAATAACACACTGTTTTCATGCCAAATGACCGGGTAGACTGGATTTTTAGACATTTTCAGTAAAAGCTATAGATTTAATATTGAACCCATACTATCAATACTGTATTCTTTATCATGTTGAATTGCTGGGCTTGACCATCAGTTATGAATAGAGGCGCGATCGCTTACGCCTCGACAAAGCTGACCCCAAACTTTCAACAAAATTCACGCTGGTTTTCCTATCCTCAAAGCAAGCTACAGCAGGACTTACACAAGAACTCCACATATAGCGAGGGCGCACCGACGTGCGCCCCTACCAATAAGAGAGAATATGTGCCAACCTCCAACCCAATTGGTATAAACTACGACTGAGTAATCGCAGTGGGTTGAGGGCTACCCAGGCCAAACCTTTCCAGGACTCGTGCCGCCATCTGGGAAGGAGTCAAACCTAAATCAGCTTTAGATTCATCCGGTTTAGCATGATCCACTAATAAGTCAGGTACACCCACTCGCATCACGGGGACTGTGACATTATTATCTAGCAGCGCTTCCGCCACGGCTGAACCAAAGCCACTCATCACACAACCTTCTTCCAACGTCACTACTCGACCGATACGCTGTGCCAAGGGCAAAATTAATTCAGTATCTAATGGCTTGGCAAAACGGGCATTAATCACCGTCGCTTCCACACCATGTTCGCTCAAAATCTCAGCCGTCTGGAGGGCGGGATTCACCATTGACCCATAACCCAAAATTAACAGGTCATCTCCATTCCGCAAAATTTCTGCTTTGCCAATGGGTAAGGGTTCCCAACCTTCTTCCATCAGAGGCACACCGTAACCATTCCCCCGTGGATAGCGCATTGCGATGGGGCCATCGGTATGATTCACGCCGGTCACGATCATCCGTTGCAATTCTGCTTCATCTTTGGGTGCCATGATCACCAGGTTCGGCAAGCAGCGTAGATAGGCAATATCGTACATTCCTTGATGAGTCGGGCCATCAGCGCCCACAATGCCTGCCCGATCCAAGCAGAAAAAGACCGGTAAGTTTTGGATGCAAACGTCGTGAATTACTTGGTCGTAAGCCCGTTGCAGGAAGGTGGAATAAATGGCAACAACAGGGCGCATTCCTTCGCAAGCCAAGCCTCCTGCCAGGGTTACGGCGTGCTGTTCAGCAATTCCCACATCAATATATTGTTTGGGGAGTTTAGCGTGCAGTTTGTCTAAACCGGTTCCTGTGGCCATGGCCGCCGTAATCCCTACAATCTTAGGATTGTTCTCGGCTAATTTGACCAAGGTGTGAGCAAAAACTTTGGAGTAACTTGGAGGTTTGGGTTTGCTGGAGGGAATGGCTTTGCCGGAGGCCAAGTCAAAGGGACTTTGGGCATGATAGCCAACTTTGTCTTCTTCTGCGATCGCGTAACCTTTGCCTTTTACTGTTGCCACATGCACTAACACTGGCCCTGAGTGTTTATGTGCTGCTTTGAAGGTAGTAATCAAGTCTTCTAGGTTGTGGCCGTCCACTGGCCCCATGTAGGTAAAGCCCAGTTCCTCAAATACTGCCCCAACCTTCGATACCGCCAGACGCTTCATCCCTTCTTTGACCCGTACCAATTCTGGGGATAAAGACTCTCCGACAAATGGAATATGCTTAAACTGCTCTTCCAAATTGTCGGTTAAAAACTGCATAGGCGGACTGAGGCGTACTTTGTTGAGATAGCGAGAAATTGCCCCCACATTCGGAGAAATTGACATCTCGTTATCGTTGAGTACCACCAGTAGTTTGGTGTTAGGCAAATGTCCAGCGTGGTTAATGGCTTCTAAGGCCATACCCCCAGTGAGAGCACCATCCCCAATCACGGCCGCAACTTTGAAGTTTTCACCCTTGAGGTCCCGTGCTATTGCCATGCCCAAAGCGGCGGAGATACTGGTGGAAGCATGACCTGCACCGAAGTGATCAAATTGACTCTCACAACGCTTTAAGTAACCGGCAACTCCATCTTTCTGCCGCAGGGTATGGAAATTTTCATACCGTCCTGTGAGCATTTTATGGGGATAAGCTTGGTGTCCTACATCCCAGATAACTTTATCGTGGTCTAAATCTAGAGTCTGATAAAGGGCGATTGTCAGTTCCACAACGCCTAGTCCTGGCCCTAAATGTCCCCCTATGGCTGCTACTGTTTGCAGATGCTTCTCTCGAATTTGACGGGCAATTTGTTCGAGTTGACGAATCGACAGGCCATGTAACTGATTTGGATGAGTAATTTCACTTATATGCATACCGACGCACTTTTAGAGTTGCTATTGGAGTTTTTTATCCATTTCCCACTCTAAAGTATCTAATAGTTTGGTCAATAAGCGTCAACCTACTTTTATCGTCGTTTTACGCACTCGTACTTTTTCCTGTTGTCGCTAGTTCAGTATCCACGACAACAAAGCCTCTCATCACTAGAGAGGCTTTAGTCATAATGATTCAGTTGACCTTCGGACTACGCCTTGCCTTTTTGCATCACTTGTTGCAAGTGTTGACGTAATTCTTGGGCTTGCTGCATCTCTTGTTGCTGCAACTTCTGAAACAGTTCTACACAAGGTTGAGAGCCTGTAGCTTGAGCATCTTCAATATACTGGTCATAAGCTTGAAGTGCTTCTGCTTTATTTTGCAGGACTGTTAATCGTATTCGAGATTACTGACTGCTTGTGAAGTTCCACTGCTAGCCATGAATTTACTCTCCGATACTTAATCTTCAATCAGAATTAAGAGTGGCTCATTCTCACTATCATTTCATCTATCTAATAGGAGAGGCAAATAGGAGAGGCAAAATCAAATAATCACGATTTGGGATAGTTAACATCTTTCCAACACTGAGGTAATTCCTCTCCTGACGGAAATTTTAAAGCGTCTTTCTTAAATGATTCAGGATTCTGTTCTTCTTGACCGGCTTGAATTTGTCCGGAGACATTACTCTTATTGGGGTCAAACAAAGCTTGTAGATCAAGAACTTCCACTAAAGTGTCTTTGGTTTTATCTTTAAGCAACATCGTCTTTTTCTCCTCAATATAGGGGGACATAAAAAATTAGGAGCAGTTAATCTCAGCCTAACTGCAAAAAAAATGACTCCTATCCAATCAAAATGTAAGCCACTAAACAACAGAATTATTGGCCGGATTGTTCGACTAATTTCTTGAGACGCAGATAAGCTTGTTCGGGAGTATAAGGTTCAGAATGAGTTTCATCGGGAATGTAAAATTGCTGGCTATCAGAAAAGTAACGAACTACAAAACTCGGTATTAAACCTAAATCTACAGCTTTTTTACCCAATTTTACAGCCGTTTCAGACAGCGTAAATTCATCATGAAACTTAGGCTTATTCATCAATAGAGACTCCCGCTCAATCAGTGCATACGTTTCCAATTCTGCGTCTAATCTAATCTAAGTAAATTTTAGATTGAGGACTTGCCTGTGGCTTGTATATCGACAGGATCGGAAGACAATGGCATTGTAGTCGTGATCGCCTCACTCAATCCTCTATCTATAGACATTCGTTATAGGGTAAGAGCCTGAAACATTACTAATGGAGGTACATCCAAAAACTAGAGCAGCATCAGGAGTGTTTCAGAAATCCGAAAACGTTCAATGAGGGCACCTTATCAGCTTGAGTATAAAGCAAATTCATACAAACCTGATCTAAAAAACATCTATCTTGAGCTATATTTTGGGACTCAAATTAGAGAGCTTCCGGCAAGAATCGGACTGCAATAACCGTATGTAACTTGAGTTCACAATTTCCTGGCAGTTCATACAATAGATAGAGCAAAAATCTTACCGACACTGTTAATCTTGGGTGATGCTTATCGAATGGTTCAAAGCAATGACTCAACCGATTGTGAACTCAGCAAGGTCTGCTTTAATCGGTACGTCTTGGTCTATTCGGGGTCATCAACCGTTGCTAGCGCTACAGTCGAAGCATCTCCAGTCAGTTTCGTTAAGACATGGTAAACAGCCATTGCAGCCTATTAGACTTAGAAAGTATGATCGGCCTTTTCAAAACAAATCCTCTAGTCGCCGAAGGGATTATACTCAAATCAAAGCCCAACCTTTGTGAATAAGGCTAATTTTCCCCATAGAGTTTCCTCAAAAATAAACTTCATCCTTGGTGATGGCGATATAGTTGTGGTAAGTCGCTCTAATAAGGCCGGGGTGGCGGAACTCTGAAAAGATAGGGCATGAAGTCCTGCTGCTGGGATAATGACACATTGCATTCGGCCTGAGGAAGAAATTCAATAAATTAGAGCGTGATTTTGTCGCCAGGGATGTGAGATAAGTATGGATGCCGAACACGATTATCAAATGCTTTCACGAAGAGCGGGGGGAAATTCCTCTGAACTTAGGTCTCACAGCGATATAGCTCCGCTCGAAGAAGGGGATGGCAATACACTAGATTTAGCTTGGCTATTTGCCGTAATGCGCCGCCGGGCTCCCATCATGGCAGCAGCCACCCTAGCACTAGCTGGAATCGCGGGTGGCTATATTATTTGGCAGGCAAAAAAAACGCCACCAACCTTTAGGGGTGCTTTTAGTCTTTTAGTTGAACCGGTCACGGCTGAAGGCCGATTGGCTAAATTATCCTTGCTCGCTCAAGCCGGGAATAACACTGCCGCCTCAGACATCTCCAGAATCGGTATCGAAAGCTCCGACTTGGTAGACTATGAAACTCAAATTCGGGTATTACGAAGTCCTAAACTAATGGACCCGGTGGTAAAAGAATTGCAAGCACGGTATCCGGATATTACTTACAGCTCTTTGATGAAAGACCTTGAAATTTCCCGTGTTAGTTATGAAAAAGATGGGAAACAGCAAGGGACAAAGATTTTAAGTGTCAGTTATGTAGATCAAGTACCTGATAAAGTCCAATTCGTTTTAGAACAATTGGCAAGTACCTATCTGAAGTATAGTCTTCAAGAGCGCTTAACGAGTCTGCGACAAGGTGTTCAGTTTATTGATAATCAGTTGCCAACTCTACAGCAACGAGTGGATGAACTGCAAAGACAACTACAAGCATTGCGGCAAAAATATAATCTGACTGATCCCGATACAACCGGCAGGTCTTTAGCAGAACAATCTCAGTATCTGAACTCCCAGCGCGTGGCGATTCAAGCAGAACTGGCACAGGCCAAAGCTGCCTACTCGACTCGGCAAAGTTTGCTCAGGCAAGATAATCTCTTATCGGTTTTAATGAGCGATGGTAATAGTCCTGAAACTTATAAAAATCTGGTAGCACAGCTTCAGCAAATTGAAGGGGAGTTGGCTAGAAAATCATCGCAATTTAGAGCGAATAGTCCCCAGATTCAAGACTTACAGGATAAGCAGCAAAACCTCCGCCAACTCTTGGCCACTGAAGCACGTAGAAGCCTCGATAATATGGCGGCAAGAATTCAGGAATTAGAGGCTCGCGATCGCAGCTTAGCCCAAGCTGAACAGGAAACGAATCAAAAAGTAAAAGCCTTCCCGGCGGCGATACGGCAGTACACCGATTTACAACGGGAATTAGAGGTGGCAACCGATAGCCTAAAACAATTTTTAGAAAAACGGGAAACTCTAAAGCTGGACGCCTCTCAGCGAGAAATTCCCTGGGAGATTATTGCGCCTCCGGAACTACCACGCACTGGCAGTGGACAATTAATTCCAGCTTCCGCGAAGAAAACAAAACGACAGTTGGCGATCGCCGGCGTTTTAAGCTTGCTGATGGGAATAGGAGTTGGCTTTGTCGTGGAGATTCTGCATACTGTATTCCACACCCCCGATGAAATCAAAGCAGCTACGAGGCTACGATTGTTGGGCGTCATTCCGTTTGCGCGAGAACTCAAGAAACTCGATCCTCGCCGAACTCCCAAACTGGCTCCAGCATTTTTGGAAAATGTCAGTTCCTCTGCCTTACTTCCTACAATAGCAACACCTGCTCGTGACGCATGCTCGGCTGCATTCCTAGAGGCATTCCGCACCCTATATACTAATATTCGTTTGCTCAGTAGTCGTAAACCGATTCATTCGTTAGTCATTGGTTCAGCCGTGCCGGGTGATGGTAAGTCCACAGTCGCCATCCACCTCGCCCAAACAGCGGCCTCTATTGGCCAACGGGTATTGCTCGTCGATGCCGATTTGCGTCGTCCTCAACTCCACAATCGCTTAGGCTTACACAACGAAATGGGACTGAGTGATGTCATTGCCACCGATTTAAGCTTAAACGACGCTATTCAGCGTTCATCTGGAGAAGATAATCTGTTTGTTCTCACCGCAGGACAAGCAACATCTGACTCGATCAAATTGCTCTCTTCAGCCAAGATGCAGTATCTGATGGAGCAATTTCAAGCGTTCTTTGACTTAGTGATTTATGATACGCCTCCTCTGTTGGGTTTAGCCGATGGCAACATTTTAGCGGCCAATACAGATGGGATTGTTTTAGTGGTTGGACTTCAGAAAACTGATCGTTCTTTACTTACGAAATCACTCGAAGGCTTAAAGATTTCAGGCGCTTCGGTTTTAGGTGTGGTGGCTAATGGGATTAAAGGATACACTCCAGATGCCTATACTTCCTATCATCGGCAGTATCAAACGATCGAACAATAGCCAAAAGTCAGCAATTCACTCCTCCCCGCTTAAAAGTATGCCCTTGTGGCAAGCGCAGGAACGGGGATGGAAGTGTTATGTATTTATACCCGTGTCCTAAATGTTTACCACAAATCTTTTTTCTGGTTCCCCCCCTTAGTAAGGGGGGATAAGGAGGGGATAAATGTAGCACTATCTAGGAACCTGCGCCAATCTGCCATCTAATTTTCGCGCCACATCTCCTACGGCAATCAATGGAGTTTCGCCGTTCGTGTAAATTACTCCTGTAAACGCTCCGATCTCATTCCGGCGAAAGGTAGCTAAATCTAGACGCAGGGGTTGGCCTCGCATTTCAAGGGCAATGGTGAACCCGGTTGAAGTATCTGCCAAATTATTTAATTCAGGCATTCCCCGATATTCAGTTACCTTTACTTCTCCGAAAGTTTTTAGCTTCTCCTGTAACAGACTCAAGGTACGTTTTTGCACGTCTGGTTGTTGCAACTGTTTTAAACTCGTATCAAATTCAACCCTTTGAGTCTCGTTTGGTAGCTGTCCTGTAAATCCCAACACAATTTGAAAACTTTTAGGATTGACGAAGGCAAAAAAGTTTTCGGGTTTCAAGTTCCCCGTAGGGAGTTGGGCATTTAAAGCCTGTAAACGGGACGCTAGGCTCGCAGACAACTCTGGAGGCAGTGCCGTAAACCCAGGCGGTAAATCTTCCAAGGCTAGAGTACTGCTTGCAGGTGCTGTATTTTGAGCAATAATCTGGAACAGTGTTTGAGCAAGCTCGGCTTGGGCTGTAAGTTGGGGCTGAGGTTGTGCTACAGTCTGTGCTGTTGTTATCGCAGCTCGCGCTGGAATTCCAGTAACGACGACGCTAGCGAGGAAGCCTAAGCTCAAGGAGAATGTCTTTGCCATGTCATTTAAAAAGCCAGCTTTGTGGGTATTCGGCTATTTGCCCATCGTACTACTGTCACATTGAGAGTGACCTGATGCCATTTGAGCCTAATCCCTTTATAATTTTGCTTTAATCTACATTTTCCATCCCTCTGGTTAACCGACTCGATTTGTGCTTGTAAGCACACAAGAGCTGGGAGTAGACGCTCCTATCGGTCATCAGGTATTCCTATTCAGGTTGCCTCTTCCCATCAAGATATTGAGGAACTTAGCCCTAGTCTGTCAGGAGTTTGTTGTTGGCAGTCAACCGTCAACCCAAACCATTGCTGAAGTATGCAACTGCAACACCTTGGCTGAGGACTACTGTTTACCAAAACAAAACCAGCAGGAAGACTATCATAGAATTCCCCGCATCTGCTCAGTACGGTGTACTCTGCCATCAAGTTGTGAGGTTAAGCAGGGAAATCCAATTTTTTTATGTTGTCTGTCCCTTCCCTGTTCCTTTCTGCGTTGATAAAAAACTTTCTAAAATCCCGGACGTAATGGGATTTCGTTCGTAACTTTCAACAGGCTTACTCGAATTAAAACGATTTTCGGTGCTGCACTAAGCATTGCCTTTAGTACCGTGCTGGAAAATTGCTAATTCGTGTACTCATCCTGAGCAAACAATGCCTTTCTAGAAGCTCTTGTACTTATCGGGTGGTAGAGGGTTGAGGGTTCTTGTGTTTAATCATCAACTGTCAGCTATCAAAGCCCAACCCATTCATTCTTGCAAGAGCAATGGTGCCCTAGGAAATGTTTGCCTGTAGCTATTGAGAATCAAAGGACAAATTTTGATTTGCCGCCTTTGTGTATGAGGAGTGGAGGAGAAGAAACGTGGCAGACCGTTATCTGTTTATGAGGCAGCGCAGCTTACCGTTGTTGGCTGCTGCTGTTGGGATGAGTTTCATATCTGGCTGTAGTTTGCCAGTGGCTCGGTCTGCTCCGAGATTGGTGAGACCTGAGACCACATTGGCTTTATCTCAGACGCTAAACTCATACTCTTCTCAAGAAAAACTGTTAGTTGCCCAACCCAACCAAGCTTACAAAAAAGCGATCGCTAAATTTGCACAGATTGAAAAAAAAGAACGACTAAACCGACCAATACCCCTCCACTTTCAAGGCAAGACCCTGAAAGCAGTTAACGTCAATAACGTTGCTAGGACTGTAGCTCAAGGAGAATCTTCGCCATCCGGTACTCCCAAGCCAGCCCTCAAACCCATCGCCCTGACGTTTGATGATGGCCCTTGGCCGAATACCACCAATCAAATTCTCAACGTTCTCAAAAAGCACAACGTCAAAGCCACCTTTTTTGTCGTTGGCAGGCAGGTGCAAGTCTACCCACAAATCATAAAGCGGATTGTGGCTGAGGGGCATACAGTAGGCAACCATACCTGGAACCATCAATACCATCAATTTAGTCCCGCCGCCGCCGCCCAAGAAATTGACAAAACAGCCAATTTAATATATAAGCTCACAGGAGTTAAAACAAACATTTTCCGGCCGCCTGGTGGCTACCTCAATAATGGCTTAGTTGCCTATGCCCAGCAAAAAAAGTACGCCGTCATCATGTGGTCAGCAGACTCACGAGACTGGCGCAATGAACCTCCCGCCACCTTAACAGCCCGCATTGTGAAAGAAGCCTCAGCCGGAGGCATTGTCTTATTGCATGACGGAGGGGGCAATCGTTCGCACACCGTGCAGGCGTTACCGGGACTGATTGCTCAATTGAAAAAGCACGGCTACCAATTGGTTACTGTCCCAGAGCTCCTGGAAATGGATAACACCGCGCTGGTTGCCCAGCAGTAATACCAAATCCGGTCTATTTTTTGATAGGTAGGGGAGCGGGGGAGCAGGGGAGCAGGGGAGAAAAAATACTAGCTGGGAAAGGGGGGCTATCAATGCGGATTTGGTATATAAACCAAATAAAATTTACGCAAGAATTCTACAGATAGCAAGGGCGCACGTCAGTGCGCCCCTACTTATGGTGGTTTAAACGTCAAGTTGCCTCAGTCCTGTACCCTACTGAACTGAAGTTAACTCCCGCTCTTCCACCTGATTAGGATTCGCTTCGGGGCTATCTGCCTCAGAGGGCGGGACAACTTGCCAGAATTGGGGGAGGTAATCAGACCAATTGGCCAGAATTAACTTCGCCTTAGCACTGCCGGTACGTTCGGCATGCGCTTCAATCAGCATCTTGAGCTGCTGTTCACCTGCGCTAGTGATCACTCGTTGTAGCTTGACAATTTCCCGATTGACTTTCGCCGGGAAAGTACCCTGTTCATCGAGGAAGTAAGCGATACCACCGGTCATCCCTGCGCCGACATTACGACCGACACTGCCCAAAACAACAATGACACCCCCGGTCATATACTCACAACAGTGGTCGCCAGCGCCCTCAATCACGGCTTGGCCTTTAGAATTACGGACGCCAAACCGCTCACCTGCGCCACCATTGGCGAATAAAGTACCGCCGGTTGCACCGTAGAGACAGGTATTCCCCACAATCACATTTTGAGCGGGGTCATAGCTAGCCTCTGCGGGTGGCTTGATGATAATTTCACCCCCATGCATTCCCTTGCCGACATAATCATTGGCTTCACCCTCCAGGATGAGCGTCATGCCGGGAAGACTGAACGCGCCAAAGCTTTGACCGGCAGAGCCCTTGAACTTGAGTGTAATTTGTCCGCCAAACCCAGTATTGCCGTATTGCTTGGCGATCGCACCCGCTAGCCTTGCACTCACGGTGCGGTCAGTATTCAAGATGCCCACATCTTTAGTGGCAGAGCCTTGCTGGGCAATCGCCGCTTGAATCTCAGCATCCGCTAATAACTGATCATCGAGAACTGGGCCGTTGCTGTGAACCGTTTCATGCACTAACCAACTCCGATCCCCTTTCGTATCAGGCAACTGAATCAAGGCATTCAAGTCCAAAGCATTCGTCTTGGTAATCTCGACTCCGGCTCGAGGTTGCAACAAATCAGCTCGGCCAATTACCTCTTCTAATTTCCGATAACCCAAGCGGGCAAGAATGGCTCGCACTTCTTCGGCAATGAAATAAAAGAAGTTAACGACGTGTTCTGGCGTTCCGGTAAAGCGCTTACGCAGTTGCTCCTGTTGCGTGGCGACCCCAACCGGACAGTTGTTGGTATGACAAATTCGGGCCATGATGCATCCTTCGGCAATCATTGCTACCGAACCAAAACCATACTCTTCAGCTCCCATGAGGGCAGCCATCATCACATCCCAACCGGTTTTGATGCCTCCATCGGCTCGGAGTAACACGCGATCGCGTAATTGATTTTCCATCAACACTCGATGCACTTCCGTCACCCCTAATTCCCAAGGCACACCGGCATGTTTAATCGAGCTCAACGGAGAAGCCCCAGTCCCGCCATCATGACCGGAAATTTGAATCACGTCTGCATTGGCCTTGGCCACACCAGCCGCTACCGTACCAATCCCCACTTCTGCCACTAGCTTCACCGATACCTGGGCTTGGGGATTAATTTGGTGTAAATCAAAGATGAGCTGTGCCAAGTCCTCAATTGAATAAATATCGTGGTGAGGAGGCGGTGAAATCAGTGAGACTCCAGGCTTCGAGCGGCGTAGCAGAGCAATGTAGGGGCTGACCTTTTTACCCGGCAACTGCCCTCCTTCTCCGGGCTTGGCCCCCTGAGCCATTTTAATTTCTAGTTGCCTGGCATTCATCAGATATTCTGGTGTCACGCCAAAGCGACCGGATGCCACTTGCTTAATCGTGGAACTGGCCGTATCCCCATTCTGTAATCCCTTGAGGTGCGGCAATGTAGGAGAATTTCCGGTTTCATCCACATCATCCAGGACTTTGAACCGTAAGGGGTCTTCGCCTCCTTCTCCGGAGTTGGACTTGCCCCCAATCCGATTCATGGCGATCGCCAAAACCTCATGGGCTTCCCGCGATAGTGCCCCCAAAGACATCGCCCCGGTACAGAATCGCTGCACAATGTCGGCTACCGATTCCACCTCATCCACCGAGATGGGAGCGCGATCGCTGTTAAAATCCAACAAATCTCGCAGCGCTGTGACTGGACGACCTTCCAAATATTGCAGGTACAAGTCGTAATGGTCATAGTTCTTGGTAGACACGGCCTTATGCAATGCCTTGGCCATTTCCGGGCTATTCATGTGATACTCACCCCCCGGACGGTACTGAATAAATCCAAAGTTTTCCAACTTCTTCGTCGTCAGTTCCGGGAAAGCCCGACAGTGAATGGAGATGACCTCCCGTGCCAAATCAGGCATGCTCAAGCCTCCTAGACGTGAGGCCGTTCCTGCAAAGCCTACTTTTAGTAAATCTGCTCCAATTCCAATCGCCTCAAAAATCTGTGCGCCTTGATACGAAGACAGTAAAGAAATTCCCATCTTAGAGAGAATTTTCAATAAGCCCGCTTCTACAGCCTTACGGTAATTTTTCTGGGCTTGTTCCACGGTGAGGGCAGTAATTTTGCCCCGTGCCATGAGTTTCTGAGTTTTGGGATTCGAGCACCACTGACGCACCGATTCTAAAGCCAGGTAAGGACAAACGGCGGCAGCACCGTAGCCAATCAAACAGGCAAAGTGATGGGTACTCCAACACTGGGCGGTTTCCACAATCAGGGATACCTTCATCCGCAACCCTTGGCGAATTAGATGATGGTGAACAGCCCCTACGGCCAGCATGGGGGGGATATAGCTTTTGTCTGCGTTAATCGCCCCCTCCATGCGATCGCCCTTGGCGGGCGCGCTAGCGCTATCGCTTAAAATTAAAATCTTCTTGCCTGCCCGTACTGCCTCCACGGCGCGATCGCGCAAGGCGTACACTGCCGCTTCTAAGCCATCTGGCCCGTCGGCAATGTCAAACAGGGTGGAGAGTTCCGCCGTCTCAAAGTCTGAGGTTTTAATCGCCTCTAAATCAGACTCATTCAGGATCGGCGTTTCTATCTTCAACATCCGAGCATACTCTGGCCTAGGATCGAGCAGATTCCCCCTTGTGCCTAGCTGCATCGACAAAGACATCACCAAGCTTTCCCGCAAGGGATCGATGGGTGGGTTTGTCACCTGAGCAAAGCGTTGTTTGAAGTAGTCGTAGAGTAAACGCGGTTTCTTCGACAAAACGGCCAAGGGCGTATCATCACCCATACAGAAGGTTGGTTCTTTCCCGTCCATACTCATCGGTTCGAGAATGAGATCCAAATCCTCTGCTGTGTACCCAAAAGCAGTTTGTTGGCGCAGTAATTCTGAGGTGTCGAGTTGAACTTGATCGGCAAACGGTTGAGGCTTTAACTCCACACGGTGCTCTTGCAACCACTGTCCGTAAGGCTTTTGGCTGGCAATTCGTTGCTTGATTTCCCAGTTTTTGAGGATTTCGTGGGATTCTAAGTTCACCGCGATGCTTTGCCCTGGTCCAAGTCTGCCTTTTTCGATAATTTCGGCTTCGGGTAAGTCCACCACTCCCGCTTCTGAGGCCACGACAATATATCCATCCCGTGTAATGCTATAACGGGCGGGTCGCAGTCCGTTGCGATCTAGACTAGCGCCGACGACTTTACCATCACTGAACACCAAGAGGGCAGGGCCATCCCAAGCTTCCTGCATCCCCCGATAATATTCGTAAAAATCAACGATTTCTGGATATTGCTCTAAATCGGGCTGATTTTGATACGCCTCTGGCACCATAATCATCAGCGCTTCTAGGGGGCTACGCCCGGAACGCACCAGCAACTCTAACACGTTGTCCATGGATGCAGAGTCGCTGTTATCGGGATGGACAATGGGCTTGAGGGTGTCCAGTTCGGTGGCCATTTCTTGAGGCGTACTCATGGCAGTTTCTTGGGTTCTGACTTCTGCCTCGGTGGTTCTTACCTCCCACACCGGGTGAGTTAAGTCCGATTCCCGCGCCATCATCCAGTTGATATTGCCCAATAGCGTGTTAATTTCTCCGTTGTGTCCCAACAACCGCATCGGTTGAGCGAGGAACCACTTGGGCATTGTGTTGGTGCTAAAGCGGCGATGATAGACGGCAAAAGAACTTTGGTAATCGGGGTTTTTTAAATCTTGATAGAACTCACCCAATACCGCCGATCGCACCATCCCTTTATACACAATGGTGCGGCAGGAGAACGAACATACATAAAAATCGTCAAACCATTTGAGTGTTCCTTCTGCGGCTAACACTCGGCCAATTCTACGTCTGACTTTGTACAATGTCCGATCCAAATCATCTCCCTGTAGCTCAGGAGAGTGGATGATGACCTGTTCGATTTTGGGCTGATTTTCTCGTGCCTGAATCCCTAAAACCGATGCATTGACGGGTACTTCACGCCAACCTAGCACCGTTAATTTTTCTTGGTTTAAGACTTGCTCAACGATTTGACGCGCTTTGGTGGCAAGTGTGGCATCTTGGGTTAAAAATACCATGCCTACCGCTAAGTTCTCGCGTGGCGGCATGGAAATTTTTTGTTCGGCAAACCATGGAGTGAAGAGTTCCCAAGGAATGGCCGTCATTAACCCAGCACCATCGCCGGAATCTTGGTCGGCACTACAACCCCCTCGGTGTTCCAAACAACTCAATGCGGATAATGCCTGCTCAATCAAGTCATGGGTGGCGACGCCAGTTTGACAGGCAATAAACCCGACACCGCATGCATCTCGTTCTTCTACTAGCCATCGTTGGCCGCCGTAGGGTTGATCGCTTTGATGGTGGAATTGATGGGGTTGATTTGCCCTGATGCTCCTGTTATTCATCTGATGATTCACGAGGTTTACGAATACAATGTTTTGGATTAGAAGGTGGCCTGACCAGTTGCCGATTCTTCGTTCATTTCCACGCGCCTACAATTGCCAGATTTAAGAAACAAGTTTCATTAACGGGGAGTCTACCGATACTAGTGGGGAGTCTACACTAGCATTCTGAAGAATTTGTTAACTCCGGGTCGAAGATTGACATCAAAGCAGCATCCTAAAAGGTAGGTTGGATGCGATTCGACCGAGAGGGTTGACGAGTGGAAAGAATTGGGTGCTTCAATGGTCTATGGAAAATACCCCACTCAACGAGTGACGAGAGTGGGTAGCAAACTGAGCGCTTCCTTCTGAGAAGCTCTTAAAACCGAATCTCAAACACCGACATTCTGCCAAATGGACAGAGAGTAGAAATATTATCGGAAATGCTCTACCCTTGCAATCCCTGATTTTTTAGCTACACTCATGTAACTATTGCTACAGAAATTTTTTTATATTTCTGCATCTGTAACTCAACCCCATTAAGTCTGGAATCACAACAAGTTGGCTGGGCAATCTCCTGTTGCTGGCAGTCATAGTGCCGGAAGCATAATGTTCTCTCCTAAAGTGGCCAAAACAGCAGGATAATAATTAGCTCTCCTGCTGTGTTCAAGATTTTCCAGTAAGAGTTGGAGAAGTGAAACCGCTCAAGGGGTCTTAATTTCTATTATGATGCTCAACCGCAAAAGGTGAGCGTCATAAAGTCATTGTTTCTTGATACCCTAATCGAGCTTGAATGAAGCGGGGGTGCTGGGGGGCAGAAAAATCCTAACTTTAAACTCGACAGATATCATTCCCAATTCTGGATTTTTTGGTCTAATACCAAATCCGCATTGATAGCTCCCTTTCCAGGCTAGACGCCATGAGCTGACGCCCACCAAGAAGGTATGAAAAAATTCTTTCTCCTTCTGCCCTCTGCCCTCTGCCGTCTGCCTTCTGCCTTATTTTAAGCTAGTATTTTTTCTCCCCTGCTACGAGAGCTCCCCCCTCCGAGAGCCTGTCAAAA
The DNA here is from genome assembly GCA_964588805.1 of uncultured Microcoleus sp. GTDB lineage: Bacteria > Cyanobacteriota > Cyanobacteriia > Cyanobacteriales > Coleofasciculaceae > CAZPRJ01. The sequence goes on along the minus strand of CAZPRJ010000013.1, from coordinate 61,272 downwards.
AATAAAGGGGTTTTCTGACCGGATTTAGTATAAGAGGCGAAAAGATGAGCAAAAGAGCAACGTCAAAGCTGGAAATCATGACGAACAAATTAAAAATAAAGATTTCCAAGCCAGTCAGTATCCTTGGTGCGATCGCTCTTTTGGGCTCAACCTTGGCTGTTGTTAGTACACAGAGTGGTAAAACTAAAGCCTTGTTATTACACAGCAGCGAAGTCATTCTCCATCCTCTACCGGCTGCGGCAAAAGAACCTATCCCGTTATCACCCACCGATTTAGCTGCTCAAGGCGCAAACTCCCCTGTCTCCGAAAATATCCATGTCGTAATGGCTGAGGAACTTTTGAGCCAGCTACCTGCCACCCCCAAAAAAGCAGCCCCAAACAATACACCCAGCAAACCCATTGCCTCTAGCGCATCCAGCCAACCTACTCCTCCCCGTCCGGCCAGTTTTTTAGCCCAAGTATCACCTCAACTCCTGCGACAGGGAACTAAGCTCTCTTTAAATGGCCGGACACTCAATGTGGCCTGGAGGCAATGGCAACTGGGTACGTCGGTTCGTACGGGTATCAGTGATGTGGGGCTGATGCATAGCCTAGGTATGGAGTTGCTCAGTACTCAAGATTGGAATCGACAGCCGGTGCAGTGGTTTTCTGACCCCTTAAAAACCCCTCTAATCCTTGCTAGCCATTTAGCGGGGGCTTATCGTTATTTGGATGTGAGTGATTTTGCCAAAATTGCAGGTTTGGGAGTGCAAGCAGAGGGCGAAACCTTAAAAATTGTTTCAGCCCCAGCAAAATTGGAGAATATTCAACTGATAAAAATGCCTTCGGGTTCCCGCATCATCGTTGATTTGAACCGTCCGATTCCCTGGCAAATTAGCGATCGCCGCACGGAGGGCGTAATTACCCTAGATGCGATCGCTGACTCGGCTTTAATTGAACGCTTTGCTCCCCCTCCCCTCCCGCCACCGGAACAAATCCAAGAAGCTGAAGATGCTGCACCTGTACCCGTCGTCACACCGAGTGAACAACCCCTCATCCGCGTCGAAAACGGACAAAACCAAACCACCCTTCGTGTCCCGATTCCAGAAGGCCAACGCCTACAAGTTTTCAGCGTCCCCAACCCCAACCGCTTAGTAATTGAAGTTCGCCCTGATGCTTGGTCTGAAAAAGAAATTCTTTGGGCTAGAGGAGTACACTGGCGTCAGCGATACGTGAATTTGGGCGAATCTCGATTTCCAGTGGTTTGGCTAGAAGTTGATCCCAAAGCGAATCGGATGAGTTTTAGACCCATTTGGGGCAATCGCACCAGTCAGATGGGAACAGTTCCCCTAATCCAAATGGCTCAATCGTGGCAAGCGTCGGCTGCCATTAATGCAGGATTCTTTAATCGCAATAATCAGTTGCCCTTGGGAGCAATTCGTCGAGAGGGGCGATGGTTTTCCGGGCCGATTCTTAACCGAGGTGCGATCGCCTGGAACGATCAGGGACAATTTAAAATTGGGCGTCTTACTCTTCAGGAAATCTTGACTACTTCGGCTGGTATGCGCCTACCGGTAGTTTATTTAAATAGTGCTTACGTTCATCCCGGTATTTCTCGCTACACCCCAGAATGGGGAGCCACTTACACTCCCTTGAGCGATAACGAAATCCTAATTTTTGTTCAAAACAATCAAGTCATCGCCCAAAGTCCAGGCGGCCGGGTTGGGGAAACGGCTTTTCCGATTCCTGCCAATGGCTACCTGTTAACGTTACGGAATGAAGGCACTGCTGCTGCGAGTTGGCTCGATGTAGGCACGCAAATCAGTCTGGATGAAACAACTTTACCCACAGATTTTGCCAATTATCCTCAAATTTTAGGCGCTGGGCCTGTACTGGTGCAAAATGGGCAAATTGCTTTAGATGCCAAAGCCGAACAATTCAGTGATGCCTTTAATCAACAAATGGCAGTCCGCAGCGCCATTGGAACTACAGCTACAGGAACGCTGATGATCGCTGCATTTCACAATCGAGTCGGCGGACGTGGCCCTTCCTTAGCAGAAACGGCTCAGTTAATGCAGCAAATGGGCGCAGTTGATGCTCTCAATCTAGATGGAGGGAGTTCAACTGGACTCTACTTAGGAGGGCAACTTCTAGATCGCTCTGCTTATACAGCCGCTCGGGTTCACAATGCTCTAGGTTTGTTCCTCGCTCCTATCCCTTAATAGAACAATTGCCCTAGAGAGGGTTCTTGTCAGCAAATTCAACAGAATGGCAATAATCTATTTCTTCGGGGATAGGTATTTAGCTCATCAATGATTATCCCGATTAAACATACTAGCTAACTATTTTTTATTTAAAGTTTGTTTAAAGCTAGGGTGCTGTTAATTAAAAATTGGATGTAAATAATGGAAATGGTTAGAATTACGCATGACACTAACCCTTGTCTATTTGCTATGTTTGGTTGTGACTGGGTGGTATTTGGTGTTTAATCAAGCCGTACCTCAATAGTAGTACCTCATAAACAACAAATTTATTTTTGTAGCCGTTTTCAGGAGAAAAAACATGGTTCAGTCGCAAGACGTTTCTCAAGTCCCTGCACTTCCCTTGCCTACCTCGATCACAGCCGAGAGTTTTGCCGCGTCCGAACTACGTCCTTGGGGTTCCTTTACAGTTTTGGAAGAAGGACGGGGATACAAAATTAAGCGAATTGAGGTGAAGCCTGGACATCGCCTCAGCCTACAAATGCATTACCATCGCAGTGAACACTGGATCGTTGTCTGCGGGACGGCTAAAGTGGTTTGTGGAGATAAAGAAACTATCATCCATAGCAATCAATCTACCTATGTTCCTCAAGGTCATACTCACCGCCTCGAGAATCCAGGTGTAATTCCCTTAGTCTTAATTGAAGTTCAAAATGGGGAATATTTAGGAGAGGATGATATTGTCCGGTTTGAGGATGACTACGCTCGCAGCAAGGCCGAAGAACAATAACTGATATTAATGAATGGGCGAACAGAAGATTACTAATCGATACAGATTCTGTTACGCCCATAAGTTCATGGCCAGTTGGAGATATTCACTGATCTCAGGAAATCGAACCCCTGAGCTGAGATAAGGGTTTATTATTTCTTATTTATCTTTTTAACTTAATTTAACCCCCAATAACCCGTTAGCAGACAGATTGCAGAAATAGCAAGCTTACTCTTTTGAGGAGGATAGGTGTTTACATTACAACATCTTGTGTTTCTGTAATACACCTCTAGGGTTTATGATCATATCTTGAAACAGGGATTCAGCCCTTTTTGCTCCTTGCTCTCCTACTGCAGTGATGATTAATCTAAGTCAAGCGGCTATTGATGAAATTAAGCGTTTACAATTAAGGCGTCATCAAACTCAGGCTCGACTGCGCTTAGGGGTACAAAGCGGGGGATGTGCCGCTCTATACTATACGATTGACTTTGACGAAGCCCTCAACCCTGGTGATCAGGTTTATGATTATGGGCTGATCGGGGTCGTGGTAGACTCGAAAAGCGCTAACTACATCAGCGAACTCACCCTCGATTATTCGGAAGACTTGATGGGAGGCGGTTTTCGTTTCCATAATCCCAAAGCAGTAGAAACTTGTGGGTGTGGTAACTCCTTTCGAGTCGCTTCAGAAGCCTAACAGCCCAGAAGGTTGACATACGGACTAACGCTTAGGTATAATTGGGATTTGTCAGTTGTTAAAACTCTTAAAGGAGCTGTACACGCCTTAACTCATGCCCACTATTCAGCAGCTCATCCGGAGCGAACGCGCTAAAGCTAAGAAGAAAACCAAATCGCCTGCGCTGAAACAATGTCCGCAGCGCCGGGGTGTATGCACAAGAGTATACACAACAACACCTAAAAAACCGAACTCAGCCCTACGGAAAGTGGCACGGGTTCGTCTAACTTCAGGGTTTGAAGTTACGGCTTACATTCCGGGAATCGGTCATAACTTACAAGAACACTCAGTTGTCATGATTCGAGGGGGTCGTGTCAAAGACTTACCTGGAGTTAGATACCACATTATTAGAGGAACGCTAGATACCGCAGGCGTCAAAGATCGGCGTCAAGGACGTTCTAAATACGGAACCAAACGCCCCAAGTAAGAATCTGAAAATCCCATCAGTCGTCAAAATATTGGCTTAATTGATGGGTAGGATAGACCTTTTTTAATGTAAAGTTTCAGCTATCCTGGGTAGAGGAAGTTGTTTCTTAGGATTTGCATAGAGTCGGTTGACTCAGGTGCAAGTAGGTTCCAATTCCAAGAAAAGTTCTACTCGGCTCAAATAGCCAACCCCTTGATCTGAATAAACTCAATAATTAAGGCATTAGAGTACCTGAGAAGGTGCGATACTGTCTAGTGTGTAATTTAGTACTGTCGCTATTGTTTTTTTAAGGCTTACTATGTCTCGTCGCGCGGTTATCAAAAAGCGTCCCGTTCCCCCTGATCCGGTATACAATAGCCGCTTGATCAATATGATGGTGCGGCGGATTATGCGTCATGGCAAGAAATCCATTGCCAATCGGATCATTTATGATGCCATGCAAATCATTGAACAACGGATAGGTTCAGACCCTCTAGAAACCTTTGAAAAAGCGGTACGGAATGTAACGCCATTAGTAGAGGTAAAGGCTCGTCGTGTGGGTGGGGCAACCTATCAAGTCCCGATGGAAGTTCGGCCTGATCGAGGCACAGCTCTGGCACTGCGTTGGCTGATTCGTTTTTCAAGAGAGAGAAATGGTCGCTCAATGGCTATGAAACTGGCGAACGAGTTGCTTGATGCCTCTGAAAATACTGGCAATGCTATTCGCAAGCGGGATGAAACGCATAAAATGGCAGAGGCAAACAAAGCCTTTGCTCACTATCGATACTAGTTTTGAGTGGTTCAAGCTGGCTAGTGTCTTAGCAGACTAGGGGTTGCGAATGCGTAAAAATTTAAAGAAAGTATAGAATTGTAAACAGATAGCAACGTGTAAAGTGTAAAGACGGTCGGCACCAGACGAAGGAGGTAGCTGTGGCACGTACCATCCCGCTTGGAAAAGTACGTAATATTGGGATTGCAGCCCATATTGACGCGGGCAAGACAACAACAACCGAACGAATTCTGTTTTACTCGGGAATCGTTCACAAAATTGGTGAAGTCCATGAAGGAACAGCAGTAACGGACTGGATGGAACAAGAGCGGGAGCGTGGAATTACCATCACTGCCGCAGCCATCAGTACAAGCTGGAAAGACCATCGGATTAATATTATTGATACACCAGGTCACGTAGACTTCACGATCGAAGTTGAGCGTTCGATGCGGGTGTTAGATGGCGTAATCGCTGTGTTCTGCTCAGTCGGTGGAGTTCAGCCTCAATCAGAGACCGTGTGGCGGCAAGCAGACCGCTACAAGGTGCCTCGGATTGCGTTCATCAACAAGATGGATCGGACAGGAGCCAACTTCTACAATGTCTACAATCAACTGCGCGATCGCTTACGCGCTAATGCAGTTCCGATCCAAATCCCCATTGGTAGCGAAAATGAATTTACGGGAATTGTTGACTTGGTTCGGATGAGAGCCAAGCTTTACACCAACGACATCGGAACGGATATCGAAGACGCGGAAATTCCGGATGAAGTCAAAGACAAAGCTGAAGAGTATCGGATGAAGCTCGTAGAGTCGATTGCCGAAACCAATGATGCTTTAACTGAGAAATACCTGGAAGGCGAAGAAATCACCCAAGAGGAAATTCGTGCGGCTCTTCGCAAAGGAACCATTGACGGAACCATTGTCCCCGTCCTATGTGGCTCTGCCTTTAAAAACAAAGGTGTTCAGCTATTGCTTGATGCTGTCGTTGATTATTTGCCAGCACCAGCCGATATTCCCCCGATTCAGGGAACTTTGCCTGATGGCACAGTAGCTGCGAGAGAGGCCGATGATGAAGCACCGATGTCAGCCTTGGCCTTCAAGATTATGTCAGACCCCTTTGGTCGCTTGACCTTCCTACGGGTCTACTCAGGGATACTCAAAAAAGGTAGCTATATCCTTAACTCCACCAAAGGACAAAAGGAACGCATTTCCCGCTTGATCGTTATGAAAGCGAACGAGCGAATTGAGGTGGATGAACTCAGAGCCGGTGACTTGGGAGCCGCGATTGGTCTGAAGAATAGCTTTACCGGTGACACTATATGCGATGAACAATCCCCAGTCGTTCTGGAATCGCTATACATTCCAGAACCTGTGATCAACGTAGCAGTGGAGCCGAAAACTAAGCAGGATATGGAGAAGCTCTCCAAAGCTCTCCAATCCCTATCGGAAGAAGACCCGACATTCCGAGTCAGTGTTGATCCAGAAACCAACCAAACCGTAATTGCGGGGATGGGTGAACTACACCTAGAAATTCTGGTAGACCGGATGCTGCGGGAATTTAAGGTAGAAGCGAATGTGGGAGCACCCCAGGTGGCGTACCGTGAAACCATTCGCAAATCCATCAAAACAGAAGGCAAGTTTATTCGCCAAAGTGGGGGTAAGGGTCAGTACGGTCACGTCGTGATTGAATTGGAACCTGGAGACCCTGGTAGTGGGTTTGAATTTGTCTCCAAGATTGTGGGTGGCTCCATACCCAAAGAGTACATTTCACCCGCAGAGCAAGGAATGAAGGAAGCTTGCGAATCCGGTATCATAGCAGGCTATCCCCTCATTGATGTGAAAGCGACCCTAGTCGATGGGTCTTACCACGATGTAGACTCTTCAGAAATGGCATTTAAGATCGCTGGTTCAATGGCGATCAAAGACGGTGTGATGAAGGCATCGCCAGTCTTGCTAGAGCCTATGATGAAAGTAGAGGTTGAAGTCCCCGAAGACTTCCTCGGAGATGTTATGGGAGACCTCAATTCTCGCCGTGGTCAGATTGAAGGCATGGGTTCGGATAGCGGTGTGGCGAAAGTTACTGCTAAAGTTCCATTAGCAGAGATGTTTGGCTATGCTACGGATATCCGCTCTAAGACCCAAGGGCGAGGTATCTTCTCGATGGAGTTTAGCAACTATGACGAGGTACCTCGCAATGTGGCTGAAGCCATCATCGCTAAGAGCAAAGGGAACGCATAAATAGGAGAAAAGGAACACGTAATTCATGGCACGCGCAAAGTTTGAAAGGACTAAACCCCACGTCAACATTGGTACAATTGGTCACGTAGACCACGGCAAAACGACGCTAACAGCCGCCATTACGATGACGCTGGCAGCGATGGGTCAGGCGACAGCGAGAAAGTACGACGAAATTGACGCGGCACCCGAGGAAAAGGCGCGGGGGATTACGATTAATACCGCCCACGTTGAGTACGAAACCGAAAACCGTCACTACGCTCACGTTGATTGTCCAGGACACGCTGACTACGTGAAGAACATGATTACGGGAGCGGCTCAAATGGATGGGGCAATTCTCGTCGTCTCTGCTGCTGACGGTCCGATGCCTCAGACACGGGAACATATCCTACTAGCGAAGCAAGTCGGCGTCCCCAGCTTGGTGGTCTTCTTAAACAAGCAAGACATGGTGGATGATGAAGAATTGCTAGAACTAGTGGAATTAGAAGTCCGCGAACTTCTCAGTAGTTATGAATTCGATGGAGACAGCATCCCCATCGTCGCTGGCTCCGCTTTACAAGCGCTAGAAGCTATGATCGCTAACCCGAAAACCCAACGGGGTGAAAATGAGTGGGTGGATAAGATCTATTCTCTGATGGATGAGGTAGACGCTTATATTCCTACTCCTGAACGGGATATTGATAAGCCTTTCCTGATGGCGGTAGAGGATGTCTTTACCATTACGGGTCGGGGTACAGTAGCCACGGGTCGGATCGAACGGGGTAAAGTCAAAATCGGCGACCAAGTTGAGTTAGTGGGCTTGAGAAACACTCGTAGCACAACAGTTACGGGTATTGAGATGTTCAAAAAGAGTCTCGATGAAGGGTTAGCTGGAGATAACGCTGGCATTCTTCTGCGAGGAATTGAGAAAAAGGACATCGAGCGCGGTATGGTGATTGCCAAACCCGGTTCAATCACACCTCATACCCAGTTTGAATCTGAGGTGTATGTCCTGAAGAAGGAAGAAGGTGGACGGCACACTCCCTTCTTCTCAGGCTACCGTCCTCAGTTCTATGTTCGTACCACCGATGTGACGGGTACGATTAATGCATTCACTGCTGATGATGGCAGCCAACCAGAAATGGTGATGCCCGGTGATCGCATCAAAATGACAGTAGAACTGATCAACCCAATCGCGATTGAGCAAGGTATGCGCTTTGCTATTCGTGAAGGTGGACGCACCATCGGTGCTGGTGTCGTTTCCAAAATTCTCAAGTAGCTTGATTCTGGCTTCTTGAAGAGGGGCAGAAAGGCGCAGGCTTTTCTGCTCCTTCTATGTGATTGACCCATTTGAAGACTGCATTGAAGGTTTTTAAACATTCAGCTTTCACGCTAGTAACCTTCAACCCAGTCTTTTCAATCTCTAATTTTTTGTATTCAGAACCTAGACAATTAAAAAATGGCAACCATTCAGCAGCAAAAAATTCGGATTCGTCTTAAAGCCTTCGATCGGCGACTTCTCGACACATCTTGCGAAAAGATTGTGGATACCGCTAATCGCACTAACGCTACAGCCATTGGGCCAATTCCCTTACCCACCAAACGGCGAATCTACTGTGTTTTAAGGTCACCCCACGTCGATAAAGATTCGCGGGAACACTTTGAAACACGGACTCACCGTCGCATTATTGATATCTATCAACCGTCCTCAAAAACCATTGACGCTTTGATGAAGTTGGATTTACCGGCAGGGGTTGATATTGAAGTGAAGCTTTAGAGTGATGAAGTCATTAGTCATTAGTCCAGGAGTGAGTTCACTGCTTTTAGCAGTCAATTTTGAGTTGCTCGACAACTCATGGCCAATGACTAGTGACATCCGTTAAAGTAGGTAAAGAAGCTCAATTACCCTTTTCACTAAGGTAAAATGGCATCCCCTTCCTCAATTGCTGTTAGAGAACTCCCTTTATTCCCACTACCTGAAGTGGTACTCTTTCCTGGGCGTCCTCTCCCTTTACACATCTTTGAATTTCGCTACCGAATCATGATGAATACGATTTTGGAGAGCGATCGCCGATTTGGTGTATTGATGTGGGACCCCGTTCAAGGCCAACCTGCAGCAGTAGGCTGTTGTGCTGAAATTATCCATTTTCAGCGCTTGCCCGATGACCGGATGAAAATATTGACATTGGGGCAACAGCGATTTCGAGTTTTGGAGTACGTCCGCGAAAAGCCCTATCGGGTCGGTTTAGTAGAATGGCTTGAGGACAAGCCACCTGAACAAGACCTCAAATCTATGGCCATTGAGGTCGAGCAATTGTTGCGAGATGTGGTACATCTTCATAGCAAGTTGACCGACCAGAGAAATGAGCTACCCGATAATCTGCCCGATTTACCTATTGAACTGTCTTACTGGGTTGCTAGCCAAATTGCTGGGGTTGCAACTGAACAACAGGCACTTTTGGAAATGCAGGATACGGCAAAGCGCTTAGAGCGCGAAGCAGAAATTCTCACCTTAACGCGCAATCAGCTTGCAGCACGGACTGTCCTCAAGGATGCCTTTAACAATACTCCAGACAGTTTTTGATACGCGATCCATCTGGCTTGTCCAGGAGCTTGGAGATAATGCTCATCACAACCTATCAACTCTTGACTCAATCGAAAGTGTTTTAAGCAACAAGAGCGATTTCTTGATCAAAAACCATCCGAACTACCACCCGTTACGTTTTTATAGGGAGATCGCTGCTTAATTTTGACCAGAGTATTGGTTTAATAAGTGATGGATAAAGAACTAAATTACTAAAATCAGTGATTAGCTCATCAAGGAGACGTGTTACTACACGCCTCTTTTTACATTTAGGAGGGTCTTCACAGGTTAGTCGTTGTAGATGGCTTAATCGCTAAAACCTTATAGCTGCCAAAGATTTTTAAAATTTCTGTATGAGGAGCTAGTTCCGATAACATCGCTTGTACCGAGGGATGAGAAGCATCAGCTTCGATATCAATAAAAAAGAGATACTCACCCAATGATCGTTTAGTGGGTCGAGACTCAATGCGGCTCATATTAATCCCTCGACTCGCTAATATTTGTAGGGGTTCTAATAGCGCTCCAGGTCTATTAGCCGGTAAACTAAACGCAATGGAAGTATGACTACCACCAATAGAAGCTTGTTTCCCTAACACCCAAAACCGAGTGCAGTTATCGGGATAGTCATTAATACCTGAGGCTAAAATAGGCAAATTATAAAGCTGTGCAGCTCGTTGAGAGGTAATGACGGCTGCGGTATGGTCTGTATCCAGATGCTTAAGCGGTTCCGTTGTGGAGTTAGTAGGAACCAGTCGTGCTGAAGGCAAAAACTTCTCAAGCCACCCTTGACATTGTGCTAGAGCTTGGGGGTGAGAATAAACGGTTTGGATTGTCTCTAATAAAGATGCGCGTGAGAGTAAGGTATGTCGGATAGGTAAAACTAGAGCTTGTTGAATTTGGAGCGTATCTAGCTGCCATAGCGTATCGAGTGTGATGGCAACGGTTCCTTCAATGGAATTTTCCACCGGAACAACGGCCAGATGAGTTTGTCCCCGCGCAACAGAATGTAGGGTTTGGGCAATGCTGGGACAAGGAGATAACTGAGTCTGGCTACCTGCATCATCTGTAAGAGTGCGAAGGTAAGCCAGTGCTGCTGCTTCGGCGTAAGTACCAGCAGGGCCTAAATAAGCAATGGATTCGGACATAAAGTCTTTTCAAAAACTAAGCAAACACTTCTTTTTACTGGTCTGAGCAATCGTGTGTCAACCTGGCTCTTCTTTCATAGGGAATAAGCTCACAGAGCTATATCTGAGCCTCACACTGGTTTCTTGGGAAAGATGAATCGTTGATATATGAATTTTTATAATTAAAGTCTTCATAAATAGATAATAATGTACAGCCGCTAAACGATAATATAGCTTCGACAAAATAAAAACTGCTTTTCAAAAATTTAACCTTTGTAAAGTAAAATTAATTAAACGCTTACAAGCTTATTGTTTCCCTTTTTTATGAACAGCCAGTTTGTTGCATCCCAATCCGTTGAACTTGCTGTACCGGAACAACCCGTTCCAATTCAGCACTATTTACGTCAGCCTCAACGCCTCGTTCATGCGATCGCAGACCCGAATCTGATTACACAATTAAGCCAAGAGTGTTTTCGTCTGAAGATGCGTTCGTTAAGTTTTATGACTTTGAACTTTCAGCCCACAGTGACTCTGAAAGTGTGGGCAGATGCTGACGGCACAGTTCATCTAACCTCTGTAGGCTGTGAAATTTTAGGGCTTGATTACATCAATCAACGTTTTGCTCTGGACTTACAAGGTAAACTTTATCCTGAGCAAAAAAACGGCATAACCAAGCTTAAAGGTCGAGCTGATTTAAAAGTCTCTGTCGATATTCCCTTACCCTTTTCCCTCACACCCAAGCCTATTGTAGAAACGACAGGCAATAGTTTACTCAAAAGTGTTTTAGTCCGGATTAAGCAACGTTTGATGCATCAGCTCTTGTGTGATTATCGTCAGTGGGCAAACCAAGATACACAAACCAGAATCCTTAATAGCCCTACAGAAGCAGCTACAGTCAAAGGGTAATTTAAATAAAGTTAGTGAGTGATAGCTGATTCAAAACAAAGATCAAATCGGCTATCTTTTCAGCCATAAAAGTCAGCAATCCTTCATCCCTATTTGGCAGGGACTGAAGGACTTCCGATGCAGGCGAGACGGGCCATACTGTTGCAATGCTAACCGATGACGTTGGGTTCCATAACCTTTATTGGCCACCAGATCATAATCTGGATAACGGGTAGCGAGTCGAACGATGAGATCATCGCGCCAGACTTTGGCGACAACACTCGCGGCGGCGATTTCCAGTGAACGCTCATCTCCCTTGACCATTGTCTGTTGGGGCAAAGATAAGTTAGGAAGAGATTGCTTCCCATCAATCAAGCACAGATCGGGTTGTACCTTCAGCTTCAAAATTGCCCGTTTCATCGCTAGCAAAGACGCTTGCAAGATATTAATTTGGTCAATTTCATCACTCGTGGCATAACCGATTTTCCAATCGAATGCCAAGCGCTGAATTTCTTGAGCCAGCTTGAGCCGTCGTAGCCTAGACAGTTGTTTACTATCTTTAACCCCTGCTAGGGCAAGCTGAGATAGGGCAGACACCGGTACAATCACAGCAGCGGCGACTACTGGCCCAAATAAAGCACCCCGTCCTACTTCATCAACACCCGCAATCCATCTGAAATCAGCCCGTACATTGGGTAACTCACAAAAATTGTATAGCTGTTGAGGTTTTAGAGATGGGGAAACGCCGGTGATGTCTTCCTTGTTCTCAACCGGCATATCTTTGACTCCCGTTAATCTTCACAGAACGCTGATCACATCTTCATAAATCTCAGTTTTCAGTTTAACGTTCAGCTTGCTGTAGAATCCTCACTGTCTACGGCCGAAGAGCGGCGACGGCGACGGCGAATCAGAGGACGATTGCTCTCTGATTCATCAGAAGATGCCGATTCTGCCGATGTTGCATCTGGAGACTCTGTGGAGGCAGTGGCCTGCTCCTGTGGTGGAGCCTCGACCTCTTGGGTGAGGGATGACTCCTCTGAATCCATCCGCATGGGTTGTGAAACCTCCTCTTCATCTGAGGAATAAAACGGTTCAGATTCCTCAAAACTTGATGCGGCAGCTGACTCGATGGCCTCTTCAGGGGTGCTAGTGTCTCCGGGCAGTACGACTGAAAGAATCACTGATTTAGGATTTTTAATGTCTCGGTTCAACCGCACTAAGGGAGAAATTCCCATCAGGGCATAAACATCTTGTTCCTCTGGAGTCATTTCCACCGCAATGACTTGAGGAGGTTCGATCTCTTTAGACTTGACAAGCTGAGGTTTTGCCCGTTCGCTGAGTTCTATACCTGAACTCCGACCCGTTGGCGCCGGTATACTCGTCCGTCCTGTTTCACTGTTATCACCAACACCGATAGGGAAGGCTTCACGAACGCTATGACTGTCTCCAGAGTCTGATTTACTAGGGAATAGAGAGGCAGGACGGGTACTTCCTTTGCCCAGTATTTCCTCTTTACCCACCACTTCATCAAGACGGCGACGGCGGCGGCGGCGATTATTATTATTGACGACTCCCGCCCGTTCCTGATAGCTGGGATGATGCACTAAGTCCATGTCCTCAGTGTCATCGGCAGGGGGGAGATCCAGAGGTTCAGGGATATCCGGCAGGCGCGGTTCTCTAAACATCGGGGGAATAGCAGGCTCGGCGATTTCCCGAAGCGGGCGCTCTGTCTCACCGGGTAGGCGGACTACGTGTCCTAATCCTCCACAAGTTGGACAGGTTTGACTGAATAATTCGTAAATATTTTGTCCCTGGCGCTTACGGGTGAGTTCGACCAAGCCGAGTTCGGAAAGTTGAGCAATCTGGGGTCGAGCTTTGTCGGCTCTGAGGGCTTTGTTAAAGTGTTCTAGAACCTGCAACTGGTCACGCCGGGAGTCCATGTCGATGAAGTCCACGATAATCACACCGGCTAGGTTACGCAGGCGTAACTGTCGGGCGATTTCGGTGGCGGCTTCGCAGTTCGTCCAGAGGACGGTTTCTCGGGCGGTTGCCGATCGCGTGAATGAACCCGAGTTCACGTCAATCACGGTTAGTGCTTCCGTGGGTTCAATGATGATGTAACCCCCAGAGGGTAAATCCACTCTAGGTTTGAGGGCTTCACGAATTGCGGCATTGACACGGAAGTATTCGAGAACGGAAATGCGATCGCGGTGATGGTCAATTAACACCCCCTCCGGCATCCGTCCCCCGCTCCAGTTCACCAGGTGCTGCTTAACTCGCTTGACACCGGTATGGGAATCGACCACAATTCGATTGACATCCGCCGTATACATATCCCGGAGGACGCGCTGAATAAAATCATCATCCCGATTGAGTAGCGCCGGGGCTCTGCTGGAATTTGCCTCCTGCTGGATGGCTTCCCATTGCTTTTGCAGTGCCTCCAAGTCCTCAATAATGGCTTCTTCGGCTTTCCCTTCGGCTTCAGTTCGCACCAATAGCCCCATACCTGCGGGTTTAATCAGTACGGCCAAAGCTCTCAAGCGATTACGTTCGCTATCGCTGCGAATCCGCCTGGATAAATTTACGCCCCGCCCAAACGGCATTAGCACTAGATAACGACCGGGTAAGCTGATGTTACCCGTGAGCCGAGGGCCTTTATTGCCTGTCGGCTCTTTCATCACTTGCACGAGAACTTTTTGTTGGGGAGTCAGCAGTTCTGTAATAGCTCCGGCACTGCGTTTTAGCCGTAATGGACCCAAATCGGTGACATGAATAAAGCCATTACGCTCTGGATCGCCGATATTCACAAAGGCTGCATCTATCCCCGGCAATACGTTTTCGACAACACCGAGATAAATATCACTCACTTGGTGGTTGCCGGTGGCTACCACAAGTTCTTGAATCTGATCTTCCCAAAAAACAGCAGCAAGACGATGTTGCTCTGCAATAATAATTTGCTTTGGCATTCAATTTCCTCAAAAATTGGCAGCAAGCTTAGGTACTGAGGCTTCTTGTCCCTCTCGCTATGGCTACCCAAAATAACTTTGACGATAAATGTGTGATCGAAATCTCTAGGTACATCTAGAAAAATCAAAAATCTTATTGACCTTTGGAGTGACTGAATAGAACTCGACACTTCCCTGAGTCAACTGTTCTTAATAGAATGGGTTCCCAACGCCATAGCCCTTCACAAAGGGCAAACGCTAGAGTGTTTAAGCCGTGAGCAGAAAGTCTCGAAGAGCGAACCAGTTGCGTGCAGCATCTATTGCTAGTTTACAGGGGTGTAACCCACTGGAACCTTTGTTCGCAACTGTTCCTATGATGGTGTATTATACCGCGCTGTTCCTCAGATGCCACTCAAATTGAGTCAGTAGCTGCACGCGATTTTACGCTCTTCGCCTCAGGCTAGCGACCAACACCGTATTCAACCCCTACCCATCACTTTACTTCATTTTCGGGCTTGACGAGAACTGGCCGTTTGAGATTGACGTAAAGAATGAATGGTTGTGATGACGTGATGAGCAACCTGATCGATTTGCTCGACTGTATTACAGCGCCCTATCCCGAACCGAACTGAGGCATAAGCCAATTTTTCCGAATGCCCTAAGGCTAAGAGTACGTGAGAGGGAGCTGTTTTGGCTGATGAGCAAGCCGCACCCGATGATACGGCTACAATAGGCTGCAATCCCAACAATAAGGCTGAACCATCCACACCCTCTATACTAATATTAAGATTTCCTGACAAGCGTTGGCTAGGGTGGCCGTTAAGATAAATTCCTTCTAATTGGCTCAAGGGTTGCCAAAGCCGTTGCCGTAGCTGGGTAAGGCGTTCTGATTCTGCCTCTAGTTCTTCTAATCCGAGTTGTACGGCTTTAGCAAAGCCTACAATTTGAGGGGGACATAGCGTACCTGATCGCATTCCCCGTTCGTGTCCTCCGCCGTGAATTTGGGGGGATAACCGAACTCTAGGGTTACGGCGTCTGACGTATAGTACTCCGATTCCTTTTGGGCCGTAGGCTTTATGGGCAGTGAGGGACATGAGGTCGATGTTCATCGCCTCCACATCTAGGGGGATTTTGGCGATCGCTTGGGCGGCATCTGTATGAAAGAGTACCTGATGGTGGCGGCAAATTACCCCAATTTCTGCCAAGGGCTGTAATACGCCGATCTCGTTGTTCGCTGCCATAACTGACACTAAAATTGTATCGGGACGAATGGCTTTTTCGAGTTGGGCTAAGTCAATCAATCCATCGTTTTGGACGGGTAGAAATGTAATTTCAAAACCCAAAGATTGGAGATAATGGCAGGGGTCAAGAACGGCGTTATGTTCAGTTTGGACGGTAATAATGTGACGCCCTTTACTGAAATAGGCTTCAGCAACCCCCTTAATGGCTAAATTGTTGGCTTCTGTGGCACCACTGGTAAAGACGATTTCCTCGGGTGTGGCGTGGATGGCCTCTGCTAGAATGCCTCTGGCTTG
>CAZPRJ010000013.1:0-45119 GCA_964588805.1 uncultured Microcoleus sp. | reverse complement strand
GGCCGCTTCTGCTTCCCATCCATAAGCATGGCTGATGCTAGCGGGATTACCAAAATGTTCGGTGAAGTAGGGAAGCATTGCCTCTAGCACTCGTTCATCTAGAGGGGTAGTGGCGTGGCAGTCGAGGTAAATTGGACGTTGAGACATTGTGATTAGCTGATAATTTGTCCCAGTTTCTTTAATATACTCAGGACTTTATACAGTTCATTTTCTCGTTTCCAAAGGCTGTAATCCTCAGACAAGGCATATTGGGGTGTATCTTGTTGAACTAATTTGATAAAGGCAAAGTAATCACCATTCGTTAATAAAGCAAAAATTGGTTTATCAGGTTGGGGATTATTGAGCATATAAGCTAGGGTTTGGGGAATGGCGGCTCGGATGGAGATAGCGGCATTTTTAGATTCGACAATGGCAAACCATATTTGGTTTTTGAAAATTAAGAAATCCAAGCGACCCCGAATAACTATATCTTCATCGAGTACTGCAAGTTCTAATGATTTCTCGTCTTTAATATCAAAGGGAGGTAGGTAAAAATCAGCTAGGTCGAGTAAATGCTCTACCACAACCATCTTTACTAAGTTTTCTGATAGAGTGTGACGTTCGACTAAGCCGAGATAGTTTCTTTTTACTCGGTCTAGTTGGTGTTTCTCAAAATCTGAGAGTTCAGGTAGATTATCTAACCATTCAGGGAAGAATTGGTCATTGTGAGTGATGGTTAATCTGAATAGTTCTGTTAATTGTTCGAGGGTAATTTCGTGAGGTTCGATGATTTGAACCATTTGGCTCCTCAATATTTTTATTTTATGGAATCAGCCAAGCCTTGTCCCTTTTGACATAACTCTATTAATTCCTGCTCTGAGTATATTTGTTTCGATGATTCTTAGATGATGCAAGGCCATTTTTTCGCAAATTTGCAGCAAAATTCGAGTAGAAGTTGCTGGCTATCCGGAGATTGGCTCACATCTAGCAGAATGTGAGTTTGGGGTTTACCTTCAAGTTTTTGTGTTATTAGTTCAATTTCATCAGCCTCAAAATTTTTTAATTCATTGTTATCTAAGACAACCCAAATATGGTTATTTTCTCTAGAAATTCGTCCATCGTACACAGCATCGGGATGAAGTACGGCTTCCGAATGTTGCAGGAAAGAGAAGAATTCCTCGGGGTGGATATCAGCACTAGAAATTAAAGAAATAGGTTCTGGCATTGATTATGTTCCTAGTCGAGACAGTAATTCTAATAATTCATCTTGAGTACGAACTACGTAAGCGTCAGCATTGATGATATCTTGAGCTGGAGTTAGTTTGTAATTAGGTGCGTAAAGAATGACAGGCTTTCCAAATGGATTTAAGTCAACGTTTGATATCAATTTTTGAATTTGTTTCAACTTGCGAGAAGTCTGAGTTGTTACTTCAATGATAGCTTTATCAGTTTTTACATCAATTTCACCAATTTCGCCCTTAAATCCAACAGCTTTTTTGAAACTAACTAAATTGAATCCGGCTTGAACAATGGTATCAGCGACTATGCCTTCCAAAACCTTTTGAGAATTGCCTGAGTTAAGAGCATCGGTGATTGCTTGAGCAAAAGAATTGGTCACATTATGTTTAACTAGGGAAAAGAGCAAAACGGCTAGAGGGAAAAAGGTTAAGAAGCCTATGTAAATGTACACACAACCCGAAAACCGTAGTGGTTGTAGCTAATCTCCGCAATGTTGAGGTAGCGAGAAGCGGAACGACAATTACTAGGAATGCTGCGCCACGAACCGCCCCGAAGTACTCCAGAACTATTATCAGCATTATTATTCCAAACCCGCCCATCCGATGGCGCACCCTGGTAATTGCTATGCCAAGGGTCAGCACACCATTCCCAAACATTTCCGTGCATATCGTATAACCCAAAGGCATTAGCTACTTCAAAACTCCCCACTGGAGTAGTTTTCTCTCGATAGATTCCCTTTGCCCCAGAATTGTAAGTAGAGTTACCGTCGTAGTTCGCTAAATTAGGGGTTATTGTTCCGCCAAAATGGAAGGGCGTGGTAGTTCCAGCACGACAAGCATATTCCCATTCCGCCTCACTGGGTAGTCGATAAGTGCGTCCGGTTTTTTGAGGCAATCTGGCACAGAATTCGACAGCTTCATCCCAAGATATTCGCTCTACAGGCAGATTATCCCCTTTAAAGTAGGATGGGTCAGGTCTTAACGAACAATGGACTTGAGGTAAAGTAGCAACGACTCTCCACTGCGCCTGAGTGACAGTAAACTTACCCATATAGAAGGGTTTTATAGTGACCAAGTGCTGTGGACTTTCATTGTTACTTCGTCCTTCTTCAGAATCCGGTGAACCCATCAGAAAAGTGCCACCAGGAATCGCTACCGTTTCTAGAAATTCCCCATTACCTAAGTCTTCAGCAAAAAACTTAGCTTGACTGCGACATCGGCTGATTTCCCAGACTACGTTCATCCCCAACAGTCCTGAATGTCGTTTTTCCAAAGTCGTTACGTCAAATTCAAAGCGTTGCAGTAGTGGAGCATTAGTTGGTGACTTACTGGAAACTGTAAACGGTACTTTTGGGGAATACAACTTTTGTTCAATTTGCTGTAACTCTTGCAAAATTAGCTGAGTATTAGCAGGACGTTCCCCTGGCAACCTTGCCATTAAATAATCAATAAAATCTGCTAGCACGGGTGAGACATCAGTGGCACTGGTACACCAGTTACATTCATCAGTGTAAGGGTCATAAAACTCATGTGGACTTTTACCCGTTAGTAAATAAACAAACGTTCGTCCTAACGAATAGAAATCCGATTGTAAGACAGAATAACCTTGTTCTTGCTCCGGTGCTGCGTATCCAGGAGTGTAAGCCTGTGTGTTTTGACCTCCAGCTACGATTGTTGCTGTGATTGCCCTAGCTGTACCAAAGTCAATTAACGCCAGGTTGCCATCAGGTTTAAGCATAATATTAGATGGCTTGATATCCCGATGAAAAAATTTTTGACTGTGTACCACATCCAGAATTCCTGCCAATTCAGTCAGCCAGTGGAGGGCTAATTTTTGATTGATTGGGCGATTTCCTCGCTGTTGGAGATATTCCTCTAAATTCATTCCCTCAATGCGTTCCATCACCAAGCAGTGCAGAGGTTCAGTGCTATTTCTGGGAAAAACAGTAAAGTATCCCTCTGATTCCATTTGAGGAATCCCTGGATGATTCAACGTGCTGAGAACTTCCGCTTCACGCTGAAATAGCTCCACATACTTGGCATCATTGTTAATCAGGACTTTGAGAACTTTGGGGATTTGGCGATCGCTCACCTCATAAGTCTTGCCAAACCCGCCAGCACCGAGTTGGCGTATAACTCGATAGCGCCCTTCTAGAAGCAATTCAGAGCCACAGGCAGGGCAAAATATCAAATTATCCAAATTTTCAGGTTTAAGGCAGCTAGGATTGATACAGAGGCTCATCGAGTCAACAGGTAGTGGCTTTAATCGATAGTGTAGCCCTACCAAATCCTTTCTGTACTTAGCCCGATTCCCACCCTAACGCGATCGCCAAATCTCAATTGATCCATCCTCATTCCCTCCACTCACTAACGTTTTCCCATCCGGAGTAAAACTAAGGGAATAAACCTCATCCGAAACCTCAGAAATAGTTTCTTTCAATTTGCCAGTTTTGAGATTCCAAATTTTAATCGTCTTGTCCTTACTTCCACTAGCTAAAGTTTGACCATCGGGACTAATCGCCATCGTATTAACCACACCTAAACGAGCAGAAAGTGTTTTTGTAGGAGTACATTTTCCATCCTCACAATCGACTTTAAGAGTCTTTAATTTCCACAAATTAATTTGATTTAAGCTCCCCGTCAGTAAGGTTTGGCCATCGGGACTAAAACCAACAGAACGGACAACATTTTTGGAAGGGTCAGAAATCGTTGTAATCAGTTTACCGTTGGGTAAATTCCATAACTTAATAGTATGGTCATCGCTACCTGTTACTAGTGTCTTTCCATCGGGGCTAATCGCAATAGAATAAATCCAACTAGAATGTCCAGAAAGTGTATGCAGAAGTTTTCCCGTTTGTGTATCCCAAAGCTTAATCGTTTTATCAGCACTACTACTGGCTAAAATCTTTCCGTCTGGACTAAAGGCAACAGATAAAACGTAATTAGAATGTCCAGAAAGAGTACGTAGCAGTTTTCCGGTTTTAAGATTCCAAAGTTTAATCGTTTTATCTCCACTACCACTCGCGATTAATTTCCCATCGGGACTGGCTGCAACAGACTTCACTTTATCCGAATGTCCAGTCAACGTCAGTAGCGGTTTGCCATCGGGGAGGCTCCATAATTTGATAGTATTGTCGAGACAGCCGGTAATGAGAGTTTGGCCATCTGGAGTAATTGCGATCGCATAAACTTGCTTAGCGTGTCCCGTGAGCGTGTTAACCAAAGCATGATTTTCCCTACCTGTAATTAAACGATTCACACTCAATAATTGGGTATTCGGAAATTGCTGAACTCCCAACATTAGAGCTACAGATGTGACAATTCCTAATCCAAATCCTTTGAGTTTATGTCGTCGCTCTTTAGTATTCGCCACGCTATTATTGGGCGTGTTTTGATTGATTGGAATGACTGGTGAATGACCAGAAAGTGAACCACTCAAGACTGAAGGTTGAGGTGGTAATGTAGCGGTAGTAGAGGTTTGAACTGATGCGGGTAGCCCAGTTAGAGTATAGGTTGCTGACGAATCCGACGAGTTGGATAAGTCCGAATCAGCCAGCATAGCCAGCGCTTGAAGGGCTTCTGCTGCACTTTGGTAGCGCTGTCGGTAGTCATAGCGTACCATTCGGTCTAAAACATCTGCGAACTGAGGACTTACCTGTATCTCAACATCTATCGGTAGTGCTTCTTTAACCCGCCAAATAATTTCACTGGTTCTCGGGTCTTCAGGTAATTGGTTTGCTGGTATTCCCGTCAATGCTTGAATACCCAACATTCCGACGGCATAAATATCACTACAAAATCGAGGTTTGCCGCCAAGTTGTTCATTAGGCATAAAACCCGGTGAACCTACCGCGACGGTTAAAGTCGTCTGGGTTTCAGAATCGGTAATTTGAGTACTTACTTGTTTGACTGCCCCAAAGTCAATCAAAACCAGTTTTCCATCGTGTTGGCGTCGGATTAAATTAGAGGGTTTGACATCTCGGTGAATCACCCCTTGGCTGTGAACAAACTTTAATATCTCTAAGATTTCCTGCAATAAGGCGATCGCTTGCGCTTCATTCAATTGCTTACCTGCGGGAAGTTCTTGCTTAAGTTCATGTCCCTCAATAAATTCTTGAACCAGGTAAAACTGTTTTTCTTCCTCAAAATCATCGATTAATTGAGGAATTTGAGGATGATTGCCTAATTTATACAAGGCGTCTACTTCCCTCTTAAACAAGTCTCTGGCTGTGTGCAAGGTATCTGGATTGTCCGACTTCGGCTTGAGTTGCTTGACCACACAGGACGGATTGTTCGGGTATTTGAGGTCTTTAGCAAGATAAGTTTGGCCGAACCCCCCGCCTCCCAAATGTTGGATAATTTGGAAGCGATCGCCCAGAATTTTCCCGACTAGCATGGTGTTGATACCCTGGCAGTTGAGAGTATTTCCTTGCA
The DNA here is from genome assembly GCA_964588805.1 of uncultured Microcoleus sp. Lineage (GTDB taxonomy): Bacteria > Cyanobacteriota > Cyanobacteriia > Cyanobacteriales > Coleofasciculaceae > CAZPRJ01. The sequence goes on along the minus strand of CAZPRJ010000013.1, from coordinate 39,468 downwards.
TGGTGTTGAGGTACTAAAAGCTGGTGGGTAAGCAATCAAAATTTAAAATTTAATATTAATAACTGACTGAAGCCCAATGCACCTTATATTTCTTCAGTCAAAAATTAAAGCGATTCAATGTTTTCTAATTAAAGCTATCTGTTACTTTAGTTTAACTGTGCAGGTGATGTACTTCACAAGCTCACCTGTCGCCCCTGCCCTCGGTTGATGTCTCTAGAGGTTATGATCAATCGCCCCTAACACTTTCAAGGTGGCTTTTTGGGCTTCAGTTAAACCGGTGGCACCCGTAAGATTCATGCCTTCGTAGAGTCTATCCGCCCTCAACGTCTTGATACATTCGCCCGTATTGACATCCCAGAGCTTAATTGTCTCATCCTGAGAACAACTCACCAAAGTACTGCCATCGGGACTGAAAGCAACCGAATAGACTTCATTAGCATGTTCGTGCAACGTTTTCAGACATTGACCCGTGTTGATATCCCACAATTTTACGGTTTTGTCTACGCTACCACTGGCCAAGGTCATGCTTTCAGGACACCAGGCTACGGACAAAACCTCACTGGTATGGCCATGCAACACTTTCAGGCACTTGCCTTCACGCACATCCCATAACCTCACCGTATAATCATTACTACTACTAGCGAGGGTGCGGCCATCTGGACTCCAAGTGACTGAGAGGACTTCGCTCGTGTGGCCATATAGTGTTTTGAGGCATTGGCCTTCACGGATATCCCACCACCGTACCGTGTAGTCATTACTACCACTGGCAAGAGTACTCCCTTCCGGACTCCAATCGACCGCTACAACACCACTGGCATGGCCTTGTAAGGTTTTGATGCACTTCCCCTCAGCGATGTTCCATAATCGCACGGTACAATCATTACTGCTACTGGCAAGAGTACTGCCATCATAATTCCAGGCTACAGACAGAACTCCACTCGTGTGGCCATGTAGCACCTTCAAACATTTCCCTACCTGAATATCCCACAATCGGATGGTGTAATCATTACTACCACTGGCGAGGGTAGTACCATCAGGACTATACGCCACGGAACAGACACCTTGGGTATGTCCATGCAAAATCTTGAGGCATTGGCCTTCATTGACATCCCAAAGCATTACAGTGTAGTCTTTACTACCACTGACTAAAGTACTCCCATCCGGACTCCAAGCGGCTGAACGGATGCCACTGATATGACCGTGCAGTACTTTAAAACATTTGCCTGCACAGACATCCCATAATCTTACGGTGTAGTCATTACTCCCACTCGCAAGAGTATTACCATCAGGACTCCAGCTAATGGATAAAACGCTACTAATGTGGCCGTGTAAAGCTTTGAGACATTTTCCTTCCTCGATATCCCACAACCGAATCGTGTAATCATTACTGCCACTGGCGAGGATACTGCCATCCGGACTAAACCTGACTGAACCAACCCCTTGCGTATGTCCGTGTAAAACCTTGAGGCATTCACCTTCATTGACATCCCAAAGTCTTAAAGTATGGTCGTTACTCCCACTCACCAGGGTGCTGCTATCGGGACTCCAGGTGACGGATAATACTCCACTGGTATGACCATGAAACGTTTCTAAACACTGACCTTCCTCAATATCCCATAACCTTACGGTTTGGTCTAAACTGCCACTGGCTAGGGTATGGCCATCGGGACGAAAAGACACTGACTTCACCCCGCTAATATGACCATGTAAGGCTTTCAGACAATTTCCCTCGCGAACATCCCATAAGCGAATCGTGTAGTCATTACTGCCACTGGCCAGGGTATTGCCATCGGGACTAAACGCCACTGAACAAATTCCGTGAGTATGGCCTTGTAGAGTTTCCAGGCATTTTCCTTCCCGGATATCCCATAGCTTTACAGTTTGGTCGAGGCTGCCACTGGTTAAAGTTGCACCATCCGGACTCCAGGCAACAGATAAAACCCAACTGCTATGTCCCTTGAGTGTCAGAATATGTTGACCATCGCTGACTTGCCACAAGCGAATCTCACTATTAACATCCCCAGTGGCTAACCATGTCCCACAGGGAGAAATAGCAACGGATAAAACACTACTTAAGGTTTCTGCAAAAACAGATTTAATAAAATCAGCCTCTTGGAAATTGACTTGATGCAAATTAACTCGTCGGAAATCCGCTTGCCAAATACTAAGATGGGAAAAATCATAGTTAGTAATATTAACTTGGAGTTGAGCTAATAAATTAATAATATTTCCACCACTGTATCCGGTTGAAGTCGAAAATTCTTCTCGAAGCTTCAAGAGAATTTGCTGAAATTTATATTCGATTTCTTTCTGAGAACGAAATGTAGTCCGAAGTCGGTCAGCGATGGGTTCTAAAATTACGCGAATCTGACTTTCTCGGATATAGTCTTTTGCAGCCGCTTTGATAAGAGCGTGATTGATTAGCAAGCTAACATTTTCAGTGGTAATTTCTTGCGTAATTTGCTCAATTAATCGTTCAGTCATGTAATCCATGACAACGGCTTGTTGAGTAAAACGAGTTGCTGTTTTTTCTAAGAGTTTAGGGGCTACCTTCTCAATCAAAGAACGCCGTAACAAAGATTCTACTGCTTCGATTAATTGAGTATGAGCAGTTTTTGATACAATATCTTCTCGCAAATCAGATAAAGAAACGGGTTCCCGATTAATCGCCAACCAATACATAATTTCTTTTTCTAGCTCTGATAAGCGATTAAAGTGCTGGTCTAATAGCTCTCGAATATCCCCAAAAATTGTAGTTCCTTGGGCTAAAAATTCAGCAATATTACTGTCAAATAATTCTTGAATATTCGTAGAAACAATATTAAGCGCTAGGGGATTGCCAGCGTAACGTTGAGTGAGTAATTGCTGTTCTGTTTCTGAACCGGCTAGTCCTTTAAGTTCAAAAATTGCTTGCCCTTCTACTCCTTTTAATCCCGATAGTTGCATGGAACGAACAGGTAATCCGCTGCTTTCAAGTGAAGCAATTTCTCTGGGTTTCTCGCGAGAAGTTAAGACTAAACAACTTTGATGGCTAGATTCTCCTACCCGTAATAGCAAGTCTCCATATCCTTCATAGCCTTCGCGATATAGCCCAGCTCGGTTGCCACCTTGAAGAATAGACTCGACATTATCTAATATCAACAAACAGCGTGAGGCGCGTAAATACTCAATCAATCTTGAAATTCGGCCTTCTACAGTTTCCGGCAAATTCGCTTCGATTTCTTGCTCATCAGAGAGAAATTCAATCAGGTTCGCTAAAGTTTCTTGAATGGGTGGGGCATTGCGAAGACTCCGCCAAATTAAAGACTCAAATGAGGACTGAATTTGCTGGGCTAGTTTGACACATAAAGTGGTTTTACCAATTCCTCCCATCCCCAAGAGTACGACAACACGACAGCGTGTAAGGGTAGGGGGATTATCAGGAGCAAAGCCATAACTACGAAGGGAATTGCTGACAATCCACTGCTCAAGCTGAACTAATTCTTCGGTACGCCCAAAAAAAAGAGAGCCATCAACTGCCTCTCCCCAGTCAATCCGTTGTGTTGTTTTTGTATTTGGAGAAGGGGTTTGTTGTGGTATTGGAGGTGGTGTGGATGCTAACGGACTTGTAGGATTGAGCGGGGAGGATTCGGGAGAGATAATGGCAGATGGGGGTGGCCAAACGACTGTAGATTGAGACATACTCTCCGACTGGGCGATAGTCACCTGAGTGGCCGCGTCTTTGGGTAGAGAGGGGTGAGGATGATTTAATCGTTCCAGTGCCTGTAATGCTTCTGTAGCGGTCTGATAGCGCTGTCGGTAGTCGTAGCGCACCATCTTTTCTAAGACATCTGCCAACTGATCGTGAATCGGTTGTTGTCCTGAGTGCGAGACTCGCCGGCGATCGCGCCACAGTATTTCACTCGTTTTCGGGTCTTCGGGAAGTTGGTGAGGTGGACAACCGGTTAGAGCATGAATCCCAATAATTCCGACGGCATAAATATCACTACAAAATCGGGGTTTGCCACTGAGTTGCTCATTAGGCATATAACCGGGTGAACCCACGGCCACAGTTAAGGTGGTCTGCCCATCAGGACGAACGATTTGAGTGCTAACCTGCTTGACAGCTCCAAAGTCAATCAAAACGATTTTTCCATCTTGCTGGCGTCGGATAATATTAGCGGGTTTGATGTCGCGGTGAATGACACTTCGCCCATGCACAAACTCTAATATCTGCAAAATATCCTGACACAGAGTAATCACCTGAGCTACGGTTAAGCGCTGCTCGGACTGTAACTCTTTTCTCAAATCATTGCCTTCAATGTATTCCTGCACCAGATAAAATTCTGGCTCTTGCTCAAAGTGAGCTAAAAGTCTAGGAATTTGATCATGATTCCCCAATTGGTACAAAACTTGAGCTTCTTGGTTAAATAACCGTCGGGCAGTTTTTAGGGTAAATGGATCGGTAGACTTGGGTTTGAGTTGCTTGACAACACAGGGCGGATGGCCGGGTAACTGTAAGTCTTGGGCGAGGTAGGTTTGACCCAACCCCCCACCTCCCAAGTGTTTAACAATTTTGTAGCGACCACTCAGTATTTCTTCCTGCATGGCGTTAATTTAGTATTGAAGGACGTTTGGCATAGGCTCTTCTTTTCACTGGAGTATGAATAAGCTTTACGCTGGTCTTTTCAGAACTCCGAAGAAAAAGGTTATTTTCTAGAATTTGCCACTAGCATCGCTAGACGGAAATGACGCATTCAAACGCTGACTCTGATTGTTTTAAGCTAATCAGCATTGAGAGGATATCTCAGAAGTGTCAAAAGTTGCTTCGCTCCCCAGCACCCTAGCTCCCCAGCTCCCTAGCTCCCCAGCACCCTAGCTCCCCAGCACCCTAGCTCCCCAGCTCCCCCGCACCCCAGCTCCCCAGCTCCCCGGCTCCCCCGCACCCCAGCTCCCCTACTACTTTGCCAATAGGCTCTGGGCTTCGCCAAGGCTTGACATAAAGATAATTTTATGCATATCTTAGTTTGGAGCCAGATTGGGAGCAGTGCTTGTAGCAATTGTTACTAAGAACTTTGGTTCATTCCCTGGAGTTCAACTCCACCTTATCCATACTGAAGATAGGTCTTTAGGTGTATGGAGTTTGTAATCATCGGATTAAAACTAGGAGTGAGAAACTCTACTTCCAGAATTCTTTATAAACTTATGTAGCAGAAAGCTTCTACAACACTGATAATGTTCTGGTTGAGGAATATTAATAACCACGAGTTTCAAAGCAGTCATTCTTAAGGAGCAATATGAATCCTGAATCAGTAAGCTCTGACTATAACGATCAAACTCCGAACCCGGAGATTGTAGAGGTTTCCAATGGAGAAACCCAGGTTTTAACAGCCACTAAACCTCCGACGACAACATCGAATGCTCAATGGCAGCAATATGGGGAACAAGTCTCGACATTCCTACAAAATTTGCCCCGTTACGTGACGGGCTTTTTTGAAAATAACAAAGGCCCCCTAACCACAGTTGCCTTAATTGTGGGAGCTTTGATTGCAGTTAGGCTGATGGTGGCCTTGTTGGATGCTATTAACGGCATTCCGCTAGTTGCGCCGACGTTGGAACTGATTGGCCTGGGTTACACGGGTTGGTTTATTTATCGCTATTTACTCACAGCGGCCAATCGCCAGGAACTATCGGCTCAATTTAATGCCCTTAAAGATCGGGTTGTAGGTACAGACAGTTAAGAGACTCAACCGTTTGAACTTTTAGCTGTTCACATCAAGCCCAGTCCAACGATTTCAGTTTCAAAAGAGCGGGAGGTTGCAGTGCATCTCTTGTCCACAAGGGCAATTGAATTGCATCGCTTGGAGACAAGCGGATGTGGCATTGATCAGCCGATATCAGCAACCCCTGCATTATCTCGTTTTAATCACATTAGAAACAACCATGCCAAAGCTTGCTTGTTAGCGGATGAGCGTTAGTGGAAGATTCGGTGCAGGAACGAACCAGACAAAATAGTACAACGCGATCTTCTCAACGTAGCGCGATCGCCCTAGGTAGTAACTTAGGTGATTCCCTGAAAATACTTGCAGATGCACTAAAATTCCTGACTGAAACTCCAGGCATTAGGGTGCAAGAATACTCTAGCTGGTATCAAACTACAGCCGTCGGCCCGCCACAACCCGACTATATCAACGGCTGTGCCTTACTAGAGGTTCGATTAACACCCCAAGAACTCCTACAAATATTACTGGGAATTGAAGCTCAGTTGGGTCGTATTCGTCGAGAACGATGGGGGCCAAGAACCCTCGATCTCGATTTATTGCTATTTGATGACGTAATTTTAGATCAACCCAATCTGCAATTACCCCACCCCCGTATGCAGGAGCGAGCTTTTGTTCTTGTACCCTTAGCCGAAATTGCTCCAAATTGGATCGAGCCGATTTCCGGAAAATCGATCGCACAACTCGTACAAACGATAGACTGTTCAGGAGTCCGCCGACTGTAAAGGTTCAATCAACTAATACGAACTTTCGGGCTTTGAACCTTCACACCTTTAACCGTTTCATCATTCAAACCGCTTATGGCCTTAGGTCAAGAACCTCCACAATTACTCAAACAACGCTTAGTTTATCAGGGTCGCCGTTTTAATTTTGAAGTTAACCACCTACGCTTACCCAACCGCTCAGAAGGAGATTGGGAATGCATTCGTCATCCCGGTGGTGCACTAGCAGTACCCGTGACTCCCGATGGCAAACTTGTGCTAGTACGGCAATATCGCTTTGCCGTTCGAGGGCGTCTGTTGGAGTTCCCCGCAGGAACTGTAGAACCTTACGAAAAGCCTGATCAGACGATTAAACGAGAACTCGAAGAAGAAACAGGCTACCGTGCCCACACTTGGCAGAAATTGGGTGAATTTCCCCTCGCACCCGGTTACTCTGACGAATTTATCTATGCCTTCCTCGCTCAAGATTTAGAAAAGCTAGAGACACCACCTGATCTCGAAGCGGATGAAGACTTAGAAAATGTATTAATGACACCCGAACAATTAGAAGAAGCGATTCTGGAGGGAGAAGCCATTGATGCTAAGACGATTTCTAGCTTTTTCTTAGCCCGTCCGTTCTTGAAAACAAAAGCCAAAAGTCAAGAGTTAAGCGTCAGAAGTTAAGAGAATTTACAGCCGTTTTCGACTCGGTAAAGTACAGTTGTAGGGGCGCACCGACGTGCGCCTCAAGACTGTGAAAATTATTAAAAACGTGAGTTAAATTCAATGTTGCTGGAGTTGGCAATTGCGGATGCTTATGGAGCAGGCTTTGAATATGCTGACGAAATGGTTGAGCGTTACAACGATTTGAGCGGCTATGTACAGCATCCTCGTCACGGCATCCAACCGGGTTGTTATACAGACGATACACAAATGAGTTTGGCGATCGCTGAAACGATTGTCGCTCAAAAACCCTGGACACCGGAGATTTTAGCCACTCAATTTGTCATTGCCTTTAAACGCGACCCACGAGAAGGTTATTCTAGCCGTTCTTATGATTATTTATTGAACGTCCAAGACGGACGTGAGTTTTTAGAGGGTATCAATTGGACGAGTGATAAAAGTGGTGCTGCCATGCGTGCTGCCCCGATTGGTGTTTTCCCCACCATTGAGAAAGTCCTGGAGACAGCCACCATCCAAGCCGCAATCACCCACAATACACCGGATGGCATTAATGCAGCCAAGGCCGCCGCACTCATGTCCCATTATTTTATTTATGGCTTGGGAGACAAAAAGAATTTAGGACAATTTTTAGAGGGTCATATACCAGGGGAATGGTCGAAATCGTGGGAAGGCCAGGTCAAGACTAAAGGCTGGATGTGTGTTCGGGCGGCGATTACGGCGGTGATAAGAAATAATTCTCTGAGTGAACTGCTTCGAGATTGTGTTGCCTTTACTGGAGATGTGGATACAGTAGCGGCGATCGCGCTGGCAGCCGCTTCTTGTAGTCAACAATATAAAAAAGACTTACCCCAACATCTCATTGCAGGCTTAGAAAACAGCATCTATGGCAGAGACTATATCATCAGGCTCGACAAGCAATTAATGGATATGGCTAAATAGGTTGCTTTTGTCAAAACTTCCTCACAAAGTGGAGTAGCGTCTAAGCTGACAAAAGAAACGAACTCCTTTCAGCTTGATTACATGTCGAACCTAATTCTGTTTTGGCATCGCCGAGACTTACGCCTCTCAGATAATATTGGACTCGCGGCCGCCCGAGCAAGAAGCCCAAAGGTCATCGGTGTTTTTTGTCTCGATCCCAACCTCTTAAAACAGGATGAGGTAGCACCTGCCCGAGTCACTTACATGATGGGCTGTTTGGAGTCGCTAGAAAAGCGCTACACCCAAGCAGGAAGCCAATTGCTCATTTTGTATGAAAACCCCTGTAAGGCCATTCCAGCACTTGCAGAGGCACTCCATGCTCAGGCCGTTTTTTGGAATTGGGATGTTGAGCCTTATGCTAAAGAGCGTGATGTCAGCGTTGCCCAAGCCCTCCAAGAAAAAGGCATTGAAGTTCACAACTACTGGGATCAGCTTCTACACTCCCCCAAAGATATTTACTCTCAGTCAAAAGAACCTTATAAAGTCTATACACCCTTTTGGCATAATTGGAGTGCTCAGCCGAAAGCTAATCCTGTAGAGTCACTCACCCAGTCCGAGGGATTGACCCCAGACGAACTCAATGACGCACAAAAAACAGGAGTTGTCAAGTTAAAAACTGCTCAAGATTTAGGCTTTATTTGGGAAAATGAACTGCTGACTGCCCCCGGTGAAGCGGCAGCACAAGAAAAGCTAGAGAAATTTGTTCATCACGCTATTATCGAATATGGCGTAGAGCGCAACTTTCCGGCTATTAATGGTACATCTCAACTGAGTGCGGCTCTAAAATTTGGTGTCATTGGAATTCGTACTGTTTGGGCGGCCACCCTCACCGCTTGGGAAAATAGCCGCAGCGACGAAGCCCGAGACAACATCCAGGCATGGCAAAAAGAACTTGCATGGCGAGAATTTTATCAACATGCCCTGTATCATTTTCCTGAATTAGCCAATGGAGCCTACCGCAAACCCTTTAAAAACTTTCCTTGGAATAATGATCAGGAACTATTCCAAGCTTGGTGTGAGGGTAAAACCGGCTATCCCATTGTGGATGCGGCTATGCGTCAGCTTAATCAAATTGGATGGATGCACAATCGTTGCCGTATGATTGTCGCTAGTTTTTTAACCAAGGATCTGCTGATCAATTGGCAGTGGGGAGAAAAATATTTCATGCAAAAGCTCTATGATGGCGACCTATCGGCCAATAATGGCGGCTGGCAGTGGAGTGCATCGAGTGGCATGGACCCCAAACCCTTGAGAATTTTTAACCCCGCCAGCCAAGCACAAAAATACGATCCTGATGGTGAATATATCCGAGAATGGCTTCCTGAACTGCGTTCTGTCGATACAAAGTTCTTGATTAACGGAGATATACCACCCCTTGAACGCCATGCTCTTCATTACCCTGCGCCGATTGTAGACCACAAAACACAACAGCGTCTGTTCAAAGAGCGTTATCAACAGCAAAAAGCCGCTAGCCACTAAATTTATTAGATCGTTCATGACTCCGGTAAGAAAAGTCAGGAGTCATGAATAATCAAAAAAAACTCTGGTAAGGACGGGGCTTCAGACCCATTAATTTTCTGTGACTCTAGAACTAGATGAGCCATTTGGTAATCACATGGCATAATGTAGGACATTTGCGTGATTAAAAAGCCTAGGAGTAGGCTTTTAAGTTGTCCAATTACAGCTCAAGTCCAAAATTGAGGTAAACCCACCACTGTTGGAAACCCAATATATTATTGGCGTTTTGGGAAAAACCAAGAAAAGGGAGAAAGAAACACATACTTCCTTTTTATGGATTTACCGTTCCAAGAGTCTAATCGCCTGTTTATAGGGCAAATCCCAATCCGTCTTGGAGGTGAATTTACCCATCGTGATTTAGTAATGTCTACCTTTTAAAGTTCAATTCTTCTAGAGTGTGAGGTTAACGTGAAGGTTTTGGTCGTTGGTAATGGGGGACGTGAACATGCCCTTGTGTGGAAGTTGCTGCAATCTCCACGCATTCGGCAAGTGATATGTATTCCGGGTAATGGTGGGACGGCGCAGACAGAATGCTGCCAGAATATTTCCCTACGTGTTGATGATTTTGAGGGAATGGCCCGCTTTACAGTGGTACAAAATATTTCTTTAGTCCTGGTTGGGCCTGAAGTCCCGTTGGCTTTGGGAATTACTGACTACTTGCAACAAGAAAACCCAAACCTGATGGTGTTTGGGCCAACGAAGGAAGGCGCACAGATTGAAGCCAGTAAATATTGGGCGAAATCGTTGATGCAGTCGGCGGGTATTCCGACGCCTCGCTTTGAGGTGTTTACCAATGCCGCATCGGCCACAGATTACATCATGTCTCAAGGTGCGCCGATTGTCGTCAAAGCCGACAGCTTGGCAGCCGGTAAGGGGGTAATTGTGGCGTCTACGGTGGAGGAGGCGATCACTGGCGTTGAGTTTTTATTTAAGCAAGGGTATAGTACGGTAGTCATTGAAGAGTGTCTAACAGGTCAAGAAGTGTCTGTGTTGGCACTGACCGATGGGCTTACAGTTCGGGCTTTACTTCCTGCTCAAGACCATAAGCGGATTGGAGAGGGAGATACGGGAGAAAATACTGGAGGAATGGGCGCGTATGCCCCAGCCCCCATTGCCACACCGGCCTTAATGGAGCGCATCGAGCAAGAAATTCTCCAACCCACAGTAGACGCATTGAGGCAGCAGGGGATTGATTATCGGGGTGTTCTTTATGCCGGGTTGATGATTACTCCCGCAGGCGACCCAATAGTTTTAGAATTTAATTGCCGTTTTGGCGATCCCGAAACTCAAGCCATTTTACCCTTGCTGGAAACTCCGTTAGACGAGTTGCTCCTCGCTTGTACCCAGCAACGCCTGGCTCAACTTCCTCCCATTGCCTGGAAACCTGGCGCGGCCGCTTGTGTCGTGGCGGCGGCTTCAGGGTATCCGGGGGCTTACTCTAAAGGGCAGCCCATTACTGGTATCATGCAAGCCGAGGAAATGGGAGCTACTGTATTCCAGGCAGGAACTCAATTCAAGCAGCAACAGCTATTGACCGATGGGGGACGAGTTTTGGGAGTAACCGCCACTGGGGTAACATTAACGCAGGCCATTACATCCGCTTATGCCGCGATGGATTGCATTCAATTTGAGGGAATATATTACCGTAAAGATATCGGTCATAGAGCGATCGCCCCCAATGGGAATTGAGCCTTCAAATTCTCAGCATTTATGAATTTAGGTGAATTCAGTCACAGGGTTTTCTATTCATCCAATATTCAAAATCTAAAAAGGAGCGCTCACGAAAGACCATACCCAGCACATAATAAAGAATGACACATTAGACTTCGGTCTATTCAAGTCTTGAGCCGCCAAACAAAGGCAGCCCCTCTGGCTTGGGTGAAGCCTCATCAGAGACCCTTCACACAATCATCTTCTACTTCTACACTACTGTTGATCGTGGTAAACCAACCTTGCTAGCTTTGCTGAAAACAATTCGAGAAGTTATCGCACATTGGTGGTCGGAATTTACACTCCAGACTCGGTTGATGGCGGCAGCAACACTTGCCGTCTCCCTGATTATGAGCGGATTAACATTCTGGGCGGTGAACACGATTCAACAGGACGCTCGTATGAATGATACTCGCTTCGGGCGAGACTTGGGACTGTTGCTGGCTGCCAATGTTTCCCCTCAGATTGCCGAAAATAATCTCACAGAGGTAGCTCGTTTTTCTCACCGCTTTTATAGCACCACCTCGAGTGTCCGCTACATGATTTATGCGGATGCAGATGGCAAAATTTTCTTTGGCATTCCCTTTTCCGAGTCAGAAGTACAAAACTCGTTGACGATTCGGCGGCGTATTGAACTCCCCGATAACTACGCCACAAATTCGGAAATTCCAATGGTACGGCAGCACCTGACACCGGATGGGGAAGTCACGGATGTCTTTGTTCCTTTGATGCATGAGGGCAATTACCTGGGGGTTTTGGCGATTGGCATTAATCCCAATCCCACTTTAGTTGCTTCCTCCAATTTGACGCGGGATGTGACCATTGCTGTGTTTATTTCAATATGGGTGATGGTAATTTTGGGGGGAGTGGTGAATGCCCTAACCATCACCAAACCGATTAAAGAATTACTTAAAGGGGTTAAAAATATTGCCGCCGGTAACTTCAAGCAACGAGTTGACTTGCCCTTAGGCGGAGAATTGGGTGAACTGATTTTCAGCTTTAATGAAATGGCAGAGCGCTTAGAGAGCTATGAGGAGCAAAATATTGAAGAACTGACAGCCGAAAAAGCGAAGTTAGAGACATTGGTTTCCACAATCGCAGATGGTGCTGTGTTAATCGATACCAATTTACAGGTAATGTTGGTTAATCCCACCGCACGGCGCATTTTTGGCTGGGAGAATAGCAGCGAACTGGTAGGCAAAAATGTCTTGCATCATCTCCCAGAAGCGGTCAAATTAGAACTCACGCGGCCTTTGTATAAAATTACAGAAGGGAAAATTGCTGTAGACCGCGAGCGCGAAGGTGAAGAGTTTCGCATTGCCTTACCTGAACCCACCTCTCGTACCGTGCGGATTCTCTTAACGCGAGTCTTTGACCAATACCGTGAGACACTCAAAGGCATCGCCATGACCGTTCAGGACATTACTCGCGAAGTCGAGTTGAATGATGCCAAAAGTAACTTTATCAGCAATGTTTCCCACGAACTGAGAACGCCCCTATTTAACATTAAATCCTTCATTGAAACGCTGCACGAATATGGCGAAGACCTGACCGAACCTGAGCGCAGAGAGTTCCTAGAAACCGCCAATCGTGAAACTGACCGCCTCACTCGTTTAGTCAATGATGTTCTCGACATATCACGCCTAGAATCATGTCGAATTTATCACCTCGAACCCATTGACATTGCCCAACCGATTGAACAAACATTACGAACCTATCAACTGAATGCTCGAGATAAAGGAATTGAATTAGTTCAGGATATCGAATCCGATTTACCCCCAGTTTTAGGTCACTACGACCTCTTACTCCAAGTTTTTGCCAACTTAGTAGGCAATTCCTTAAAGTTTACAGAACCTGGAGGAAAGGTTGCTATTCGAGCTTATTTATTAGAAGAACCTGCCTTTACTCATCACAACCAAACTCAAATAGTCCGAATTGAAGTGTCTGATACCGGCATTGGTATTGATGAAGAAGACCAAGAGGCAATTTTCGAGCGATTTTTCCGAGTGGAAAACCGAGTTCATACCCTAGAAGGAACCGGCCTAGGTCTTTCTATTGTTCGCAATATTATTGAGAAACATCATAGCCAAGTTCACTTAGTGAGTGAAGTCGGTATTGGGACAACATTTTGGTTTGACTTAGATATATTTGAGGAAAATAAAGCAATGGTTGAACCTATACCCTTAGTCAATACTTCATCCGCAGAACATGCCTCTACTACGGCTACTTCTCAAGGTCGGTAAGGAACTGGTGGAATACAATCCTACTCCTTCTTCTTTTCCTTGGGGGGAGTGATGCCTCGATGAAAGTCGTTGTAAGCAGACTCAATACAAGCGAGTAATTCAGGGAAGTCAAAGGGTTTATTAACAAAGTGGGTAATATTTAAAGATTTGGCGAGTTCACTTAACTCCCCGTAAGCTGTTGCTAAAACAACCCCTAGATTGACTCCCTCAGCTTTCAGCTTTTGGTAAACTTCAGCACCCGTCAATTCTGGCATCCGATTGTCTAGAACCAACACATCGGGTTGATATTGAATGACTTTTTCCAATGCTTCTTTCCCATCGCGAGCTTCTGAAACATCCCAACCTTCTTCTTCTAAAATAATACTAAGCATGAGCCGACTGTCGTCATCATCGTCAGCAATCAGAATTTTACGCGGTTCTAATTTTTTGGTGGTCATTTGAGTTGAGTGGCTAAGGGAAGAGTGATAACTCGAGATGCTGCCTGGCTCTCTTTTGTCAAATACAGTACAGGAGCCGCTAAAAAGCTCACTTGAGCTAATCCATCCATGGGCAATTTTTCTACTTTAACCGTGATGCTACTGCCTTCCCTAACTTGTTCAAACGCTTGCAGAAAATATCGCAGTAGTTTACGAATTAACGTTTTATCATCTGCAAAGACACGAATCGGCTCATTCCAACTAGTAATAATCTTAAGTTTACGAATTGTGATTTCTGTATTCAATAAATCAAGCAGGTCATCAATTTTATCGGTAATGCAGATAGGTTGAACCCTACCCCTATCTGATGAGGCAAGGTTGTGCCAGAGATTAGCACGACGGCGAAATAACTCAATTGAACGCTCTGCTTGCTGAACTAATTGCAGGGCATAGTCTAATCGACTCTTAGCAACCATCCGTGAACTAATTTCTAGTTTTAATCGGGCTGCGTGGTGAGATTGAATTAGGTCTTGCTTGAGTTTTTCTAAGGGTTGATATTCATCGGGGCTAGCAGACAAAACTTTGCGAATATCTTGCTCTAATTTAGCAATCATTAAGTCTGCTTCGATACCATGAGAAGCACACAGAAGAATTTCTTTGAGGCGTTGACCCACATCGGGGTGACGGACAGAAATACTCAAGACTCCAATGAGTTCTCGTTTTTCGTTGTACAGAGGAATACCTTGACAGGTAAAGGGATGAAATCCTTGGATAAAATGCTCAGTAGCAGCAATCTCTACATATCCAGCTTCTGCTATCGATGTGCCAATGCCATTGGCTCCTGCAATGCTTTCTGAAAGCAGGGAACCTGGGGTGGGGAATGCTTCAGGCCCATTGATAGTTTGATCGTCCCCCATCAGGTCGAGCAAAATTGCACTGTGATCTCCCAACATCACGGCATGACGTTCTGGCCCGGCCGCTTGGGAAAGCATCCGAAAGTAAGGACGAGCAGCATTGATTAAGTCTTGATTGTGTGACAGTAATCGCTCTGTTTCATGAACAGATAACTGCTCTGCTTTCATTGCATGGGGGTTTGCTCCTTGTAGATGTGATCGCTCCCACGCTCGATAAATTGGCGATCGCAATAGGCCAGCAGAAATAGCCCCGGTAGAGCGATAGAGCCGTCCTGCTTCCCCTGCATTATTTCTTAAAGAAGTTATATTTTTTTGACTCATGGACATAAAGCCACCTAAATAGCGTGTGTACTCTGACGGGATGAGAGCCGCATTAGGCAGTTATTACTAATATCCACATAGCAGTCTATTGTAGCTATAAAGACAGCTAAGATAAATCTTCAGAACGGATGATATTTGAACAGAGGAACTAGAATTTAGCGAGTTGCCATCAGAGTAAACAGAATACACACCAAAAACAATCCCAGTAGGCCAAGCAAGGTACGATTACGCTGAGACCAAAGCCTAACGGATTTCATCAAATCGGGACGGATAGCTTCCTGTTGAGCTTTTTCTAGCTGACGCTGATTGATGTCGTCATAGAGAGTACATTCTTGGGCATGGGGACGCTTGGGAAAGTTACAGGTATCATCGGCATGGTACGTGCAGGTTTCACACAATGACTCGCCTTTAGAGGCACGATGTAAGGTAACACCGGGATGACCGTAGGCTTTGAGAGTTGTACCGCAGTGGGGACAAGTGACAGCGTTACTATTGAGGATGGGGTGATCGCATTTGGGACAATTTAGCATGGACATTAGCTCAAAAGTCACAAGTCAGCAAAGAAGATGTTCATCAGTTCCATCGTGAGTCAGTTCATGACATTCTAGCTGGACACCGTAGGAAATTTTCGGACTTGGTACTGTGCCGTCTCAATAATTTGCTGGGGTTCTCCAAACTCTTTAGTAAAATGCTGTTCAGTTTGGTTCAAGCGTTCTGATGAAACCGATTTCCAGGCTTCGTGACTTGCCCAGCGAATGATGAAGACAACCTCTGTCGGTTTTTCTGGATCGATCCAAACTTCTTTGCCCAAAAATCCTGGGTAACTAGAAAGCAAAGGAGTCCAAATTTCGGCGTCTTTTTGAATAAATTTTTCCCGCAGATCGGGAGCAACTTTGACCTTGAGCCACTCAATTACCATAAGGATAGATTCAGTTCAACAGGTATTGCTCAGGAGTCCCCACTTGTCTGGTTGGAACCAACTAGGGTTATTGACTGAGACACTCCTTTAGTGTGTCATGATTTATCTTATGCGTAGGTTGGCAGCAGGTGCTGGTAAAAATGTCCCAGAATAGAACTGTAGGCTGGGAATAAAACTGATCAATAATCCCCTAAAGAACAGTCTACGTTAAAGCCCTCCAATTGAGCACCGAGTGACAGGAAAAACGATGGATAATAATAATTGGCTTAAGCAGTTATTGATGGTTGGTGTTGGCACAACCTCAGTAGTTGCAGAAAAACTGCGAGAAGTCAGCGACGAATGGGTAAAAGAAGGAAAAATCAACCCCGAGCAAGCCAAAGGATTTGTCGATGACATGATGCAGCAGCTCAAGTCAGAGCAAGGTAACTTCGAGGTACAGATGGAACGACAATTGCGTAATATGTTGCAAGATTTAGGTGTACCTCGTCAATCGGAAATGGACGAATTGCGAGGTCGTATCGATCGCCTAGAACGTCAGGTGCGAGACTTAGAAAACAAGCTCTGGCGTTGAGAAGCATTCAGCTAGGAGGATAAATTTTGAGAGAAGTATTAATCAGCTTAGGGGTAGTATTAGCATTTGGATTGCTACTGATTGTGGCGCAATTGAGTGGAGACAAAGGTTCCGCCTATGCTGGCGAACTCAGCCCAACTCAACCCGCCGTGGTAACATCGAATCCCAATGCTCAACCTACGGTTGGAGAGACAAAACTGATGGCCATGAATAGTGATTCACAAAGCGAACAGACTGCAAGTGGCAAAGCTGTAACCACTGCCTCGGGTCTGAAGTATATTGACCTGCAAGAAGGAGAGGGCGCAACACCCAAAACTGGACAAACCGTCACTGTTCATTACACCGGTACGCTGGAGGATGGAACAAAGTTCGATAGTTCCCGCGATCGCAACCGTCCATTTTCCTTCAAAATTGGTGTGGGACAGGTGATTAAAGGCTGGGATGAAGGCGTGGGTTCCATGAAAGTGGGAGGGCGTCGTCAACTGATTATTCCCTCAGAGTTAGGTTATGGGAAACGGGGTGCCGGTGGAGTCATTCCTCCGAATGCTACGCTTTTGTTTGACGTAGAACTCCTAAAAATTAGCTAGAGAAAAAGCAAAAACCGAGCCTCTTGCAGTCCGGTCAAATCGTTACCGATTGGGAGAGGCAAGGTTCCGGAAACGGGTAAACTGGGGGTCAAATAATAACCTTGCTGTACCCGTTGGGCCGTTTCTGTGTTTGGTGATAATCACTTCAGTCACGCCTCTATCGGGTGTATCGCTGTTATAGTACTCGTCGCGATAGAGCATAATAATTAAATCCGCGTCCTGCTCGATCGAGCCAGATTCCCTTAAATCGGACATCATCGGTCTTTTATTCGTGCGAGCCTCCACCCCACGACTGAGCTGAGATAGGGCAATCACCGGGACATTCAGTTCGCGGGCTAAACCTTTGAGGGAGCGGGTAATCCGAGATAATTCTTGTACTCGATTTTCACTGCCACTACCTTCCATTAATTGTAGGTAATCGATTAAAACTAATCCTAACCTGCCCCCCTTTTCCGCCTGCAAACGCCGCACTTGCGATCGCATTTGCATCACTGTAGGATTAGCTGTATCGTCAATATAAATTGGCAACTCCGACAAAGCGCCAAGAGCTAAACTCAAATCTCCCCACTGATTTTGGCTAATCCGCCCCGTCCGCAGATAATTACTTTCAATGCCTGCCTCGCTGGCCAACAATCGCTGCACCAACTGCTCTTTCGACATTTCCAAACTAAAAATAGCTACCGCCGCTTTCTCAGCAATATGACGGGCCATCGCCAAAGCAAAGCTAGTTTTTCCCATTGACGGCCGACCTGCCACAATAATCAGGTCAGAACGCTGAAAGCCCCCCGTCATAGCATCGAGGTCATAGAAATTAGACGTAACACCTGGTAAGGCCATCCCCTCATGACGAGTTTCAATTTCTTGGAAAGCGGCAATGAGGGTATCGGAAATGGGTACAAGTCCTTGTTGTGGACGTTTTTGAGTGAGTCCAAAAATCTTTTGTTCAGCTTGGTCAAAAACGGTTTCTAAATCCAGGGATGTCTCATATCCAAGCTGAACAATCTCGTTACCTGCCTGGATAAGCTGGCGACGGAGGTACTTGTCCATGACCAAGGCCGCGTATCGGTCAACGTTAACGGCTGATACCGTGCGCTCAACCAATTCTGCTAGCTTGCTCTGTCCCCCCACCCGCTCTAGTAGTTCATGATCATACAGCCAAGTCGTAACACTCATGAAATCCACGGGTTTATCTTGACTATGAAGTGTTAAAGCCGCTTTGTAGATTTCCTTATGGGTATTGATATAAAAGGCTTCTGGACGCAGAATATCAGCCACTCGACCAATGGCTTCAGGGTCTACTAAAATGCCTCCAAGGATTGACTCCTCAGCATCAACGTTTTGAGGGGGGAGAATGTTGCTAAATGCAGAAAAATTCAGCTCTTGAGTCATAGCCAAGGAAATAGGAATTCAAATTAGTCTAGCTTGAAAGTAGGGGTCAGGAGTCAGGAGTCAGGAGTCAGGGGTTAGAACTTCAACTTAAAAATTATCCACTTGGGATTTTGAATTTGGAATTTAAAAAGTCAGGGGTATCTACCTTAACAAACTGAAGGGTTGAGTAGCCATAGAAGCACCACTCAACCCCTGTATCCTTATCCTGTATTAAGTCTTTCTGCCATGCTTGTAGTAAGCGCTCAATTCGCTCTCATCGCTCACTAACAAACCATCACAACTAATGCAGTAGAACATTAGTCACAGAAAATTAACTATTGAGCTGCCACTTGAATCTCTACTGTTGCTGTGACTTCCGGATGCAGTTTAATGTCGGCTTTATAGAAGCCCAGTTTACCAATATCCGGTAATGTAATTCCCCTGCGGTCTACCTCTTGGTTTGTGGCGGATTGAATTTCATCTGCCACTTCTTGAGTAGTAACGGTGCCAAAAATGGCTTCGTTTTCACCCACTTGCTTGCGGATAACAAAGCGACCAATGGTTTCTAAAGCTGTCTTGCGGGCTTCGGCCTGCTGTTTTTCTTCTAACAAGCGCTGCCGTTCTTGCTCTTTGCGGCGTTCAACTTGCTTGAGAATGCCAGGGGTGGCAACCACTCCGATTCCTTTAGGAATTAGATAATTGCGAGCGTAGCCGGGAGCCACGTCTACTAAATCGCCGCTTTTTCCCAGCTTGCTAACATCTTCTTTTAAAACTAATTGCACTTGTTTGGCCATAGGTCGTTATTTGAGGTACTGACGTCGTTGAACAGTGGTGATAATCTAGAACATTTCATCATACGAAAAATCGGGGAGTGATCGCAACCCAATTCCCGATTGGAGCGGGGGAGCGGAGGGGCAGGGGAGCGGGGGAGCGGGGGAGAATGGACTATACAAGATAAATGCTAATTACCAGTTTGTAGTAAGCGATGAGAGCGCTTGAGGCACTAAAGTGCCGACTACGAACCGAGTTATTTCAGCGCCATTCGATTTAAAATCGATCCTTCATACCCCGTAGCCGAGAAAAGGTTTGGATGGGTTTAGAAGACTTCACAGCCGCTTGTAGAGCTGGCTCTTCCCAACGTAAAAAGGGATTAGTACGCTTTTCAATGCCGATTGAAGAGGGTATAGTTGCCTCTGAGCGTTGACGTGCCGATTTAACTTGAGCAAATCGAGTTTGTAAGTCGGGGTTCTCGGCATCTACCGTGAGGGCAAATTGGAGATTTTTTAGGGTATATTCATGAGCACACCAGACTCGCGTGTTATCTGGTAAGGCTTTAAGCTTACTCAAAGAATCGACCATTTGGGTTGGTGTCCCTTCAAACAGCCTGCCACAACCGCCTGCGAATAAGGTATCGCCACAAAAAAGTTCACCCGCTTCACCTTCTACGGCTGAGGGAAAGTAGTAGGCAATATGTCCACTGGTATGTCCCGGAACGAATAGCACTTGGCCAATTCTATCGGCAAACTTTACCTGATCGCCTTCTTGTAAAAACACCTGTTGTCCTGGAATTCTACCACGATCGCGATCGCTGCCGTACACACACACATCCGGAAAACGTTGCATCAACTGCCGATTGCCGCCAACATGATCACTATGGTGGTGGGTGTTAAAAATTGTGACTAACTGGGCTTGCAGTTCGTCTAGGCACTTTAGCACGGGTTGAGCTTCTGCCGGGTCAACGACTGCGGCGATGTTGTGCTGGGGGTCATGGAGCAAAAAAATATAGTTGTCAGACAGTGCTGGAAGTCGAATGACCTGCATCATGAATACTCTCTTGTTAAAACAAGTTTCAAAAACTAACGGCTGAACTGATTTAACCCCCAATATAGAGAGGGTTATAGCCATTATCTTTAACCATAACTTTATTTACTTTCTACCCCAAGATGACATATTCATGCCTAGCCGATTATCTTAAGAGAGAATAATTCAGGTAATAGTTAGCCAACACCCGACTAGCCGCCAATGGCAGGAAACCATCAGAATCATTCCAGTCTAACGATTAAACCTCTCGTAGATCGAATTCTTAAAACCGGGCAATTGAGCCGTCTAGAGCATCTACAGCTAGTCACGCTATTCCTTCGTGAGTATCAAGTGACCGACGAGAGTCGTAACCAAATCAATCGCATCTTTGATGACCTTCAAACTGGTCGTTTGGAGTTGATTGATTAAAATTTTTCCTGGATGGAAAAGCGTTTTGAATCATTTTCCTTTCGGACTACTTTCAGTATTCGAGAGGCAAGTTTAGCTGACCAATAACCTTTTTATCATTAGAGGATTCCCTCTGTTATGTCTTCTAACCAGCTCCTTCTGAAATATGCACTACGTTATCCTGGTTTAGTTATTCTTACAATTCTCATTGGTTTTTCCATCGCTCTTTCTAATGGTGTCAGTACAACTCTGATTGTGCCTTTAGTTTTGGGATTATTGGGGAAAGATGATCTCAGTTTGCCTGGAAGCCCACCTATTTTGCAAAAATTCCTCTCAATTTTTAATGATGAGCAGGGAAGTCATAATCTTTTGATTATGGTTGCAGTTGTTGTTCTAGCTATAGTCCTAAAAAATTTTGCTGTTTTTCTAAATTCAGTGGTTTCATCCTACTTATCTCGGCGATTAATTAGAGATATTCGAGATGAAGGAATCCGATTGATTTTAGAGATAGATTTAGATTTTTTTTCTAAAACTAAAATTGGAGATATTATTAACCGGATTGGCAATGAAATAACTCGAACTGCCATTGCTATACGAATTGCTATTAATATTTTTACAACTTCTATCACTATTTTTGTATTTGTTTGTATATTAATATCTATATCTTGGAAGCTTAGTTTAGCCGCTTCAGTTTTATTATTAATAGTTGCTGTTATTAATCAATATTTAATTAGACGTTCTAGGGCTTTTGGTGAGACTTTATCAGAGAAGTCAAAAGATTACTCGACAGCTTTATTTGAAATGCTGACCGGAATAAGACTGATAAAATCTGTAGGTCGTGAAGAGTATGAATATCGAAGATTAGAACAATATATTGATGAACGAGAACAAGCCGATCAAAAAGCTCAAATTAACTATGATATGGTGGGGCCGATTAATGAAGTAGCGGGAACTTTTGCTCTGTTGGGAATTGTATTTTTAGGGAAAGCATTTTTTCAACAACAGATAGATTCTGTTTTAACCGTTTTACTGATTTATTTATACGTCCTGTTTAGAGCCTTGCCCGTAGTTAGTCAGCTCAATTCCCAAAGAAGCCAATTTGCGAATGCATCTCCGAGTACTCAACTTGTAGTGGATTTTTTGCGACGAGATAACAAACCATTCATGGCTAATGGTGTAAATATTTATCAAAAAATCAAACAGGGTATTCGCTGGGAAGGTGTGTCTTTTGCGTATCCTGGACATGAAAGTTTAGTCTTAGATCGAGTTGATTTATGGATTCCTAAAGGAACAACTCTGGCACTTGTGGGTGCTTCTGGTGCAGGTAAGTCAACAATGGCAGATTTATTACCGAGATTTTATGACCCGATTGAGGGACGCATTACAATTGATGGCGAAGATTTAAGGGAATTTGAGATTCATTCGCTGAGACAGGCGATGGGAATTGTTAGTCAAGATACGTTTTTGTTTAATCATTCGGTTCGCTATAACATTGCCTATGGATTAGAAAAAGTAACCGAAGAAGAGATTATTACAGCAGCTAAACGAGCGAATGCTTATGAATTTATTGTGCAGTTACCGCAGGGATTTGATACAGCATTAGGCGATCGAGGTATTCTGTTATCGGGAGGACAACGGCAACGAATTGCGATCGCACGGGCGTTGTTGCGTAATCCTGATATTCTGATTTTGGATGAAGCCACAAGTGCCTTGGATACAGTCTCTGAGCGATTAGTACAACAAGCGATTGAAGAACTCTGTCGTGAGCGTACATCGATTGTCATTGCTCATCGTCTGTCTACAATCCAAAAAGCCGATCAAATCGCGGTTATGGAAAAAGGGCGAGTCGTAGAACTCGGTACGCATGAGGAATTACTTAAACAAAATGGTTACTACACTCGTCTGTATTTCATGCAGTTTGATCAAGATGTTAATCAAGCGATGAATGTAGCAACCAAGGAGGCTTTGATTCAATCGTCCTATGAAATTCGTAACCATCTCAACCCGATGATTGGTTGTTTGCGATTATTAGTAGATGATCTCATAGAAAATAATAAAGAACGGCAAGAGTTAACCGAAGAAGCTTATAAGTCTGCTCTGCGTTTGCTTCAAGATTTAGAACTGTTGGAAGAAACTTCTCAGATTTCCTAGTACAGTCGGGCGGAAATAACTTACGACTTTAAAAAGCTTACTATACAAATTTACTGCGTTGAGAGCCTTCTGTCTCCTGCCTTCTGACTTCTGGCACTAGTTTATAATTTATCCTTCTCTAGGATTCAATGACTTGAAGTTCATCTAGTTGAGAAATGGTGACATCTGCTGCTTCTAAATGCGCCGCTTCTGGCATCCCCCAACAGATACCGATACAGCCTGCTGCACCTGCACGTTGTGCCATTTCAATATCACCCGCAGAATCTCCTACCATTAAGGTTGAGGCCGGTGCTACACCCAGAGTTTGGCAAGCCTGGAGAAACAGTGCCGGATCGGGTTTACTTGGCCCCTCATCAACACCCTGCTGCAACTGGATGTAAGGTTCAAGTTGATGTCGTTTGACAAAGGCTTGTACGCTGGCAGTGGTGGCGGCGGATAAAATTCCTAGTTTTAATCCCGCGTCTGAGAGCAATTTTAGGACTTCTAAACTACCCGCAAATAGGGGTGAGGTATTGATAGCATCTTTGAGATATCGGTCAGATTCTTCAAAGGCATTGTGTGCGATCGCTAAAGATTCTAGCCAACCTCGTCCTGTCTCAGCAATATAAGCCGCCGCCGCAATTTCATTTTCACGACGACTACCCACTGCCATTAATCCCGTCGGGTTGAGTTTTTCTCCATCAATGCCAAATGCCATCAATAGCGGTTCTCCAGTTCCGGGAATTTGAGCATCAATGAGTCGCGATCGCTTCTGCCCCAATTCTCTTAAAAAGACTTGAGAATCTTCTAGGGTGCCGTCTTTGTCAAAAATGATGGCTTGGATATTAGGGAATATTACATCCCGACAGTGAATAACGACCAATCAATTGCACTCCTTTTTCAACCAATAATGACTTAGCGAATTGTTGAGCTATAAAAAAAGAAAAGAGGGAAATTCCCTCTTCACCTACCGAAAAGTTGAGTGTGTCCAACACAACACACTGTTTCCATCAATTTATTCTTCGTCGTCAGTTGCTGCGGGAAATTCTTCTTCAACCACTTCCTCGGAAGACTCAGAAGACGCTTCAGGTTCAGACTCACCCTCTGGAGGTTGTTGAGCCGCAGCAAGCATCTTCTCACGATACTTTTCTGCCATTTCTTCTGCCTTTTCGTAGACTCGTTCCCGGTTATTGATCATGTCTCCGGGTTCAGGTTCTAACTGTTTAGTCGATAGAGAAATCCGCCCTCTTTCTGCATCTAAGTCAATGATCATGACCTTCACTTCATCATTGACATTGAAAACGCTGTGAGGCGTATCAATATGATCGTGGGAAATCTCTGAAATGTGCAGCAATCCACTGACTCCACCAATGTCAATGAAGGCACCATAGGGCTTAATTCCTCGAACGGAACCGATCACCACTTCACCGACTTCTAGGCGATTCATCTTACGCTCGACTAACGCACGACGGTGTGAAAGTACCAGACGATTCCGGTCTTCGTCAACCTCTAGGAATTTTAATTGGAGTTCTTCTCCCACCAAATCTTCCTTGGGTTTGCGAGTGCTGATGTGAGAACCGGGAATAAAGCCACGTAGCCCCTCAATTCGCACCAAAGCTCCACCCCGGTTGGTCGCGAAAACCAAAGAGCGGACAGTCGCATCCTCGTTTTGGAGCTGCCGAACCCGTTCCCAAGCCCGCATATACTCAATGCGGCGAATCGAGAGCGTTAATTGTCCATCTTCATTCTCGTCAGTCAGAATGAAAAATTCCCGTGTCTCGTTGGACTGTAGAACTTCATCAGGACTGTCAACGCGATTGATTGACATCTCCTGAATCGGGATATATGCTGCAGTCTTAGCACCAATGTCAATCAGGGCACCTCTCGGCTCCAAACTGAATACGGTACCAGCGACAATATCACCAGGGCTAAAGTGATAATCGTATTGATCGAGAAGGGCGGCGAAATCGTCGTGAGTGAAGCCAATATCTATAGCGGGTTTTTGTTTCTGACTGAGCATGTGCGTTGCGTTTCCTAGTTTTATCTCCGTAAATATGAATATGCCTCCTGTCGATGTACCAGTACATGGGCAGAGTTCTGCCTACACTTACATCGCTTCGTCTCTACCTTATTTTAAAAGATTTAATAAAGTCCAGACAGTTAATTATAACTCACAGCACACACTTTGAAGGGGAACCGCGAAAAGGGCATAGGGAAAAGGTCTCTACTGGGTTGAGCATAAACACAGGTAAATAGATCACTCGCTTGGGTTTGCCAGTGATGACCTAGTTATGGAAAAATCAACCCCCGTCTTAGGAGGGCATCATCATAGATCTAGGCGTTTCGTGATGCTGTTGTTCGCTGGAGACAGGGTGTGAAGCTTGAGAGTTTTCCGATTCCGTTAAATCGCCCTGATTTTTGAGATGATCTAAGGTTTCGACAAAATCTCTAATCCCTTTAAACTGACGATAGACAGAAGCAAATCGCACGTAAGCGACTTCACTTTCGTCTCGCAGATACCGTAGCACTAACTCGCCAATTTCATTGGTATTCACTTCCCGTCCAAATTGCTGTTGTAATTCCGACTCAATCTCATCTACTAAGTCTTCGAGTCGTCTTTGAGCAATACCTGTTTTTTCGCAGGCGCGGACAATTCCCCGTAATAATTTGGAGCGGTCAAATGATTCTCGCTTCCCATCACGCTTGATCACAGTGACAGGCACAAATTCAATCCGTTCGTAGGTGGTGAAGCGATGTTTACACCGCAAACACTCCCGACGCCTGCGAACACTTTGTCCCGCTTCCGTTGAACGGGATTCGAGAACTCGGCTGTCAGTGTGCTGACAATAAGGGCATCGCATAATAAACAGTCCTTTGGGAGCTGAGTGGAGCTAGAGGCAGCTTGCTGGAAAAGAAGCTCTGAGCCGGATAATGTATGCGAAAACCTGAGCCGTTGTTCGTCTATCTGATTTTCTCACGGAAAGAAACCAATAGACTAATGCGGCTCAGGGTATCCAATAGAGCTGTAAAGTTGTGTATTCACGTAACTGTAATAGCTCCGTACGAGCTAGCAGTTCGCGGTTAACAATTACTTTTCAATCCGAGGGGGTTCTCGAAAGGCGATCGCAAAAAAGAGGACACCGATCGCACAAGCCAATATGAAGATATAAGCAACGCTTTCCATGTCAAATATTTCCTTCCTATCTCTTAACTACCAGTCTACCTTGCCCAGTTAATGAAATGTTAATGAAAAAGTAAAAAGGTACTGGAACAATCATTTGAGTCAACTTCAATTAATGAAGTATGAAGTGTAAAAACTGCTTATTCAGCCTTCACTTCACACTTCATACTCAAATCTTTTACCTTTTTGCTTCCAAAAACCGCTGTTCTATACAGGTTCTTTTCGGCGAGTGGACTTGTCGCCCACCTTCTGGAACAGACCCCATTCGACTTGCTCTTCCATATCTGCCTCTACTCCAGCAAACACATCACGGAAGAGAGTACGAGAGCCATGCCAAATGTGGCCAAAGAAGAACAGTAGGGCAAACACAGCATGGCCAAAGGTGAACCAACCCCGTGGACTGGTACGGAACACACCATCAGAGTTTAAGGTTTCCGTATCAAAGTCGAAGGGTTCACCCAATTGAGCCTTACGGGCATACTTCTTCACCCTCGCTGCGTCTTCAAATGTTTGACCATTTAAAGCCCCTCCGTAGAAGCTGACACTAACGCCAGTTTGCTCGAAACTGTACTTAGATTCTGCTCGACGGAATGGAATATCCGCACGAACCACGCCATTGGCATCGGTCAAGACTACAGGGAAGGTTTCAAAGAAGTTGGGGAGACGACGTACCGTTAATTCCCGTCCTTCTCCATCCGTAAATACCGGATGACCTAACCAAGTTTGGGCAATTCCGTCACCTTTGTCCATCGGGCCGGCACGGAACAAACCACCCTTAGCGGGAGAGTTGCCTACGTAGTCGTAGAATGCCAACTTTTCAGGAATCGTTGCCCAGGCTTCGGAAGCACTCGCTCCATAGGCCAACTGAGCTTGTACGCGGCGGTCAATTTCTTGCTTGAAGTAACTTTGGTCCCACTGATAGCGAGTCGGCCCATACAGTTCGATGGGTGTTGCGGCACTGCCGTACCACATCGTACCGGCTACTACAAATGCAGCAAAGAAGACGGCAGCAATACTGCTGGAGAGTACGGTTTCGATATTTCCCATCCGTAGCGCTTTGAACAATCGCTCAGGGGGTCGTACAGCCAAGTGAAACAAGCCCGCGATAATACCGACAATACCGGCGGCAATGTGGTGAGCGACGATGCCACCTGGGTTAAAAGGATTAAATCCTTCTGGTCCCCATGCAGGTGCTACAGGTTCGACGTGACCCGTCAGACCATAGGGGTCAGACACCCACATCCCCGGACCAAATAATCCAGTTAAGTGGAAGGCACCAAAGCCAAAGCAAAGTAGACCAGACAAGAACAGGTGAATGCCAAACATTTTTGGCAAGTCGAGCGCCGGTTCCCCGGTGCGGGGGTCTCTGAACAGTTCTAAATCCCAGTAGACCCAGTGCCAGCAAGCAGCTAGGAACAAAAGTCCAGAAAGAACGATGTGAGCGGCGGCAACGCCTTCAAACGACCAGAAACCTGGATCGACAGCCGTTTCGCCCGTAATGCTCCAACCTCCCCAAGACTGGGTGACGCCCAAACGAGCCATGAAGGGCATGACGAACATACCCTGACGCCACATGGGGTTTAATACGGGATCGCTTGGATCGAAAATTGCCAATTCATATAGGGCCATTGAACCAGCCCAACCTGCCACGAGAGCAGTGTGCATCAAGTGTACAGCAATCAGCCGGCCTGGGTCATTCAGGACAACTGTGTGTACTCTGTACCAGGGTAGTCCCATTGACTACGCTCCTCCTCGGTTAAAGTTTCTACTTCAGTGCTTCTTTTCGGAAGATGTTAGAATTTGACGCTACCCTTGTAGAGTTTTTTTTAGGAACTCTGGGTGAGGTAACGTAGTTTTGCGAACTTAGCGTCCGTGAAACTTAGTATTGTTTAAAGAAGTGTAACTATTGTTAGAACCGATTGCAAGCTAGTTAGGGAGTTCTACTCCCAGGTTTAGGAATAACTCAGCTTCACGTTCTTAAGAATAATTACTACTATTCCATAGAGATGGGATTGAACCAAGCCTGGGCTGTGGCTAATCGCTCTAGCGCTTGCTCTGCAGTAATCAAACGCTTGAGAACGACTTGACCAATGGTTTGTGCAGAATGGGAAGAGGCATTAGGCATAGGTTTGACTTCCACCATGAGAACGGCATCTTCGACTCGATAGAGCCACATTTTCTCCCCTTGCTCGACGATACCCAGGTTGATTTTTTGAATATCGGGTTCGCGCCGCCAAGCATTGACGTCCCAAAGTCCTCCGAACTCCCAAACTCGACCGACCATCCATCCATCGGAGAGAAAAAAGTACTTCACTGATCTGTATCCAACCGTGTTTTTCGGCATTATGGCTTCTTCGGGCGGGTCTTCGGTAGGATTGTGAAGTTTTTTTAAGCAATTGGCATGAGGAGGCGATCATCTGAGTGTGAGTAGAGGTTCAAGATAGCTTACGCTCTACTCCAAGAAAAAAACAAAAGAAACGCCCTAATTTATAAAAAGAAATCATACAAAGCGCCCTGATATTTTTAAGAGAAAGTCGATATTCAATTTGTATGCTAGATTTTGCTCTGCCTGCTTAATTGCAAGAGAGCCAATTCTAACCGTTAAAATTAAGCATGAGTCTTTGTAACTCAAACGCTTAACCATGACCATTACTTCCCCAGTAGAAATCCTAGATTCCTTTGATGTCATCGTTGTTGGTGCCGGTCATGCCGGATGTGAAGCCGCCCTCGCGTCAGCACGACTAGGCTGCCGTACCTTACTACTTACCCTCAACCTAGACAAAATTGCTTGGCAACCTTGTAACCCAGCAGTCGGTGCACCTGCCAAATCCCAGTTAGTACACGAGGTAGATGCCCTCGGTGGGGAAATTGGCAAAATGGCTGATCGCACCTACCTGCAAAAACGAGTCCTCAACTCCTCACGAGGGCCGGCTGTTTGGGCTTTGCGGGCACAGACGGATAAGCGGGAATATGCAGCCATCATGAAAGGAATTGTCGAGAACCAGGAAAACTTGACAATTCGCGAAGGAATGGTCACAGATTTGATGCTGGGAGCCAATGATGAGGTTATTGGTGTTGAGACTTACTTTGGGGTAGGATTCCAAGCGCCCACCGTTGTACTCACAACCGGTACATTCTTAGGTGGGCGCATTTGGGTGGGAAATAAGTCCATGTCAGCCGGACGCGCTGGAGAATTTGCAGCAGTAGGCTTAACGGAAACCCTGAATCAACTAGGATTTGAGACGGGACGGCTGAAAACGGGTACTCCTGCACGGGTGGATAAGCGGTCAGTCGATTACAGCAAGATGGAACCGCAACCTGGGGATGAAGCGGTACGCTGGTTTAGCTTTGACCCTGAAGTTTGGGTGGAACGGGAGCAAATGAATTGCTATCTCACCCGCACAACCGCCGAAACTCATCACATAATCCGGGAAAATTTGCATTTATCGCCCGTTTATGGGGGCTGGGTGGATGCTAAAGGGCCACGCTATTGTCCGAGTATTGAAGATAAGATTGTGCGCTTTGCTGATAAGGAAAGCCACCAAATTTTTATTGAACCGGAAGGACGGGAAATTCCAGAATTGTACATTCAGGGATTTTCGACAGGTTTGCCAGAGGGGTTGCAGTTACAAATGTTACGCACACTCCCCGGTTTAGAACATTGCACGATGCTACGTCCTGCATACGCGGTGGAGTACGACTATCTGCCAGCAACTCAGTGTTACCCGACACTGATGACAAAGAAGGTAGCAGGGCTATTTTGTGCAGGGCAAATTAATGGCACGACCGGTTACGAAGAAGCCGCCGCACAAGGGCTAATTGCTGGAATTAATGCGGTGCGTTACGTTCGGCATCAGGACATGATTGTGCTGCCGCGTGAGGGTAGTTATATTGGTACGCTGATTGATGATTTGTGTACCAAAGACCTCAGAGAACCTTACCGGATGCTGACGAGTCGTTCTGAGTATCGTTTGCTGTTGCGATCGGATAATGCAGATCGGCGTCTCACCCCGTTAGGGCGAGAAATTGGATTGCTTGATGACCGACGCTGGGAACTCTATACGCAAAAACAAGCGAAGATTGAGGCGGAAAAACAACGACTTCAGGAATTCCGAGTTAAGGAACACGAGGAACTAGGAAAAGCGATCGCCTCTGATACCCAGCAAAAAATCAAAGGTTCTATTACTTTAGCTGACTTGCTGCGACGTTCGGGATTCCATTATGTTGATTTAGACCGCTTCGGACTTGGAAATCAGGAACTCAAGCAAGCAGAACGAGAAGGCGCGGAAATTGATATTAAGTACTCCGGTTATCTTCAGCGTCAGCAAAATCAAATTGATGCCATTTCTCGTCAAGCGAATCGGCCGTTACCGCCCGATTTGGATTATGGAACGATTGAAACATTATCTAAAGAATCGCGAGAAAAACTCTCGAAAGTCAGACCTTTAACCATTGGTCAGGCATCACGAATTGGTGGCGTTAATCCGGCAGATATTAATGCTTTATTGGTTTATTTAGAGTTGCGATCGCGCCAGCAATCTTCAGAAGAATCAGGGGTCTTAGTTTGATGTCTACTTTGATGGGTTGATGGCTTCAGTTTAGAGATTGCAACTGATAAATCTGATGACTCAAATTGATTCAAAATCTCAAACTACTCTTCTTTCTACTATCCCTCCCCTAGAAAATGGCGATCGCCTAACTCGTGCGGAGTTTGAGCGGCGCTATGAAGCGATGCCTAATCTCAAAAAAGCTGAATTAATCGAGGGAGTAGTTTACATGGCATCCCCTTTACGACTCAAAGCCCACGGAGAACCCCATGCTCGAATTATGACTTGGCTGGGACTTTATTGGGCTGCAACTCCTGGTGTGCAATTAGCAGACAACACTACAGTCAGACTGGATGCAGACAATGAAGCCCAACCGGATGCATTATTAAGAATTGAAAGCGGGGGACAATCGACAATTAGTGAGGATGATTATGTTGAAGGTGCGCCGGAATTAGTGGTGGAAATTGCTGCTTCTAGTGCCTCTTATGATTTGCATGATAAATTACGAGCTTATCGACGCAATCAAGTTCAAGAATATCTTGTCTGGCGTGTTCGCGATCGCCAACTCAATTGGTTTAGCTTGAAAGAGGGTGAATATGTTGAACTCCCTAGGAATGAAGAAAGCATCATTTACTCGGAGATTTTTCCGGGGTTAGGGTTAGATTGTCCTGCGTTGTTGGCTGGAAATTTAGCAACCGTTCTGGAAGTTTTACAAAACAGCTTATCGAGTCCGGAACATCAAAAATTTGTTCAGCACTTATCAAGCTGAGTATCCTAAATTGCAATTTACCAAACAGCCGCCCACGCGCTTCTCCTGACTCCTATTTTCCAGCTATTTAAAACTCAAAGCAGCGACGGACAGGCAACCCCAACCGATTAAAAAAGCAGCACCTCCAAAAGGCGCGATCGCACCGAGCCCCTTAATCCCACTTAAACTAATTCCATATAAACTGCCACAAAATAAAGTAATCCCGGCGAAAAACGCTAAACCCGATACCACTAGGAGAGTGTGTGCTGTTTCTGCGCGACTCATCAACACTGCTACCATCAATATTGCCAGGGCATGATACATCTGATAACGAGTAGCCGTCTCAAAAATTTCTAAGGCACGTTCCGTTAGCTTCTCTCTTAAGGCGTGGGTGGCAAAAGCCCCACCTGCAACGGCTAAGCCTCCTAAAATAGCAGCTAGGACGATAAAAATTCGAGTCATCTTTTTCTTATGTGCTTCTAGTTTTTGGGTGAGATAAAACTAGCAGAGTACAGAATCTTACCTGGTGCTGTGCGCGATCGCCGTTGACTAGCTCTGTGCTTGCCTAGCACTTTACAGGACAAAAACTAATTGTGACCACGCAAAGTATAGAGTATTGTGTTGCGCTTTTTCTCTCAAGGTTTTGCCTCTTCAGCAAATTTTCACTTTTTCTTCCTAACCTTGGACAGAATTCATTTAGCATCCACTCTGAGCTAATTATATGAAAAATTGCATCTACTCTAGGATAGATATTACAAAGTATATGTGTTTCAGATCACTCCCCAAAGTTCTTTTTTGGTCAATGGTGATAGATAAACTCGTCTTTTAGGCAGTAGTAAGCTCATTAACAGGGATTGCTGATTTGAAATAGGGCTTAGATTGCGTCCTGCTGAATGCGGCGTAATGAAATATTGGTGAGCCAGGTCGCAACTACTCGAATAGTTTACTCGGCTTTGTTGTATTGGCCACCATCGTTCAGACCGTAATTCAGCAATACCCATTAATGAAATCCATTCAGTAACAAGCTGCATCACTTCTACTCTCCCACAACCGGATTTATGCAATTTGAATGCATCCGCTTAGTAGAGTGGGTTGTCTCACTCTAGCTAGAGATACTCAGTATCAATCCTGCAACAAATCCTTTGATTAGAAGACTTCCCTGCATGACAAACAAGCGAATTCTAGTGATTGATGATGAACAACGTATCCAAGAAGTAGTTCAGGCTTGCTTGGAAATCCTTAGTAATTGGGAAGTTATAACGGTCGGCAGTGGTGCTGAAGGGTTGAACCAAGCCCAGAATCAAAAACTGGATGCTATTCTTCTAGACGTATCCCTTCCTGAAATGGATGGTATTACTATCTTTCAACAGTTACAAGCCCATCCAACGACCCAGGCCATACCTGTCCTCTTACTGACTGCTAAGGTACAGCCTCAAGATAAAGAGCAATTTGCTCAGCTAGGGATAGCAGGAGTCATCACGAAGCCGTTTGACCCGGTGCAACTGCCTTTCCAAATCGCACAAGTATTGGGTTGGAATCTGTAAGTACATTTTTAGCTAGATTCGCGAGAAGTCCCAAGCCTCACCCGAAGAATCGGCGTAGGTAGTTCACTACAATTTTTTCCCTAAAAGTGTTGCCATTTCAGAAAATTTTCACTTTTTCCTTCTACCTTTAGGACAGAACTCACTGAGCATTCGCTCTGAGCTGTATTAAACCAAGGGGGTGCATCTACCCTTTGGATAGAAGGTTTTATGAATGAACACAACACTAAAAGTGGTCATGGCCACCAAACAAATTTTAATTGTAGATGATGAGGCGCATGTGCGGGAGGTTGTACAAACTTGCTTGGAGACACTCGGTGGCTGGAATGTCTTGCCTGCAAGTTCAAGCTGGGATGGATTGCTCAAGGCACAGACAGAGCAACCGGATGTTATCCTCCTAGACGTGATGATGCCTGAGATGGATGGATTTTCTTTCTTGCGGCAGCTTCAGTCTAATACTGTCACTCGGCATATCCCCGTCATTTTGTTAACGGCAATTGCTTATCAGTTTAATCGGCAGCAATTAGCGCAGTTGGGAGTACGAACCGCAATTGCTAAACCTTTCAATCCCGTCTTACTGACTCACCAGATAGCACGGGCTGTAGGTTGGGAACCAGAAACCTTAGAAGTGACTTAAATTTTACTCGAAAAACTGCTTCAGTTTCCTAAAATTTTCACTTTTTTCATCTAACCTAAAATATACTTTTTGTCCAAAGTTGATTGAGGCTGAAGAAGCTCGGCTAACTCAAGCCATATTTGGGTGAAAAAAAATTCAGTTGGCACTGAATTTTATAAGCTAGGCGTTTACGAACTTACCAACATACTCTAGAAAACAAAATTCATTTTTGGATTTAAGGTATCTTCATGGTTCTACGTCTATTTCCAGGTCAATCAGGTTAAATTTACTCATGCAAATCCAACCGATGATGAATAAAATTCTGATCATTGATAATGATGAAGTGTTTCTAGAACTCCTTTTAAAATTACTCAGTAACAAGGGATGGGAGGTGATTGGTACAAATTTAGGACACGTAGGTTTGAAGTTAGCGAAGGAACAAATACCAGATTTAATTATTTGTGACCTTAGAATGCAGGCTTTAAATGGTTATCAAATCTTGAAACACTTACGCGAACATCAACACACAACGACAATTCCTATCATTGTTTATGCTGCTGCCTTAACGGATAAAGAATGCGCTCAAGCTGAGAAGTTAGGAGCCAGTCATTGCATCGATAAGTTCTTTACACTTGAGAAATTTACCCAGTTAATCAAATCTCAGGTTGAGCCTAATTATCCCGTTGCTTTACCTCACTAAAAGCATTTACATTTTTAGGGCTTTTAATTAATAAATTTTTCAGGGCTTGCTTCTACTCTTCATCCAATTAGATAGTTTTTGGTAGAGGAATTCAATGAGTATGGAACTTTTAAATATCACTTGGCTTAAAGTCAATAAAGAGCTGAAGAATTTAGCCGATATGCATCCTCACCAAACTTACAAATTACTGTTTAGAAATCCCGCCTTTCGGAAAAGTTTATTAAACTACATATTAAAGCAAATTCCCAACCGATTTTTACTTATAGACTCTGAAGAAGATTATTCACACATAGAACAAATCGTTACCTTGAACTACAAAGATAAACAAAAAGTCTATGCATTAATTCATCAAAGAATTAACCAACTTCGCCACCATCCAATGCCTACTTATCTCAAATCCCAAAGAGCAGATTGTGATTCAGCATATCCGATCAAACAAAATACTTGAAAATTTTAAGGAGGTTAAACTGATGAAATCGTAAAAATGTTTTTAAGTTATACCAAGGTATCCAGAATTACGGATGATTTACTTCAAATATGAGTGAACTAATTCTAATTATTGAAGCGAATGACTTGATTCGTTCAAGTATTTTTAATTTTCTAGAATCTCAAAATTTTGACATTCTTAGTGCCAGCAATATTTTACAAGGATTTCAACTAGTCAAAACTCACAACCCCAACTTAATTGTTTGTAGCGTTGATTGGTTAGAGTTACAAGATTTTTGGTTATTCAATGAATTGTGTCATGATTTAAGGATTGCCCAGATTCCTTTCATTTTTCTTACCTCTAATACAAAAGTTGAGAATTATATCCAACTGATGCAATTAGGTGCAAAGGATTATCTGGAGAAACCGATTCAATTCCCTCGTTTATTAGAATCAATTATCAATCAAATTAAAGTTACGTATTAACAGGAGCAAACTAACTATGTCGTGTTTGAATTTTGAGCCTATGAATATCAATTCCGAGGTAGAAAACTTACAAAAATTAATCGTTAAACAAGCTACAGAGTTAAGAAATTTAGAGGAAGCCCTGTGCTCAATAACTGAACTGGAGCAGGACAAATCAACTCAGCTAGAATTAGCTTTGCAAGCACTGCAAAGTACTCAAGCCCAGTTAGTCTATAAAGAAAAAATGGCTAGATTAGGCCATCTAATGGTTGGAATTATCCCAGCTATTAATAATCCTACAAGCGTTATTTACGGTAATATTCAACCAGCTCAAGAACACGTTCAAGATTTATTACACTTATTAAAGCTTTATAATAAATATTACCCAACTCCAACCACAGAAATTGCTGAATACCAAAAAACCATCGACCTAGAATTTGTCACACAAGATTTTCCAAAATTACTCAACTCGATGAAAGAAAGTGCTGAGCGAATTTGTGAAATTGTGATGTCTTTACGATACTTTTCTAATGTTGATGAAGTTGAGTGCCGACCAGCCAATATTCATGAGGGTATAAATAACACGCTGACTATCTTGGAGCATCGTTTGAAAGAGAAACCAGGGCGTCCTAAAATTCAAATCTATAAAGAATATGGTCGGCTCCCACTCGTTGAATGTTACCTCGGTCAGGTCAATCAAGTTTTTATGAATCTTCTGTGCAATGCCATTGATGCACTAGAAAATTCTTATTGTTTAGGGTATATGCTATCCCAAGAATCAAGTAATAGAATTCAGAGTCATAAAAATGAGACTCTCGCTCTTACGGATA
This sequence comes from uncultured Microcoleus sp., assembly GCA_964588805.1. Lineage (GTDB taxonomy): Bacteria > Cyanobacteriota > Cyanobacteriia > Cyanobacteriales > Coleofasciculaceae > CAZPRJ01. The sequence goes on along the minus strand of CAZPRJ010000013.1, from coordinate 3,387 downwards.
CTTTATTGACCCTCCAGCAGGAACCATTACCAACCATTAAAATTTCTACTGAGGTGGTGGAAGGCAACCAAGTGCTTATCCGGATTGCAGATAATGGTTGTGGTATGCCAGTAGAGATTCAATCAAAAATATTTGACCCCTTCTTTACGCGCAAACCTCTAGGAACAGGTAGGGGTTTAGGATTGCCGATCAGTCACAAAATTATAGTAGATAAACACAAGGGTCAAATTCAATGCCATTCAATAGAAGGTCTAGGGACAGAAATTGTAATTAAACTGCCAATTATTTGCCAATGTATCTAAACTTTCATACTGATAACTTTTTTATTAAAAGTAAAGCCAAAAGATTAATCTTGAGAATCGCTTTCTGAACGTCGAATCGCTCCCACACGACAATCGCGCAACCAGGTTTGTACCGCTTGACCAACCACGCCCTCACTGCTTTCATAGGGAGGTGTTGGGGGTTTTTCTGATTCTGGAGCATTACCAATTCGGGAGTACATGAGAGCTAAATACCACCCGTTTGTCGTTTGAGTCAGAAATAACCAATGATAAAGCTGTCGATAAGAAGCTTTACCTCCTGAATAGTATCGCTCCAACGTGGTAAAAAAAAGTTGTTGGGGAGGTTGTAAATCAGTGGTAGGAGCAGGAGGTGTGTATACACCAGGGCCTAGAGTTAGGGGTTCTAATTCGGCACGTCCTGCCACGACCACATAACTTTTACTAGTATAGGGACGGCTCAAGCGGCGCGATCGCTGCATTACCCGATTGGCATAACTCGGTAAATCTTTAAGCATCCAAGCTGCCAACGTTTCCACATCCTGAGGACATCGAGATGATTGAGCGATTAAACCAGGATGAGAGGGGATAGCGGTAATCGGCCCAGGGACAAACCAGCAGGCCACAAACAACCCTAAAATCAGTGGTAATCTAACCACCGATCGCCACTAACTCTTCACAAATCCGTTCCCAGGCCATCACCGGTTCAGATGCCGCCGTAATCGGCCGCCCAATCACCAAATAATCTGCACCAGCTTCAATTGCATCCGAGGGTGTCATGGCTCGCTTTTGATCACCCGCCTGTGCCCACTGGGGACGCACACCCGGACAAACGAACAAAAACTCATCCCCGCAGACTCGACGCAATTGTTCAACTTCTTGCGGAGAACAGACAGCCCCATTCAATCCAGATTCTTGAGCCAAAAGTGCCATCTGTAAAGCATATTCCGGTAATTCAACAGGAATTTTCAAATCAAATGCTAAATCCCGTGATGTCAGACTTGTTAACAGCGTCACCGCAATGAGTTGGGGAGTTGAACATCCCGCCTGCTGTGCTCCTTCTGCCGCAGCAAGAACCACTGCTTTGAGAGCATTCCGACCGGCAGTCGCATGAACGGTGATTAAATCCACCCCATAACTCGCTGCTTGACGGGTTGCTCCAGCCATTGTATTCGGGATGTCATGGAACTTCAGGTCAAGAAATATCCGCTTTTGTCGCTCTTTTAGGATACGAATAATGTCTGAACCAGCACTGACAAACAGTTCCAGTCCCACTTTCCAAAAAGAGACTTGGGGCAACTGTTCCACCAACGCCTCTGCCTCTGCGAGACTGGGGACATCCAACGGCACAATGATGCGTTCTGTTATTGACAATCCGGTTTGACTACTCAAGACGTTACCCTTAAAAGCCCAATTGAGTTTAACTCACAAGACGCACAAAACGATTTTTCCCAACTTGTAACACTTTACCGTTCAAGGCGGCGGGTGAATCAAAATCGAGATTCACATCCGAAATGCGATCGCCATCGAGCTTCACACCTCCCCCTTGGATCTGTCGCCGTCCTTCCCCACTACTTTTGCACAAACCACTGGCACTGAGGATATAAAATAGCTTCGCCGGAAACTCCACCTGAGATAAAGAAAATTCCGGCACCGCATCCCCCGTTGCCGTAGCATTGCCTTGAGTCAACTGAATCGCGGCCTGTTGCGCTTCCTGGGCTGCGGCTTCACCGTGGTACTGGGTAACAACATTCACAGCCAGCAATTTTTGACGTTCACGGGGATTTTCGGGCAACGCATCAATTGGCAAATTTGTCAAGAGTTCAAAATATTCCTCGATCAGATGATCCGGAATCTTCTCTAGTTTGGAGTACATTGACAGCGCATCTTCGCGTAACCCAACATAATTCCCCAAGGATTTTGACATTTTCTGCTCACCATCCGTCCCGATTAAAAGCGGCATGAGCAAGCCAAACTGAGGGGTTTGACCGAAATGGCGTTGTAAATCTCGACCCACTGCAATATTAAATTTTTGGTCAGTCCCCCCCAATTCCACATCCGCTTGGATGGCTACTGAGTCATACCCCTGCATCAACGGGTAGAGAAACTCGTGAATGTAAATAGGATTGCCCTGATTGTAGCGTTCGGCAAATCCTTCCTTGGCCAGCATCTGCCCTACAGTCATGGTGGCCAACAAGTCTAAAATTTTCGCTAATCCCAACGGTTCCAACCATTCTGAGTTGTAGCGAATTTCCAACCGTCCAGGGGTGTCAAAATCCAAAATGGGGCGGACTTGATCGAGGTAAGTTAAAGCATTTTGTTTTACCTCATCCACCGAAAGCTGACGGCGTACATCAGATTTGCCTGTAGGGTCGCCAATTCGGGCGGTAAAATCTCCAATAATCAGGACAGCCGTATGACCTGCATCCTGAAAGGCTCGCAGTTTTCGCACCGGGATACTATGGCCCAAATGGATATCTGCACCGGTGGGGTCAATGCCTAACTTGATGCGTAAAGGACGGTCAGTTTGCCGTAAGCGTTGAGCTAGATTCTCGTTAGCCTCTTGAGAATCGGGTTGATTAGGGAAAATTTCACTCGTTCCACGATAAAGCCAATCTAGCGTGGGGGAAACGGGGACTGAAGAATTTGGCATTCGTTTAGAACATTTTGAAGGAATTATCGGGGGATGGGTGAGTTTGTTAAAACTTTCTTGAGTTAGACCCATTCCAAGCTGTAAGACTAACAGGTTTTGCTAATAATAGGGAAGCTTCCTGCTCGGTCGGTTTACCCTGGGTTCTGGGTGTACCTCACTATTAGATTTTAGATTTTTCGACTCTCCTGCTGTGAACAATTTTAGATTTTGGATGTGAGGATTGGTTATGAGAAGATTTTTCTGTTTCCCTGCACCCCATTTTCCCATGTTTAAAAGAAACCTAACAGTACCCATGAAATCCACAATAGCTGATTGGGATTGGTGTTCCGATTCTAGGCATGGGGAGCATGTCAGGTTTGCACGGACAGCCCCGCACTGCGTGCCGCTACGCTAACATCCCCCAGCCCCTCATCCCCCAGCCCCTTCTCCCTTGGGGAGAAGGGGAGCAAGAGTTCA
>CAZPRJ010000012.1:0-114759 GCA_964588805.1 uncultured Microcoleus sp. | reverse complement strand
CGATGGAGTTGAATAACATCTGCCACCGAGTTTAAAGGTTCACCTCGTGAACGAGCCTCATAGAGCTGCCATTGTAGGAAGGTTAACGCCAAATGGACAACAGAGTACCACTTGTGGATAGCTTCATAGCTGTGCAGCCGAAAGTCACCTAATCCTAGTCTCTGTTTGAGATACCAATAGTCCACTTCAATCGGCCAACGCTTCTGATACCAGTTCAGTAGGGTCTGTGGTGACAAAGATAAGTCAGTACACAGATAATACTTCGGGTTGTTGTCCCTGGGATGCCGCCTGGAGATGAAGCTCTTGAGTTCAATAAGCATCTCCCGTGCCAGACGGTATTTACTCTTAAACTTAAGTCGCTCTCCAATAGGACGCTTGCGGTTGAGACGACGCACGGTCTTCTGCCGTAAATACATCCTCCAAGCAAAGGTGTAACTATATTCACCTACTTGCACTCGACAACTGATATGAGTCGCTCCATTGCTGTAGACAGACTTCTTTTTGGTGCTGGCATTATGGTCGTGAAACCAGGCCACAGCTTCGAGGGCCGTCGTGCCTTTATCTTTCTGGGTGAGAGAGTCATCGATACTGACAAAGATAGTTGGTTCAATCCCCTTGGCTTTGGCTCGTTGAATCACATCATTCATCACGAACTGATTCAAGGCAATTCCCATCTCTTGTGCTGACCAAGGACTAACTCGAAAGAAGTCGGCTACGGCACTCACATCCGGGGCTTCTACCCATTGCCGATATAGTCCTGAGAGAGTTTTGCGCTCATCGCTGACTCTTCCCGGCTTCTACTATTCGTAACAGATGAAGCCGTTGCGGTTTGGATAGGGTGATGCATAAGCTCAAGACAAAGTTGAGCAGCACCATAGATGGCTGGATAATGAGTTTGAGCACAGAGTCACACCAGTAGGTAGGAGTTGGTAGTCCTGCCCAAATTTACCAGGTGTGACTCCTTTTTTTGCGATCGCTCTCTGTCCTCGCTCAAATTTGCCAATGTCCAGTTAAAAAAATTCTCCCAAGCCGTCTACCAAATGCGCCTCAACGACAAATACGCCCTCCCCGTTGAGGAATTCTTCCCAAAAATAGAATTTCTGGCAAACGAGAAATACAAAATGGTCGTTAGGCGTCAGTGGAAAGACGAAAAAGAAGAAGCTCACAAAGAATGGTACTTCCGCCACGACAAAATCATGGACTTCTTCCTCGTGCAGAACTTCCTCGGCAAGAGTGATGGGGCAGAAACCCGACTCATCGACCATATCGGCGACCCCAGATTTCGAGGCGTCTACTTCTTACTCGCCACCTTACTCCCAGTGGATGACGCCAAACAACTACGGGAAAGATTGATTCAGTATGCGGCGGATACCAAAGACCATACTGTTAGCGATACTTTCGTGCAGTTATTGCGGACGAGATGATGAATCTTTCCTAGGGGCATCACATATCATGCCCCTACCCTGTGCTACACGCCCCTATAAACTGCTGAAGCGAACCCATTTATAGGCGCACATATTTTCCCATAATAAAAATAATCGCATAAAAAAACGGACAAGTCAAGCGATCGCCCCTTCAATTCAACCGCCCCATACCCCTATTCCCACTCCTCCATTGATTGAGGCGGCACTCCCGGCAGAAACTCACTATCAAGCACTTGCTCTAAAGAATAAGGACATTCTTGAGGAAAAGTCTTATAACTCAAAGCAGTTTCACGCACAGCCAAATCTAAACCATCCTGATAAGCAATCTCTAAAGCTTCAGACAAGTAGGGTTGCAGGCTGGGATTTTTCTCAAGCAGCCGCAGAACCCGACGACGCTGTTCTCGGATAGTGGCCAACCAACTTCGCGATTGATGATCAGACTGAAATTCCCACTTCAGCAGATGTCCCAACAAAATCCCCAAGCGATTTTCTAGCTCTCGCCGTTCCTGCCTACCCAAAGACTCAATCTCCTCAACCAGATTCGGAATATCCAAGCAACTCCACTTCCCTTCCTGGAGAAACTTCGCTTGATATTGCGTCCAGGCATAAAAATCTAATTCGTAAGCTGGAGAGGATTTATCCGTTGCACTCATGTCCTCAGTTGTGGGCTAACATCCTGCCATCATAACTCCACCCGACAACCAGCAAAAACACACTGGGCTTTAAGCCGCGTTCTAGACTAATCTGGGTTTGGTACATCCGTTACAAAATTTGAGGAGACAAACTTGGAACGCACATTTCTCATGATTAAGCCGGATGGCGTACAGCGCAATCTCGTGGGTGAAATCATCCGGCGCTTTGAGGCAAAAGGCTTTACCCTGGTTGGACTAAAGCTGATGAGTGTCAGCAAAGAACTGGCAGAAAAGCACTATGATGTGCACAAAGAACGCCCCTTTTTCCCCGGACTTGTCCAATTCATCACCTCTGGCCCCGTTGTGGCCATGGTTTGGGAAGGGGATGGCGTGATTGCCTCAGCCAGAAAAATCATTGGTGCTACCAAACCCCTCGAAGCTGAACCTGGCACGATTCGCGGTGATTTTGGTGTAACCGTTGGTCGTAACCTGATTCACGGTTCAGACGGCCCCGATACTGCCAAAACCGAGGTGGCCCTCTGGTTTACAGATGAGGAACTCGTAAGCTGGCAACCTAGCTTAACCTCTTGGCTGTACGAGTAATACCATTGAGCTTAATTTTTACAGGGTAGGGGCACGGCATTGTCGTGCCCTTAAAACTCACCAAAAGTCGGCGGGAAGCCCATTTTTTCTAGGGATGGGAGGGATAGCCGTCCGCCGACGAGAGTTATTTGTTATTAGTTATTGGTTATTTGTTTTTTACTGTTACGTTACAAAAAAATACAAACAACAAACAACAAATGACAAACAACACGAAATCCCCCGACCTTTAGGCGGGGGATGAGTTAACTATCTCACTTCACTGACTTCTTCCGCTTCTTTGGTCGGAGTTTCTTGGAGCAAATCAATCTTTTTCTCCTCTGGCGATAACTCCGTGCGCTTAGAGAATCCCCACAAGAATACTGAGGCAATCGCCGCCACCATCAACCATTCGGGTGGCACTAATTCAGGATTAATCGCTCTCAATAAGAGGCGTAAACCAACAAATCCAACGGTAATATAGCCAGCATCTTCGAGGTAGACATATTCCTTCAACCACCGGATGAATAACCCCGCCATAAAGCGAAGGGTAATCACACCAATGGTTCCCCCAGTGATGACGAGCCAAATTTTATCCGAAATTGCGATCGCGGTGGTGACGCTATCCAACGAAAAAGCTAAATCAGTGACCGCAATAATGGGAATTGCCTGCAACAAAGACGTAAACTTCGGGCCGTGGTGCAGATGTTCCTCATCTTCCTCGGACGTGAAATGTTGAAAAACCAACCACAACAAATAGGCAGCACCCAGCAACTCAAATTGCCAGAACTGCACTACCCAAGTAGCAGTGAGAATCAAGGTAATTCTCAGAATATAGGCAACAACCAAGCCAAAGTTAAGGGCTCTGCGCTGGAGTTGGGGGTTTTCTAAGCCTGCTGCGATTGCCGCTAGAGCAATGGCATTATCGGCCGAGAGGACAGCTTCGAGTGCTACTAAAATCAGTAGCACCACTAGCGCTTCTATGCTGAAATCAAAAGGGGAGTTAAAAATTTGGTCTAGCATTAAAACTTATTTAAACCGAAACTTAGCAAAGGGCTTATAGGCGCAAGTTGCTCTCATTGCACCACAAAATAGGTCTTCCTTAACCAAGCTTAACCTCTTGTTGGATTTTCTGTCGAAACGTAAATATTATTCGCTCGACCGCAAAGGTTCAATTCCAGGTGATTTATATTGCATCTTGTAACAAAATATTTCGCCTGGACTCGATTTGACGCAAATTAATGGTTGATTACCTTTGAAATCATAGGAGATGTTAACCCATGGGAATATCAGATACCCAAGTTTTCGTCGCTCTAGTCGTGGCGCTCATTCCGGGAATCTTGGCATTTCGTCTAGCAACGGAACTATACAAGTAACGTTGCATTCATCAGGCAACCGAGAGCTTATCACCAGGTAAGCGCAAAAGGGCGGTGTTGCTGAATGGTGCCCTGATTCAAAGGAAAAAGGGAAAAGGTAAAGGGCAAAAGGGGTTATAATGCCTTTTTGCATCTTTCCTTTCTCCTTTTCCCAATCATCACTAAATTTGCTATCATTCCCAAATTCAGCAACGCCGAAGCTAGTGAGAGGTTTTGGAGAAACATTCCCAAATCAAGAGAGTTTGAGCCTAAAAATACCATTCCAGGCAATTCTATTGACGATTCTGGGTAAATTCCTCACTTTTTCCGGATAATCACAGGAATAAGCTGTAAATTACCGGATATCATCGCTGCACCTGCTTGTGATTCAGTTCTCAGTTTTGTTGTTTGGCTTTTCGTGGCGTCAGCGACAAAGTGACGATTGTCCATTAGGGGTGTATGCTCGAAACGCTATCCTAAAAGCTTCGGTGCTATTTCGCTAGCACGGTATTCTGACACCATGAACGCATTTCAACCTTCTCCACCTAGTCGGCAACCCATAGAACCCCGTCGGACGGCTCCTCGGACTCAGCGCCGCCACCAAAGACGGAATCAGTCTTACCAAGTGGTTGTGGGTGAAACAACCGTTAAGTTGGTTGTTAATTTGGTGCTGAGTGCTGCTGCCATTACTGGACTCATACAACTGTTGCCCTATCACTTATCCCAACAAGCTAAACTTCGCGAAGTCCGAACTGAGGTAAAGCGGACTGAACAACGACTTAAGAATGTGCGTACTGACTTTAGCCGCTCTTTTGACCCAGGACAAGCTAAAAATGTAATGCAAGAGCAAAGTTATCGAGTGGATGCCAATCAGCGTCAGGTAGTCTTGCAGGAACAGACTCCTCAAGAAGACTACTAAGCCATTCAAAATTCCATCCGGAGTAAATCTACTGGTAGCAAGCCTGAAAGCCAACTTTCACAATGCAATTTGTAAGCGCAGCCGCTTAAACTTATTCTGCTAAGGAGAGAATCGTTGCCTGCCAAAAGTAGGGGAATGACAAGAACAATTAATGTTGTTTAAGATGAATGAAAAATTCTAATTCAATGAGAAACAGTGAAAAAAAGAGGCAAGGATTCATAGTTTAGGATTTATAGTTCATTACCCATAACCAATTCCCCTATCTTGTGGCTGATTCAAGCGCTAATAGGTTTAAGAAGCTGATTCATCCAGGTTTCCACATTCCGGCGCAAACGACCTGTAGAACCCGGTTGCATCATCGTTGTGAGAGCACGGTGATAGTCTGCGATCGCACAATTCCAATCACCCCGTAAATGATAGGTACGGCCCCGTTCAGCATAGATATGATCTTCTAAGCCGCCGAGCATTAAAGCCATATCGAGGTTTTCTAAGGCTAAGTCGTATAGTCCTAATTCGCGGAACGTGATGGCTTGATTAATCCAAGTCCGAGTATTACCCGGATTGAGGTCAAGCGCCATTTCATAATCTGTCAGTGCTTCTGCTAACTGGCCATTGGATGCATAGTAATTGGCACGATTGTTGTAGGCACTATCCAATTCAGGATTCAATTGTAGTGCCTTATTATAATCAGCTAAAGCCTTGTCGCGTTGACCACTTTGAAAAAAAATTAATCCTCGATTATTGTAATCAACCGATTGGTCAGGATGCCGTGCAATCAGTCGAGTCAATAAAGCAATCGCTCCCGCATAATCTCCTTGTTTCGCTTTGCGATGAGCTGAGGTGCGTAGATTTTGATCTGACGGTTTCAGTGCTTTCTCCGCTACTTCTTGGACTCCGGCAAAACGTCCCTGGTTTTTATGGGGCATAGGGAGCCATTGTCTGTTTTTATTCTGGTCTTGCCATTTCACAAAAGTATGAGCGTTCATAGTTTCCTCAACATTACCTGCGGCCTATCTAGCTTCAACCATACGGCTTGCAGCCCCCTGCGGGATGGTTGTAGTGTGTCACTTACTCAGGCGTCTTCTGTATTAAAAATCTTAATTCAGACTAAGCCTGAGAAACTCAATGTTTTCGAGACTTATATAATCTCTACAACAGCGCTAGGTTCATTTCCTGAAAGATAACAAAAGTCAATCGAGTTTTTCCTCTCCCTTGAGTTAGGAAACCTATATTTGTGTGTGAAGATTAAGAAAGTGACACACATTTGGCAAACTCTCTTAACTCATCGTCGCCCTCATAGGGTGGGAATATCACGAAAGTTTTTTTGTTTTTTGTAGCTAAGAACAAACAAATAACTCTTGTCAGCAGACGGCTATCCATCCCCACCAGAGTAAGGATTCCCGCAGACTTTTATTTTATTGAAACCCCAGTTTATTCCTCATCAGTCTATCCCCATAGAGTCCAGAAGCTGGTAAAATGCAAGCCAAGCCTTGAGGGGCTGTGATTTTTTGGCTCACTTGCGAAGCATAGTATAGTATTGATTATGGCAACTGCAACGTCCTTGGATTCGGCATCTGATGTTTCAACTGATAGCTACCTTGTGGTGGGTTTAGCGACTTGTTTTCTTAAAGAAGAGGGTGAAGTTCACGAAGTCAAAGTGATTGAACCGATCCCCTCAGCAGCTCTAGAAGCTATTTTAAAAAGAATTCCTACCTCTTACTCCTTGCTGAGTGCAACAACTTTAGGGCAGCTCATTACCGGAGAATCTTTACAAAAACCTGCTGAGTTTCCTGTAGAAGCTCAGTTCTGTGATGATTTTGTGGAACGTGCGATTGCAGCAGCTCGTACCTACCAAAGTCGCCAAGAGGCACAGTCTCATATTCCCCTAGGCACAACACATCAGGATTTAAACTACTCCACCGAGCGTAAACGAGTACTCAATCAAACCCGCGTTGTCCGCAGAGAGGACGATGTTAAGCAGCATGAGTATACTCATAAAGTCCTCTAAAAAACGACCGCAATGCTGAAGCTTTATGGTGGTGCCCGGAGTCGGGCATCAATTGTCCAATGGTACTTAGAAGAATTAGGAATTCCCTATGAATTTGTCCTGCTAGATATGCAAGCAGGAGAACATCAAAAACCCGAATTCTTGGCCATTAATCCCATCGGGAAAGTTCCAGCTATTGTCGATGGAGATTTTCAGCTTTGGGAATCGGGAGCCATTCTATTTTATTTGGCTCAAAAGTATGATAAAATATCATCCTCTCTCGAAGAACAATCCATAATTAATCAGTGGATTTTATTCGCTAATGCTACCCTCGGCCCTGGAATTTTTGTGGAAGCCAACCGAGAACGGGAGATGCCAAAGTTGATGACACCCATCAATCAAATTTTGGAAAAGCAGCCATTTTTGTTAGGAGACGAATTCAGCGTCGTTGATGTGGCGGTTGGGTCAATTCTGATTTATATCCCCATCATGCTAAATCTCGACTTGAGCGAGTATCCGGCTGTTCTAGACTACATGAAGCGTCTGTCTGAACGTCCTGCTCTGCAAAAGGCAATGGGGAATCGTAATTAAGCAATTTAATTTTAGTTCTTCAACAAAACCCTGAAGCTGAAAAAGGGCACCTCTGATAGGTGCCCCAACAGCGATTTGGAATTTTTTATCTAAAACCTACAGCCGCTTGCCAAACAAAGGCCAGCAGCAAGAAGAAGACAGGAATAACTGGCAAAATGTCAACGAGGGGATCGAAGACAGAATAAGCTTCTGGCAATTTTGCTAAGAGCAGTGCAGCTTCCATGTTTAAATACTTTCCTTTCCAACACAGTTTTCAGAATTGACATGGATCTTAACACGAACTTGGTGACAGCAGAGCAAAACTCGTTACCACACCTCATCAATAGGTTTTGGTTTTGGCCCTTGAAAACTACTGCGCCATTCATCATGAATCTGCTCGGGTTTTAACTCTGGAAGCCCTGATGATGAGTCCATAGAGTTATTAGTGTAATTCTCCGGCATGATCAGAGGTGGAGAGGAAGAGAACGCTGGAGGAGGGTTAACAGACCGTATACTGTTAATCCAGCTCTCTTTACTTTTGAGTGCCCGAGTTTCAGGTACACTACGCCCTTTATCTAGTAATTGACTGATATGGTGTAGTCCCTCACACAATTTCTGTAAGTGTGCTGCTCTATAATCGGCTGATTGCCAATCTCCTGCTTCTAGCGCCTCAGCGTAACCTTTTTGTAAGGCTCTAATCAATCTAAGCTGAGCTTCAATGATGGGATAGTTAGTACTCATTTGTTTTGATGTTGTTCAATCGAATCTGATCGCTCCCCCCTGATGCATCTTTGCGTATCTATCTTTAGTGCCAACTCTATTCTGACTTAGGGATAAGGCAATGCACAGTTATTCTTCATTCCCTAACCTGTAACTGTATCTCAGGAAAGTTTTTTCTTTCCGTAAATACACGGTTTCATTCGAGGAGGCAACTTTTTTATAATCCCTCTAGTTATCTCAGGAGCTAAGACGATGTATGACTACGATTTGAGTCAACTCAAGGAATGCAGTAGTGATATTGAGACGACTTGGCAACAAGTTAAAAAGTTGTCTAGAGAGGAAAAAGCTGAAATGGTGAGGAGGCTACTCGGACAAGAATCCGGTTTAGTTTTAGTGTCTACAAATAGCCATTTAGTTGATTATATCATTGCTCAAATGAGCTTGTTGTCCCATGAAGGTTTAGCCTATGTTTTGAGAGCGATCGCTTCTCGAATTGCTTGTGATGAAATAATAACCAAAGGTTAAGGTTAATTTACATATTCAAGTCCAAAAATTTTTGAACCGACAAAGCCCATCTGGATGTCTCTACAGTAAATACCCACTTGGGTAGGGGGGCTAGCCTTTGCCTCTCTACCCAAAATTCCATATCTTGAGAAGCCTAGTCAAATCTCCAGCCATCTACAATTGGTTAAAAGATGTATGCAAAATCAGCGAACCAATGGGCACTCAGTTTATCTCATTCCGCCTCAGAGATGAAGAGGTCGCTCTGCTCCTACAGCAGGCTGACCCTCAAGAGAGCGCGAGTCTGACTGCTCAGAGACTAGTCCGGCAATTACTGGGTACACAAAATGTCCCGCCCGATAAGCTGGCTAGTTTCTTAACTCGAGTTGACGAGTTTCAGGAGCAAGTCAAGTCAGTCAGAGTTTTTATTGATGAAACCATTAACGAACGACTCGACGCTGTGGACAAAGTGGTTGACGAAGCGGTTCACCAACGTCTACAGACAGAACAACTCCAAGCGCAAGGACGGTTTGATAAATTTGAGCAACGCTTGGACAAGTATTTTCAGATTTTACGGGCATCAGGTCAGCTCCCGAACCGCAAGCCAAAACAAATAGCTCCCTCTGCTGAACCCCTCAATCACCTAGAATTGGCTCAACGATTGATTAATCCTAGAACTGGGCATCCTTACTCTCAAAGCGCCATCAGTCGTCAGAAAGAGCGGATTAATTTTCCTTTTTGGTCGGAGGCGCGTGACCCACAAGGGGTAGCGTGGGAGTACAATCCAACAGATGGGTTGTTTTATCCCCTAGAGCCTTCTTGAGCAGTCAACGGCGAGTAGTAAGGGAGTTCACTGACCAATTGCATAGTGGCAGTTGGCTTTCATGCTGGCTACCCGTGGATTTTTTCATTGTGAATTTTGAGTTACATTTCACGCAGATTCTTGAGCCTCTAGTACCCCTGCGATAAATTGCTGCATCCGTTCGTAGTGAGAACCTCTCCAATAAATCTGACTACATTGACCGCAGCGATGAAATTCGTCGATTTCTCGACGTGTCTTGTAGGGGAGTTGGTCGAGAATCGATTCTTTTGAAACCGGTTCTAGTAAACCATTACAGCGAATACATCTTTGGAATGGCAGGACTTTTTCAAATAAGTCGAAGCGTCGTAGCACCTCTATAATTTGTTCATCGGGCTTAGTGGCTCTGACATAGTATCCATAGGTCACTAAACTTCGCATTAATAGACCTTTATCGCGAGTCAAGAGCATTCGTTGCTCAGATGCAGAAATCTGGGCTAATTCTTCATCATCATAGTCATTGCGATACAAGGTATCGAAGCCCAAAAGCCGCAGGGATGAGGCTAATTTTCCTAGATGAACATCCAGCACAAAGCATAGAATACTGGGTAATTCTGGCCGAATAGAAGCTTGGGGTGCAAGGGCGAGGGATGTAGAAATCGGGTGGACATCGATGCGATCGCCATCTTGCACCAAATAGGAAAAATTGGTCATTTCTTCATTGACCAAGATACAATCCACTTCCGTATGCGGGATACCCAAGGATTCAATCATGTCCTTGATCGAGGTTCGCTCTTTAAAACAATGAGTAAAGCTAACCTGCCGCTGTCTTGGTGGTAAAAAATCGTTTAGTTCCGCACTAAAGCGAAAAACGGCTTTAGCCATAGGAAAAATTTGATTTGGTTGACACCACAACTTCCCTCAACTTTAACGCGACTTCACGGTAGAGCGAAAACTGTAAATTTCTCTTGCTTTTGCTCTAATCTGAAAATAGGGAGTCAGGAGTCTCCGAGTCAGGAGAGGTTGATTTTCATTTCTTTCTCTACATAGAAATTGATTGCCTTTACTTACTAGTTGGGCGAGTTGGAGAGCGATAAAACGGTTTTTTGACGACTACGGCAGGATAATTTTTGCTGCGAATTTCGACTTCTAATGATTGACCCGTTTTCGCTAAAGCAGTGGGAACATAGGCTAGGGCGATCGCTTTTCCTAATGTGGGTGATTGTGTGCCACTAGTGACTTTCCCGACAACTTGCCCTTCATACTTGACGGGATAACCGTGACGGGCAATGTGACGCCCCTGCATCTCTAAACCCACGAGGCGTTTTTCTACTCCGTTGGCTTTTTGTTGTTCTAGCACGGAACGTCCGATGAAATCGCCTTTACTATCCAAGTGAACCACCCAACCTAAGCCTGCTTCTAAGGGCGTTGTGGTGGCATTAATATCTTGTCCGTAGAGTGCCATTGCCGCCTCTAGTCGCAGGGTATCTCTTGCTCCCAAGCCGCAAGGGGTAACGCCAGCATTCACAAGTTTTTGCCACAGTTCTACTCCCACCTCGGGGTCTACCATCACCTCAACTCCATCCTCGCCGGTGTACCCCGTTCGCGCTATAAAAGCAGGTTTACCGAGTACCGTTGCTTCGAGGTGTCCAAAGGCTTTAATGGGAATTAAATCTTCCTTGACAAATGGCTGCAAATGTGAAATAGATTGAGAACCCTGTACGGCAATTAGAACTTTTTGTTTGGAGAGGTCTTCTAAGCTAACAGAGGTATCTTCAAGATGAGCAACGATCCAGGCTTTATCTCGAGTTCGGGTGGCAGCATTCACAATCATCATCCCTCGTTCTTCACCCGTCTCATCCTCTCCCTGGTAGTAAAAAATGATGTCGTCAATGATGCCGGCTTGGGGGTTTAATAACACCGTATACTGGGCTTGAGCGGGTTGTAAACGCATTAAGTCGGAAGGGACTAAAGGCTGTAAGTGTTCCCGTAGCTGCTTACCTGTCAGGGCAAATTTCCCCATGTGGGAAATATCAAACATTCCTACTGCATTGCGTACTGCCTCGTGTTCGGCGGTAATGCCGCTAAATTGCACAGGCATCTCCCAACCCGAGAAGGCGGTGAGTCGTGCTTTTTGGGCGACGGCAAGTGGATGGAGGGGGGTTCGCAAGAGGTTGGATGATGTTGGTTGAGCCACAGGTTGTCTTTAGTTACTGACTGGACATCAATATATTAACGAGGTGCGATCGCTTACTGGGGGTGTTCGATGCGCTCACTCCAGTTCCCTTGTTACGTTTCGTTCCATTCAATTTTTCTTCGATAGCGGTATGATGCCTTTTAGAGAAGTGGTATCGAGTAACATTTACTCGTAAAAATAAGCATATAATTCTGACTCTGGGATATATCTAGTTGCCTGTCTAAAAATAGCTCGACATGTCCCTGTATCTAACTGCCTGTGATTAGGTATGGTTAGCGTTTCTCTACCTGCAAGTCCCATACGGTGCAGTTTAACATGGCTCCCTTTTTGACTATGTATTTGAAAGCCAAAATCAGCCAATATTTTAATAACTTCAGCACCCGATAATCTCTTGAGTCTAGGCATATTCTGGTTGCAGTTCCAAGGTAACTATCAGCGAAGGGTTAACAACTAACCCAAATTCAGTGGGGTCTTCACCTTCTAAATGCAAGGCAACTGCCTCTAGTAGATTTTGTGCTACTTCGTCTAATGTCTCTCCTTGAGTAACTACAGAAATTTCTAGGCACTCTGCTACATAACCTTGTTGTTCACCAGGACGAATAAATGCTTTGATGTTCTGTTGTAGTTTCATCATTTGGTCTTTAGTTGAGAAAAATGAATGATCGCTTTCTCGAATATGATAACGCCGTGCGATCTGCGCTGACGCTCGAAGACTCGCTAACGCTTCGCTATCGCAGCAGCGCTTCGCTATCGCGCTATTGATTCGCCATAGTAAATGAGTAGAGTTGGAATAAAATCAATTTACACAAAACAACAGGATGGCAACTAATACCAAAAACCACCAGTATCAAATTGAGGTGACATGGACAGGGAATACAGGTCAAGGTACAGCTAACTATCGGGCATACCATCGTGATCATGAAATCTCTGTTGCAGGAAAACCCATCATTCCTGGTTCTTCTGATCCCGCATTTCGAGGTGATCCAACCCGATATAATCCGGAAGAGTTGCTGGTTGCTTCATTATCGACCTGTCACATGCTCTGGTATCTTCATCTTTGTGCAGTTGCCAATATTGTAGTGACTGAATATCGGGATAATGCGATCGGTATGATGACTGAGACAAAAGATGGGGGAGGACGATTCACTGAGGTCACGCTCAAACCTATTGTCACTGTAAAATCAGGCAGCGACCTGGCACTGGCAGAACAATTGCATGCAAAAGCTCATCATTTCTGCTTTATTGCCAACTCAATGAATTTCCCAGTGCGTTGTCAACCCCTTGTGCAGGTTGAAGTTTAATGCAAGCGTCTCCTTATTGCCCGGAAATCTATTGAAATATCCTGATGACTCCAAACTGAGGCTGGAACAAATAAAAAGCAGAATTTTCCAGCACTCATATTGGAGGGGATGCAAATGCCTAACGCTAGAAAGCAACAGATTGAGGAAGCCAGACAACAAGAAATCAGCAAACATCTGGCTATTTTCAGCAACGATAGAATCGCACCACCTTTAAAAGTTAGCTCTAAACTACGGTTGATTGAGTTGAATGTCTTAGATGAAAATGGCGCTCTTCACAATAACTAAGCTTACCGATTGCCGTTCTAATATGGCAGACTGAGTGAATTGTTTTAATGCGTAGTTAAAGGTAAGATTAAAATATCCCCCGTGCCAGAAGTTCGGGGGATTTCCTATGCTTTGCTATTAGTAAATCAATTGTAGATTAAGCATCTGGCTCTCGGATAAAAGTATTTCTGGGTTGACCTAAACTTTGGTTTGATAGAGGATGATGAACTGACACCTGATTGGGATTTAACGCTTGAGCAGTAAGTCCCAAGTTAATCTGAAGCTGGGGGCCTGAAAGCGCAAGACCAATAATTGTTCCGTCTTCTACCACCGCTTCTTTAACTAACTTTCCCTGAAGATAGGTGCCATTGTTACCAAAGCTAATTAATTTCCATTGATTATTGAGGTACCGAAGTTCTACGTGATAACGAGACACGACGGAACTATGAAGAATAACGTCATTATCGGAAGCCCGTCCAATTTTTATTATAGGTTCCTCTGAAAACGTCCAGGTTTGAACTAGAGTAGACTCTAGAGGACGACGCAGAGAAATAGTGATGAGCTTCGGATCGAGAGTCCTTAAAAAAAAGTTGTTGTTACTCAATGTTGACTATTGCACCCCTGTCGTTAACATATCTAGCGTTAAGCTAGCAGAACTTTCAGAAAGACTGCCTCACCCAAAATGGTGTTTGATGTTTGGCGATTTTTGGGCTAGGTTGAAATAATCTCTCAAAAAATACTTTATACTTGTTCTCTACATCTGTAACGGATGCAATCAACTTTTAACTTCAACTTAGCTTTTAACTGACACTATGTCAATGTTGAGCATAATGATTGCTCAATGCCTTAAGGATTGACAAATAAACTTTTCTCCTTGCAAGTCTTCTGTCAACCCAATTCATGGCTATTCAATTATTAGTATAGCGTTTAAGCGATTCTCCCGTTCCTTAGTCTTGAAGATTGGGATGAGATTGATTCACTTGAACCGTCTACATTCCACCTGTATGAGATTTATAAACCAACCCTTAAGTTTCCCTTTGAGTTGTTCAACTTCCTAGTATGCTTCTAATGAATTGAATGCTTGTTTTCAACTCAACCCCTCAGCCATACATAACTTTGTGAAAGGCGGATTGTTGCATCGAGTCAGGAGACCTTCAAACAAGGCAATCATCAGAGATGTTAACTTCTAAAATGGCATGATGGCATCAAATTTCCAACCTTATAGGCAATAACGCTCCATATTGAGAAATTTCATCCATGAATTGCCATCTTGAACTTAAAGGTCGTTGAGACTTTGATACCGATAGAAGGCATAGGTATCAAATAAAGCTCCTACAAGGCTACAAGTCGAGCTAATCGTCATTACGCCTTGGAACGGACACCCACTACCAAAAATAGAAAGAAACTGTAACATTTGTGTAGTTCCAGCTTGTCCTATGCTATCTAAACCAGGTACATAGCTTAGAACCCCCATTGTTGCAAATAGTATCGACACCACAACGATTGGGGTAACAAAGCACAGAAGAATTGTGAGTACGAGGGAACGGAGGTAGTTGGGCGACATATTCATAAAAGGAACCGAGTGTAGGGAAAATCGCAAGTAGGAATGAATTCAGATTCAACACCTTCCACAATAGGTGCGATCTCCCAATTCGAGCATGGTTGTCAAAAATCTTAAATCTTCATTAAAAATCTTGGTGAAAGTCCGTGAATCTTACTCATCAACCCAGACTTGTCTGGTGTCAGTCATGAAAAATTAGCTCAACGCCGACAAATACAGGAGTTGAGCATGAGGTTGATATGGGATTGTGATTTTACCGTTGCGATATCTTTAACCGCTCTCACATTTTCTTCCTGTAACACTTGAAGTGATGTTGGCACCCCTACGGCAAAAACCGATCCAAAGCTGCCTTGAGCTCTTCAATTTCTGCCTCAATATTGCCTTCTTCAGCAGCGCGGCCAATACACTGGGTCAAATGCTCGTCTAAAATAATGCGGGCGACTCGATCCAATGCTCCTCGAACGGCAGCAACTTGCACTAGCACATCGGGACAGGCCCGGCTTTCTTGCACCATTGTCTTGATGCCCCGGATGTGTCCCTCAATTCGAGAAAGTCGGTTGACAATTCGCCTGAGAGATTCCTCGTCATGAACGTGATGATGTGTATCCTGATGATGATGAGAGTCGGTATGAGTGTGGTTTACATTCTGTGTTAGGGAATCTCCATCTTTCCCAGACATGGAAAAGGTTTCGTTAATCAATGGATTAGCTCCAATTAGAGTTTTGGGAATGTTTTCGGTTTGTTCTACTCCCCATCTTAGTTTGACATGCTCCGCAGTGGCTTGCGGCTCATACCAAACCTGGCCGGAAAACCTCTGTATTCCTGGATAGGTGGGGGAGCTGCAAAGAAAAAATACTGGATCAGGAATAGTTTTTTAACATATTTTTGTTTTTTGTCAAGTTAGGAATTCTACACCAAGCTCATCCAATTCAATACCACAAAACTGTCAAAATATCTATAAAAGCTCTTGGAGCAACGCATACGCGATCGCGCATTGAAATTACAGGACACCTTCAACGATTTCAAAATTAATGCTATGAAACAGAGAAAGCCGTCTCTTTCCCTCAGTAAAATTAGTACTTATTTACTTGCCATCGTCGTTGGAGCTTTGCTGACGGTGGGCGTTTATCAGGTATTGCCATCCCAAGCAGAGCCAGCACCTACGAGTACAACCGAGGCACCTACTTTACTGGCACAACAATTACCCACAACAGCCGCCGTGCCTGCAACAGCGACACACAGCAGTTTTGTCACAGCAGCCGTTAGTCGCGTAGGTCAGGCAGTCGTCCGAATTGACACTGAGCGTACCATCACACGTCGGGTTGACCCATTTTTGGAAGATCCCATGTTTCGCCGCTTTTTTGGGGATGATTTTTTCTCTCAAATACCGACGGAAAGACGCCTACGGGGACAAGGGTCGGGATTTATCATTGACCGCAATGGGATTATTCTCACCAATGCCCATGTTGTTGATAAGGCAGACCGGGTGACAGTTATTCTCAAAGATGGACGTACTTTTAAAGGAACGGTGCAAGGTGCAGATGAAGTGACGGACTTAGCGGTTGTCAAGATTGATGGGAAAGATTTGCCAGCCGCAGCGTTGGGAGATTCCAATCAGGTTAAGGTGGGGGACTGGGCGATCGCAGTCGGCAACCCCTTAGGATTGGATAATACCGTTACGTTGGGAATTGTGAGTACGCTACAACGCTCTAGCGCTCAAGTTGGGATTCCCGATAAGCGACTAGACTTTATTCAAACCGATGCGGCAATTAACCCCGGTAACTCAGGGGGTCCGTTGTTGAACGAACAAGGAGAAGTGATTGGCATCAATACAGCCATTCGTGCTGATGCGATGGGGATTGGTTTTGCCATTCCTGTGAACAAAGCCAAAGCCATTTACACTCAACTTGCGCGAGGCGAAAAAATCCAGCATCCCTATCTCGGTATTCGGATGGCAACGCTTACCCCTGAGTTAGCCTCAGAGAACAATAGCGACCCCAACTCAGCCTTTACAGTACCCGAAGTCAATGGGGTACTTGTGGTTCAAGTCCTGCCGAATACCCCTGCTGCGACTGCGGGACTGCGGCGTGGAGATGTAGTCGTTGCTATCGACGGCCAAGCTGTGACCACTGCCGATCAGTTGCAACGTATGGTTGAGAAGAGTAATGTGGGTCAAGTCCTACAGCTACGGGTACAACGCGGTAGTCAGACGAATACATTATCGGTTCGCACGGGTGAATTACCCAGTGTTGCTAGCTAGTCGGAAGCTGCTGTATAAGTCCTGTTCAACTCAAAAAGAGCGACCCGATGGGTCGCCCTTGATTATCTTTCGGTTAATGCGAGTTGAGAATTAGCCAGAACTGGCTTATTTATTCCTCATCCTGATCATCCCCACCCTCATCATCGAGGTACTCACCATATCCAACGTCAACATCCTCGTCCTCATCGGGGATAACTGGTGAGAAACTACCCGCCCCAAAACTTGCCCGTTCCTCCAAGCTATAAGAGCGAGCGGTACGGTCATCAAGTACCATACCTAGAGGGTCTTCTTCGTCTAAGTCAGCATCAGGACGTTCTCCATAACCATACACTCCTGTTGCCGCCGCCGAGTAATCGGGGTCAAGAGAACTCAGGGTTGGGTCTTCATAGGCATTGTATCCGGTTCCGGCAGGAATCAGGCGTCCGATAATCACGTTTTCCTTCAGACCCCGCAACCAGTCAGACTTACCTTCAATGGCAGCTTCTGTAAGAACACGAGTTGTTTCTTGGAAGCTTGCCGCAGAAATAAAGCTATCAGTATTGAGTGAAGCTTTAGTAATACCGAGCAACACGGGCGTATATTGTGCCGGTGCACCGCCTGTAATCGCCATTGCTTCATTCACCGTTTCAATCTGCCGCAACTCCACCAATTCTCCCGGCAGCATGGTGGTATCACCCCCATCATCAACCCGGACTTTTGATGTCATCTGCCGAACGATAACTTCAATGTGCTTGTCAGAAATGTCAATCCCTTGAGATTGATACACAGACTGCACTTCATTCACCAAAAACGCCTGTGCTTCCGAGAGCCCAACCAGTGCGGCCTCGTAGACTCCTTTTTGCTCCAACATATAATTGAAGAAAATTTCCAGAATCTCGTGAGGATTGGCCGGCCCATCGGTAAGGGGTTGGGCGACAATCACTTGCTGACCATCAGAAACTAAGGCATTTTGTCCCGGACTCACCGGATAATCTGTGGCTGTTCCATCCGTTTCAATCACCTTGATATCCACGGTTTCATCTTCTTCGTAAACCACTTGAGCCTCACCTGGACGGCGAGCTAATACACAAGCTTCCTTAGGTTTACGGGCTTCCAAAAGTTCCTCAATCCGAGGTAAACCCTGAATGATGTCACCGGTCTTTGCCCGTTCAAACACGAGCAACACCAGGTTATCACCCCGTTGCACAAGGTCGCCGTTGTCAATTTGTAACACAGCACCCGCAGACACTCGGTAAGGACGAGCTAGCCGCAAAGTCACAGAATCGCCCTCGACTCTCACCACCTGACCGGATTCGGGGGTGGGGGTTTCAGAGGATAGGTAATCGGTGGCTACCAACAAATCACCGGCCTTAATCTTGGGTGTGCCGCTAAACGGAACCGTAATTCGGTCTGCATCGCGCACGACCAAGACCCGACGAATGGCTTCTACACCTTCGCGAATCCCTCGGATTTCACCCGCTTCCTTACATTGAATTTCCGTGCGAGCCACGACAGCGCCGGCGGCAATTTCGTCTCCATCAGAAACCAGTACTCGTGTGGTAGTGCTTCCCCCCAGAGGATCGGCAGCCGTATCACGGCGGAGTACTAAGGATTCGAGGATGACTAGCTGCAATCGCATATCTTCTGAGTCGTCGGTACTGACCAACTCAATGTCAGCCGAAAGCTGGGATGCAGACCCGTGGTCTTCCGCCGTCTCTTGGGTCATTTCCAACACCAATTGAGTACGAAGCAACTCTAGTCCTTCAACCGACTTGACTCGTTCTCCATCTTTGAAAGAGAGACGCTGTACCGCTCGCAGTTCGATTTTGCTCGAACTATTGGGGTCTACTTCATCTTTCTTGTTAATGGATGCCTGAGACGGCACGGGGGGTTCATCCGGTACGGCAAACTCAATCACCGGTCTTAGCAACAGCGCCGAACCCTCGGGCGTTTCAACGGCTTCCCCATAACGCAACTCAGTCAAGGATAAGCCAGGTACAGCTTCTTCACCTGGATGTATAAGTTTACCCTCAACAATAAAGTCTTCGGGGACTTCATCCACCAGATGTAAGTCGCCCGGCTTAATGACGATTTCGCGCAGGATGTCGTTTTTCTGGACAACCTCTACAATACCCCCAGATTGGCAGAAAATATCCTTCACCACTTCGGTTCCGGCTTCCACATATTGGCCATCTTCCACCAACAGCAACGAGATATCCTTATTTACCTCGTGGCATTCTTCCGGAATCCATAACAGTGTGCCGCCTTGAATCACTTCATAGCCTTGCTTGGCCTTACCTCGCTTCGAGACTTCGACCCCAGCATATTTGACGATACCACCTGTTTGGGTGCGATAGCGGTCATCGATGAGTTCTGCTACCACCTGGTTATTAAGCACTTTTGTACCCGGTGTAGCTTTGAGCAAGAAGCGTTGGTTATTAGTGGTGTAAATCACGTACTGGTCGCGACCCCCACTACTTTCCACCCGCACCGTTGCTTGGTCTAGCAGTACGGAGGCGGTGATGATGTCGATTTCGCGCTTGCCTGGAGTCAATCGCACCACACCCCCATTCACGGTTGAGAGCTTCGTTTCTGCCAGGACACTCCCTTGCTCTACAGCGTCTCCGTTTTTCACCACAGGTTCCGCACCCGGAGGCAGGTTATAGACTTCTCCCGATAGCACCCACAATAAACCGCCCCGTTGCGCGATACGGGTGGTGTTGCCCTGACGGTCGGTTTTTTCTTCCGGTATCAAGTCGGCAAACAGAACTTCTCCGGCTAGGTCGCTGGCCACGTCTTTAGCCGCTTTTTCGGTGGAGAGGCGAGATTTACCTAGTGCCACCTCTGCTAACAGTTGGTTGGCTATGACTTGCTCCCCATCGGCAACCATCAGTAAGGAACCCACCGTTACGGGGAATACCTGACCTTTTCCTTTACCACTAATAGGTTCCAAAGTCAAGTCTGCTGGAACTTCAACTTGTTCACGGTCTTCCCCATGACGGGTTCTGACGATACGGGTTCGCAGTTTTTTCGAGAAGCGCACCACCCCTTCAAAGGGAGCTTGTACAAGCCGTGCGATTTCACCAGTAAACACACCTCCCGTGTGGAACGTCCGCATCGTGAGCTGAGTACCCGGTTCACCAATGGACTGAGCGGCAATGATTCCCACTGCTTCACCCAAATCCACCATGTGTCCGTGGGCCAAACTCCAACCATAGCAGTGTTGGCACACCGAACGAGAAGCTTCGCAGGTCAGGGGCGATCGCACGAAGACTTCTTTAACACCGGCTTTGACAATTTTTTTGGCTAACTCATCGCAGATATCCTGATTGCGTTCGGCAACCACTTCACCCGTGGTGGGGTGAACGATGTCTTCGGCCACAACACGACCAAAAAGACGGTCTTCCAGAGGAATCAGAGTGCGATCGCCATCAGTCATGGCCTTAACTGTCACACCTCGGCTCGTGCCACAATCGATTTCTCGCACGATCACGTCTTGGGCAACGTCCACCAAGCGACGGGTAAGATAACCCGAGTCAGCCGTCCGTAGTGCCGTATCCACCAAACCTTTACGAGCACCATAGGAAGAAATAATATACTCGGTTACGGTCAAACCTTCCCGGAAGTTGGTTTTAATCGGTAAGTCAATAATCTCCCCTTGCGGGTTAGCCATCAGGCCCCGCATCCCTACCAACTGCCGCACCTGAGACATATTACCCCGCGCCCCCGAGGTGGACATCATGTACACCGAATTCAAAGGGTCCGTGGTTTTGAAGTTGCGAATCACCTCATCTTTTAAAGCTTCCGAGGTACTATTCCAGGTATCAATAACTTTTTGAAATCGTTCAACCTCTGTAATCTCGCCTCGCGAGTACCGAGCTTCTGTCGCTCGAATTTGAGCTTCCGCCGCATCGAGCATCTCACGTTTAACCGGGGGGACTTGTAAATCATCGACACTGATCGAAACCCCAGCCTGAGTAGCATAGCGAAAGCCCAGGTCTTTCAGTTGGTCAGCCATTTGGGCGCTACGCGCACTACCGTGTTTAGTATACGCCCAGGAGATGAGCTTTTTCAGTTCGCTTTTCCCGACCACCCGATTGTAAAAAGTTACTTCTTTGTCTTTTTGGTCTGCCATCTGCTTTATCCTTAGTCCTCTCGTGAGTCATTTATCCCTAGTCATCCGTCCTGAGCGGGGGTCTTAGCGAGCCACTAGGAGATTAGACCTCGTAACTCGCTGTTCGTGACGATGACCCATGACTAGCTGATCAGTGCGTCCTGAATCGCTTTGTTGTAAATAATCCGACCCGGAGTCGTGAGTACGTACTGAGAAATTAACTCTCCTTGGGCTGTCTCCCGCACTCGGCGGTGTTTGTAAAATTTAGTCACCACACCCCCGGCTCCCTGTTCTGTCTTGACAACCTCATGATCTGGAGTCCCCATATCAACACTGCCGTCAAAGCGTACCCAGACGTAAGAATGTAACTCGACTTGCTTTTGCTCATACGCCTTAATCGCGTCATCTAAACTGGCATAGTAGCGATTGGTTTCCTTGGCGTAAACTGGATTTTCAGCCGTCAAGTAATAGCATCCCAACACCATATCTTGGCTAGGAGCCACAATCGGACGCCCGGTTGCCGGAGAGAGGATATTGTGAGAGGCCAACATCAACAGGCGTGCCTCTGCCTGAGATTCCAACGAGAGGGGGACGTGAACCGCCATTTGGTCGCCATCAAAGTCCGCATTAAACGCTGGACACACAAGAGGGTGCAGTTGAATCGCACGGCCTTCTACCAAAATCGGCTCAAATGCCTGAATCCCCAAACGGTGAAGTGTTGGAGCTCGGTTGAGCAACACAGGGTGTCCCGCAATCACTTCTTCCAAGACATCCCACACGCTGGGGTCGCCGCGCTGAATTAGTTTTTTCGCTGCCTTAATATTGTTAACCAATCCCTGACGAATTAACCGATGGATAACAAAGGGTTGGAATAGCTCAATGGCCATCTCCCGAGGCAAACCACATTGATGGATTTTGAGCTTAGGACCGACGACGATTACAGAACGCCCGGAGTAGTCAACCCGTTTGCCCAAGAGGTTTTGCCGGAAGCGGCCTTGTTTGCCTTCAATAATATCGGAGAGGGATTTGAGCGGGCGATTGTTGGCACCCACGACCGTACGTCCCCGCCGTCCGTTATCAATCAGAGCGTCTACCGCTTCTTGCAGCATCCGTTTTTCGTTACGGACAATAATTTCCGGCGCTAAAATTTCCTGAAGACGGGCTAGGCGATTGTTACGGTTAATCACCCGTCGATACAGGTCATTCAAGTCTGAGGTGGCAAAACGTCCCCCATCAAGCTGTACCATCGGGCGCAAGTCGGGAGGAATGACGGGAATAACCGTCAGTACCATCCAATCTGGGTTGGAGCCGGTGGCGATAAAGTTGTCAATAACTCGCAGGCGCTTAATTAGTTTGGCGCGTTTTTGACCCTTAGCCGTCGTAATTTCCTCGCGCAGTTTTTCGCCTGCGGCGTCTAAATCGACATCCTGCAACAGCCGTTGCAGTGCCTCTGCCCCAATTCCTACTTCAACACCCGTGAGTTGGGAATCTTCACTATAAAGTTGTTCTTCAATTTCCAGCCATTGGTCTTCGGTCAATAGCTGCTTATAGCTGAGATTTTCGGCATTACCGGGGCTGAGAACGACGTAGGCATTGAAGTAAACAATCTGCTCCACATCCCGCAGGGGCATATCCAGCAGAATACTTAAATAACTAGGAATCCCTTTGAGATACCAAACGTGGGCAACCGGGGCGGCTAATTTGATATAGCCCATGCGGTGACGGCGTACCCGTGACTCGGTAACTTCCACACCGCAACGTTCGCAGACGATACCCCGGTGGCGGACTCGCTTGTATTTGCCGCAGTGACATTCCCAGTCCTTAGCCGGTCCAAAAATCCGTTCGCAGAACAACCCATCCATTTCAGGTTTGAGGGTACGGTAGTTAATAGTTTCAGGTTTAGTGACTTCTCCGACCACCTGACCGTTAGGAAGGGTTCTTTCTCCCCATTGACGAATCCGTTCTGGGGATGCGATCGCAATTTTGACGTAATCAAATCGCTGTTCTAGCTGATGTCTCATGTGTTGTTTGTTGAACAGTTGTTTGTTGAACAGTTGTTTGTTGCGGGTCAGGATGGACGAATGACCAATAACCAATAACCAACAACAAACAACTAATTAGTTAGACTTCATCTTCTTCCAGTTCTTCACGGTTCAGGGATTCATACGTGGGTCGGCTGGGGGTGCGACGACGGTCGGCATCGGCCATCAAATCCACCTCCACATCACGGCTAGTCCCATCCTCTGCGGTTTCGACTTTGTGTACTGCAATATCCAAGCCTAGAGACTGGAGTTCTCGCATCAGCACCTTAAAGGATTCCGGTGTACCGGGTCGGGGAATGGCCTTACCTTTAACGATCGCATTGAGCGCCTCATTCCGCCCTTGCATATCGTCGGATTTCACCGTCAGCAACTCTTGCAAGGTATAAGCGGCACCAAACGCTTCCAGCGCCCACACTTCCATTTCTCCGAAGCGCTGTCCGCCTTGTTGAGCTTTTCCACCCAGAGGCTGCTGGGTAACGAGGGAGTATGGACCGGTGGAACGGGCGTGAATCTTGTCATCCACCAAGTGCACCAGCTTCAACATATAAGCCTTGCCAATCGTCACAGGACGGTCAAACGGTTCACCCGTGCGGCCATCGTAGACGGTAATTTTTCCGGCATTGTCCGGGTCAAATACCCAGTCGTTGCCCGTTTCCTCCTTGGCTTGATTCAGCTTGCCATGTACGGTTGTCCGAGAGGTTTCTTCCCCGTGCATTTCGTCAAACGGCGTCAGCTTAAAGCGGAGTCCCATGTTTTCACCCGCCCATCCGAGCAAGCATTCAAACACCTGACCCACATTCATCCGCGACGGCACCCCCAGAGGATTGAGGACGATATCAACTGGCGTCCCATCGGGCAGGTAAGGCATATCCTCCATCGGCAGAATCCGGGAAATAATCCCCTTATTGCCGTGGCGTCCAGCCATCTTGTCCCCGACTTGAATCTTCCGCTTTTGGGCGACATAAACGCGGACAACCATATTCGCGCCCGGTGGCAGTTCGTCCCCTTGTTCCCGAGTAAACACCCGGACATCGACGACGCGCCCCTTTTCCCCGTTGGGGACTCGCAGCGAGTTGTCGCGCACATCTCGGGCTTTTTCCCCGAAAATCGCTCGCAGTAGTTTTTCTTCCGGTGGCTGGTCAGATTCCCCTTTTGGTGTCACCTTACCGACTAAGATGTCGCCTGCTTCTACCCAAGCTCCAATCCGAATAATCCCGGTTTCATCCAACTGACGGAGGGCATCTTCCCCAACGTTAGGAATTTCGCGAGTAATTTCTTCAGGGCCAAGTTTTGTCTGCCGCGCCTCGATTTCGTACTTCTCAATGTGGATACTGGTATAGACATCATCCATTACCAGCCGTTCACTAATCAGAATCGCGTCTTCGTAGTTGTAGCCTTCCCAAGGCATATAAGCCACTAGGATATTCTGACCCAGTGCCAGTTCGCCGCCCTCGGTTGCCGAACCATCGGCAATCACTTGCCCGGCCACAACATCATCGCCGTCAAACACCAACGGACGCTGATTCAAACAAGTATCCTGGTTGGAGCGCTGATATTTCTGAAGCTCATAGGTAATTTCTCGACCCGTCGGATCTTTAATGCGAATCATCCGCGCATCCACATAGCTGACTTCCCCATCCGTGCGGGAGACAATCACCATCCCGGAGTCTCTTGCGGCCTGAGCTTCTAGCCCGGTTCCTACCAAAGGACGCTCGGGGCGCAACAACGGTACGGCTTGCCGTTGCATGTTCGACCCCATCAGGGCTCGGTTAGCGTCATCGTGTTCCAAAAATGGAATCAGCGAGGTGGCTACGGAAATAATCTGCACCGGTGACACGGCTACAAAGTCCACCTGATCCGGTGAGGTGGTGGTGAAGTCTTGCCGATAGCGTACAGGTACTGTATCTCCGAGAATGTAACCATTTTCATCCATCGGGATATCTCCAGGGGCTACCCGCAGGTCATCCTCTTCATCGGCAGTCATGTATACCGGAGATTGGTCTTTGAGTACCCGACCGTTTTCGACGGGGTAATAGGGTGTCTCAATAAATCCATAGGCATTGACCCGCGCATGGGTGGCCAAAGAGCCAATTAAGCCTGCATTGGGACCTTCTGGCGTTTCAATCGGGCAAATTCGTCCGTAGTGCGACGGGTGAATATCGCGCACCGCAAATCCTGCCCGTTCACGAGTTAATCCCCCAGGCCCTAAAGCAGACAGACGGCGCTTGTGGGTGAGTTCTGCTAGTGGGTTCGTCTGGTCCATGAACTGGGATAGCTGCGAGGAACCAAAGAACTCCTTAATCGCCGCCACCAAAGGTTTGGGGTTGACGAGGGAAGCTGGAGTGAGGGTATCTGCATCGCTCACCGTCATCCGTTCCCGAATAATCCGCTCTAAGCGATTTAACCCGACTCGGACTTGATTTTGCAGCAGTTCGCCCACGGAACGGACGCGACGATTTCCCAAGTGGTCGATGTCATCGGTGCTACCGATATCAAACTCTAGGTTAATCAGGTAATCGATCGCGGATACAATGTCCTGTGAGGTCAGTACCCGTACAGTATCCGGTACGTTCAGGCGCAGCTTTTTGTTGATTTTATACCGACCAACCCGACCTAAATCGTAGCGTTTCGGGTCAAAGAAACGGGAATCTAATAGTTGTTGACCTCCACTTACGGTCGGAGGTTCCCCTGGACGTAGCTTGCGGTAGAGTTCCATCAGGGCTTCTTCTTCTGATGGATTCCCTTCTTTATCTAGGGTTTTTTGATAGTAGTCGGGGTGGCGCAGCGCATCGATAATTTCACTATCCGAAAGTCCTAGCGCTTTAAGTAATACCTGCGCGGACAATTTGCGGGTTTTATCAATCCGAACCCACACTAAATCATTTTTGTCCGTTTCAAATTTCAACCACGCACCTCGGTTGGGAATCAATGAGGCACTGTAGGTTCGGCGTCCATTTTTATCGGTTTCTGACTTGTAATACACGCCAGGGCTACGAACGATTTGGTTGACGATGACTCGCTCTGCCCCGTTAATAATAAATGTCCCGCGATCGGTCATCAGGGGCAGATCCCCAATGAAGACCTCTTGTTCTTTGATCTCACCGGTTTCTTTATTGATCAGACGGGTTGGGACATACATTTGTACGGCATAGGTACTGTCGCGCCGCTTTGCTTCGTCCACGTCATATTTGGGGCGCTTGAGTTTGTAGTCTTTCCCCATGAAGTGAAGCTCTAGCTTTCCGGTGTAATCCGTAATGGGGGAGAAGCTATTGAGTTCTTCGATTAGCCCTTCTTCCAGAAACCACCGGAAACTGGAGCGCTGAATCTCCACTAAGTCGGGCAACATATAAGTGGCAGCAGAGTACGTATACGTTGAGGGCGTGTAAATTTGGTTAGTCATGCGTCTCCTCGATTGGGGGTGAGTCAGCGTTAAACTCGGAATCCGAGCCAAGGGTGCTGCATCGCTTCAACAGCCATGTTTGTAGGTTTAGGGTAGATTTTACTCATCCACAGGTCAATTTTTACTAGGTAAGTGACGATCCTCGTCAATTATCTAGCAATTTTTGCGGGTGAGTTTATGGCTTGTAGCAGCAACAAGTCGATTGGGGAAAATGGCTACTGTCTCAAAGTTATGAATTTGCTCTGTATAAAGATTTATTGGGTTGAGAGATGAAGGTGAATCGAACTCTATAAAGGCGATTTTGACCTTCGAGGCGTTGTGCTGTGAAATTGTGGCAACAATGGAGGCAACAGAGGAGGGATTTTATTCATAAGTAACTCTTCTTAATATTATGACGCAGAGAAACTCAAGTACGAGAGAAAGTTGAAGGGGAATTTTACGCCATCGGCTAGCCAACAGCCGAATAGTTGGGAAAGAATTTGGGAGTTGCCCCTCTTTTAGGCGGTTGTAAAGACATCAGTTCCATCGTTTCTAAAGTCGGTTCTTTATCCTTCATGCTTCACTGTCCATCTCTTTTCAGCGCTAGCGCTATGGCATTCAGCGCTGGCTAGACCTTCTTCAGGCGGAAGGGTCAAATTAAACAGCTTGACCGCATTTTGGGTAGTCTTTTCGGCTAAGGTTTCTAAAGGAATGTCCCGCAGACGAGCGACGTGTTCGGCTACGTAGCGCACAAAAGACGGTTCGTTACGTTTGCCCCGTTTAGGTACGGGAGCGAGAAAGGGACAATCGGTTTCAACCAGAAGGCGATCCAAGGGTATCATCTTCGCTGACTCTTGGATCGATTGCGCGTTTTTAAAGGTGACTATTCCGCTCAAACTGATATAAAAGCCTAAGTCCAGAAACCATTGGGTTTCTTCGGGTGTCCCTCCCCAACAGTGCATAACTCCTTTAACGGGGCCTTGACGTTCCCAAAACTCCTGCAATAGATCCCGCATGGGCGCTGCTGCGTCACGGCAGTGGATAATGACGGGTAGATCCAAGTCTTGGGCGATCGCCAGTTGCGCTGCAAACACCTTTTTTTGGTGTTGGTGATTCTCGGCTTTGTAGAAATCCAACCCCATTTCACCAATGGCCACCACCCTAGGGTCGGCACCCGCTACAGATAAAATTTGCTCGGCGGTTTGCTCAGTCCATTTTTCGGCATCGAGGGGATGCAACCCTACGGAATATGAGAGTTCTGGAAACTGATCGGCTAATGCCTTAATCGTTGCGGCTTCTGTAGGCTCCACGCAAGAATGCACCAATCTAACCACTCCAGCTTGACGCCAGCGGTCTCTTAAGTCTTTGAGGTCTCCCTGAAAGACATCAAAATTAATATGAACGTGAGTATCAACCAACTGCATCGGCACAGCCTGTTGTCTATTTTACAGCTAGTTTCCATCAATCTGGGCAGGAGTCAAGCTCCAAAATCGATCAAGAGGGAAAGGCAAACCTTCCCTCTTCCAGACTTCGGTCTAGAGAAACATCTATCTATTAGAATTTAGCGTACACTTCTCTAGTCGGTTGTCCTCCTAGAGGAGTGTGTCTCTCTATGAAGCAGAAGTACTGGCTTCTGCTGAAGAGGATTCTAACTGATCGCGGACGCTCTTGAGCCTCGCCACTAAACGAGATTTCTTACGAGCTCCATTATTAGGATGCAAAACCCGACGCTTGATTGCTTTATCAATCTTACTGTATGCCTGGTTCATTCGCTGTTGGACTTCTTGCAGTGCTTCTGGACTCGGCTGACGAGCGTACTCATCTACAGCAGCGAAGTAGTTTTTTATCAGCGTTCTAACCGCTGACTTGTAGGTTTTGTTGCGAACTCGGTTGCGTTCTGCAATTTGTATACGCTTGAGAGCGGACTTATTGTTAGCCACAGTAGCCTTAAGTAACCCTTAGATTTCGATAACAAACAAAATACCTGAATGACCAATATAACATCTATTGGCAAAGTATCGCGAGCCTCGAAAAATCCAGGTTAAGCTATAGGAGTAAGTCTAGGTACGATGCGCCTTTTCGGAAACTCAAACGGAAAAGCGAGTAGACCTGGTCTGGTGACGGGTAATACCTAAGGATGGGCACTCCGACTCCATGCTGCGAATCATCACTCAGCAGGCTGAGGCACAAACTGAACTGCGACGTATCCGCGATCGCATTCTCCAAGACCATGTTATTCATAAAGAGGCCACGGTGCGGGAGGTTTTACAGACCGTAAAACGTCAAGGAGATAAAGCGCTCCTGCACTATACCGAAGAATTCGACCACCAAACCTTAAGTGTTGATCAACTGCGTGTCAGTGGATCAGAGCTAGATATTGCCTACCAACAAGTGTCTAAGGAGTTATTAGACGCGATTCAATTAGCGGCGCAGCATATTGAAGCGTTTCATCGACAACGCACTCCTAAATCTTGGGTACACTTTGGCGAAGATGATGTGGTCTTAGGCAAGCGCTATACTCCGATGGATCGAGCAGGACTGTACGTTCCTGGAGGACGAGCGTCTTATCCGAGTACGGTACTAATGAACGCCATACCAGCCAAGGTGGCGCGAGTCCCTCAAGTCGTGATGGTGACACCCCCTGGCCCTGATAAAACCATTAATCCTGCCGTTTTAGTAGCCGCGCAGGAAGCGGGAGTGCATACCATATATCGAGTGGGGGGCGCTCAAGCGATCGCCGCTTTAGCTTATGGAACTGAAACCATACCCAAGGTTGATATTATTACCGGTCCGGGTAATATTTACGTCACGCTAGCCAAGAAATTGGTTTACGGAACGGTGGGCATTGACTCCCTCGCAGGGCCTTCGGAGGTACTGGTGATCGCCGATGAATCAGCCCATCCAGTATACATTGCGGCAGACCTTTTAGCGCAGGCAGAACATGATTCGATGGCCGCCGCCATCCTCCTAACGCCAGATATCCACCTGGCTAAGCAAGTGCAGCAAGAAGTCTCTCGGCAATTAATGAACCATCCTCGCCGTCTTTTAACCGAAAAAGCGATCGCTCATTACGGCCTGATTGTACTCGTGGATTCCCTGGAAGAGGCGGCGGCACTCTCCAACGAATTTGCTCCGGAACACTTAGAACTCGAAATCGCTGACCCGTGGGAGTTATTGGAAAAAATCCGCCATGCTGGGGCAATTTTTCTAGGTCATTCTACCCCGGAAGCGGTAGGAGATTACATCGCAGGACCCAACCATACTCTGCCAACGTCCGGTGCAGCTCGCTACTCCAGTGCCTTAGGGGTTGAAACCTTCATGAAGCACTCTAGTTTAATTCAGTATTCACAAACAGCACTGCACAAAGCTTCTAATGCCATCCAAACCCTGGCACAAATTGAGGGTTTACCGTCCCATGCGGAGTCAGTGCGCTTGCGGACAGAGGGAAATCTCAATGATTAGTACGCTTTTTTGAATTCAAATGGCAGAAAAAATAAGATTTTGCATGAATCAATATGAATCAATGGCGGTAGCGACGTTAGGAGAGCCATCCAAGCTCTTGATGGAACCTTGTTTAGCCGTCGTTTAATCAATAGGGCGTACCAACGTATACCCTTGCCATAGGCGGCGTTTCATGCCTAAGTCCTAATACAATTTTTTTTGCTCACCCAGGTAGACAAATTCTCAGCTTGAGGGTGACAATCCCAATAGTGAACGCTCAAAGCCGAGCGGAGCGTTGCTCTTTTCGCTTTGCCATCCCTGATAGGAGAGATTTTGGTGTTAAAGACAATTCTTGTGGCTCTTGATAGTTCTGATCTCACACAACACGTCATTGAGTTTTTGAAAGAACTTCAATTACAGCCAGCAACCAAAATTATTCTTTCCCATGTGATTCCTGTGGCTACCCCCGATCCAGAATTGGCAGTAGACCGGCCGCATACATCAGAAGAATTGCAGTATCGACATATTGAGAAACAGCTTCAATCGTACCAAGCCGAGCTGCCTTGTGCGAGCGAACTGGAAATTGTTAGCGGTGAACCTCCTACCGAAATCATCCGCCTTGCTCACATTTATCAAGTTGACTTAATTGTGATTGGTAGTCGTGGCTTAACCGGTTTCCAACGAATTGTAGAAGGTTCAGTTAGTAGCCAAGTCATGGTTGATGCTCCCTGTTCTGTGCTGGTTGTGAAGCCAAAGTAGTTCTAAATAGTTGCTTTCTGGGTTATTCAGGCTTGGATTTATTCCGATTTTGCCAGACGTTTAACGTGTCACACTAGAAGCAAAGATTCGGGAAAATCAAGAGGAGGCTTGGTTTATGACAATCTCCACCGAGAAGAAGGTTTGGACAGATGAGGAATTTATGGCACTGTCCAAAGATGGGCATCGCTCTTAGGTGAAGCGATTGTTCCGGGCTTTTCCATGCCTGTTTCCGAACTGTTTGAAGAGTGGGATTTTTAGCTAGTCTGGGTGATTCATCCTGATTTTTTCAAGTGGTGACAATAATCTAAAAATGACTTATGACTCAAGCCCAAGTTGAACCCAAACTCTACAGCTTTGATGAATTTATAAGCTGGTATCCTGAAAACTCAGCAGTTCGGTACGAACTGCATGATGGAGTCATTATCGAAATGCCCAAGCCAAAGGGAAAACATTCAACTCTAACAGGTTCCCTGATCGAGCAACTATTGATCATTATCAGGCAGATGGGCAAAGGCGGTATTTGGGTTATTCCTAGAGAATCGATTGTTAAACCTCAATGTGAAAAATCAGGTTATGAGCCGGATATCATCGTTTTGAACAAAGAAGTTCTTGGGGCAGAACCGCGATGGGAAAGTGAATCGATTATCCAAAATTCTGATTCAGTCAAATTAATTGTCGAGGTTGTTTCCACTAATTGGCGTGACGATTACTACAATAAACTTCGAGATTATGAGGAAATGGGCATTGAGGAATATTGGATTATTGATTATGCCGCATTGGGGGCGAGAAAGTTCATTGGCAACCCCAAGCAACCGACCATTTTTGTTTGTAATTGGGTTGACGGAGAATATCAGATGATTCCATTTACGGGAAACACTCTAATTGTTTCCCCGACCTTTCCCCAGTTCAACTTATCCGCACAGCAAATTTTAGAGATGGCTTTGTAGGAAAGCTTTAACCAGACGCTAATAGCGCCGTGACAGCTTCCTCTGACATAAAGCGTCGTCGGTTTTTGTCTAATCGCCTTTGAGCAAGGTGATTTATATAATTTAAGCTCCACGAACGGGTTCTTCGCTGAGTTTGTCGAGATAGGTGAGGCTCGCTTTTGCCCAGACGCTTTCTTCTAGGTAGTGTTTAGCAACCTCTCCAAGAGCAGCTTTGGTGGCTTGCAGATGGCGTTCTGGATTGAGGATTTGTTTGCGGAGGGTTGCTAGCTTGTGGGTTTTGGATTGTTTGATTTCGGTGAATTCTGCGTCGATAATAGCGAGGGCTTGAGTTTCGGTGGTGACGTGGGGATGTTGGGTTTGGAGTTGGGTGAGGAGGGTTTGTAGGTCTGCGATAGCGAAGCGCTGCTGCAAGCAGATCGCACCTCGCACCTCTGGGTCATTGGTATATTTTTTTTGGATACCGATGACGTTTCCAGAGTTATTCTCGATGATTTAGTTGGATTGGGTGTTGATGGTGTATTTGGAGGGTTCAGACATGGGTTTTACTTGGGGTTAAGTAGAGTCTGTGTCGGCTTGGAATTTTTCGATGATGGCACAGATTTCGTCTGTGGTTACGTCGTCTTGGTCAGATTTGGTGTAGAGGTAGAGTAGGACAACGGCGGTTGGGGTCAGGCTTTGGTAGATGACGCGGTAGCCGCCACTTTTGCCTTTGCGAATATCCCTGTTTTTGACGCGGACTTTGTAGATAATGTAATCAGCAAAGCCGGGGATGCGATCGCCGGGCAGGTCGCCATTTTGCAGTTGCTCGATCAGAGTTTGCAGGTCGGATTCGATGTTGCGGTAGCGTTTTTTCAGGTCGCGGGCTTCACGTTTGAATGCATCGGCAACTAAAACTTGTACGGACTGGGATTCAGTCATCGCTGTCGTCGTCCCACAGGGTTTCTACGGGGCTGATGCGCCCAGCTTTGACATCTGCGAGGGCGCGATAGAGTCCATCAAGGACTTGGGTTTTGGGGGTGTTGTCAGAGTCGGATGCGGCGATTTTCTGGAGGGATTGGAGGATGAAGGTTTCTACGGGGAGGTTGAGTTGAGCCGCCAGTTGAGAGAGTTGTTGTTCAAGCTCGGGGGGAATTTGGATAGTTAGCATGATTAATCTCCTGTTGATTTCCTATCTGGTAATTGTTTGCCGATAACGTTGCCATGATTATTTTCAATGACTTGAAAGATCTCAGTGTTGACTATGTAATGAGGGGTGACATGGCTTCCTTCGGTTACTTGCCCAACCCCAGCCTCCCGTTCTCCATTTTGAATTCCTAATTTTAACTGTTGTTTCAGAGGACAGAAGCAGAATTATTCTCGATATCGCTCAACCTATTGCTCACTAAGGGTTTCCGCTTTTCGCAGCAACCCCTAATTAGCATTTTCATCATCAGGCTCTTCGTGAGTAATATCGTTTTGGCTTGGCTTGTTATAAAACTGGAAAGTATTGCCTGATTCCATTACTTTTCGCATTTCATCATACATAGGATAATAACCAATACCCGTTAATTTTACCCATCCTCTTGCTCTAGTTAACGCCACAAATAATTGATTACGCGCATTAACATCATTAGCATTTTTAGCAACATTATCAAAACCAACAATATATACCATATCAGCTTCATTTCCTTTGGCACGAGTAACACGTGAAACTGTTACAGCATCTTCATACCAAAAAGAATCAGGGTTATTATCAGGATATTTAGGTTTTAGTTTGTTAGGCCCAGTAGCACTAGGAATAAATATTTTAATTCCTTTTGTCATCAGATATTGAGCAACCTCGCTTTCTAAGTTCATTGCTTCAGAAATATTGCCTAAAACAATTACTAAGATTTGGCGACTTAGCTTAAGTCCGTCAACATCAGTGTTGTACTTGATATTATTAGCTAACGCTTCTAATTCTTCACTTCTTTTATTGTAAAGTTCAACATTAATAACAGGTTCATCCCACAATTCAGGAATAGGATTAGGGGAGTTAATTGGAGGTCTATGTAAAGTGATTAAAGAACCTTTTTTACGAAAATCTCCCTCGACTTCATAACCAATACTCTCCCATTCCTTTTTCGCAGTAATTCCAGACAGCATTCCTTCTGGACGTAAAAAACCCATTCCAATTGCATGAGCAGCAGTTAAAATAGGAGCAGGTGTTCGGTAACATCTTCTCATTACTTCAGATTTTTTTATGCTACCTTTATGATTACCAGTTACAAATCGCTGGAAAGATTTATCTTTTCCAAAAATAGCTGGTGCTGAGGGAATAGTTTGAGAATCTAATCTTTGTGCTTCATCATAAGCCCAAATCAAACGACGTTGTTCTGGATGCTCAGGATCACAAGGTCGTAGAGATTTATAAGCTAACCAATAAATCACTTGCTTATCTTGATATTTTAATTCAGATGGATCTACAACCAAGTCTTGTCCTTCGTCAATTAAAACTGCATCAAACATAGGTTCAACAACAGTTTCTTCTAAAAGAATGTTGCAAATATAAGCTAGTCCTTCATTGGGCTGTCTATATCTAGGATATGTATCTTTTACGGTCAAAGGAGATTTCTTATGTTCCTCGCATATAGTTCTATAGAAACCTGCTCTATCTTTTGCACCCCATGCGTGTAGTATTTTCAGTTGCTTTTTCGCTTTACAATTGTCTTTATAACTGATTTCACCATTACTATAATGACGTATCCATTTATCAACTAAATTAATGATTTGGTCATACAAAGAACGAGTAAAAAAGACTAAAGCAATATCCCAATCAGGATGCTTTAGGTACATATTAGCTGCTTTTTGACAAAGTAATACTGTCTTGCCTGAGCCAGCAATACCTCTAATTCTTTGCGCTCCTGGTGGAATTTCTGTGCCAATATGAACTTGTTGAATATCTAATTCATAAAGACGTTGATAAAGTTGATTAATTATACTAGAGCGTGTTTTGTTACTTTCGTTAATTACAGTAGTTTCAGTTTCAGGCTTACGATAAATATTACCTCCACCAATTACTGACAATAAAATTTCCCATTCAGTTTCATCAAGATTTTTCCCTGTTTGAACTGGTGGAGTATTCTCAATAACTTTAATTAAAGTTTTTTCTCCTAGTTGGTCTTGAAAGATAATAGGTGGACAGTTAGGAAGCCTATCAAATCCTTTTTCTTGCCATCGTTGTTCTGTGATTGATGGTAAAGCTACTAAACATCTTCCTCTAACTTGACGTCTGATTTCCGGCTCTTTATCACAAAATCCTAAAACTGCATACAGTTGATTTTCTGCCTGTTGATATGGATTACCATTTGCCATACAAAAATCTTGAAAATGCCATAAATGTCCATCTACTTTAGTTATTTGATTAATATTAATTTGTTTGACTTCAATAATAATTAAACCTAATTTTTTATCAACAATAAAAATATCAGGCTCTTTGCGGCTTTCACCAGTCTTAGAAAAAACTGGATAGCCCCAATAGGCTATGCAGTTTCGGTTGCTAAATGCTTTTTTAACAGCTTCCCAAACCTTTTTTTCTCCCTCTTTACCAGCTTTGGAGCCAGGATCAGTTTCTATGAATTGTCTGCCTTTTTCTTCAATTCCTACTGCCATAACTGTTGCTCCCATTTAATAAAGAATACATTGAATACTCTCGGCGTGCTCTTGAAATGATTTAGTTATTAACCTTTACTGACTCATGGTTTAAGCTTTAGGCTGGGCTTCCCATTCCAACGTAATTTCTAAATTAGACCTCTTGCATAAATGCCAAAATAACGGCTGAAAGTATTGCTTTTGCGTATCAAAACTCGACTTTTGCAAGAAGTCTATTAGCCGTCTATTAGCTTTACCTGAACCTTTTACAATCACTGCTGTTAGTTGCCCGGATTCGATCGCCAGTTCCATGCCAAACTTCACCGTCGCCTTCTTTGGTTTCACCTTTTGCAGTGGTGCTGCTATCATTTGCACCACACCCTCGATCGCATCAGCAACAGGCTGAAACTGTTTGGAATCAAAACTCACATCCTCTCGTCCCGTCGTTGTGACTTCAAATTTTGCGATCGCCCCATTCGGAAGCTGAACCGGAACAGTCTCACTACGGGATTCGGCAAAGCTCATTTAATGTGTCTCCTCGATTGAATTGCCATATCAACGCTGTTGGGGTTTTCTTGAGCAACCGCAACTACTTAAGCATTGAATATCTTTCTTTTAGAGAACACCCATTACTTCTTTGATAAGATGCAGGACTCTCCTACCCATACCAACTGTAGCTCATGGTTCTAAAGATGCCAAAGCTGGTGGGATCACCCTTGCCATTCGAGCTGATTGAGACGTTTGGCTAAGAAACCGAATTAACCACCACCCCCGATTGACGAATGGGAAGTTCAATCACAAACTCAGCCCCTTCTCCTGGTACAGAACAGCACTCAATTTTACCGCCATGTTTTTCCACAACAATCGAGTGAGCAATCCATAATCCCAAACCCGTACCAATACCCACCGGTTTGGTGGTAAAGAACGGGTCAAACATCTGTTTTTGAACCTTCAAAGGAATACCCGGCCCATTATCAGATATGCGAATCACGACAGATGGAGGATGAAGGATTGAGTCCTGAGAATCCCCTTGTCTAACTGAAGTGTTGATACTAATCACCCGTGGCGATGGTTGAGACTCTAAGGCGTCAATCGCATTACTCAGGAGATTCATAAATACCTGATTCAACAGTCCTGCATTACATTCAACCAAAGGCAATTGACCGTACTCCATACATATTTGAATGCCTGGATGAGAGGGAGTTTCTTTGAGTTTGTGCTGCAAGATAAGCAACGTACTCTCAATCCCATCATGCAGGTTAACAGGCTTCATCTGCGCTTCATCCAAGCGGGAAAAATTCCGTAAAGATAGGACAATATTCCGAATGCGTTGAGCTCCCTGTTGCATCGAATTCAACAGCTTGGGAAAATCCGTTTTTAAAAAATTCAACTCAATAGCAGACATTTCCTGTTGGATTTCTGGTATGGGTTCAGGATAGTGTTGGGTGTAGAGTTGCAACAGATGAAACAGATCAGCCGCGTATTGCTGGGCGTGGGAAACATTACCGTAGATAAAGCTGATTGGGTTGTTAATTTCGTGGGCGATACCCGCCACTAGCTGACCCAAGCTGACCATTTTTTCATTTTGAATGAGTTGGGCTTGGGTTTGCTGGAGTTTATTTAGGGTTTGTTTGAGCTGCTGGTTTTTGGTTCTTAACTGCCGCTCAGATTGGCGCAATGCGGCTTCTGCCTGTTCGCGTAAGCGCAACTCTTTGTAGACAGCGCTAATATCTTGCGCCACTGCAATAAAATACTTCGGTTCACCCGATGACCTACGCCGGAGAGATACGGTGAGGTTCACCCAGACAATTTCACCACTACGAGCAATGTAGCGTTTCTCCATCGAATAAGTTTCAATTTCTCCGGTTAACACCTGATGTAGGTAGGCCAGATGAGTATCCACATCGTCTGGATGAGTAATATCCTGGAAGGTTCGAGTTAATATTTCTGCCTGGGTGTACCCTAAAAGGTCACAAAACTTTTGGTTAATGCGGAGAAACTTCCCCTCTAAATCCACATGGGCGATACCTACAGGCGCACGATCAAAGGTAGCTCGAAAGCGTTGTTCGCTGTCTCGTAAGGCTTTTTCGGTTTGCTTTTTGTCACTAATATCGCGCCCTTCAGGAATCAGCAGCACGACTTTTCCCGTCTCATCTTTGACGGGTTTAATCGAAAAATCAATGGTGATGACCTGATTGCCAGCGCCTACAACGTCCACTTCATACCGGACGAACTCCCCTACGGCCGCTTGAGCGATCGCCACTTTCAAACGCTCCTGAGTTTGGGCAGAAAGACTCCACCAAGAGATTTCCCAAAAGGGGCGGCCGGCCACATCTGCCAACTGTAAACCCCCAAACTCTAGCGCGGTCTGGTTGGCTTGTAAAAGTGTACCATCGGGTTTTAATAGACCGATGAATTGAAACATCGAGTCAAAAATGGCACGGAAGCGACGTTCGCTATCTTGTAACGCCTTCTCGGCCTGCTTGCGATCGCAGATGTTGGTACTCGTCCCCACTAAGCGATAAATACGCCCTTGGCTATCCTGTAGAGGGGTTAGCTTGGTAATCCACCAAGTCTCCTTTCCTTGTAGAGGTAAACATTCTTCGTAAGAAATAGTTCTACCCGTCCGCACACACTGCTCGTAGCGCTCGTTCATAGCCATCGCCACTGAGGAAGGCAGAATATCATCAGGGGTCTTGCCCCGCAGTTCCTGGGAACGAATACCGGTTACGCGCTCGTAAGCTGGGTTGATTGTTCGGTAGCGAAACTCGAAAGGAGGGGAATGGTTTCTATTTTCTGTTTGTACTACATCCACCACAAAGATGGAATTTTCCACCCCTTCGTAGATACTTCGCAAAAACTCTTCCCTTTCTTGCAACTGCTGTTCTGCTTGTTTGCGATCGCTGATGTCGGTAATCATCCTCAAAACGCCCACAAACTGACCCGATGCATCTAGAATGGGCGTGGCAGAGACGATTGCCCATAAAACCGAGCCATCCTGGCGGCGGAACTTGAAATCATGGCGTTCATGGATGCCTTGCTTGCGACGTTCGACATAGGCTCGAGCTTGTACCTGACTTTCTTCATCCATGAAGTCAAATAGCGATCGCCCCAGCATTTCCTCGACACTGTACCCCAGCATTTGGGCCATCCGAGCATTGGCAAAGGTAGTTTGACTATCGGCGTCGAACATCCAAACGCCCTCTGTCGCTGTTTCCACAATGCGACGATAATGAGCTTCCGACTCGCGCAATTCTTGTGCATTTCGTGCGGCGGCGCTAGCGGCGAGTTGGCGATCGGTGATATCTTCATAAATGCCTAAAAGATACCGAGGTATACTCGTTTCGTCGAAGAGGGGAACTTTTTTACTCCTAAAGAAGCGTTGACCTCGATGGGGTGTGGCAATTGAGACAATATCTTGAGTGATCGATTCTCCGTTGGCTAGAATTTGTCGGTCTTGAATACAGGAGTAGCGAGCCTGCTCGTGAGGTAAAAAATCGTAATCATTTTTTCCTAAAACGTCTTCTCGGCAGTAGCCCAACAATTCCTCGCTGGCCTTGTTCCAGTAGACGATTTTTAAGTCGTTTGCATCTTTCATAAATACAGCCAAGGGAAGATTTTCAACAATGGAATTGAGGAAGGTTTGGGTATAGTGCAAATCCGCTTCAGTTTGTTTACGCTCTGTAATATCCAAAATGACACCATCTAACCATCGGATTTCTCCTGTCTCATCGGAAATTGCCTGGCCTTTGTCATAAACCCAAACGATGCTGCCATTGGCTCGGACAATTCGGTACTCGATGATATAAGGCTGTTTTGTACTAATACTTTGCCGAATCGCTTGTTCCGCTCCAGCACGGTCTTGAGGGTGGACGATACTACTAAAAGACCGCACACGATCATTGATAAAGTCACTGGGTGGATAGCCCGAAATCGTCCGAATGGCTTCACTGAGAAAAACCATTCTTCTAAGAGGTAATCCTTGTAATTGCTCGTCGTAAGCACAGCGGTAGACAGCACCCGGAATATTTTCAACTAACGTACTAAAACGTTGTTCACTGTGTTTGAGCAATTCCTGTACCTCTTGCTCCTTCGATGAATGGGGCAAGTCTGAAGAGGTAGATTGAATAGACATAATTCTTCCCACGCTCAAAGGCGTAGATCACTGATTCCGGGAAAAGCAAGCACTCCACCCAAATGGATGAATTCTTAAAATATTTCATTTCATTTCAATATTATTAAATAATTAAAATTTTTAACAAATCTACAATAGCAATATCTTATTGTAAAGATAAAACCTGAAATTTTTCTGTAACATATTTTTAATTATTTTCTGATGAGAGAAATAAAATTTATGCTATGTGTGTAGCCTAGCGGTAATAGAAGAAATGGGTACAAAAAGCCTAAAACCACGCTGGGAGCATTCCTTTAACCAATTCACGTCCTCACCAAAAATGGCGGGAAACTCTATCCTTCTTGGGAAGGAATAGCACTCCGCCATTTTATAGCTTATTCTTTGTTGTTTGTTAAAAAATATAAATCATCACTCATCAACAACAACGAACATTCCCATTGCCCTAGGCTTGAGAAGCCAGAAATTGACGCAATCTTAGTAACGTCAGAGTTTGACCTAAATTCAAAGGCAGTAGAGAAATCCCTTCTAAGCGAGACTGTATCCATCCATCTCCCCAGTACCACTCGTGATACCCATCAATGCCTTGACTCAAGAGCAAACGTAAACAGTGAGGTTCAGCGACTTCAACCTGGTGGTGAATCGTAACAAGCCCTGTCCAGGTGTTAAACGTTAATCCAGGATGGAGTTGTTCGGGTAAACCGACTGCAAAGCGCTGAGGCCAAAGCCATTGACGCAGCCGGTCAGAATAGAGAAGGCTATCGCGGATGACTGTTTGGGGGGCATCAACTTCGATGCGGATATGGCTTTGTTGAAAGGTTCCTAGCATATTCAGCGTAAATCAGTTTAAATCAGTATTTGAGGTTAACAATTGTCTGTTTTGGTCAAGTGCAGCCTAACTCGATGACTATCAAGACCCAATTTTAGTACTCCTTATATTGACCTTATTTTTTCATGGTATCTTCACCATTTTTAACCGTTGACGATCAACCGATTTCATTAGCACAAGCCTTACAATATCTGCAAGCGGCTGGAAAACTCAAAGGCTTTCTTGGGGATATTGTGCGCCAACACATCATCGAACAAGAACTGAAAACTCGAGACGATCTTGAGATTAATCCCGCTCTCATCGAGCAAGCTGTGATTGATTTTCGCCTACAGCGCCAACTCACAGACCCTCAAGTTTTTGCCGATTGGTTACAAAATCAAGGGACTGATTTTGCCAGTTTTCATGCATCCGTTGCCTCTGGCTTCAAGCTAGAACAACTCAAAGCCAAGGTAACAGAACCTAAGCTGCAAGAATATTTTATCGAGCGTAAGTTGCTCTTAGATCGAGTGGTTCTTTCTCGAATTTTAGTCGATACCCAAGAACTGGCGGAGGAACTAGCGACTCAAATTGAGGAAGGAGCAAGTTTTGAGCAACTGGCCAAAGAATATTCGATCGCCGATGACCGTATTGTAAACGGAATGATGGGGCCATTGAGTCGAGGAACTCTGCCCGATGCATTGAGGGCAGCCATTGATTCAGCTAGTCCCGGAGAACTCCTAGGTCCCTTAGAACTAGAGGAACGATGGTTATTATTCCGTGTGGGAGAATTTCTAC
This sequence comes from uncultured Microcoleus sp., assembly GCA_964588805.1. Classification (GTDB taxonomy): domain Bacteria; phylum Cyanobacteriota; class Cyanobacteriia; order Cyanobacteriales; family Coleofasciculaceae; genus CAZPRJ01. The sequence continues at coordinate 73,685 of CAZPRJ010000012.1, read as the reverse complement.
CGGCCTCACTAGACGATGCTCAATTAAAACTTGCCCTGCAAAATGAACTGTTTGAGCAATGGATACAACAAAAAATTCAAACAATGACCGTTAAGCTTCAAGTGGCCTGAACATTGTGGAAGAAGTTGTAGAGACAAAAACCCTGACATCTTTGGCTTGGGATGCCCCACCTCTAGTTTTCTTAAGCCCCGAACAGCAAGTGCAATTTAAAGACCAAGTTCAGATTCGGCGCTACCAACTGGGGGAAAAGATTTGGTCTACCGAGAGTCCGGGAGAACAATTTGTTATTGTTGCGGGTAAGGTTCGCTTGCGGGAAGAAGGGGCAGCGAAACCCTTGGCTACGTTAGATGTAGGAGATTGGTTTGGGGATTTGCTCAAGCTATCGGGTTCCTTTAAAGCGGTGGCGGCAGGCAAAGAAGTCGTCGTTGCTTGTTGGAATTCAGCCGTTTGGGAGGCAGTCTTGTCTCCGGAATTGGAGCGTTTTTGGCTAAGAGCGCGATCGCGTTTTGTTCCCCAAACGGCCGACACCCCGCAACCGGTTTCAGGTTATCCCTTTGTCTCCAGCCTGAATACAGGTGCAGCGTGCTTGACTATGCTGGCACAGCAACTGCAAAACCCAGCCCAATTGGATTGGGTACAGCGTCAACTACGGGGACAACAGCCTAAGAACTTGGTGGAAGCGGGGGAAAAATTAGGACTTCAGTTGCGGCGATTGACGGCGGGTTGGAGTGATTTACGGCAACTTAGCTTCCCTGCCTTATTGCACTGGCAACGAGAACACTGGGTGGTGGTGTATGGGGTAAAAGGCGATCGCCTAATTATCGCTAACCCCCTCAACCCGGATCGTACTTGCGAAAGTATACCTCGAACCTGGGTTGAGCCTGCCTGGGATGGGCAACTCTGGCAAGCGGAACTGATTCAAAAGCAAGATAAATTTAGTCTGGCCTGGTTTTTACCTGCCGTTTGGCACTATCGCCGCTTGTTGGGAGAAGTGCTACTGGCTTCATTTACGCTACAGTTACTAGGATTAGCCACACCTATCCTCACCCAGGTGATTATTGACAAGGTGATGGTGCAGGGTAGCCTCCCGACGTTGGATGTGATGGCGATAGCTCTATTAAGTGTTGCCATTTTTGAAGCCATCCTCGGCATTCTGCGGCTATTTATCTTTACCCATACAGCCCGACGCCTGGACTTAAGCTTATCAGCTCAAGTATTTCGGCACTTGATGCGCCTACCGTTGGCCTATTTTGAAGCCCGTCGAGTTGGGGATACGGTGGCGCGGGTGCAAGAATTAGAAAACATCCGTCAGTTTCTCACCGGCACGGCTTTAACGGTGATTTTAGATAGCATCTTTGCCGTTGTGTATCTGGCGTTGATGTTTTATTACAATGTCTCATTAACTTGGGTAGCTCTAGCCGTTATTCCTTTATTTGCCCTGCTAACCCTGATTGCTACACCCATTCTCCGCAATTGGTTAAATGAGACGTTTAATCGGAATGCCGATAGTCAATCGTTTTTGGTAGAAACAATTACAGGCATTCACTCGGTGAAAGCTCATGCGGCGGAACGGGTAGCACGCGATCGCTGGGAAGGATTATTTGCTCGTTATATTCGCACCGGCTTTCGGGCTTCTACTACCTCCAATATCAGCAACAATATTGGTAATTTTCTTACTAATTTCTCCTATCTTTTGATTCTTTGGTTTGGAGCTAAATTAGTGATCGACCAGAAGCTAACTGTTGGGCAACTCGTTGCCTTTCAAATGCTTTCGGGGCGCATGACAGGCCCCTTACTGCGGTTAGTACAACTGTGGCAAAATCTGCAACAAGTTTTACTCTCAGTAGACCGGATTGGTGATATTCTCAATGTCTCGCCAGAAGCCGAACCCGGAAGCGGTTTAGTCTTGCCTGCTTTAAAAGGACAAGTCACATTCGACCAAGTTTTCTTTCGCTATCGTTCCAACCAAGAAGCAATTTTGCGAGGGGTTTCCTTTACAGTACAATCCGGGATGTTTGTAGGAATTGTCGGTCGCAGTGGTTCGGGAAAAAGTACCCTTTCTAAACTGTTGCAACGGCTTTACCAACCGGAATCAGGGCGTATTCTCATTGATGGCTTTGACCTGAAAAGTGCCGATCTTGCTTCTTTACGGCAACAAATTAGTGTGGTTCTGCAAGAGGATTTTCTCTTTAATGGGTCCATTTTAGAAAATATCACCTTGGGTAGCCCAGATATTAGTGCTGAACAAGTTGTAGAGGCGGCACGTTTAGCAGTTGCTCATGACTTTATCAGTGATATGCCCCAAGGGTATGAAACTAATGTGGGGGAACGAGGAACTGCCTTATCGGGAGGACAACGGCAACGGATTGCTCTTGCCCGTATCTTTCTGTCTTCAGCTCCCATTCTCATTTTGGATGAGGCTACGAGCGCCTTAGATAGTGAGACGGAACAACAAGTTTTGCAAAATATTCAAAAGATTTCTCATAATCGTACCGTTTTCATGATTGCTCATCGGTTTGAGCCGCTCAAACGGGCGGACTTAATTTTGGTGCTAGAAAAAGGTGTATTGATGGAGCAAGGAACTCATGTAGAGTTATTGCAGAAGAAAGGGTTGTACTGGTCGCTGTACCAACGTCAGCACCAGCGAGGAGATTAACCTGTAATTCTCTGATGAATTAATTAAAGATATTGCAAAGATTTATCAAATTTTTTAATTGAAGAATAAAAGAGTTCGTAAAGTTTCCCCTATTGGGCAACATTACTCAGATAGGGAACTCCACAATAAAGCTATAGCCTTTAGTCTTGTTGGCTACAGTCACTCAAACCTCAATTGGAGCAAGCATGCATCGTAAACACGCCTCTGTTGTATTCTATGCGTTGTTATGTCTGCATTGGCGCGTTTGGGAAAAATGGCTATTGTCTAACCAGCGAGAGTATAAATCTTTAGTTGCTCTCTTCTCCAATGTTTAACAAAACAGATATCCTGTCTCAACGAGTAAGCTCTCTGTTACCAGATTACCTGAGCCACTCGAATGCATGGCATTTCTCATCGGAGGGATTACAAGACCCTATACGGCCTAATAATCCGATATCAGCAGCGAGTTCTGTTCCCCCGGTAGTCATACCTGATCCAGGTAGTAATCCAAGCCAAGCCTTTAATGTTGGGGCTTTAGAGAGTAGCGGTACACTCAATGAATTTGTCGGGGCTAGCGACCCCAATGACTATTATCAGCTCAACTTAAGCAATCCGAGCAGTCTTAATTTACTCCTCAATGGTCTGAGTGCGGATGCTAATTTGCAGCTTTTTAACAGTCGGGAAACCCTTATCGCCAGTTCAGCTCAATCAGGTATCCTTGCAGAATCGATTAATATCTCCCAGTTAGAGGCTGGGACTTATTATGTCCGAGTCTATCAGTCCAGTAGTGATACAAACTACAATCTAAGCTGGGCTACCACTGCCCAAGCTAGTTCTAGCTCGACCTTAGTCAACACACAAGCCTCAGCAGTAACTTCCACGACAACCAGTTCTCCCTTCACTAGTTTTACGGTTGTGGATGCCTCGGGTGATAATACAGCTTTGACTGTCTTGGAGGAGGGGGCACTGCGCCTAAGTTATAACCTACAAGGCGTCACCTCATTATCCAGTGTTCGCTTAGAAGCAATTCGCAATGGTGCTGTTGTGTCTACATTGGGGACATGGACTAGCGCTAGTTTATCCGATGCAGTCGTCAACCTCGCTAGTTTTCCCAGCCTCACGGCGGGTGCTTATCAATTTCGTTTAGTGGCACTGACAACTACTAATCAAGGTTATGCCTCTACCGCTCAATCACTCACAGTCTTGACCAATAGTCAAATTAATGGAACCTTTGCAGGGGATACACTCAATTATTCCGCAGGACTAGGGACAGGAGCCGTTTTTTTAGGCCGTGGCGGCACCGATACTTTAAATTTAGGAGCGGCAGGTATTACCAGCGCTAATGTTACCAGCATTAATGGCATTAGCCTCGCTGCATTTAATCCCTTATCGGGTTCAACGAATAATCAAGCCATTTATGGCGGTACGGCGTGGGACTATATGACCCTTTCTGATGGCCGAGAAATCTACTTCCAAGGGGTGGAATTTTTGAGTTTTGCTGATGGGTCAACGGTGGAATTGCAAGTTCACCCGAATGATACCTATTTTGGCAATCAGTGGAACCTTGCTGTGACCGATGTACCCAGTGCATGGCGTTATACTCAAGGCGCGAGTAATGTCTTGTTGGCCTCTCTGGATACGGGTATTTTAACGGCAGTAGGAGCCAATGGCAGTATAGTTGATATCAATTCTAATCGTTTGCTTACCAATTTTTGGGACGACGATAACTTCAACGATTATGGACACGGACATTCTGCCATTAGCATTATGGCCGGTGCTGCCAACAATAGTTCGGGTATTGCCGGGATTAATTGGAACAGCTCAGTCTATGTGAATGATGTCTATGGTGGAAACACTGCCGGAGTATGGCGCATAACCTTACAAAATGCAATTCGCAATGTCATTAGTTATGCTCGTGCAACGAATAGCCGGGTGGTTTTCCAAGGGGGAGTTCAAGGTGATTTGTGGCTGACGGATGGCGGCACACAGGCACAGTTAGAGCAGTTGATTCAGGCTAACTCAGATATTGCTGTTTTTGCACTCGCGGCGGGGAATGGGGGAGCAACGGCCGGGGATGGGGTAGGAGCAATCAATGACCCCAACTATCTGACCAGTGTGAGTGGTGTTGGTAGACTGGAAACGACTTACAGTAACGTAATTTCGGTTGGCGCACTCCAGCGTACAGGTACGGCAGTTGTCAATGGAATGTCCAATGCTACTACGGTTAATCTTGCCGGCTATTCCAATCGGGGCTCGAACTTGACGCTGGTTGCTCCGACAGATTCTCTAGCCATGACTAAAATGGGTGATCTGATTACGTTTGGCGGAACCTCGGCAGCGAATCCCAACCTTGCGGGTATTGCCTCTTTAGTCTGGAGTGTGAATCCCGCGCTGACGGGTACACAAGTTCGCCAAATTTTGGCCGATACCGCGATGGATTTAGGAACGCTTGGTCGGGATAATACATTTGGTTATGGGTTAGTGAATGCAGATGCTGCTGTTCGCCGTGCTGCCGCACTTTTGCGTAACCCGCAAGTTGCTAATCTTTACTCGGGTAGTTCTTTAATTGTTTAAACTCCCACTTTTTCTAAACAGCCAGTAGTCAGTGATGATGAGTCAATCGCTAGGATTGTTGTCTGCCATTGTGATGGCTGTATCGCCTGTACTCAATCCACCTCAACCGAATACCATGAATCGTTGTACACCTAGCGTTGAACCTGCCATCACCATGACAGTCTTGGATGCTCAAACCGGTACTCCTTTAGAAGCCACTATTCTTGTGGAAGATGGTGAGTTTCAAGAACAGCTTAACTGGTGGGGGGTAACGGCCGCAGGCCAGATTATTTATGCTGGTGTGTTTGAGCGTCCGGGTATCTATACGGTTAAAGTTTCCAAACCAGGGTATAAAACGGTGGTTTTAAAAGACATTGAGGTGAAACAAGATAGCTGTCATGTCAGTACTCATAAACTGACTGTGAAGTTAGAGCATTAGGCGATATCGACATTAACAATAGATTTCCTAGGAAAATAGGAGTCAGGAGTCAGGAGTCAGGAGTCAGGGGAAGATTATTTTTCTAGGAGATACCTATGAACTTTGCTCACAAAAAAGGATGAAAATTCTTCTTCCCTCACACCCTATTTTCAAATTAGGTCTAATAACTAACAACAAATAACACTAACATCCCCCGTTCTGTAAAGCGGGGGATGATTTCAAAGAGAGTTTAGCCTAGTGAGCGCTCGACTTTCAATTCCGGCTTTAATTCTTGGCTTTCCTGAATGCTTAAGAGTACTGATTTGAGCGCTGCACCCCAGCCGTTGGAAGGGTCATAGAATTGCTTTTGCAATGCTTTGCAATTTTGGCGCTTTTGCTCGTAGAAGGGGTAATCGTCACACAGTTTCACTAGAGCATTGCTATATCCGGCGATATCATTGGGGGGAACTTCTACCACTGCGTCTCGAACATAGGGTAGTGCCGGACAAACATCTGAGGTAACGACTGGACGCCCTGATAAAACTCCTTCAGCTACAACCTTATTAAACCCTTCTGCAAACTCGGTGCGGGTCGGTACAATCAGAGTGTGAGAGCGGTTAAACATGTAGCGCATTTTGGATTTATTGCAGTGACCGTGACACACAAAACGAGACTCAAGACCGGCTTGCCTGACGGCTGCCCGCAAAGTAACAATCTCTGAACCAGTTCCGCACAAATCAAAGGTAATGTCGTGTCTGCCTTTTGCTGCTAAATCCTTGGCAATTTCTAGAAGATCGAAAACGCCTTTACTGCGTTCAATTCGACCCACAAACAGCACTCGAAACGGTGAGCGTTGTGTGGAAGGAGGGAAAAGTTCTGAGAATTCATCTCGGCGATAAAGCGGAGTAAATGTTCGTACCGGTTGATTTTGATGATCGGTCAATTGCGCGATTTGCTCTGAGATTTCTTCCGAAACGGCTAAGACAGAAGTACAACCCCGAGTAAACAAATGACGGCTAAGTTTTAAAAGTCCCATTTGGACTTTACTGGGAGAGACATACTTACGCCATAATCCACAGTGTATTGATGGGATAACTTGCACTCCTAACCAAGACAAAATTGACAAGATAAACCAGTGAGTGGTGCCATCAACCACAACAGCAACATTAGCGCGAAAACGAATGGCAGAGGCAATTAAGCGCAATCCATACCATAATTGCCCCAGGTGATAAAACAGTGCAGAGGATGAGAGCAGGGGAATAGGACGATACTTGATTGTAAATTGCCTATCATACAAAAGTTTCCTTTCAGTAGAAGAGGAAATTACATAAGCCTCTGCATTGAGGTCGCGGCAAACATCGTAAAATTGACTGGAGTAAGTGATAGAAACCTGAGAGGGATCATCTTGCCCTGTAACCCAATAGTTATAGGTTCCAAGTACATCTCCCGGGCCGGCTGCGTAGAGAATCCGAAGTCGTTTAGACATGAGCTTATGCATTATGGTTTCAGATTTTTTAGTTCCTAAATAGAACTAAAATTTGACTTCAATTTTCAGTAGCGCACCGTAAATTCCTGTGCTAAACCCTAGCGTTTAGTTAACGGAACTTGAATTGGCTCCATTCCACCCTTGCAACTGTCACATTAACTATTTCAAAAAAAAAATAGTTCGTGTTAAAACTAAAGTAGGGATATTGTGAGCTAAGCTTTTTATCAGGTTTTACACCTAATCACAGGGTATTTTTAAACACTTTATTCTTGGAAATTGGAAATTGGACGCTACCATGATTACCCTACATCACTTGACTCACTAAATTTAGAATTACACACAAATGAGCCTTGAAGTTCTGCCTTGGGAAAGACTTTCAACATTTTAGAATTTAACCAAAAGATAGATATGGCTAAATTAAAGGAATTTTAAATTTTGAATTGGAGAACGGAAATTATCTAAAATACAACTAAACTATTTTTATCGTATTCAGCAGTAATTGCTTGTGCTTGGTTTTGTATAAGGATTAGGAAACAAAGCTGGACAATTTTTACTTTTTCCCATCTCTCACTTAGGAGTTAAGGTCATCAGCTTCGTAAAGATTGAGCGGCTTGCTTGATAGGTTCTAGCAACGATAAAGGCAGATGCATCATATTTAAGGTAGTACTACTGGAAGATTTTTCTTCAAGGCTAGGCCCGTGATAATCACTCCCTCCAGTCATTAATAATCCATATTGAGTACACAAAGCCTCAAGATGTTTTGTTTCTTTACGGCTGTGGCCGGGATGATACACTTCAACTCCCATCAAACCTGCATCTACTAATTCCTTGAGTACCTCTTCAACCTCTCCGCCTCGGAATAAGTAAGGATGCGCCCAAACAGGTACAGCATGACACTGACGCAATAAGGCAATACCCTCAACAATTAAGAATTTCTCATAATGTACGTATGCCGGTTGATTATCACCTAAAAAACGCCGGAAGGCTTCTTCTGAAGACTTGGCATAACCGGCTTTTACTAAAGCTCTTGCCAAATGGGGACGACTCGGAGCCACACCTTCCCCGAGTTCGGGTAGAGTAATGGGATAACCCAGGGCTTCCAGTTTAGCGGCCATTTGATAGGCGCGGCGTTTACGTCCCTCTAAACGTTCTGAAAGTGGGGAACGCAGCTTATCTGCATCTGGGTAAAAGCCTAGAATATGCAGTGAGCGATCGCGATGAACGGTACTTAATTCCACACCGGGAATAATTTCTAGATTGTAGGGTTGGGGAGTTGTCTGAGCTAATCGCTGCGCCTGGGCGATCGCTTCCTCCCAACCTGAAACCGTATCATGATCGGTAATGGCTAAAGCATAAACTCCCGCTTTAACCGCCGCGTCTACTAGTTGGGTTGGGGTTAGGGTTCCGTCGGAGTAAGTTGTATGGCAGTGTAATTCCAGCATTCTTTCATTGTGCCATTTGTAAAAAAACAAATCAGTAAGTAGCCCTTATGAACTGCGTACACCAGAGCGCATGAAAAACTTTCTCGCCTGCTCCCCCGTTATTTTCAAGTCAGGTAGCATAAATAGACGCATAGATACAGGCGGGTTTTAAAGCCATGGAACCGTTACATAGTAACGATTCTGTCTAAACCCGCCCCTACAAATCTAGGGCTATTTTTTTACACCTACCTACTGACACTAATCAAAATGCGATTGCTCACACAGCCTCCCTAACTCTTTCTCGCAATCACTTGAGCCTTGCTAAGGAAAGCTGTAATGTTCATAAGTAACCCTCGAATGTTTCTAACAAGTGCTCGAATGTTACTTATGAATGTTGTAATGTTCATAAGTAACCCTCGAATGTTTCTAACAAGTGCTCGAATGTTACTTATGGATGTTGTAATGTTCATAAGTAACCCTCGAATGTTTCTAACAACTACTCGAATGTTACTTATGGATGTCGTAATATTCAGAACAAACCCTCAAACATGTCTCATAACAGCTCGAAGGTTTGTGACTCATACAGAGCGATCGCATCAATTGAACCCAATTAAATTTAATTGGATTCCAAAGAAATTTCTGTCATTGATTGCATCCCCATTGTAGTTTCTTGTTGATTATTGGGGTCTTTTACCATCATTTCCATGTTAGAAGTCATGGAGATATTAGAATCAGTGGGCATAATTTTATTCAATGCCATCTCAATCTTACCCTGACCTTGAGAATTCATTGATTTGAGGTCAATGGATGCACCGGGCGGTAATCCTGGTGGGTTAAGTTTTTGCCCTTCTGCTTGTTGTTCCATGTTGACTTGTAGAGTCGCAACATTATCTTTTAGTCCTACTAATTCATAAGTTGCAACTTGGTTCAATGTCATGCCATTGACTGTCACCTTATTAGGAACTTTCCACGTTGCACCGACTCCAACGGGTTCAGTCGGAACAGGTGAGGAAATTTGCTTGAGAGAATTTACCGTTTGCTGAACCATTTGTTTGCTATTCGGTTCGAGTTCTTCAGGCAAATCTAGATTGACATCCTTCGTGTTTCCCTGATTATCTACTACCATCGAACCTCGCAAACCCACAAGCTTTTTCAGTTGTGCTCTCATGGCTTCCAAAGCTTGGGGTGGCATATCTCCCCCTTGGGCAACAATATCGGCATCGGTATAAGAAAAGTTGGCATGAATATCGCCATTGTCATCCACTTTAGTGACTTCCGTCTGCATCGTCATTTTAATCGGCGGACTGTTAAATGTGGGCTGTGTTTGACCCCCTACAGACATAGCCATATTCATTTTCATCGTCATCTGTACCGTTTGCTTCGCATTTGCTGGGGGTGTAAAGCGAAGTTCTTGTCTGGGTTCGGCACCTTGACTAATCAGTTGTACGTTGCTTTGTGCGGCACTCGGAGTTTTTGCAGATTGTTTGGTTTGGGCAAGTTGGGTACTATTGGACGAACCATCAGTTTTAGCGGCAGTAGCAGAAGGTTTTTGTCCACTACATCCAGCCAGCAAGAAAACTATACAGCCCACGAACAATGATTTCTTCATACAATCTCTCCCAAATTTCTTATAGTTAACAAATCCTTGCCCGTAGGTTTTCTATTCAGATTTGTTATTGCACATTCCTATGCTAACAGTAGCTTTTTTTGACGGGGTTCTCCTGCAATGGCAGCATCGCCCTTGGTTATAGATACACCAAAACATCTGGTTTTTACGGAATTTTGTATTTTTATAAACATTAATAAAACCTTAATTCAGTAGGGAAGCTTATGAGTTTGATATTAGGTATTGATGGAGGAGGCACAAAAACGGTTTGCGTGGTAATGGATGATACGGGTAATGTGCTGGCACGGGGCGAAGGTGGTGCATCTAACTATCAGAGTGTGGGTATTCAAGCCGCGTTAGACTCGATTCAATTCGCTATTATCAAGGCCGTCACTCCTTTAGGAACAGTTCGGATCGATGCGATAGGGTTAGGTTTAGCGGGTGTCGGCCGTCCTAGGGATATTCAACGGGTACAGTCTTGGCTACAATCCTTACAGTCTAACGAGTCTGTGCCTGTAATCTGGGCGCTACAACCCTCAAATTGTATTGTTTGCAACGATGCCTTAATTGCTTTAGTGGGAGGATTGGGTCATGGGGTAGGCATTGTGGCGATCGCAGGTACGGGTTCCATCGTTTTTGGGCGAAATCGTCAAGGAAACACCAAGCGAGTGGGCGGTTGGGGGCATGTATTAGGGGATGTAGGCAGTGCCTATCATATCGCAATTTCGGGTTTACGAGCGGCCATGAGGGCTTATGATGGATGCGATGTAGCCACTCGGTTACAATCCCAATTTCAAGAACATTTAGGATTATCAAATTTAGACGAGTTAGTTGAGGTGATTTATAGGCAAGGGTGGAGTGCTAAAGACATTGCTGCTTTAGCACCCATTATTGCTCATGAAGCGGCTTCAGGCGATGAAGTATCCATGAGGATTATTGCAGATGCCATCAACGAATTTGTTCAAACAACAACTGTTGTGATTCAAACTCTTTTCCATAGTTCGGAAGTTGTTGAGATTGTCACCTTAGGAAGTGTCTGGCAGGGTATTTCTGGAATGCAGCAAAGATTTGCCACCTCTTTGATGGAGAAACACAGTTTAGTCCAGGTTATTTCTCCTCTGCATGAACCCGCTTATGGCGCTGGTTTATTAGCCTTGGAGACTCTAGGTTTGGCACGAGTGACTCAGGTAGGATGAAATGCGCCCTAGGGTTAATTCCACCGACTTTATATCACTTAAATACTCCTTAACGACGGGTTGTAATGAGAAAAGAGTTGCATTTTTTTCAATTAATGACCGCTCCTCCAAAGATTCTAAAGCTTCTAACATTTTTTGAGGTGATATGGAAGGAAAAATCTTCTCTCTTAGCTCATTAAATGCAGCAGATTCTTCATGGATAGCCATCCATTTTATAATTCTTTTTTCAGAATCTGATAGACGTTCAAATTGCTGTTCTAAAAGATGATGGATATTACCAAAAACGGCGGTATTTTGTTTGAGAAAATCAGAAACATTACCATCAAACAAGTTTTGAATGGTGGTCGAGACAAGATTTAATTCTAGGGGGTTGCCTGCATAGTAATCCACTAATCGCTGCCAAGCGGCTGGCGAACCACTAAAAGAACCTTTTGCTTTAAAGATTTCTAGCACATCTTCTAGATGCAATCCTTTTAAGTGTAAGACTCGAACGGGTAACAGTTCTCCTTCGAGTAAGCCAATTTCTTTAGGCTTTTCTCGACTTGTTAATACAATGCAACTTTGATGGGAAGCCTCTCCAATTCGCTTGAATAATTTACCGTAACCTTCATATCCAGGGCGATAGTATCCAGCGCAATAATCACAGGAATCTTGTAAGAGATCGCATCCTTGCAAAAGCGACTCCGCATTATCGAGTACAATTAAGCAACGGCGCGATCGCAAATGTTGCATGAGTTGCGAGATACTATGGTGTACCGTCTTAGGAAGTTGAATGTCTGGCTGGTTTGATAAGCATCGAATCAATTCTGCTAAGAAATCTTTAATGGGTAGAGACGGTGAGAGCGATCGCCAAATTACACAATCAAATTCTTCCTGAATTTGTTGGGCTAACTGCACTGATAAACAGGTTTTGCCCATTCCCCCTCGACCTAACAATGTCACTAGGCGACAATGTTCTTCTAGAATCCAGTGTTTTAAGGTTGCAAGTTCTTTTATCCGTCCGTAGAAAAATGAAGCCTCCGGTGCTGCCCCCCAATCCTGGAATTTTGGGATTGAGAATTGATGGTTAGGGGTTTTATCAAGCTGAGGGAATTGATAATCACTTGATTCTAGTGTGAGATTGAAAGCGGCAAAACAGCGATTGATGGTTCGTTTATCTACTTTAACTTTCTTAGCAAAAACCTTGACTAAGGTATCGGGGTCTAATTCGGTGCGATCGCTTAAGGCTTCTAAGGTATAACGATTACCGTTGTTTTCGTCAATTTCCGCTTGGGATCTAGCCGTTTGAAGTTTTTTTAATCCTCTAGGTGTCAAGATTACACCACGCTGTCGTCTGCGTCGTTGTAAATTCATGAGACATCACCTCGGTTTATTAAATTGTTCAGTTGAGTTGTTTACAAAACTCAAACTCCTTGGGTTAAGTAAGGCTCATATATTTATCTGACTTAGCTTGAAATTTTATGCAAGAATACTCTAGATATTTCTCATACGTTAGAAAAGCCTGGGGAGTGAGGTTGCTAGAATTAGAGCAAATCAGTTTACCAACTACGATGAGTATTACTCTGACGACAACCCAAGAACAATTCATCCAAGCCAAACTACAAACCGGCAAGTATCGTTCGGCTGAAGAAGTGTTGGAAGTTGCCTTGCGGTTGTTGGATGAATATGACCGCGCCGATAGCGAATGGCTCAACTCGGTACGCACAAAGATAGATGCTGCTGTCGCTGTTTCCGAACATACTCCACCGATTGATGGCGAAACCTTTATTGCAGGCATTTTGGAGCGCTTTCGGCAAGCACGCGAGACGCAAACATGAAACGCTATCTCATCAACGTTCTCGCTAGCCAAGATCTAAACGAAATTGCTGATTACTTCACCACCAATAATATCGAAGCAGGTGAGCGTTTTTTTCAAGATTTTGCACGTCGTTGTCAACAATTGATCAACTTTCCTAATTTAGGCAGAAGTTATGAAGAAATACGTCCCAATTTGCGAGGTTTGCCGCTAGCTGGCTATATTATCTTCTACAGAATTTTAGATGATGGGATTGAGATTCTTCGTGTAGTGAGTGGTCGCCGCGATTTACCATCTTTATTTGAAGAACAGGAACCATGACCCAGGAAAACAAGCTTAACAGCCATATCGTAGCGTACTTAGATTATTATTGCGGGTTGTCTCACGCACCTGGATTCGCTGTTTTACTAAAAGGGCAATGGGGATCTGGAAAAACATGGTTTATCAAAAGGTATTGCGAAAAGTTAAAAGAAAAAGGGCACATTCAAAATTTGCAAGAACACAGTTTCAACCAGTTGGGAAACCTCATTCAACGCTTCTCTCCTAAAATAAATTCCCCAAATCTGGATGCCCCCAAACAAAAAAAGCAGAAGTACTTCTATGTCAGCCTTTACGGAATGACTACCCCTACCCAGATAGAAGATGCATTCTTCTTTCAGCAATTACCTCCTGTACTATCGTCAAAGCCAGTTGTACTATTCGGCAATATTTTTACACAGGCTTTAAAAGGTACACTCAAAATTGATCTCAATAATGATAATAAAGATGATGGAACATGGACTATTGCAACTCCAAATATAAAATTGACGGAGTTTTTTACAAATCTCGATAAAAGTATTTTGGTATTTGATGATTTAGAACGTTGCAAGATAGATATAAGTAATCTCTTGGGTTATATTAACTCTCTTGTAGAACATCAAGGATTAAAAGTGATTATCGTTGCCGACGAAGATAAGTTGCCCGAAGATAGTATTTACCATAATTTTAAGGAAAAATTAATAGGCAAAACTTTTTGCGTAGCTCCTGATTTTGAGGGTGCATTAGAAAATTTTATCACTACTACAGATCATCTAGATGTTAGAAGCTTTTTATCTGCGAATACTCAATTGATACAAGATTTATATGAAAAAGCAGAATCGGAAAACTTAAGGATTTTAAAGCAAATTATTTTAGACTTTGAAAGAATTTTTAATGAATTACCAGAGAAGGCGAAAAACAAGCCGGAGCTTCTTCAAGACTTATTAAAATTACTCATGGCTTTTTCCATTGAAATTAAAAGTAGAAAAATGCTTTCAACAGATATTAGCAACTTGGAAGGAGAACTTGATTCTATATTAAGGAAGCAGGTGAGGTTGCATCTTCAACCACCTAATTCAGTCACGAAGGAGAATAGCGAACAATCAACTTCACTTCAAACAATACTTGGAAGGTATCCGAGACTCAATTTACACGCTCCATTCCCAAGTAAACTATGGTGGCAAACATTTTTTGATAAAGGCATCATAGATATACATGAATTAGAGCAATCACTGTCAACCTGTAAGTATTTTCAGGATGAAAACACTCCTGATTGGGTTAAACTGTGGCACTTTGATGACTTTGCTGATGATGAGTTTGAAACCTTACTCAAGAAAGTTGAATCAGAATATGCTAATAGACGATTTATGAAAATTGGAGAAATTAAGCATATCACTGGGCTTTTTTTAAAGTTCTCTGATGCTGGACTATATGATAAGAGTAAGCAAGATATTCTTAAAGATTCAAAACTTTATATTGATTGGTTTAGGCAAAATTCTAAGCTAGATTTTATGCCTCAATATGTTGATGTTTCTTTACCTAAATTTAGGGGACTCGGTTTTCAAGGAATAGAGCTTGAAGAATTTAAAGAATTTTGTTCTTACATTGACGAAGTTCGAGAATTAGCAAAACTTGATAGGATGCCTAGTACTGCTCAGGATTTACTTGCTACTATGCAGAGTGATTGCTGGAAGTTTTATGAAATGATTTGTCTTAGTAGTTCACAGAATCGGAATGTGCCGGAGAGATACCATGAAACTCCTATATTAAAATACATAGAACCTGTAGAATTTGTGGAAAAGCTTTTCCTCATGAACAATGAAGACCAAAAATATGTTATTTGGTCGTTACCCGAACGATATAAATTCAATGATTATAATAAAAAATTACTTGAAGAATTGGACTGGCTTAAGTCTGTTCGGAGTTTGTTGCTAGAGGAAGCTAATCGCCGAAAAGGTAAGCTTAGTGGATATCGTTTAGAATCATTAATTAAACATAATTTAGATGAAGCCATTCAGAAGCTTGAAGCAACCAAATTGCAATCACAAATGAATCCATGAGGCTTAACAGCGATCGCACAAGGACGATGCCTGTGATTGCTAATATCCTTCGTCTTCTTCCGGCTCGATCGCCATTTCTACAACTTCCCGCCACAACTCCAGAATGTTGTCACTTGCTCCTACTGCCAACAGACAATTCAACACTTCGCTCGACTCCTACTTTAGTTCAGGAAATGCCAATAAGAGCACTGCCAAGTCACGCCAGTCTGTACCCGATTTCGGCTTCCCCCGTCGCTGATAGTATGAAATTACCTTACTAGCAATTAGCTCTGCTGGAGCCATCACTAATACTTGTTCGATGCGTTGTGCCTCTGGTAAGTTGCTAACTTTCCTCATATCTACTAGGTGACGGTTGCCTGATTTGTGTACCTGATACAGTCGGTATCCTTGCCCTTCTTTAACTTCTCGAACACGCACGGCGATATGAAATTGCTGGCTCAAGTATTCGCGTAACTCTTGAACTATTTCTTCTGCTCGTACCGACATTAAATCAATGTCCTGCGTCATGCGCGGTTCGTCTACATAGGCATTGACTGCCTGTGCATCAAACACTACTACGTCATCGCGATTTCGTAAAAACTCAAACACCGCAGCTTGGATAGTAGCCAACGGTAATGGTTCGTTTGTCATAAATTCCCGGAAGCTCAAAATGTCAGCGCCAAGCATAATTAGTTACTATCGAAGAAATTTAGTAAGAGTAAAGGGTATCCGTAATGGATACCCTGAAAAAATAATGCCTAAATTGAGCAAGTTTATGCTGATATCAAAACTAGACGCTGACTATGGGCGTAACTTTTTCAGCGTCTCGACAATCTCCTGAGAAGACTGAATATCTCCTTGTTCATAGAACAATCTAGCTGCGGCTTCTAAATCCTCAACCGCTTTTTCATCATTCCCCAGACGACGATAAGCAAACCCTCGGCAAGTGAAAGCAGTTGCTTCTTTAGTATCCATTTCTAAAACCCGATCAAAATCAGCAATAGCTCCCTGAAAATCCCCATTTTGTAGCTTATCGACTCCTCGTTGATAGTAGTCTTTAGTGGTTAACTCAATCGTCGTTACAGGGGTTGACGGTAAATAAAGCTCACGGCTCAAAGAAAGATTGCTCACTTGTTTCAAATCGTCAATTGCCCCTTGATAATCTCCTAAAGCTGAGCGAACTGTACTGCGGCGATTATAGGCTTCAATATTATTAGGATCGAGGCTTAAAGCTTGAGTAAATGCCTCAAGTGCCGCTTGATAATCTCCTAATTCGTATCGGAGATTCCCTCGAATGATTAAGCCTTGCGCGAGTTGCTGATTTTTATCTTCTATGGCGCTCAGTTCATCATTTAAGGTATCGGTCATCTGATTGAAAAATACCTTTGCTGCTGAAGGTTCCAGACGCAATGCTTGGTCAAAATCCTCAATACTTCCCCAATGATCGCCCAGTTGCATCCGGATATAGCCTCGGTTGAGATAAATTTGGGCATCCTCAGGATTTAATTTTAGGGCTTGATTAAAATCGCTAATCGCTTCTTGATACTCACCTAAAGCAATACGGCTTAGCCCTCGATTAAAGTAAATATCGGCACGATTAGGATTAATTTGTAAGGCTTGGTTATAATCATTCATTGCGGTTTGATAGTCTTCTAATTCAAAATGAGCTAACCCTCGATTGAGGTAGGCCAAAGCTTGCCAGTCAGACGTAAATGAATCGGAGGTTTCTGACGCGACGCCTGAACCTTTGCCAGAGTAAGAATTCATGTTCAAAATTTCATTGCAATCGGCGATCGCGCCTTGATAATCCTGTAATTCCACACGCATCAAACTGCGATTTAAATACGCTTGAATATATGTAGAATCGAATTGCAAAGCTTGGTTATAATCCTGCATAGCTCCCCAGCGATCGCCGAGCAGTGTACGTATCAGCCCTCGATTGCTGTATGCTTCTGCATGATTAGGATTAATCCGCAAAACTTGGCTGTAATCTTGAATAGCCCCTAAATAATCAGCTTTTTCCGAACGAATGATCCCTCGATAAAGGTAAGCATCCGCCAAGTCAGGATTGAGTCGCAGCGCCAAATTGAAATCTGCCAGCGCCCCCCGATAGTCCCCACGATTGAAGTTTTCTAAGCCATGATTGAAAAAATCAGAGGCTGTGGGTGCAGTGGATGTGGTAAAATTCGCCTCAAGCGATGAAGTTTGATTGTCCGATTCCCAACTCTCCATCAAATTGGGAGCATCCCTGGAGATCTGCCGATTCCCTGATCGAAGTATGGTTTTGTTCTGTTGCTTGTTGTCCCTACTCATTCCGTAAGCCCAATTTTTCCTATAGCTGTTGTTTCAGCCCAGAAATCTGCTCATCCGGTAGGAATGCAATGGAGGAGTGATAAGCAGGGGTGCGGGGGTGCGGGGGTGCGGGGGAGCTGGGGTGCGGGGGTGCGGGGGTGCGGGGGTGCGGGGGAGAGAAAGTTGGCTTTTGCAAAGAGACGGCCATGAAAATCCCTGACTCCTGACTCCTGACTCCTGACTCCTGACCCTTGACTCGGAGACTTCCTTGTGAGAACTGCTATATATAAAGGACACCTAGCTGTAATTGCTCAACGAGATCAGGTATGTATGTATTAATCGGTGGAGCGGGATTAGTCGGATTGAGCTTAGCTCAGCAACTCGTGGAATTAGGCCATACCATTGCGATCGTGGATATCGATCCCATTGCTTGTCGATATGCTCGCGAACAAGTGGGAGTGATGGCATTTGAAGGGAGTGCAGTCAGTACCCAAGTGTTGTTAGAAGCCGGAATTCGCAAGGCCGATTCACTGGTGGCAGCATTGCGTGATGATGCTCTCAATCTAGCGATGATTACTCTGGCTAAACATTATGGCGTTCCTCATATTCTGACGCGAATGCGCCAACGAGATTTTGCTGAACCTTACCGTTTGGCGGGAGCTCACCATGTAATCAGTACGGTTGATTTAGCGGTGAGTACGATGGTAACGGCGATCGAGTACCCTCTAGTAGAATCGATGATGCACTATGAACAGGGGCAAGTCGAAGTGTTCAAGCTAACCATTCCGGCTGAGTCTCATGTTGCTGGCCGTAGCGTGAGCTTAGTGGCTAAGGATTCTCGTTTTCCGGCAGGTTCTCTGATTATTGGCTATCAATCTCATCCTCATGCCGATTTAGTGATTCCTGATGCCAATACTTTACTCGAACCTGGATCGACTATTCTAGTAGTGACAAAATCGGAACTGTTGCATCAGGTTGTGGATTATTTAGGGCTCTGTGCCGAGGGTTCATGTCCGCCATTGGTTAAAGCTTCTAATACTCCTTAACTTGCAGGATGCAGTCATTACTCGAGTTTCACTCGTACTGTCTGTACGCCAGCTTCTACATTAATTTCAATCACCTGTGGCTGGCGCTCATCGGCTTCGTCATCGTCCTGATCACTAGGAATGATACTGATATCTCCGGCACGCTCTAAACGGGCTATCTTTACTTGCTCTGGCCTAGACACATGAGCATTGCTGCGGAGAGAAGCGATCAAGTCTCTTTCGCTAATATTACCTTTGTGCATATTATGCCATTGAATCTCACCCTCTCGAATCAGAACGAGCGAACGGCCGGAAAGCAAGATGCTAAAGCGGTGAGAGTAAGCATTCAGGAAAGCAACGAGTCGATGAATGATCACTAGGGCAAAAGCTGCACCTAAAGTTCCCCAAAAAGGTGCTGCACCATTAATGGTACGGCTCAATGTTGACCCCAGGATGATACTGAGAATGACATCAAAAGTAGAGTGTTTGCCAGCAAAGCGTTGAGCACCCGCGATACGAACCATGGCTATTCCGGACACATAGATGATGCTTGCACGCAAAATCATTTGTCCTAGAGTGAGTGACTTGGGTTCTAGATCCAAACCCAACGCCAAGTTGAGGCTATCCCAAGCATTCTCCAACACAAAAATATTCTCCTTTTTAGCGGATCATACCAGTTCGTCGGCGACTGCAATAGATAACCAAAAGCGTAAATAGTCCAGTCCCTGCGACATATTTGAGAATATCAGGGACTAAGGGGCTAGGTGAATAAAACCCTTCAATGATACCTGCAATAATCAGCAACGGTACAATACCAAATACTAATTGGGCAGCTTTATAACCATAAAATTTCAACGCTTCAATCCGAGTATATTGGCCTGGAAATAAAATTCCTCTAGCAATCAGTAAACCTGCTCCACCCGCAAAGAAAATAGCCGGTAATTCTAGGGAACCGTGAGGAAAAACAAATGCCCAAAAGGGATAGGCTAAATTATTTTGACTGACTAAGGTTGCGATCGCGCCAATTAATAATCCGTTGTAGGCTAAAACATAGACAGTAAACGCACCTGCGGTGATGCCTCCCGCCACTGCCCTAAAGCATACGGTCAGATTATTGATCATAATGCCGCTAGAGGCGATCGGTTCTATTCCTACAATCGAACCCATCCATAACTCACCGCGATCGCGTACTTTTTCAATTAATGATTCTGGTACGACCAATGACATAAATACAGGGTCTTGCCAAGCAAACCACCAAGCAATTAACACCCCCAAAAAGAAAATTGCTGTCGCTATTGCGGTATAAATAAATGTCTCTTGTACCACTGCCGGAAAACCCCAGCGACAAAACTCTACTACCCCCTGCCATTCTTGACGGCGCGAACCTTGATAAATTTGGCTATAACTGCGGGAAGTCAGTCGTTGTAAATCTTGGATCAGAAGAGTTCCAGCTTGGTTGGTTCTGGCTCTTGCTAAATCGGCTGAAACCGAGCGATATAAGCTCGCTAGTTCTTGGATTTCCGATGCTTGCAATGACTTAAGTCCTTTTGACTCCACTTGTCTTAAAAGAGCATCTAATCTTTGCCAGTTGGGTTCTCGTCGCGCAATCCAACGTTTAATATTCATCTAATTTTCCCGGAGAATTGGTGATTTCTAATGTAATCAATATTGATACTTATGTTTACGTTTTAAGTCACTGGAGAAATTATCTCATGACCAAAAATCCGAGCCTACGCCCATCAATGGAGCTGCTCAGTATTGGGAATGTCATCAGTGCGGGTCTACGTATCTATCGCCATCATTTTAAGACATATTTGCTTTTAGCCCTGAAAGCCTTATTTTGGAGTTTAATTCCTGTTTATGGCTGGGCTAAGAACTACCAAATTCAAGCGATAATTTCCCGCCAAGCTTATAAAGAATTGCTCAATCAACCGGAAAGTGTGAGTACAACTCGAACTCAGCTCAATTATCGCTTTTGGGATTTTTGGATAGCGCAGATCTTAATTGGACTGATAGTAACTGGCGTTTACATAAGTTTAACGATAGTGTCAAGCTTTATCGTTAGTATACCGCTAGACATTGTTCATGCCTCAGTTGTCGATGCGTCCAATCCTAATCCAGGAGTTAGTCTCATGATTAATTCGATACAGTTGCTTTTAGGCTTCTGTGTCTTCATGATTTGTATCTGGTTCTACTCTCACTTTTTTCTAGCTGAGTTACCATTGGTTGTAGAAAATAAAATGGATTCAACCACTTGTCTTGGCCGGAGTTGGGAATTAACGAAAGGATTAGTGATTCGAGTTCAAATTATCGCTTTGCTTGCTGCTTTAATCACTGCTCCAATAGTACTCCTTACTCTCTCACCCGTCTTTTTTTTGAATTCGGTGATTTCAGCCTCTTCCTCGACTGATGTAATTCTATCGACTGCCTTTTTGATGGGGGTTTTAGGGGTTGTCTTATCCGTAATTGGTAGCACGTTAATGATGCCCTTTTGGCAAGCCATTAAGGCGGTTATTTACTATGAGATTCGGACTCGTCGAGAAGGGTTGGGTGCGAAGACACGCAAATCACGTTCGCGATAGCGATAGATTCAAACACCAGTTTAGACAAACCCGTAGGTAAATTTTTGTTGAAATGGCTTGGAGTATCCGTCCAAGCTATACAATTTTTGATTTGCCAATTAGCTGACGTGCAGCTTCTCAAAATCCCTTGAGTTTCTCTCAGTCCGTACAATAACATTGAATATTCATAAACTTTCCCTAGGGACTCCTCCAGACATAGCTAAGATAGCTTTATTTCACCTCATTCAACTGGAGGAGCCTAGCTATGTCTAACAATCCTTCGTCTACCAATCCGAGTTCTCGCCCAGCAATGGGTTCACTCAGTGTTGGGAATGTTGTCAGTGCCAGTCTGCGACTGTATCTCGATCATCTTAAACCCTATTTTGGTGTGGCTCTCAGAGCAACTTTGTGGTCGCTATTACCTTTTTTAATACTCCTTCCCATCCCTATCTTGTTAATTTCGGGTCAGGAAGCGGCTTTGGTTATAGCGTTACTTGTTCTGCTTTGGATACCTTTGGTATTGTATTGCTCGGCTAAATATACTAGTAATTCTGCCTTAATTTCGCGATTAGCTTTTGGGCAATTAGTCAATAAACCTGAAAGTGTCCGAGATGCTCAACGCCAACTCAAGCCTAAATTTTGGACATTTTTCTTCACCTATCTCCTGTGTTCTCTAATCGCTGTTGGGGTAGGAATAGTTTTTTACATATTAGCAATTTTGCTGGGAGTTGCAGGCGCTTTACTTGTATCATCTATTCAGCAAAATATTGCTGCTATTATCGCTGTGGTTTTGGTCGGATTAACAATTTTTTTGATAACTTTAATCTTTTTAATTCGCCTGTTTACTCGCTTATCTCTAGTTGAGGTTCCATTGGCGATTGAAGAACGGATGACAGCCACTGATACCATTGGACGTAGCTGGCAATTAACCAAAGGATTTGTATTACGGATTTTTTTAATATTATTAATTGCATTGTTAATTACCCTACCTATCTATGTTGTGACTCAGATTGTTGCTAGTGTAATTCAAAGTTTAATCCTAGGAGATCTACAGGCAAATCCGGATGGTAGTAATTTGCAAATTGGTCTACAACTCCTGTCTTTTATTGTGGGATATAGCATCGGCTTATTAAGTGGCGTAGTGATGTTACCCTTTTGGCAAGCTGTCAAAGCTGTGATATATTATGACCTTCGGACTCGTCGGGAAGGATTCGATTTGCAGATACGAGATTCAGAAGCGCTCTAGCTACACTTTATAGTGTTAGTAATAGTTACGAAGAGCCTGCAACTATTGCTTCCTCTCTTCATCAGCTATCACAGCATCCTTCTCTCTTTAGCCCATTGCTATGCGATTTTTTAATCGAATCACCCTGCAAACGCCGGAAAGCGTTGAGCTAGAATTTACTCTGGCCGGAATTGGTAATCGCGCCTATGCCCTGTTAATCGACTATCTAGTTTTAGGACTAATCTTGATTGTGTTGCTCATACTTTGGGCAATATTCTCGTTTCAATTAGTAGATATTCTTAGTAATTTATTAGGCTTTGATACAAAGTTAGGACTCTGGCTAGTCGCTATTCAAGCCTTAATTAGTTTCTTTGTTTATGTGGGCTACTTTGTTTTTTTTGAAACCTTATGGCAGGGACAAACCCCTGGTAAACGTAGGGTAAAGATTCGCGTCATTGGTGATGATGGCCGACCAGTTAGACTCCAACAAGCAACCTTACGTGCTTTACTACGGCCAGTTGATGACACTTTTTTTATCGGTGTATTTTTCATCGTCTTAAACAAGAGAGAAAAGCGTTTAGGAGATTTGGTGGCCGGAACCCTAGTGATTCAAGAAGAACAGCCAATCTCTAATGTTAAACTTCCCATTTCTGAAACCGCCCAACCCTTGGCAAATCAATTACTCACTGAAGCCGATGTGTCTCAATTAAAACCAGAAGATTTTGCTGTAATTCGTGATTATTTGCAGCGTCGTAGTTCAATGCTACCGGATGCTAGAGCTGAATTGAGTCGGAAACTAGCACACCAAGTTAAGGATATTATTGCCTTAGAAACAGTCCCCCAAAAAACTACCGCCAACTTGTTTTTAGAGGCGGTGTATTTGGCTTATCAGCAGCAATCTTCTCATGAATAACTGCATAAATGACACCCCCCTTTTTAAGGGCAAGGCTGTTTCATTCTGGCCATAGATTTGTTTGACCTCTCCTCCTAACCCCCTCTCCTAATAGGAGTGGGGGAACTAATTAACACTATTAGATTTCAACCAAGTGACAAAATCAAAGACTGAGTTTACTGACCTAAACGCTGACGTAAAATAAATTCTGCGATCGCTAAATCCACTGGTGTTGTCACCTTCAGATTCGTCTCCTCTCCTTCTACAATTCGCACCGGCAACCCGCAACGTTCAAACAACGCTGCATCATCAGTCACTTCCCAATTCAAAGCACGTCCTTTCTCGTGACACTCTTTCAACGGCTGCACGGCAAATCCTTGAGGCGTTTGTGCAGCCCAGAGATGCTGGCGATCGGGTGTATCTTGAATTAATCGGGTTGAATCCACCACCTTAATCGTATCCTTGACCGGCACGGCCGCAATCAAACCCGGACAATCTAGCACAGCCTGAGCACATCGATCCAGCAGTTGAGGTGTGGCCAGACATCGAGCACCATCGTGAATCAAAACTTGTTCAGCCTCCGCAGGTAAGGCTTGTAAACCGTTATAAACTGATTCTTGGCGAGTCGCTCCTCCAGGAATAAGCTGCACGGGTTTCGATAAAGAAAGCTGTGTCAGAATTTCTTTAAACTCTGGCCCATCGGTGGGTTGTCCCATGATGCCAATCCAGGTAATATCTTGGGAAGCTTCGGCCGCTAGGAGAGTCCAAGCCAATAACGGCTTACCCATAAGCGATAACAAAAGCTTATTCCGATCGCTCCCCATGCGCCGACCCATCCCTGCTGCTGGAATTAATAAATACACAATCTTCCTCTTTTCGTGATTCACTCCCTTAAAATTAAGCTGATCAATACGCTCAATCAATTGAGATGCGAATATTAGCCCTTGTCCCTGGTGGAATTGGCGACCAAATTCTATTTTTTCCCACCCTCGATGACCTTCGAGCGAACTACCCCGAAGCCGAAATTGATGTCATCGTGGAACCGCGTACCAAGGCGGCCTATCGTGTGTGTAAGTCGGTTGATGAAGTCTTAACCTTCGATTTCAAAGACCGCAACGGTCTAGCAGATTTTGGCAACTTACTCGGGATTATCCGCGATCGCGAATACGATGTTGCCATATCCCTAGGGCGGCGTCAGTCCATAGGTCTGCTGCTATGGATGTCGGGCATTCCCACCCGAATTGGCTACGATCCTAGCCCCGGAAAGCTATTTCTCACCAACTCCGTCCCCCTCAACACTGAGCAGTACGCGGCCTTTATGTACCACGACTTGCTCAAAGGACTCGGCATCAATACTCCCTGTCCTGAACTCACCCTCAGCCTACCTAAACAAGACCTAGAGTGGGCGGAGAATGAAAAGCAACGAATAGGAATTGCAGAGAGTGGTTACATTCTCATTCACAATGCTGCCAGTCAACAGGCAGGGGAGAAGGGTATGGATCAAACCTATCCCGTTAAAAAATGGCAGCCTATCCTCGAAGATATTCAGCAAAAGCAGCCCGATATGCCGATTGTCATGCTGCAACAGCCCGAGGATGCTCAAATAGCGGCCACGATGTTGCAATCGTTCCCAGATTTGAAAATCACTTCGCCCCCCGATATGGGAAAATTAGCGGCAATCATCGCAGGTGCCGATTTAATGATTTGTACCGATGGTGCCCCTATGCATCTAGCTGTCGCTGTCGGCACATACACCATTGGATTGTTTGGGCCAACCGAGGCGGCAAAAATGCTACCCCCTGATAGTGAGCGCTTTATGGGTCTTCAATCCCCTACTCGTTGGATTGCCGATATCCCGCCGGAGGACGTACTCAAGCAAGTGTGGCGTGGCTAGACTTACCTTATTCTTTGACCGAGATGGTGTATCAATATCGCCGCCGATGGCCTGTTCTTTGGGGCAATGAATGGAATACTCATCGGCAGATATTGAAGCTATCTCGTTTCTAAGCCGTCTGGCCTCGCCCAAGCACACCAATCTAATCAAAATAGGGGTCAGGGGTCAGGAGTCAGAAGTCAGGAGTCAGGGGTCAGGGGTCAGAACTCCAACTCAAAGTTATCCATCTTTGATTTTGAATTTTGAATGGCTTAGTTATTCTAAAAGCTTAAAAAAAGCACTATCGAGTTCATAACCAAACATTTGAGCCATTGATTGTGCCCGTGATTGGCTAGGCATTCCTTGGTGTTTTAGCCAGTTAGTCAGAACAAAAGTTTTTTGCATCACAAAGATTTCTAGCGCTTCGGGGTTGTACCGAATGCCCTCTGTGCGGTTAAACTGATGCGGGACTAACATGGCGGCATAGCGAGCCAATTCACCCGCTTTCCAGTCCAGTAGAAACGGTATCCAAGGATAGCAAGCATCTAGGCGAATAAACCACAGTCGTATTTCGGGAATTTCGGAGAGTTCTCGCGGGTCTGTGGGGTCTAAGGGGAAATCAATGTCAAAACGAAATTGCTGTTCAAGCGAGCTAATCGTCCCGTCGGTTAGCCGCTTTTCGATCTCCACTTGGGCGGGTGAAAGGTTTAAGGTATTGATGGACTCTGAGTTGAGTGCGATCGTAATCGTCATCGAGTCTACAGAGAGAATGTAATAGGCCATCTACGCTGTACAGGACAAGCAAAAGCTGGCTTAATCATCAAGACTACCAGCTTTGCGCGATCAAACGCTAGTTAACGATAACCACTCACCCATTGCCAGTAAACTCCATCAATGCTGATGTCTCGCTGAAGCGAATCAGCCTATCAATTCAATTGCATAATCTATTCTCCCCCGCACCCCCGCACCCCCGCACACCTTGTTAAATGCACAACAGCCTAGTCGCGAGTGGACATCCGTTGAGGTTCTAAGCTAAAGTTGTAATGAGTTTGTATTAGGTTGCCCGGTATCATACTTAAGCGGTTGCCAACTGTCTTTAAGCAGTTGAGGAATTGTTCTAATGACTAACGACTGAGGCTTAAGTTGCCGATGCTTGGGTGCGAGAACTTGAGTCGGGTCGCTAGAATAAGAAACAAGGAATACATGGATCAGATAACGGGTATATCAAGAGCATCAAATATGCAAACGGAAGCGACAACTACAAAACCTATTCGTTCGCTTGAAGACGCCCTCAATAAATGCCAAACTTTGGGGATGCGTTTGAGTCGGCAACGTCGCTTCATTTTAGAACTACTTTGGCAAGCCAAAGAGCATCTTTCGGCCAGAGAAATTTATGATCGATTAAATCAGCAAGGCAAAGCAATCGGTCATACATCTGTATATCAAAATTTAGAGGCATTGTCCAGTCAAGGCATTATTGAATGTATTGAGCGGTCAGACGGGCGCTTGTACGGTAATGTCTGCGATGCTCATAGCCACGTCAATTGTCTAGATACGAGTCAAATTATTGATGTCTTTGTCGAATTACCGGAAGAGTTGCTTGAGCAAATTGAGCAACAAACCGGAGTAAGAATTACGGACTATAAGATTGACTTCTATGGTTATCGGATGAATCAGTCCCAAGTTCAGGGCAACTAATTGACTTTTTTGATTTTTGAATTCAAAAGATGAACCCCATAGGGTTAACTTCTGAAATCGCTCACGATGGGTAATCTAAAGGATTAGCGATTACAGTTTCTTCATTACCATATTCATCATCATCAAAACTCTCATCAAGGTTAGAAAACTCATCTTGTGCCTGCTTAGTATCTTCAATTTGCGCGGTTTCACGCTCATTGCGTTCATGCCTAGACTGAATCTCAGGTAATACCAATTCCCCTTCAGCACTTTCAATAAAAATGGGCGATTCTTCTAAAAACTCATCCTCATCTTCAAGTTTGCCCAAAATCTTAGTGGGAGTTAATGATTGCTTGTAATTTTGAAACTCTTCCGGTGAAAATATGGCACCACTATGAAGAGCTAAATTTTTACTCGGTTCATCTAACTGAGCTTGAAACATACAAGTATGGGTTAGATTAGCGGATTTAAGATTAGTTCCTTTAAGATTAGCCCCAGACAAATCAGCTCCTTCTAAGTTGGTCTCAGATAGGTTTGCATTGGAGAGATTTGCACCGACTAGGCTTGTCCAAGATAGATCAGCTTTGTAAAGATTAGCCATCGATAAATTAATACCAATTAACTCGGCTGCCGATAAATTGGCTTGTTCTAAATTGGCCTCAGCCAGCATGGACTGATTGAGACAGGCTTCAGCTAATTGGAGTTGGCTCAAACTGCCTCGAACTCGCTGCCAAAACGCTGTGGGAGACAAAACAGCCGTTCGACCAATAAACCCTAATAACTGGTCGGGATCGAATTCTTGAGGAATATCAGGATTCCCGCAAGGCCAGAACTGAATTTTGGCTTCCTTGGCTCCTGAACACAGTAATAAAAATACATTAAGACCAACCGCCGCATCCACTTGGGAAACATTCAAAGGGTTATGGAGCAGACGCAGTTGGGCATGGGTTTGGTGGGCGATGCCTTCATCTAACCATTGTCCTCGACAGTAAGCACGATAGAAGCGATACAGGCGTTGAAATAGAACAGTAAACGAAAAAACATTGGGATTGCGCTTTTGTTCACGACGAAGACGTTCAATGACCAACGACTCAATTTCTGGGGACATAATGCCGTACCCGAGTAAGGAGTAAAGATGCTCGGCCACACTCATCGAGTTCGGAATTGCAAACGTCACTTCATTGTATTGGTCTTGAACTTTTTGAGTAAGAATGGTCAATTGTTTGGCAATTTCTTCTGCACCTAGATATTCTCCAAGACTGGGGTGAGAGAATTCTATTCGAGACTGAGGTAAAAGTTTGTTGTACCGGACTAAATTGGGGCTGAACCCATCAGCTCGGAGTTGCCCTGTATTGCCTCCAATTCCCTGTGGTTGAGTATAAAAGAAAAGAGCGGGGAGGTTTGGAGAGAAATCCTCTGTTGTTTGCTCCGAACCTAGACGTTCGGTAATGGCATCTGATGAAACTTGATACTGACCGGTTTGCAAAATGGTGAGCGCTGCTACTTGCATTTGACGGCGCAGTTCTTGGGGAGGTCGGCCTTGCAGTAAATTAGCGATCGCCTCTAAACTACGACTGGCATGAGCGAGTCCTTCGCGAATCAACTCCGGCAAAGGAGTATCTCCTACCGCCGGTTCTCCCAATAGCCACCGCGTCATGCGGTCAAAAATTTCAAACTTAACTTGGGGTGAGTTCAACTGAAAAATGCTTTCATCCACCCAACCATCTCGATGGAGAATTCCCAGCAGATACAGCATTAAGGGTCGTTTTAGCAGAACCGCCAAGTCATTAGCAGATGCAGAAGACTTAAACACCCCTCCGTGCTTCAAGAAGCTGAAATAAGCTTGGGTAATCGATTTAGATTGTAATTTTGCCCACTGCTGAAACCATTGACGGAACTCTTCCTGTCCCATCGGTTCAACTCCAATACGCCGCAATTGGTCGGGGATGTACAGGGTACTGCTGAGTTTTGAGCGTTTAATCAGGCTATCTAGGGTGGCACTGCGGCTAGTCAAAACAATTTTATGGCGAGGGAGTCCTGTCGCATCACTATCTTGGCTGTGGAAGCGCATAACTTGTTCCATAAACGTCCACAGATGGCGCTCTGTTTGGGTTGAGCGGGGGAGTTCATCCACACCATCCAAAATCAGCAAGCAGGGGGGAGAGTCGAGAGACAGCCAGCCATCGGTATCTGTGAATCGCCCCACGGGGAAAGCTGATTCTAGAGTCTGCTCCAAGGTTTGACCTAAGATAGCATCCCGCAGGCGAATTAACACCGGCATCCAATTGGGATAGAGTTCTTGAGCGACTCGGGCTGCCCAAATTTGGCAGAAACTCGTCTTCCCGCCCCCTGGAGCCGCTTCAATGACGGTGATGCTGGTTTTATCATCGAGCTGGGACATTGCCCATTGCATCAAATCCACGCGGGGTGAAGATAGGGCATAGTGAGGAGTCGGGTATTCCTCGTCTTGAATCTGATATCCCTTGAGGGGAATATACAAATCCTTGAGGGAAAAGGGTTCGGCCAGCAAAGGTTTGCTTAAGGAACAGGTCAACTCCGCTCGGTAATATTCGCGATTGAGGTTGAGAGGTAAGGATGCTGTGGACGGTTCTATGGCTTTGTCCACAGTCGAGGTAATGGTGGTGTCTCGCAGGCTGCTGACATTGCCCAAACGCACAAATTTTTGCAGTTGGGCTAAAGGCAGGGGATTTTCGGTAATCACGAGGAGTAGATACCCAAAAAGTCCATTACTCAGGCGTTGGGTGAGCAATTTGGCTTCGGTTTCTTCCGCACCATTGGCGACAAACCAAGCAATGGCCAAATTATTCATTTGCTGCACTAAAAAGGACTCTGCCACCAATGACAGCGCTTGCTCGGCCTGACTATCACTGAGGCGTCCCGGCCGCAACGTCTTAATCAACGCCACCAGTTGGGGATCGCTTAAGGGTTGATGGGTATCTTGCCCGGCGGGTACTAAGGCTCGGTTCACCCAAGGTCGTCTCAATTGAGATTCTTGCTCTAAAATGCCTTGTAAAGCATTGAGATAAGCAACTTGAAACGTGAGCCAAGTGCCTTCATTGCGCCTCAAGGGCTTTTTTCGATTTAAAATCCGCAGTAAACCCACACTCAACTGGGAGATTGCCGGAGCCGCTTCCCAAGCTGCTTTTAACGGCAGCTCCAGTACATCCGTCACAGCACTAATGGCGAAAGGATTGAGGCTTTTCACCTCCATGTCCTGGGCCAGACGAAAAGCAATACCGGATATTTGGGCGCTGTCTTCTCCCAGTTGGGTTAGTTCAATGTGGCGCTCTGCTAGCCAATGCCGAATGCTGAGGCTCATGCCACCCTAATCACTCCAAAATTTGCTCACTCATCCTATTGTGAACCCTATACAATGAGTGCGAATTACTCTTAAGTTCTTTGTCATTAATCATTCATTATTTATCTCAAGGAGAGTTGAAAGTTGGCAAGTTGGCGAGTTGACAAATTGAACGTTTTACTCATATAACGTTTTCACCTTGTGAGGTGCTCACCTTTAAGCGAATAACCTACAACCATGACTGTTTGTAAAGCCTGCGCGTTAGCAAAACTTATTGAACGTTAACGCCTGCACCGATGACCCACGATCGCTCACGTATCCGTGTCAAAAAGAGAACTGCACCGATTCCAAATCCCAATGTCCTTAAAAATCCGTAAGCGACAGGGACGCCAACGGCTAATTCGATTCAAAAAAGCCTCTTCGCCTGAAGCCCCGGAAGCGATGGTAGAGGGGAAACAAGAAGTGGAGTCTGAGCCCAATGGCTCTGCCCTGGTTCCTGTACCCAAGCGGCGATCGCCCACGCGCTTTTGGCAGTGGACACTTGTGTGGCTGAGCCTTCTGGCTATCTTAGGGATAACAGCTTTGACCTCGGCGGTGTGGTTATTAACCAAGTTGCCACCTCCGATCGATTGCCGACGCATTTCACCGTTGTCGGTGGATGGGGATCGCCTATACTGCGCTAGAGTCGCAGCCCAGTCAGGAAAACTAGAGCAGTTAGTCGCGGCGATCGCCTTGGTTCAGGATTGGCCGCCCCAGCACCCGCTATACACCGAAGCGCAGCACCAGATGGATGCTTGGTCGAGAGCGATTTTAGCGATCGCCCAGCAGAAATTGCGCGACGGCAACCTGTCCCAAGCCATTGTGATCGCAGGTAAAATTCCCAAAAGCAGTCCCCTGTATACTGAAACCCAAGCTAAAATTACCGTCTGGAAACAGCAACTCGAACGCACTGAGGAGATTAGTCGCCAATTTCAACAAGCGCTCAAAACCCAAGAATTCTCAAAAGCCTCTCAACTGGTTGCCCAACTCTCCCAAGTGAATCAGGAACCCTGGAACTTATCTCGGGTCGATGCTCTACTCAAGCAGCTTTCCGTGGAAAAAGAAGCATGGGAGCAGCTTGAGGAAGCACGCAAACTCGCCCAAACCAATGGCTTGGAGCAAATCCAAAAAGCGATCGCCCTGACCACTGAGATTGCGCCCCAGACCTATGTTCACCCCCAAGCACTCAAAGAACAAGCCGGATGGAGCCGCACCTTGGTGAATGTGGCCACCGGATTCTTCAAACAACAAAGTTTTGCCGGTGCGATTCGCACTCTAGAACAGATTCCGACTACTGCGCCCCAATACTCGGAAGCACAAGACTGGATTCAACTCAATCGTGCCGCCCAAACCGCCAAAAAAGATACGATTCTCGCCATAGTAGACGCCCTGGCCGCCTTACGCTCAATTGCGCCCCAAAGCCCGGTTCAGCCCACCGCCGCCGCCCAGGCAAAACTCTGGCAGTCTCAATTAAAAGACCTGAGCCATTTACAAGCGGCGAAAGTGCTGGCGAACGTGCAGCAACGCACCAGTCTCAATTCTGCCATTGACCAAGCCGCCAAAATTGCCCTGGGGCGTCCCCAGCGCCAACGCGCCCAAACTTTAATTGCTCAGTGGCGTAAGGAAATTGAACAAATTGATGACCGCAATCGACTCAGGAGTGCTCAATTGATGGCTCAAGGGGGAACTTTGGTAGAACTGAAAGCGGCCGTAGAACTAGCCAGTGAAGTTAAACTCGGTCAACCGTTACGGATTGAGGCTCAAACCGAGATAGCTAAATGGAATCGTCAGATTCAAGCGCTGGAAGACCGACCCATTCTCGATTTAGCCGAGGCGCTAGCGCAGCGACGGGATTTAATTGCCGCGATTTCAACGGCGGGTCAAATTCGTGCTGATCGACCGTTGTACCCTGAAGCACAAAAAGCGATCGCAAACTGGGTGGCTCAAGTGCAGACTGCCCAAGACCGACCGATTCTGGATGCAGCCACAGCCTTGGCGGCTCAAGGACGTTTTGATGTCGCGATCGCCACAGCCTCTCAAATTCCCCCAGACCGAGCCCTTTACACTGAAGCGCAAGCGGCCATCTCTCGTTGGAGAGCCCAACAAGCCAACCCCAATGGCGATGTGCAATCTGCGCCCCTGGAAGATGTACAGGGCTCAAGTAATGGACAATAGAGATTGGAGCAGGTCTGTAAGCACAATTAAAATACCTATCCGCATTAGCCCTCAGTTTTGATCAGGAACCATGAGCAGTACCAATAGTGACCGCCAGCGTGACGTGAGCCCCGAGTTGATTCGTCTTCTCCTGATTGATGATGACCCGATCTTCCGGCTAGGTTTACGCACCGCCCTAGAAGCGTTTCTTGATTTACAAGTGGTGGCTGAGGCGGATACGGGTACAGAGGTGGTAGAGCAATTAGAACGCTTGACATCCGATGCGGTGGATTTAATTGTTTTAGAACTGGCTAGCGATCGCTCCAATCCGGCCTCGTTATCGGGGTTGCCCTTATGTCAGCGTTTGCGGACAGAATACCCCAACCGACCGATATTGCTCCTAACCAGCCTCCTAGAACCCCGGATTCTCAAGTCAGCTCAAAAGTTGGGAATCAATGGCTATTGCCCCAAGGGGTCTGCTATTGCTGATATCGTTCAAATTATCCGTCAGCTTGCATCCGGTCAATCAGCTTGGCAGAGACTCCCGGAATTCCCGGTAGTGGTGAATCCGACGGTACGTCCTCCAAGCTGGCATAATAAACTACGCTCCCACGGATTACAACAAATTGAGAGTACCTTGGCCGTAGTCAACCGAGAGTTAGAAAAACCGAATCTGTCTAACGTTGACTGGCTGTTTTGGGGTGGACGCCGCCGGGAACTTTTGGCCGCCCGTTGGGTGATTAATCAGCTATTGCCTACGGATGTGATCGTAGTGGAGGAGAGTGGCGGCCAGGATAGGGGGGCATTGCCTTACACCCCTGCTAGAAGGCCAGGGGGGACAGGGAGGCCGCCAGAGCGTGAGGGGGAGAGGGGGTCTGCTGTGACGCCAGCGAATGCCCTCTCCTTGCCTCAGGAGTCTGCACTAGCTCAGTCAACGACACCGTTTGATGTGACGCTAGCGAATCTTCAATCGAGTTTGTCGAATCTAAGTGGAGTTCCTTTAGAAATTGATATTCTCGCAACAGAAAAAAAACGGGAATTGCTGTACATAGTCTTACGGAAATTGTCGGAAATTTTGGAGGAATTGCGTTTTTCGCAAGTTATACCCGACCAATTGCTGCAAATGCGCTTGCAGATTTTACAAGATTTATGGCAATCTTCGGTCACGGATTTTTTAGGCAAATATTACACCTTGCCCATGGGAAGTCAAAACTTGGAAGTGGTGAATGTTTTGCTGGGATATGCGGCTGTGGTTCAACTTTCGACGTTAGATAAAATTCCTTTGGTGGTTGAATTTTTATCTCACCAATTGTTTGAAACGCCTTTAATGATTGATGGGGTTCCCTATCCTGCCCAGACACCTGAAGCATTGGCAAGGGCAGAAATTTTACTACAAAATTTAATTATTCAAGTGGCAAATGGGGTGATGCAACCGCTTTTAAATGAATTTGCCGATATGGAAATTATTAAGCAAAGTTTCTATGACCGCAGGTTGATGTCATCACGAGAGATTGCTCGATTTCGGAATAATTTATCGTGGAGATATCGGGTTTATCAATGGCTGAATGAACCTCAGGCAATTTTCGAGAGTCGATATCATTTATTTGTTTTAACGGATACGGGAATTAAACAAACTTCGATTTATTCACCTCGGCGTCGAGAGTTAGAACAGTTACGAGGTATTCCTTTAGCGGTGAGTTTAGCGTTTGAGGCACGGGATGCGTTTGCGCCTCGTTTAAGGGGTTCGATTGCTTGGGCGGGTAAGGGTGTGGTTTATGTGCTCACTCAAGTGGTTGGCAGGGCAATTGGTTTAGTGGTTCGGGGTGTGATTCAAGGAATTGGGAGTACGTTGCAGGAGACAAGATTTGGGAAGAATGGGGAACGGGGGAAGTGATAATACTAATGCTGGTAGAGGCTATACTCCAAATCAAGTTAGCTATAGAAGTGAAATTCTTTGCTTGTTAGTAAGTGCACAATCCGAATCATGTCCTCAATCAACTTATAGGTTGTTATCACAGGCACTAAGGCTGTGCAATGAGTGGCAAAGCGCTGATGGAACTGATGAGGCTGTAATACTTAATGCACATGTGCTGAAAGAGCTAGCCTCTGAAGAAAAGACTGTTGTAGCTCGTACGAAAAGATGGAAAGAAGCACTTAACATTCTTGAAAAGAAATTAGCCACAGACCAAACATCGAGCCATTCTTTAGCTGATGTTTATAGGGTGATAGCAGTTCGCTCTTTTCAAGACAAATATAGTAGTCTAAATCAGGATGAATGTAAAAAGTATCTTGTTAAAGCTAAGAAATTTTTAGATTCTTTTATAACAAGCTTGGAAAGTTCAAGCATCAAAGTTTTATTGTTAACGCGAAAGTCCTCGATTTTAAGGCATCTTGCAAACCTAGAGGTTAGTGAGGGTACACGGGTAGCTAAATTAAGCGAAAGCATTCGATGTGCTGAACTTGCACTGAGCTTTTCAAGAGATGGCAATACTTTACTTGAACTTGGTTTAGCTACTTGGGCTTTAGCACGGCATCAATTTAGTGATGAAAAATATACATCAGAATTGAGAAAAGCGGAAAGCTATCTTTCAGATGAATTACTTGAACCACTTGAAGAAGCTCAGCTGTTTTCATGAGATGCGATCGCTCTGTTCATCCCCCTATTCTGCTGTAATTCAGTCCTTGATGCGTTTTAAAAACTAAGAATTATCCCACAAAATAACAACAATGTCTATCTACACAGATCTGTGAGGATTTTCAAAACTCTAATATCTGCTTACAGTGAATATCACTGTTTATCAGAAATCAGCGAAACCCAAATGGTTACAAGCTTTCTCACCGACACCAACTCACCCGACTCAGCATCCGTTGAACTTCAAGCCTCCACCGAACCCAAATCAGGCAGAGAATACATCAAAGTCATCGTAGTTGGTTCCCACAAAGGCGTAGTAAAAATCATTCACACCCTCTACCGCCTGGGTTTTGCCGACGTAACCGAGTGGAGCTCACCCACACCAACCCCAAATCCCGGAGAAGTGATGAGCGTAATGAGGCGATGTGTACTTTTGGATTAATCAAGTAAAGCAGAGCGATCGCCTGTTATCTTGCCTAGAATCATTAGAGGCGATCGCATTTGGCAAGAGAAACAACTAGGCGATCGCTTTCCGTCACCCATACCTCAGCAGCAGTTCGTACACGCGGCAGCAATGCCAGTGCCTGTTGATGATATTGATCTCGTCGGTTGAGCAAAGCTTCGATAAAAACTGTATCCAGCAATAAGCGATCGCGAGTCATGAACTACTTTCAGGCTGACGCTTCGGTGTACCATACACATAATGGTCGTGTTCGATAGACCAGTCTGTTGGTATATGTGGCCTTCTTGCGTAAGCTCTACAACTAAAAGAGAGCGATCGCTATTTTGCACCATCGAGCATTGATAAAAGCGAGCGCAACAATGAAGCAGCCTTTACAATAAGGGGTAGCTTGGTAATCTTCATTACCGATACTCCCAGGATGATTAATAGGATTGACCGACATTCAGAGCCGAACCTACAGTACTTAATTCAGGGTGTCCTCACAGCACAAACTGACAACCTTTCAGAGATTGTCAAAATTGCCGGTCTGAATCCCACTGAAGATTTTGCAGGCGCAGATTTGAGTAATACTAAGCTCAGAGGAGCCATTCTTAATGATGCCGACCTGAGTGGCACTGATTTAAGAGACGCCAACATCCGAGGTGCCATTCTCACTAGAGCCAACTTAAGCCAGGCTAACCTCAGGGGTGCCAATCTCAGCTATACCCACCTTATTCATGCCAATCTAAGCGAATCCAACTTGAGCGAGGCCAATCTTCAGTGCGCTAACTTAATCCGAGCAACCTTCCTCCACGCTGATTTGAGCCAATCTGACTTGAGAGGAGCCAATCTGGGAGGAGCTAACTTGAGCCAAGTCAACCTCACCGGAGCCAATCTAGGGGGAGTAATTCTCTGTGGTGCCAGCTTAGACGCAACCAACCTCAGTCGTGTTAACCTGATACGGGCTGATTTGAGCTATGCCGTATTAATTCGTGCCAATCTTTGCCTAGCTGATTTAATTTGTGCCAATCTGCATAGAGCTAACCTGTGCGGTGCAAATTTAATGGGAGCGGACTTAAGCCTTGCCAACCTCAAGGGAGCTAATCTCAGTGGAGCCAATCTCAGGGGTGCCAATCTCAGGGGTGCCAACCTCAGCGATGCCAACCTCAGCAGTATCGATTTGAGTGAGGCTAAGCTACAAGGTGCCAAGGTCAAAAATGCTCAGTTCGCTAGAAATTTAGGAATCACACGCGAAATACAACTTGATTTGATGCGACGCCAAGCTGTCTTTGAGGAGACAACAAACCCACATTCTTTAACATTAATTGTAAAGTACCCCCAATCCTCAACTTCTGTGGATTTACCCTTATAGCAAAATTGAATTAGCGCGATTGTTAACATGAAAACGCTTATGGGATGAGCATCCCGCCTGTTTACCTCCTGTAAGTTAAATGTAAAATAGCCAACAAAATTTTACATAAGTTAACATTTTTGTGAGTGCGAATGTAAAGCTTAAACACTAGATGCATCCAAGAGATTCCAGTGTCAGGTAACGTTATAAGTAATACCATGCACTACCTAAATCCTGGTTGGCAATGCATCCTCCACTTTCCACCAAGCCCCAGCCGGAACCTGAAAACAAATTTCCAGACTGTTTATACATGGAATTGACAGGAGTTCCGCTTCAACCGGATAGTCCAGAACATCTAGAGTTCTTGACAGTATCAACTCGAAAACCGAAGATTGAGCTGCATTTAACCCTCCACTTTAACGAGCAATGGGCAACCCTAGCAAAGGGTCGCATTAAATTTGGTTTAAAGGGTGGAGAACTGCGGCTCAAACTCAAAAACAGCGAAATTCCCTATGAAGATCGCGAGTTAGTCGGTTCGATTAAACTTCACCGTCCCCAAAATGTCAAAAATTCCCCAGAAAATACAGGGCAAAAGGGCAAAGAAGTCGTAGCACCTGCCTTGAAATCTGCATTAAACAGTCATAATACTCCCGCTCGCTTAAACGGAACTGGGCGACCTAACCCTCGTCAAACCCAGCAAGTTTTCAGTACGGTTTGCCATATCGCGGCCAAAGTTTCAGAAGAAAATCCCGTCTGGATTTTTGAAGAAGAAAGTGGTCAGCCTGTTTTAAAAGGTGTACTTCGTCAGGCAAAATTGGCAACATTAAATATCCTGGCTTTGCCCTGTCATGTAGAAGCAACCTTTGCAGC
Organism: uncultured Microcoleus sp.; assembly: GCA_964588805.1. Lineage (GTDB taxonomy): Bacteria > Cyanobacteriota > Cyanobacteriia > Cyanobacteriales > Coleofasciculaceae > CAZPRJ01. Next base: position 35,887 of record CAZPRJ010000012.1, on the reverse strand, counting down.
CTCAAAACGAGATGTTTGTCTAACTGATGCAGAAAAATTGTGGCCACCCGACATTAGCCGCAATAAAAAAGCCGTGTTAGATAGACTGATTATCCAACGGTTATTAGAACCCAAATTGAAGCCCTATCTCAGTCGAGCGGAGTTGCATTATGGCTGATGACTCATCCCGATCAGATTTGCAAGTTCTGATCCAGCGTATTCTAGACGCAAAAACCGATAATATCGAACAACTAGCGGCCATTGCAGGTCTGACCCTAGCTGAAGATTTTGCTGAATCTGATTTGAGCTATACCGATTTAAGTGGAGCCCATCTAATTGAAGCAGACTTTAGAGGTTCTCACTTCCAAGGTGCCAATCTCAAGGGAGCCAATCTTAGAGGCGCAGACTTGCGAGGCGCCGACCTGCGAGAGGCCAAGCTCGAAGGTGCAGACCTCCAAAGTGCTAATCTCCGAGGTGCCAACCTGCGAGGTGCAGACCTCCAGAAGGCGAAATTGAACAGCGCTAACCTCAGCGATGCCAATCTCAGTAACGTTCAGTTTGGCGGCGCGAATCTCACTCGTGCAGATTTTAGAGGTGCTGACCTGATGAATGCTAACTTGAGGGCAGCCATCTTAAGCCAGACCAAACTCAGAGGTGCAAATTTGGGGGGTGTTGACCTGGGTCAGGCCAATCTCAAAGGAGCCTATCTGTTTCGTGCCTATCTCGGGGGGGCGAATCTCCAAGACGCTGACCTCGATGGTGCTGACCTCCAAGAAGCTGACTTGAGCGAGGCCAAACTCAGTAGTGCTAAACTGAGGGGAACAAACCTTAAAGGTGCTAATTTAAGTCTGGCTGACTTGGGTAGTGTTAACCTTATCCGAGCTAACTTAACGGGTGCTGACTTAATTCGTACCAACCTAAAAGATGCAGACCTCATCCGCACGAATCTCAGTGGTGCAGACCTTAGAGGTGCAGACCTTAGCCTTGCGGATTTGAGCCTTGCTAACCTTTGTCTGGCTAATTTAGGAAGCGTTAGGCTTATCCGTGCCAACCTTAGTCTAGCCGAACTGACTGGTACAAATTTGAGTGATGCCAACCTCACAGAGGCGGATTTGAGAGGGGCGAATGTAGAAAACGCTCAGTTTTCTAGAAATGTAGGAGTTTCCGCAGAAACCCGACGGGTTTTGGTGAGGCGAGGAGCCATCTTTGAGGAAACATCAACGGAGTACTCAGAGGTTTTAAGCTCTCATCAACAATTTGCTCATTAATCAAGAGGGTCTACTGACTCAGGTCAATAAAAAAACTATAAGCTGTTGGGCTGACAAATTGCATTGTGGGAGTTGGCTTTCATGCTTGCTACTATCTAATTTCTTCCTAAGAGAATTTTGAATAGGTTATCACTTGGCTTGAATAGCGTTTTATCTCAATGAAAATCAGTGCATCTGCCATTAATTCTGTTGCAAAATACAAGATCTAAGTTCCAAGATAGATAGGTGGTTGATGTTTAAAACCAACAAAAAATCTACACAATCCCTGGGGTTAAAGCTCTTAACTCTAGCCCTATTATTTACCACTAGTGGATTGTTCCTTTCGGCTTGTCAACAACTGATGCCAGGAAGTGAGTCTACTGACTCAGAGGAAACGGAGGAAGTTGAACAAGACAATAGTGATGAGGACGAGAACGAGAATCAGCCCAACTCATCAACTCCCCAAAAAGACCCCGATGAAGATACTCAAGATGATGACGATCCGGAATAATTACTGCTGTTTTTGGCATCTCGTGCTACCCTCCTAAACATGGAGATTTTAGAGCATGACAGTACGCTAGCGATGACGCTGCGCGATCGCCGCCAACGCCTCAGTCGCTTGATTGATTTCCCCGTCATTCTGTGGTCGGGGCGTCGGAGTCCGCGCAACTTTCCGGCCAATCCCTTCCCATTTCGAGCTAGCAGTCACTTCCTCTACTTTGCAGGTTTACCTCTAGAAAATGCGGCGATTTTCCTCAACCACGGTCAGTTAGAATTATTCCTCGATGAGCCTTCTGCCGGTAGCGCCCTTTGGCATGGAGAGATGCCTAAACGAGAAGAGATTGCCCGAGTCATAGGGGCAGATACGGCCTTTCCTTTATCAGAACTCCGTTCTAGGGCGATTGGCGCGGCTACAGTGGCAGTGTGTGACCCAATTACATCCTGGCATCAATCCCAAGTGTTAAATCGCCATGTATCCTTTACAGAGGCGATGCATGGCATTGATCGAGAGTTAGCCAAAGCGATCGCATCCTTGCGCTTATGCCATGATGCCGGGGCTTTATCTGAATTACGCCAAGCCGCCACCGTCTCAGTCGCTGCCCATACAGCCGGTATGCAGGCCACCCGGAACGCCCGCACAGAAGCCGAGGTGCGAGCGGCCATGGAGAGCGTGATTATTGCCCATAATATGACGGATGCCTACGGCGGTATCATCTCAGTTCACGGAGAAGTTCTGCACAATGAGCAGTATCATAACTCTCTGCAACCAGGTGATTTATTACTAGCGGATGTGGGGGCAGAAACCCCAAGGGGATGGGCATCTGATATTACGCGCACTTGGCCAGTCACCGGCCAATTTTCTCCTACACAGCGCGACCTCTACGATATCGTTTTAGCGGCACACGATGCTTGTATCGACAAAATACAGCCTGGAATTGAATATTTAGAGATTCATCTGTTAGCCGCCTCTGTGATTGCTCAAGGATTAGTCGATTTGGGCATTTTGCAGGGGCAGGTGTCGGATTTGGTAGAACGGGATGCTCATGCTCTATTTTTTCCGCATGGTATTGGGCATTTGTTGGGCTTGGATGTCCATGATATGGAAGATTTAGGGGATTTAGCAGGATATGAAGATGGGCGAACCCGGAGCGATCGCTTTGGTTTATGTTACCTGCGTTTGCATCGACCCCTCCAAGCCGGAATGTTGGTGACAATTGAACCTGGTTTCTATCAGGTTCCGGCAATTTTAAACGACCCAAAACTTCGGGATAAGTATCACGATGTGGTGAATTGGGAACGTCTATCTCAGTTTTCGGATGTGCGAGGGATTCGTATTGAAGATGATGTTTTAGTGACTGAAGATGGAAGTGAAGTATTAACCACAGCACTACCAACTCATGCCGATAAAATCGAGCAAATCGTTCAAAGTTGAATTTAGGTAGACGGAATGATTGAGCCAGATTTTTGCGACAATTGCTATCGGGGCAGCTCAGCAGTTCAATGTCATCTTAGAAACGGCTCACTTAGATGTTAGCCTCCTAAAAACCATTGAGTGCCAGTCAACAGGTAGTAAGCTCCAGTTAAAATCAGAGCCACACTACCAAAGTGAATAATTGCCTCGGAATGTTTCAAAATCGATTTGATTTACCAGAGCGCCGATTGAGCAGGAAAAGCAAATGCAATATCTCCATTGGAGAGTAGAGGTGGTAATCCTTCAGTATGTAGCCGATTTGACACTTTATGAGAACTTTAAGATTTTAGCTAAATCCTTTTTGGCTTCAGCTTCGTATCGTCTGTGTATCTATCAAAGATGTTTTAGAGCATCAATTGAGTAAATTGAAGCTTAGAGGTAACTTGAGGTGTACCGAAATCGAATCTTATTCATTCTGATTTTACTCGTAACGATTGGACTATCAATTGGCTCCCATCACCTTTTCAACTCAGGGAATGGTAAAGCACAGCTCTTTGATAATCTTGGCAACTACCACCATCCAATTTCGACACAGGTTCCACTTGCCCAACGCTACTTCGATCAGGGACTAACTCTTGCCTATGGGTTCAATCACTCTGAAGCTGAACGCTCATTTCGAGAGGCAGCAAGACTCGACCCCAATTGCGCGATATGTTACTGGGGAGTTGCCCTCGTCCTTGGCCCGAACATCAACGCACCCATGAAAGTCCACGCCATACCTAAAGCTTGGGGCGCACTGCAAAAAGCGATCGCATTGAGCGACAAAGCCAACAATCAGGAAAGAGCCTACATCCAGGCATTAGCCAAACGTTACTCTATTTTTCCATTTCCGAAGCGCTCGAAGCTTGATGTTGCCTATGCTAACGCTATGCGCGAATTAGTTAAGCGTTATCCTGATGACTTGGATGCTGCAACACTATTTGCAGAAGCGGTGATGGATACAACACCCTGGAAGTATTGGGACGACTCAGGCAATCCGATGCCAGAAGGTAAGGAAATGATGGCAACCCTAGAGTCTGTCTTGGAACGCAATCCGAATCATCCCGGTGCTAACCACTTTTATATCCATGCAGTGGAAGCAGAGCGTCCTGAACTGGGTCTCCCTGCTGCCAATCGTCTTGCTCATCTTATCCCCGGTTTGGGACATTTGCTGCATATGCCCTCTCATATCTATATCCAGGTTGGACGATATCACGATGCAGTGATCGCCAACCAACGCGCCATTGCAGCCGACCAAGACTATGTTACCCAAAGCGAACCCACAGAATTTTATCGCATGGCTTATATGGCGCACAATACTCAATTCCTCTGGGCGGCGGCGATGCTGGCAGGGGAACGTCAAGTGGCGATTGATGCAGCTTATCAAACAGCAGGGATGATTGATCACAAGTCAAGGCAGAAGTCAGAGAAAGTGCAACGTTACAGTTCACTGCCTCTCTATACTTTCGTTCAGTTTCAGATGTGGGACAAAATCTTAGCCCAACCGGCTCCCAAGTCCAAGCAGCTTTATGCTACCGGAGTGTGGCACTATGCAAGGGGAATGGCAATGACTGCCAAAGGCCAACTTGCAAAAGCCGCACGGGAACTCGAATCGTTGCAAGCGATCGCAGCTACTAAGGTTTCCCGCAAAACCCCGTTCTGGGAAAATGGCCAAAAGATTATCAACATTGCGTCCCAAGTCTTGGCAGGGAAGCTTGAGGCTCAACAAGGAAATTACGAACAAGCGGTCGCCCACTTGGAAACCGCCGTTGAACTTAAAGGCAATCCAAGAGGCGAACCCACTCCTTGGTATTTTCCCGTGCGCCAGTCATTAGGAGCTGTATTGTTAGAAACAGGGCGTCTTGCCGAAGCCGAGCAGGTTTATCGAGAGGAGTTAAAGATTTATCCGAATAAGGGTTGGTCATTAAGTGGACTGGCAAAAACTCTACAGGCACAGGGCAAAACAGAGGAAGCCAAGGCGATCCAAAAGCGCCTTGAATCAGCTCAATTGTTGCAGACTTAACTGACGATCAAAAAGCCATCACAAACATAACCTATTTTCGGTTAGTTCATCATTTGCCTCCAGCCAATCCTTTTTGGCTTTAGCTTCGTATCCCTTCATGAACGCCTAAATCAGGGACTTATTCTGATTGTTATGCGTATTCCACAAAATATTCAGATTACAGATTCAACATTGAGGAGATACGAACTGCCTCCTACTGCTGTTGATATTCAAAAAAATTTTTAGAGGAACCCAATAATCAATGAGATAAGGTGTAGTTTTAATTCAATCGAAGACGGAGAAATTGAGGGAAGTCCAATGATTCAACTAAGCAGATTCCACTTTAATTTGAAGCACAAGTTCATAATAATCATTGGCTTATTTTTCATCCTAATTGTGGCTACCCAATACTTCAACATTCAGGAACTTTTGCAAGCCTCATTACTTTGGGTTGAAAGTTTTGGTGTCTTAGCACCTATTGTTTTTATCGTTATCTATAACTTAGCAACCGTGCTGTTTATACCGGGTTCCCTCCTCACACTAAAAGGAGGTTGCTTGTTTGGCATAGTTTGGGGTTCAATCTATGTCTTGATTGGTGCAACGTTTGGAGCTATTTTGGCCTTCTTGATAGGACGTTATCTATCTCGGGATTGGGTTTGTAGGAAGATTGAAAGCAATCCCAAATTCAAAGCGATTAATAAAGCAGTGAAGAAAGAAGCATGGAAAATTGTCCTGCTAACTCGTCTTTCTCCAATATTCCCCTTCAACCTCTTAAATTACGCCTTTGGTGTGACCCAAGTTTCCCTCAAAGACTATCTTTTGGGTTCCATTGGCATGGTTCCCGCCACCATGATGTACGTTTATATCGGTTCCCTGGCCAGCAACTTAGCCACACTCGATATGTCCAATCAACCCACCACGAAAGAAACTCAAATCGCACAGTGGGTGATTCGGGGAATTGGGTTAATGGCTACGGTTGCTGTAACAATCTACATGACCTACCTGGCGAAGAAAGCTCTAGATGAAAGCCTGGGAACGGAAGAAACCATTAATGTTAATACTAGAAATCGCTAATTTAATCATTCCGTAACATCCAAAGAAAACCATGACAAATATCTATGCCAGAAACTCGAAAAAGCGTTTCAGACTAGCTTTCTTAATATTGCTGACGGCTGGCTTCGCCCTCGCCATTTCGGCTGACCCAGCTTGGGCACAGGAATCGACCAATGTGGGAGGGTTCAATCCTCAGGAATGGTTGCGAAATGCCTTGCAGTGGATTGATAGGCTTGGTGCGATCGCGCCAATCGCATTTATCCTACTTTACATCATCGCCACTGTCGGGTTCTTACCTGGTTCCATCCTCACTTTAGGAGCAGGCGTTGTCTTTGGTGTCGTGATGGGTTCGCTCTACGTCTTCATTGGTGCAACGATAGGAGCAACTGCTGCGTTCCTTGTCGGACGCTATTTAGCACGGGACTGGGTTGCCCATAAAATCGAAGACAACAAAAAATTTCGAGCGATTGACGAAGCGGTGGGAAGAGAAGGACTCAAAATTGTTCTATTAACGCGACTCTCTCCAATATTTCCGTTTAATTTATTGAACTACGCCTATGGCATCACAGGAGTTTCTCTCAAAGACTACGTTATTGGTTCTGTAGGTATGATTCCCGGAACAATTATGTATGTTTATATCGGTTCCCTAGCAAGTAGTCTTGCCACAGTTGGCACCGAGGCTCAACCCGCCGACCCCACGGTGCAATGGGCAATTCGGATTATTGGTTTTATGGCAACTGTCGGTGTCACGCTATATATCACCAAAGTGGCTCGAAAAGCTTTAGAAGCAGAAGTTTTAGAGCCTGAGGACAATCAAACTAAAACTATCAATCCGAGTTAGCCAACAACCGAAATATAACCTTGAACTTGCACGAATTGGCAAAGATTCATCCCACCCCTATAACTTTAGAGTAATCACTTAAAACCCCCTCCAAAACCTCTGCGTCCAAAAAACAATTCCCAAACTAATAGAATCAATAACCATCTTCATATTAAGACTGCACAGCCCAACCAACTCTTAACCTTTAAAGGAACCAATCATGTCAAACTCAACCGTTAAAAAAGTGACAGTTCCACCAATGGATGAACATAACAAAAAACTAGTTTCCTACGTTCATCCCCCCGATTGGGTTAATCCTCAACCTGCCGATTGTTACGACTTAGTTGTGATTGGTGCTGGCACGGCTGGGTTAGTTGTAGCGGCCGGTGCAGCCGGTTTAGATGTAGGTTTGAAAGTCGCCTTGGTTGAAAAGCATTTGATGGGTGGGGATTGCTTAAATGTTGGTTGCGTCCCTTCCAAGTGCATTATCCGTTCTTCTCGCGTGGTTGGTGAAATGCGGGATGCTGGAGCTTTTGGCGTTCGCCCTCCAGAACAAATTGAAGTCGATTTTCCGGCAGTAATGGAACGGATGCGGAAGCTTCGAGCCGGAATAAGCCATCATGATTCTGCTGAGCGTTTCCAAAAACTTGGCATTGATGTCTTTTTAGGAGAAGGTCATTTTTTGCGAAATAATAGTATTGAAGTAGGAGATAAAACTCTACGGTATAAAAAAGCAGTGATTGCTACAGGAGCTAGAGCTGTACGACCTCCCATTGAAGGGATTGAAGAGGCAGGTTTTCTTACCAATGAAACTGTTTTTTCGCTCACCCAACGTCCCGAACGTCTTGCTGTAATTGGAGGCGGCCCTATTGGTTGCGAATTGGCTCAAGCTTTTCACCGTTTGGGATGCCAAGTAATCTTGTTCCACCGACATTCTTACCTTTTAAATAAAGAGGATGCGGATGCCGCAGAAATTGTCCAGAATACCTTGATTCGGGAAGGAATTCATTTAGTACTAGATTCCCAGATACAGCATATAGAAAAAACAAGTGAAGGCAAGACAGTTTATTACACCTGTAATGGCACCAAAAAGTCAGTCACTGTCGATGAAATATTGGTGGGTGCGGGACGTGCGCCGAATGTTGAAGGTCTACATTTAGATGCGGTTGGGGTAGAATACGATCGCAAAGGGGTTAAGGTGAATGATTACCTCCAAACGACGAACTCCAAAATTTATGCTGCTGGGGACATTTGCATGAATTGGAAGTTTACTCATGCCGCCGATGCAGCCGCACGAATTGTAATTAAGAATACTCTGTTTTCTCCGTTTGGCTTGGGACGTTCCAAACTTAGTAGCTTAGTGATGCCTTGGGTAACTTATACTGACCCAGAAATTGCCCATGTAGGAATGTACGAACATGAGGCTCAGGAAGAGGGGATTGATGTTAGTACGATTAAGATTCCTTTTAGTAGTGTAGACCGTGCGATCGCAGATGGTGAAGAGGAAGGGTTTGTCAAGATTCACCATAAAAAGGGTTCCGATCAAATTTTGGGAGCAACTATTGTTGCTCGTCATGCGGGTGAGATGATTAGTGAAGTGACTACAGCAATTGTTAATAAGATTGGTTTAAATGGGCTATCGAGTGTAATTCATCCCTATCCAACTCAAGATGAAGGTATTAAAAAAGCAGCGGATGCTTATCGCCGTACATTGTTAACACCAACCTCGAAAAACTTATTAAAATTGCTCACCAAGTTGTCTTAACGCTTTACTAACAACCGATGACCTAGCCTGAGATTCTGTTGAACAACAGTAGTCTATTAGCCCTGTTTAGGTGGGGCAAGTGGAGGACAAGTTTTATTCACAAAATCACATTGATAAATAGTTGGTTTCTGCCAAGAAAGGGGAATTTCAAGTAAGTCACGCGAACCCGTCATTCCTTGTCCAAGAAAAAGGAGCAAGGCAAAGCAATTTAATACAATGTGAACATTTCGCCAGCGATTTGCTCGATCTTTGTAGATATCCTCTACAATCGCTAACGAAAACACCATCAGTAAAGTAGCGGTTATACCGATATAATAGTGTGACCAATACCACTCATTAGTACGCCGAAATACACCTTCCTGACAACCAAGTACTACGATACCTGTACCTGTAAGTGTGGCAAAAATTGCCCGCCATTTTCGTTCTCTAGCCCGATAAAGGAACACTAACGAGGTAATGGTGGCAGCAAACATAAGTACGATAAAGATGACTTGAGTAGGGTTTTTGCTCCAGATTTGCTCGGACAAAATATGTTCAAAAATTGCGTAGGCTAAGCCAATTAAGGACAATCCCACCACACTTCCTGTCAACCAACGCCCTAGTTGAACGTGTTCGCGTCCGACTACTGGGGGGATTTGGCTTTTACCTCCACCAGATGTTTTTAGGCGTCGCTGGCGTGTCTGCCATGCGTAACGAGTAACAATGCCAATAATTGGAAAAACAACAGTCACTGCAAGTATGGGATGGATGAGAGCAAAAAAATCAGAAGTTCCCATAAACAAACCTTTTGAGAGAAGCAAGTATTAATTCAGCTCTAGGATTTTCGCCCTAATGTGACCTATCAGGTGCATCGGGTTATTCCTTATGGATTGATATTTTGTGACACTAAACTGAGTTTTAGCTGAGAAATTAATAGGAAAATTAGGAGATTTAACTCAGAGAAGCTTCAGTTAGGCGGAACTAATCCTATCACTCAATTATTTACATTTGAAAGCTAACTATCAATGAGTTGATTAAATCGTTCCTCGTTCCGAACTTTATCAAAAGATAGGTCAGTTTTTGCGGCTTCCCGGCATTTATCCGAATTGAGTTGAATGGCTTTTTCTAAATTATCTAGCGCTAAATCGGTACTCCCTAACCAGGCGTAACACCGAGCTTTACCAAACCATGCGAGATAGAAATCAGGTAACTTGAGAGTCACTTGATCATAAGCTGCAATGGCGTTCTCATAATGTTGTAATTTTGTTAAAGAAGCCCCTTTACTAAACCAAGCCCTGGCATTATCAGGTTCGATTTGAATAGCCTTATCTTGAAATGCGATCGCTTCTTCGTAACGTCCTTCAATATACAGCGCTTTTCCTTGCTCTACATAGTCATTCGCTGTAAAAAATAGCTGAGGATTAGCTGATTTCAATAGTTCAAGGTGTTTGGTTAATTCTTGAATTTTGTGTTGAATTTCTGGAGGAACTGGCTCTCGTACAGGTGAAGGTGTAATTTTAGAAAGTTCTTCAATAATTCGGTCTTTTTCTCGTTGAGCATCTAATACTAAGTTTTTGAGTTCTGACAATTGAGCAACAAATTCCGAGTGTAATTTTTGGGTTTCTTGCTTAAAGGCATCAGTTTGTTTTTTAAATTCCGCCGCAACTTCTTCTTCTAGTTGCTTTTCAACCTCATCTTGCAGTTGCTTTTTCGTCTCAGTAATAATTTGGCTAATCACACTACGGCGCATAAACCAGATACCAAATGCTGCCAAAATAGGAAATGAGGTGAGTAAAACAAGCAAAACATTGAGGATAGTTGTAGTATGACCAAAAGCGCGATCAACTTCGGTTTGAATTTGCTCTCGGATGACTAAACTTTTTTCTAAATCCTCTTGAACTAATTTTTGCAGTTGCTCATCTTGGCGCAGAATTTCTAGTTTTTCCCAAAACGGATTAGAAAGAGTTGGAGTAGGAGTTGGCTGGGAAAGAGCTGGCGTTTCAGGTTTGGCAATTGCAACACCCGTCCACAGCACGAAGGTGAAAAGGGCAACTGCCACAGTCATTAAAACCTGATTTCTAAGCTTCATTGGTTAATCTATACTGTAGTCTCCTTCTGTTATAACCGATAAGGTTAGAAGGACAAGACAGGCATATTATAACTAAATTAGGACTTCCGCTTTCATCAACGGATATAAATTGCTTATTTAAGATATTCAACTGCAAAGTCAGTATTAGTCTTTAACGCAAATATAGATAGGAGAAATACATGAAAATTGATGGCAATTGTGAGTGTCGGTTATCGGTAACTCACTTTTTAAACTTCCTAACTTACAGCCTAAACGAACAATGTAACTAGGTATTTTTAGCTCAAAACGATTACAATTACTTCTTTAGCTAGATAAAAAATTATCCCCGCATAATGTAATAAGTACATACTAGCCATGACAGTATGGGGTCAATTGAGCCTGTTTTATAAAGTTTTTGTTAATCCCCTTATAAAAACTTTACATTTTTACCAATATAGGTAAAGATAATTAGAAATAGACAAGGGTTTTCTACTTCAATTCTAAGTTGCTCTTAAATCAGTGGAATCACTGAGTATTTTGCGATCGCCACCTATGAGGGCGAAACCAATAGTAACATAGAAGCCGCTTCATAGAAGTTACACCAACTGCTTTAATAGGTGTACTGCATCTACTTTACTCGTTGCACATTAACGAGTTGCACATTGTAGATATTCCAACTCTAAGATGTGTTGCGTTGCTTTCCATTAAAAAATTAAACTCCCAAGGAATTTCAACCGCAAAGTATGGATGCATCAGAATTTCAATTGCGCTATCAAGCAGGAGAAAGAGATTTTCGTAATGCTCATCTGTCAGGTAGTGACTTAAGCCGTATCAAACTACTAGGTATTGACCTAAGTGGTGCTGACTTAAGTGGTGCTGATTTATTTTATGCAGACCTTAGTAGTGCCAACCTGAGTGGTGCCAACCTATTTGGCGCTGACTTAAGTAATGCTACTTTAATGAATGCTGACTTAAGTAGTGCTGAATTGAGCGGTGCCGACTTAAGTAGTGCCAACTTAAGTGATGCTGAGCTGTGTGATGCCAACTTGTTGAGTGTCAATCTGAAGTACGCCAATCTCAGCGATGCTTGCTTGAGTGGTACTCATCTTAGTTACGCTAACCTACTAGGTGCAAATCTGTCAGGTGCCAACTTGTTTGGTTCTGATTTGAGCTATGCAGATTTATTAGGTGCTAATTTGTTTGGTGCAAACTTATTGGGTGCAGATTTAAGCTATTCAAATCTTTTTGGCGCGAATATGTGCTATGCAAACTTATTAGGCGCTATTTTGTGCTATCCAACGAGCTTATTAGCAGCCAATCTGAGCGGTGCCAACCTCAGAGGTGCTATTCTCAAGGGTGCCGATCGCATGGCAGCAACCCTGACAGAAGCTAAATTAGTTGATGGCTATTTACGCTCAGTCAGTTTACAGCGAACTAACAGCTATCATGCCAAGCTAAGCCGCTTAATTAATGCTGTTTCAGGCCGCCAAACTGGCCAGTAACTAGCTATTCGTGTCAAACGCATCGGTAAGGTGGGCATTGCTCACCCTACCATTACTAGGAATTAAAAACTATAATCCACTTCCACAATTTCCGTATATTCAAACTCATTTAAACTATGCTTCACCAAAGGATAACGAACCCCACCCAACTCAATTGAATCTTCTTCACAATCGAGCTTTGGAGAGTAATAAGTTAATATATATTCTCGGCCAATATAATTCGTCATTTCTCGTTCGACTTCTCCGCGCCACTGGGTTTTAGTGACTAAAACTACTAGTTGATTTGCTAAGCGAGGCAGTATATTTGCAACTTGTCTGCGATAAATTTCATCCAAACTCCCAAAAGGAGAATCCATTACAATTGGGAATGTACTACTATCAGGCCCCATGAGGGTATTTTCTTGAATCCACTCCCGAACTCGATCAATAATGCCACCAATAAACGATAAGCTTAAAATTTGATTTTCCCCTGTAGATGCAGCAACAATGGTCTCTTGCATCCCTGTATTATCAATTAACATTAACTCATATTTTTCACTTAATTTCGGAGTATAGGGAGTAAAAGAAATGGAATTGAATATTTCTTGTACACGTTTTTCTAAAGAAGAACGAAACTGATTTTCCAGGCGCGAACGTACTTCGTTTAAGCGTTCAATCGCATCCTGAGTAGCTGTAATACGTCGTTGAGCTAAAGCTTGCTTGGTTTCGTTCATTTTATGCTTAGCAATTTGCTTAATTTTGGCATCTATTTCAGTGTTAAGTCTCTCAAGTTTTTGTTGATTAGCTCCTTTTTCTAAGGTTAATTCACGAATTTTCTCTTCAGTTTCATCTAAGCGTTTTTGTAACTGCTGGATATCCTCATTTGGATAAGTCCTGAGCTTTTTATTGATATCATCTAATTGGGTTTCAATTTGTGAAAGTTCCTCTCGCCCTCGAGCAATATTAGCTTGCTGTCTATCCACATCTTCCCAAAATTGCGCTACTTGGTTGTCAATTTCATCCACCTGCGCTCCCATGCGAATTGCGGTTTCCTCAACATCAGCAATTCCAGCTTTGTCCATCCACGACGATACCTGTTGATGAGTAGAAGTTCCCTTGATTAATTCTGACCCACAAATACAACGTTCTTGATGCAATAAATCACTCACAAATTGCCGCTTGATACCAACAGGCAACTCTCCCCGCCGCCGTAATTCTTCAACAATTTCGCGAAACTCAGTCGTTATCGGTGAGAGTAAAACCGTGTAACCTCTTGTAGAGACAGCACGTTGTAAGGCATTTTGAGCTTGCTTGAGTTGCTCTCGTACTAATTTTTCTTTCCCTTGCAATTCATCCCGTAGGCGTTGCAATTCTTGAGCACCACTGAGTTCTAATAAACGATTGCCAACGGTTCGTTTTAACTCATCTTGATGTTCTATTTCTTGTTCAATTTCTTGCTGACGATGCAAAATAGATTGGCTCTCCTGTTGAAGCTTTTTCTGTTCTTTCAGGAGTGCTTTAGTTTTAGAATCTCCAATTAAAGCTAATTCCGACTCTAAATTCTTACTCGCTTCCTTCAAATGCTTAATTGAACGATTTAAAACCTCTACACCTAATAAAGTTTTCGTTGCTTCAGCAATTTCTGCCTTTTTATCTGAACGTACAATTTGCTCAATTCGTTCCCCATCAAAAAAGAAGTATTGATGTAATGTTGCAGGCAAAATTCGTCCAATAATATCTTCGGGTAATTGCTTAGGCAGTAACCAGCGTCCATCATCTCCAGCAATTTGCAAGTATAGCTCACTTTGTCCTTGTTCAACGCCGATTTTTGTGCGGTAAGCACGACAAAGACGCTTAGCTTGGTAACGTTTGTTTTGATGCTCAAACCCGATTTCAACCCAACAGTCTACCGCAACTCCCAAAGATACTTCAGCAATTGCTCGTTTGTTCACCAATTGGTCTTCTGAGGCAAAAGCTGCACTAAATTTTTCATAAAGTACCCAGGTAAACGCATTGAGTAATGTTGTTTTACCCGCCCCATTATTACCGTGAATAATGGTAGTATTTTGCTCTCCATTCGCTAATATAATTTCTGGGGTTTTACCATAAAACTGACGAAAATTACAAAGCCGGATTGAAGTCAGTTTCATTGTACTTCTTCCTTAATTATTTTTAAAATATCATCATTTATATTTCGAGGAAATTTCATATAGAGTTTATCTTTTTCTGCCTGTAATACCCGTTCAATAATTTGACGAACTTCTGGAGGAGCACTAATAATGGGTTCCTGTACATTACTTAAACCCACTTCTGTGTTATAAGATGAACGCTTTTCTGTTACAAGCGTTGGTTTCACTTTTGCCGTATCGCTAGAGTAACTATAAATCATTACCATGTTCTAATTTTCTCGCTCCTTCACATATCCAACAGCCCATATCGTTTTTGAAGCTGTAAGAGTTTGATTCTAGCTTCTCCAGCGTTATCTGCTAAGTCGGCAAATTCTAAAAAGCGCCTCAATTCTTTTTTTAGGAGGTTACGTTCCACTTCCAATGTTTCTCGTCCCAAATCTGGAGGTAAAACAATCATGTCGAATAAGGTAGCACGCTGCTTACCCGGATGGGGACGTAAAATTCGCCCTCGTCGCTGAATGAATTGGCGCGGATTACCGGTACTAGCGAGAATTACGGCTGTTTGTACGGCGGGAATATCAACGCCTTCATCTAAGCAACGAATTGCTACTAAACCTTGTAATTGTCCGTCCTCAAATTGACAGCGTAATTCTTCCCGTTCTGCTAATGGAGTTTCGGCCGTGTAGGTGTTAATTCGATAACCGAGTTCTGCACCCAGTAATCGGGTAACGGCGGCAATTTGATGTTGATTTTCCTGACTTAAAGCGCCTTCTACAGAACCATCACCACAGTAAAATAAGGTGTGAGAAGTATCCAAACGCCCCTGCATTAATTGGCGTAATGCTTCTAATTTGTTGGTAGCTGCCCCAATTAACCTCGCCCGTTGCATTAATAATGAAGTGACTGTTTCGTTATTCTCAAATCCTTCTTCATCCATCAATGCCCAGCCAATGCGTTTGGTGAATTTGGCATAGGCAAATGTTTCGGATTCCGTTAATTCCACCAAAATGGGATAATAGAGATAATGAACCAGTGCGCCTTGGCTAATAGCATCCGCTAGCGTTAATTCGGGTTGCAAGACTGGGCCAAAATAATCTAATAAAAATTCTGTACCTTGTTCATCAAAATACCGTTCTGGAGTAGCAGATAGAGCCAGACGCAAGCCAATATTGCGAGGTAAACTTTGTTCTAAACGTGGTGAACCTAAGTTATGGGCTTCATCGCCAATAATCAGGGTTTTATCAGGAAAATATTTGAATTGAGATTGCAAACCCTCACCGATTAATGTGGCATTTGTAGTAATTAGGGTAAGAAAAGGTTGATTGCCTGCATGGACATTATAAAGGGCGGTTGAAAGTTGGCTTTGCCAGTTGTGAATATTTTCAAAAGCAAGAATCGGTTCCAGGTTAAAATTCTGGCATTCTCTTGCCCATTGAGTCACGAGATGACGATACGGGCAGACTACTAACAAGACTTGCAAGCCGATTTTTTGATACAGTTCAGTTGCGATCGCTAATCCTGTAATCGTCTTACCGCTACCAGTGGCCATCTTCAGAGTTCCTCGCCCCTGATTCGCAAACCAATTCGCCACAGCTTGCCGTTGATACGGCCGCAGTTGAATCTTAGCCGGTATTCTAGGGCATCCGGCTGGAGAGGGATTGGGTTGGGATGAACGCCGATGGTACGTTCCCTTCGCTTGGGCTACTACCTGTACCGATAAGCTTGCATCCGATGAACTCCAAGCTTGATGCTGACGAGGAACTTGATAAACACTCTTAGAGAACAACGTCACTCTCTTAAACTACCCCTGACCTAAAAGATGACAACGGATACTCTGCTTGATCAACTGTTACAGAATTTTCTTAAGTATTCTGTAACGCCTTGAACTGAAAATAAGCCTTGAAAAGATAGTCTATCACTGAAAGTGGCTGCAAGCCTCTTCCTTTTAATAAATCTACTTAAGTATATACGTAATGAGTTTTACTAGTTCTAAAATTGAGTAATTTCACGGGTGGCAATGAGACAAAAACCGATTAATAATGAGCAGGATTGTGTATCAAATTGAATAGGACTTAAGCATCAATATCCCTAGCTCCTTAATTTTTAAGGGGACTAGGGTTTCCTCCCTACCTGATAGCAGGGTATGGACTGTTGAGAATAGGTCAGTTTGTTCTGTGGAAAGGGAACAACACTATTAGTTTGTATTCTAGCTTTTTAGATATAGCCATGACCCTAATGGGTTTTTTAACAGACTTTTCTATCCCGGAGATTTTTCAGTTTATTGAAAAAGGTCGAAAAAGTGGTTTGCTTGCGTTTAATGCCCTACCTACCCCCCAATCAACACTACGACCCGTTCATTATATTTGGGCGAATCAAGGTTATGTGGTGGCAGCCGCTAATCGATTAGACCACCAAGGTTTAATCACCTTAATTAAACAACATCACTGCCAGCAAACACTAGGAAATTTGCAGGAAGATAGTTTCTGTGAACTCCGTCCTGTATCGCTCACCCGTGCCTTTGACAAATTAGTTCGTTGGTGCTGCCCTCCTCATGAACCACTGGGAAAGTCTCTTAAGCATCAAGGTATCTTAGAAGACTATCAACTCAAAGAACTCTTTAATATGCAAGTATCCCAGCAAGTTTGTAGCGCATTTCAGCTTAAAGAAGGTCTGTTTCAATTTAACCAAAATGCCTCGATTCCGATGCGAGAAATGACCGGATTGAGTGTACCCGCAACAGAAGCCATGTTAATAGGATTACGAGTACTCGGTTCCTGGAATAATTTGATTGAGCAATTACCTGACCCGAATCAGGGTTTAATCGGAATTATGACTAACCAACCCCTCTATTCATTGGATGACCTAGAATTCCAAGTTTGGAAATGTGCCAACCAAACCACCTCTCTTCAGGAGATTGCACAGAAGTTGAACTTACCCGTTAATCAAGTTCTGCAAGTTGCTTTTCGTCTGGCGGCGGCGGGTTTGGTCGCTATCCGCAAAAAGACACAAGGACAGTTGTTACATTGAGGGGTTATTCAGTAAATTAAATTGCCGCAGCAGTTTAACATTTTCGGGAGTGAGCAGATCTTGTAGGTCAGATAATTGATTTAACAGTTGAATTTCCTGATCGAATTCTTCTTGTAATATTTCTAAATAGCGATCGCGTTTACTTCCCGGAGGCATCGCTTTGAGCAGATGAATTGCCATATTAATATTGTTCAGAGGGCTACTCAACTTTTCAATAAATTGCTGCAGTAGCTGATTTTGAGTATCGCTGAGTAACTGAAGGTCTTGCAGCTTTTGTTGTAACTCCTGGGCGCGTTTGTATTGATGGCCATACTGTTGTAAAAGCAGGGTATGTTTTTCTAGTCGAGCCTCAACAGACTCCAACAATTCAGTACGCCTAAATGGTTTAGTAATATAGTCATCTGCACCCAAATTCATGCCTTGACGGAAATCTTCCCTCGTGGTCTTGGCCGTGAGAAAAATAAAAGGAATCATAGCCGTATCCGACTGTTCTCGCAATGTCATCAAAACCCCATAACCATCCAATCCGGGCATCATGATGTCGCAAATAATTAACTCAGGAATATGTTGCTTGGCCAGATCTATCCCAGCTTCACCATCTTGAGCGAGGATGACATCAAATCCACCCGATTCAAGAATTTCTTGAATATTGTTACCCACAGATGCCTCATCCTCAATCACCAGAATCTTTTTCATCCCTTTGACTGCATCGATTTAACGGAAGCGTGACCGTAACTGTGGTACTGACTCCAACCTCACTGGCGATCGCAATTTGTCCTCCATGCAAGTCTACAGACCGTTTCACGATAGCCAACCCTAAACCCGTGCCAGGGATATGTCCCACATTTTTGGCTCGATGAAAGGACTCAAACAAGTGAGGTTGGTCTTCTGGAGGGATGCCAATTCCTTCATCTTGAATCTGGAAGATCGCCGCTTCATCCTGACACATTAATTTGAGCTGTATGTTGCCTCCTGTAGGCGAATATTTAATAGCATTCGAGAGTAAATTGGTCAGAATATGCCGCAGCAATTTTTCATCCATATAAGCTGAAACATACGGTGCCTGATTTACAAAAGTTAGCTGGTGTTTGCGATCTACACTCAGGTTCATCTCTTCCACCAAATCACCGCAAAAGTATACCAAATCGAGCGGTGATGGCTTAAATTCCAGTTTGCCTGCTTCTGCCCTCCCAATCACTAAAATATCACTTAACAGCTCACTCATCGTCATACAAGCTGATTGAATTCGATGGATATGTTCAAGTTGTTTGTCTGCCGTTCCTTCTGGGATGTAATACTCCAGTAAATCTGCTGAGGAGAGAATCGTACTCAATGGATTACGAAACTCGTGAGAAGCCATATTGATGAAGCGAGACTTGAGTTCGTTGAGTTCTTTTTCTTGCTCTAAAGCCTTATGAACCTCTTCTTCTGCTTGTTTACGTTGGGTAATATCTAGCCAACTCCCAATCAGTTCTTTCGGCTTACCGTCCTCATCGCGAATCACCACGGCTCGATCTAGAAACCAACGATACGAACCATCCGCACACTGCCAACGATATTCACAAACCAATTCCACGCCTTGGTTAAGCTGGGATTGAAAGTCTTGCAATAACCATTTCTGATCGTCGGGATGAAGTCTAGACAACCAAAACGACGGCTCATCCACAAACCGATGGCTAGGAAAGCCACTAAGCAGCTCAATATTTTCACTAATCCAAGTCGTGTAGCAATGATGACAAGGACAGGCGGTGTAGAGAATAACCGGTACTGAACGCAATAGAAACGCTTGCCGTTGTTGGCTGGTTCGCAGCTCTTGTTCAACTCGCTTGCGCTCGATCAGTTCGGTTTGAACTTGCTGATAAAGTTCCGCTTGCTGAATAGCGATCGCCACTTGATCCGTTAGGCGTTGCAGCAGTCCAATTTCCCACTCTTGCCAGTGTCGGGGGGGTTCTGTACAGTAATGCACACTCAAAATACCCCACAACGCCGAATTCTGCACAATCGGCACAATTAATTTTGATTTCACCCCTAATTCTTGGAAAAACTCAATCAAACAGGGGGCAATTTCATCCTGTTCAATGTCGGGGACGATGCGAACATTACCTTGGCTATAAAATTCATGGCACTCCTGGGGAAAAACCTCATCAGGAAATTCCCGTTCAATAATCCTCACTTGTCCCGGTGCAACCGCTTCTGCAATAGTCCGGCCGATACCATCCGCACCAATGCGAAACACTATGGTACGCTCAGCTTGCAAAAGTTGCCGGACTTCAGTCACCGTAGTAGTCAGGATTTGCCCCAGATTGAGCGACTGGCGGATATGATGGGTGATTATTCCCAACAATCGCTCCCACTCCGCTTGTTGTTTAATCGTGTCTTCAGCTCTCTTGCGCTCAGTGATATCCGTCGCCGTACCCGTAATACGATAGGGGTGGCCATCGGTATCCCGAATTATTGTGCCACGCACCAGAAACCAGCGAATACTGCCATCTTTATGGAGCATTCGGTGTTCACTCACCAGTTCCGGTGTTAACCCTTGCCAATGAGCTTGAGCGGCAAGCTTTATCGGTTCTTGATCATCCGGATGGCATAACTCGGTCCAGACTTCAAAATTGGAAATTTCCCCCTCTGCATAACCCAACATGGCTTTTAAAATGGGATCGAGATAAAGTTCTTGCGTCTGGTTATTCCAGTCCCAAACCCCAACTTTGCCACCACTGACAGCTAAGGCGTATCGTTCCTGATTGTCCCGCAGAGCTGCTTCAGCCCGCTTGCGCTCAACCAGTTCTTGCCGCAGTTGCGAGTTGGCTAGACTTAATAAACTGATGGCATTGCTTAATTCATGCGTCCGCCCTTGCACTCTTTGTTCGAGTTCCTGCTTCACTCCATACAAAGTCGCTTCAGTCTGTGCCGGTTGAACCTTATCTCGAGCGGTTGCGAGATGAATTTTACCTAAAAGAGCATTTTCTGGTTGTGTTAAGGGAGCCACAATCAACATGGCACGGCTTGTGTACCCTGATGGATGAGGTAGGGGAACAGCCCAGAGGCAGAAGTTAATCGGCAACCCATCTTTTGTGTAGCACGATCCCTCGAAAGCAACACTCGCCTGCTCCGTTGTGGCAACCTGTAATCGGGTAATAAAATCCTGGTCTTTCTCAGTCAAAACAATGGGGATCGAACGCCCGATTACCTCTGATTCGCGCCAGCCAAAAAGCCGTTCAGCCGCAGGGTTCCATAAACTAATTCTTCCATCCTGTGTGAGGACGATGATGGGCAAGGGCGAGGCTTGAATTATCATCTGATCTGAAACCAGCATGAAGCCAGCCTACTGGAGAGCCAATGGACAAAAATTTGTCTAGGCTATTTTAACAGAGCCTAACGAGTGTAACGGATTGGGCAATGAGAAAATTATCTTTCATAGCCCGTCTGTTGTTCTAACGCTCTGGTTGTCATCCTGGGATTGATGGCTTTTGGAGTAACTTTTTCTCAACTAACAATGGACTTCTCTTTTTTCTTTCAACAATTCTTGAACGGTTTATCGATTGGTAGTGTTTACGCCATTTTTGCTTTAGGCTATACCCTAGTTTTTTCAATTTTAGGGATTATCAATTTTGCTCACGGGGCAATTTTTACGTTGGGCGCTTACTTTACTTATAGTTTAATGGGCAGAGCATTTGGCTTCAATGGTGTCCTAGCAAATGCTTCTTTACCGATACAATTACCTTTTGTTTTCGCCTTATTTTTAGGGAGTATTTTAGCGGGTTTAGTCGCGGTATTAGTGGAGCGTTTGGCCTTTAAACCCTTACGAGCTAGAGGAGCTGACCCTCTTTTGACTTTGGTTTCTAGTTTGGGAGCTGCTGTCGTGATTGTCAATATCATCCAATACTTAGTAGGAGCAGAAATTTATACTTTTCCAGCCAATATTTATGGAGATATTCCACCTGCTATTAATTTTGGCACCTCTAGTAGACCGATTAATGTTCGTACCGTGCAAGTGATTATTTTTGGAGTATCATCAGTCATCGTCAGTCTGCTTACCTATTTAATTAGTTATACCCAATTAGGTAAAGCGTTAAAAGCGGTGGCAGAAGATGCAACCACGGCTAGCTTACTAGGGATTAATACGGAATTGTATATTGTGATAACGTTCTTTATGAGTGGATTTTTAGGGGGTTTAGCAGGAACGTTAGTTGGCTCTAGTGTCAGTATTGCCGGCCCTTATTTTGGTATTACCTATGGACTAAAAGGATTAGCTGTGATTGTCTTAGGAGGGTTAGGGAATATTCCGGGGGCAGTGGTCGGAGGATTACTATTGGGTTTGGCAGAGGCGTTTGTGCCGTCTGAATATTCGGGTTATAAGGATGCGATCGCGTTTACTTTATTATTAATTATGCTTTTGGTTCGCCCTCAGGGGTTGTTTGGGCGATCGCGCATCACTAAAGTTTAAGTGATTCCATTAGCTATCAGATTGTGGTAGAAAAACATGGAGGCGAATTAAAATGTGAATCAAAATCGGGAAAAAGAACCCAATTTTTAATATAAATTCCGGTAAAGCAAAGACAAAAAGCCGATTTAAGGGAGGAATGAAGAACGAATAAATGTCAGATTTTATTACTAACTATGGATTTTTAATCGTTTCCATGATTTTCGGAGCGATTTTAGGGCTTTCAGTTTATTTACCCTTAATGGCAGGACAACTTTCTTTAGCGAGTCCAGGATTTTATGCTTTAGGAGGTTACATTGCCGCAATTTTTTCCACCAAAGTCTTTCAATTTACAGGTAACTTATTTCCGCTGCATTTTTTATTGTTAGAAATGCTAATCGCTGCGCTGGTGTGTGCAGTACTAGCGATCGCTTTGGGAATTCCGGTGCTACGGTTGCGAGGAATTTACTTAGCAATTGCCACGATTGCCTTTGTGGAAATTTTAAGAGTTTTATCATTAAATCTAGAAATTACAGGCGGTGCTGTCGGGATTTTTGCCATCCCTCAGCCCTTTGCATCTCAAACGGAATACTTATGGATTGCCTTACCCTTGTTAATCCTCAGTATGTTCTTTTTGTACCGCTTAGAACGTATCCGTGCCGGTCGGGCTTTGATGGCTATTCGTGAGGATGAACTGGCGGCTGATGCCATGGGTATTAATCCCACTTACTATAAAGTATTATCGTTTACTTTAGGAGCAGTATTAGCAGGGTTAGTTGGCGTAGTCAGCGCTCATTTTTTAAATACTTGGAATGCTCGCCAAGGCACATTCGATGCCAGTATTATTTATTTAGCTTTTGTATTAATTGGGGGGTCTAGAACCTTTATTGGCCCAGTTTTGGGTGGGATGGTGCTGACAGCATTACCCGAAGCTTTAAGAGCAATGGCAGGAATCAATGGTTTACCGACTTGGTTAGCTAATTTTTTCCGCGATGGGCGTTTAATTATTTTTGGTCTACTTATTGTAATCGGTAGTATATTCTATCCTCAAGGGATTGTTACACCGGATTTATTAAAGCGTTTTAAGCCACTTAAGCGTCATCGTGAAAAGGAGTCATAAGCAATTCAAACTTCAAAATTCAAAATGAATAAATCCACTGGCAGCAAGCTTTTTACCAACTGTCACACTGCAATTTGTAAGCGCAACAGCTTAAAATAATTTTGAAGGATTAATGGGAATGGTTATGGCTGATGAGCAGAAGAATGAGAATAATTTAAAGGTTGTATTAGAAGCCAGGGAAATTACCCGACGTTTTGGAGGATTGATTGCAGTGAATAAAGTTTCCTTCAGCGTCCAAGAAAATGAGATATTCGGTTTAATTGGGCCAAACGGGGCTGGAAAAACAACTTTATTTAATTTAATTACAGGTTTATTGCCTCCTTCGGGCGGTCAACTTATATATGAAGGTCAAGACATTACAAAGTTGAGCCCTCATAAAATTGCAGCCAAAGGCATTGCTCGTACGTTTCAAAATTTACGACTGTTTGGGAATTTATCAGCATTAGAAAATGTGGCGATCGCCCATCACATTCATAATAAAACAGGCATCATTCAAGGTGTATTAGGATTCCCCTCGGCGGCCGCAGAAGAACGCAAAACCTGTAGTCAAGCTTTAGAATTATTAGAATTAGTGGGACTCGCTCAAAGAGCCGAAGAAAAAGCTCAAAATTTTGCCTACGGCGACCAAAGACGATTAGAAATTGCTCGTGCTTTAGCCCTTAAGCCCACAGTGCTACTTTTGGATGAACCCGCCGCAGGGATGAATCCCAATGAAAAAGCAGGATTAAGTGAGTTAATTCGGCAAATTCGTAACACGTTCCAATTAACAGTACTCTTAATTGAACATCACGTTCCGTTAGTAATGGGATTGTGCGATCGCATTGCTGTTTTAGACTTTGGTGAGTTGATTGCATTGGGTGAACCAGAAACTGTTAAAAGTAATCCCGCCGTGATAGAAGCGTACTTGGGCGATGAATGATTTCAGGTGATACCATTTCACTTTTACTACGCTACAGATTGACCCCCCTAACCCCCCTTGTAAAGGGGGGAAAAGAAAAGCATCTGTAGTAGGCTTTTAGTGAATTGATATGAAGCCGAGCGATCGCAGTTTTCGTGATAATATCGCTACAAGCCTATCCACAACAAGAGACAAGCGAAGAACAAGCGATCGCACCCAAACCCAACTTAACCAGAATATTCTCCACAAACTCAGTAAATTTCTCTCTCAACCCCTTGATTTTGGCAATTCCTTGCAGTTAGTTTCTAAGACGGTAGATGGACTGACCCAAAGTGTCTGCTTAAGGAAAACCTTAAATTTTTGCCAGGTTATTGTTTCTTCAGTCATTTTGGGGCAGTTTAGCCAATTCCAAAAGCTAGAACCAATAAGGTGTGAGGACAAATCGCGTGGGCAAGCAGAATCCCTTGCTGTTGCAAAGCCTAATATTTATCACAGTGGCTATGGCAACTTGTAGTATGATTGTCAGTTTAAATCAGCAGATCCACTCGTCTCCCCGGACAAAAATAACAACCAATCCAGTGCTACAGGCCGCCCCTGTTGTTGCCAGTCGTCCTCAGTCTCCAATCCCCCTCAAGCTAGAAAAACGAGAAGTATTTTCTGTCAGTGCTCAGTCAAATCGTTCCACATTACCACCCAATGTGAAGCCCAATCGTCCGACAGATGCGATTACTCCATCCCAATCAGCACTACAACAGCCCTCCACACCCCCTGGAAATACAGCCTCGCCCATATCAGCACAAAACCAATCCGTATCGCTTGAAGCGAGTTCCGACAATCTCTCTGGAGAACAGGCTATCTTAGATGTTTTAATTCCCTCAAAATTTCAGGCACAAGTTGTCAAAGATATTAAACCAATTGGCCAAGAAAAAGTGATTGCTCTAACCTTTGATGACGGCCCTTGGCCGAGCAATACACCCAAAATTTTGAAAACTCTCAAACAAAATAACATCAAAGCTACCTTTTTTTGGATTGGGAAAGCACTCGAAGAAAACCCACAAATTGCCAAGCAAGTTGTTGCCGAAGGTCATATTATTGGCAACCATACCTGGCATCATTGGTATCAACATCTAGACTCAGCCACCGCCGCTCGTGAACTGGATGATACGGCCAAATTGATCTACAAAATCACAGGCGTAAAAACTACTCTTTTCCGTCCACCTGGGGGCATTATGAACAATGGAGTGGCTGACTACGCTAAAAGCAAAAAGAATGTTATCGTAATGTGGTCAAATGACCCAATGGACTATCGCCCTCATTCTGCCCAGCAATTAGTTAATAATGTCCTTCGCAAGGCACAACCTGGAGGGATTATATTGATGCATGATGGCGGTGGAGAGCATCCGGCAACTGTCAAAGCACTTCCAGAAATTATTGCCAAACTTAAGGAGCAAGGATATAAGTTTTTGACGATTCCTGAACTTTTATCCTTCAATGACTTGAAGGAATCTCAAGAAATAGCTAAACAACAAGCGACTAATCCTGCCAATCTTCCTAGAACTCAACCCGACTGATACAAACAACAGAGATTCCCGGCGAAGATAATTTTTCTGCTATTGTTCCCCCCTTAACAAGGGGGGTTAGGGGGGTCAAGAATCACTCTTTCTCACTTCTCTTAACCGTAGAATTACTGAGATACATAAATTTTCTCTAGCCAACTTCCGCAATATCCCCATTGTTATCATCACTGATGCCAGAAATACTGAGAGATAGCAAAAATTAATATCCTCTCAAGGTGAAACTCATGATTTTCACCCTTACATAATATGAATTTTTTAAAGGATTCTATTGCTGCTTGGCATCGTCAGTATGCGAAGGCGAGGCGGAAAATTTTATTTATTCTGTTTCTAATCTTAGGGTTAGCTCTAGTCAGCAGCTTCAGATTATTCCCCCAATCTAAATCACTTAAA
The DNA here is from genome assembly GCA_964588805.1 of uncultured Microcoleus sp. GTDB lineage: Bacteria > Cyanobacteriota > Cyanobacteriia > Cyanobacteriales > Coleofasciculaceae > CAZPRJ01. The sequence continues at coordinate 9,978 of CAZPRJ010000012.1, read as the reverse complement.
CCCCTACCTCAAGACCCGGCGGTACAAATTTATTTCAATCACAATCAAACCTCTAAGTACCAAGACCCCTATCGACACTTTATCCGGTTAGGAGACAATTTAGAGCAACAAATGATTGAGGTCATTAATCAGGCACAATCCACAATAGATATTGCGGTGATGGAGTTTAGACTCCCTAAACTTGCCGAAGCCCTAATTGCTAAACATTCAATGGGCGTTCAAGTGAGATTAATGATTGATAATAAGTACAACAAAACCTTGACAGAGTACACATCCGAAGAAATTGCTCGAATGAATCAACATGATAAATTAGCCTTTGAAGAATTAAAACGATATCCGGCTGATGCATTAGAGATGCTGCGTGAAAGTGGCATAGAAATAAAAGACGACAAATCTAAGAATGCCCCAAAAGGCAGTGGACTAATGCATCATAAATTTATTGTTGTTGATGGAAAAATAACGATTATATCCAGTGGCAACTTCACAACCTCAGATATGCATGGAGACTTCAAGAGTTTAGAAAGTCGAGGCAATCCTAACAATATGGTCATTATTCCTAATAATTGGGAAGTCGCTCAAGCCTTTACCGATGAATTCAACTATATGTGGCAAGGATTATTTAAAATTCATAAGCCCTATAGACCACCTCTAAGCATACCCGTTGGGCAAGGGAAAATCACTATTAAATTCTCACCCAATCGCAGAAAACAAAGCATTGAAACAACCAGTAACGGTGTAATTGCTGATTGGATAAAACAAGCATCCTCTAGTATAAATATCGCAGTATTTGTCTATTCCGACCAAACCATTAGTGATGCCTTAGGTGAAGTACGCGATCGCGGAATACAAGATATCAAAGTATTAATCGATCGCGATTTCTACACCAAACCTTACTCCAAAGCTTATGATGCAATGGGACTTTGCCCGACACCAGGTAAAAAAATCGGTAAAATCAGCGTTAATCCCTGGCGACATCCCATCACCACAGTTGGATACCCGATCGCACCGGCTGGCGATCGAGGAGTACATAGTAAAATGGCAATCTTAGATGGAAAAGTGGCGATCGCTGGTAGTCATAATTGGTCAATTTCAGGGAACTACTCCAACGACGAAACATTAATCGCCATTAACAATCCCACCGTTGCCGCCCATTACGAACGAGAATTTAATCGCCTTTATTCATCAGCCATAGTGGGCATAAAAAGCTTACCGTATGCTCACAAATGCGGTACTAATGCCATTGTTAGCCCAGCGCAACCTACTCATTCTCCAGAATCAAAATCCCTCTTTCCAGAACCCTAAAACTGACTACTAAGCAGGTTTCCAGGAAGTCAAGAGTCAGGAGTCAGGAGATAAATGGGTATACTTTTCACCTAGGCTGAATTGCTCCCTCAAAAACCTCTGCGTACCTCCGCGCCATCCTTTGCGTCCTCTGCGTTAAAAAAAAATCAAACCCCTAAACTCACCCGCATAACCACATCGTTATAATCCCGATCCCCACCCCCCGGTAAATCCTCAAATCCAAAAACATTATCACCTAGTAAACGTACATGCTCCGCCCCATCCGCATTAGCGCCCAAAAAGGGAAAATAAATCGCCGGGTCATTATTAGAATTTCCATCTAAAATGGCTTCAGGTCTGCCATCAGCAATCAAAAAAGGAACATAGATAAACCCTGCCTGTAGCTGTGCAGTAAACGTGGCTGTAGATTGGTTAGCAACTGTAATATTTAAGCCAGCCACCCGTTGTTGCAAGGCCGCTTGTGCATAACCCGCATCACCCGGACGGACATCTGCCGTACCATTCCCATCCACATCAATACCCCCAGTGGCATCCACGACTCGATAAACACCACAAAAATTATCAAAGGCAGCCTCCCGGTTAACTACAAATTGAGCTTGTACAAAACCAGTACTACCGCGCAGATCGAGTAATTCTTGTTGCGTTTCTCCCTGTAACTCGGCACCTGTTGTAATCGGTTCAGTTGTGGTTTGAACGCTAAATATCAAGTCATTAAAATCCGGTGTACCTCCCTCGACTCCATCTTCCCAGCGTAGGTTGAAAACTCCATTACCTTGGTCTACAACTTGCAGAAAATTCACCCCTGCGGCATTGAATGAAGAGGAAGCAAAAAATACATTCGGTGGTGTTCGTCCAGCCGCTAAATCTGCTAAAGCTGTATCAGTCGTACTGTTTTGAACTAGATAAAATAACAGACGAGCATTCGGTTCAACATCTAAAATTCGGCTTTGACTAGTGGGGATAAAACCATTGGGAGGATTAGAAAGGGCAGAAAAAATAACTGTTCCCTGACTCAAGGCCGCTTGCAGATAACCCGCTTGTCCGGGAGTAATTCCTGCGATCGCGCCTGAGTCATCATCCAGTACAATAACACCCACTTCATTAACAGCAGCAGAGTCACCTTGAATTAGGTTGCACCGGAGTCGGGATTGCCCTGATGAATCTTCCACCACAAAGATATTGTTGGGATTCTGCCTTAACGTTTGAGGAGTTGGTGTGGGTGTGGGTGTCGGTGTTGGCGTGGGTGTAGGAGTAACTGTAATGCTGACAGTAGCTACATTAGGGTTCGTCAAGTCACCATCATCGATTTGGTAAGTAAAGGTATCTACGCCCGTGAAGCCTGGATTAGCAGTATAGTTAAAAGAACCATTTCTGTTTAAAGTGAGTGTGCCGTTGGCTGGAGATGTAACTAAGATGCTACCGAGTTCATCTTGATCAGGGTCAGTGTCATTAGCTAGCACACCGATTGTCACCGGTACTTCTAAGGCGATATCAGATTGAGTGGTGTAGGTATCCTCAATTGGTGCATTGGGAGTACGATTGACGGCAATGGAATTGAGGGTAATGATAGCCGCCGCTTGGTCAGTATTGTCACCGAAAAATAAAAAGTTAGGCCGAGAATACGGACTATAAGGTAAAGGAGGCTGGCTAGTCGTGGGGTCAAAAGCTGTATAGTCCCGAAGTCCTCCGGTTAAGATAGACGTGCCATTGGCGAAGAGGGTGTAATTGTTGCCAAGGACGGTGAGGCGGTAGTTTGTGGTGGGAACTGTATTAAAAGCAATACTTTCGCCCCGAGTAAATAGGGGGTTATCTTGCTGAGCAAAAATTAGGTTGTTGTTGAACCCCAGTTCAATTCCCTGGAGATTATTACCAATTGCGATTAGGCTAAAACCGGCACGATTAGGACTAGTACTGTTTTCCTGCTCGACAGCCACACTAAATGCAATACTGTAGCCAGTTGTAGAGTTCAGGACAGGGAAAGTAGTGTTGGCTATGGTGCCGACTAATGTATGGTTACTGTAACCCGCATATCGAAGAAAATCATTTTGGGGAAAGCTACTGAGAGTGACTCCTCCAGCGACTGGGGTTTGGGTAGCATTACCTGGGATTAAGTCTGCAAAAGTCAGAAAGCCTTGGTTTTGAGGTAAGGTTCCTAACGTTCCATCGTAGAGACTGATGGGTAAGACAGAGGGATAAGCCGCCAGCGTGCGAGAATCAAAGGCTACAGGAGCTTCTACTGTACCGATTTTATATTCTAGTTCCCAATTACCGCCTAGAGTGCTGTTGCCTGTGCGATCGCCAGACGCGGCAATATTTGCCCCCGTCAGTTGGTGGAGTCGTTCCAGGAAGGTTGCACCAGCGTCTCCCGCCGCAATATTACAACCATAAAACAGTAATGCCGATTTTCTAGAGAGGGCTTTTGCCCAGAGTAGCCAATCCTTAGCGTAGCAGTCGAGGGTGTCTAAGCCTAAGTGAGTATTTCCTAAACGCAAGCAACCCGGTGCACCATGAGAAACAATATGAATAGAGGAAATCTTTGTACGGAATTTTAATCGTTCAGTAATTTGTTGAATGCCATCTTGTTTGGAGTTTAGGAAAATCACTTCGGCTTGCGGAATCACTCCCTCGGCCAAAATTTGGAAATCATCAATGGCAGTATCAATGAAAACGAGGGTGTTAGGAGTAGGGTTTATCGATGGTTGGGAGTTGTATCGCTGTAGAGAATCACCTTTGCCTAGCTTTTCTAAGGTAGTCCCTGGAGATTGTGATAGATGATGCATAAGGCTACAAATTTTTAATACCGTGGTTGGAAATCTATCTCAAGAGTGATGAATCGTAATTTGAAAGTATCACCAAAATCTCATGTAGCTCAATCAATCCCATCCTGAAAAATTAATTCACATCATAATCAATAGGGCTTACGCTTTTTCCCTTGTGAGAAATGACTCGCTACACTTAAGAAAACTGCCCTACTGGGATGCACCAGCGTTGAACCATGACTGAAAAACCGACTCGCATTTGTATCCTGGGTGGAGGCTTTGGCGGGCTTTATACAGCCTTGCGCTTAAGCCAGCTACCTTGGGAAAAGCCCCAACGACCGGAAATTATTTTGGTCGATCAAAATGATCGCTTTTTATTTTCACCCTTACTGTATGAATTGCTGACCGGTGAACTGCAAACCTGGGAAATTGCCCCACCGTTTGAAGAACTTTTAGCGAGTACGGGGGTGCGTTTTACTCAGGCGGCCGTAGCTGGAATTAATGTAGAGGAACAACAGGTACAACTGCAAGAAGGCTCTGAATTTTCCTATGATCGCTTAGTTTTGGCACTAGGAGGAGAAACCCCTCTGGATATGGCACCGGGAGTCGCCGAGTATGCCATGCCATTTCGTACCATCACAGATGCCTATCGCCTAGAAGAACGGTTGCGAATTTTGGAAGAGTCTGACGCGGATAAAATCCGAGTTGCGATTGTGGGGGCGGGATACTCTGGCGTGGAGTTGGCGTGCAAGCTAGCTGAACGGCTGGGAGAACGGGGAAGACTGCGTTTGATTGAACTGAGTGATATGATTCTCAGAACATCCTCTGAGTTTAATCGAGAAGCAGCGCAGCAGGCATTGAATCACCGGGATGTTTGGATCGATTTAGAAACTGAGGTCGAGTCAGTTGGCTCTGATACGATTTCACTGTTGTACAAAGGAGTCGTCGATACCATTCCTGTGGATATCGTATTGTGGACGGTGGGGACAACAGTTGCTCCTGTAGTGCGATCGCTTCCGGTTAAACAAAACAAACGAGGACAACTGACTATCACCCCTACTCTACAGGTACTAGACCATCCTGAACTCTTTGCTCTAGGTGACTTAGCCGAATGCTACGATGTCGAAGGCCAGCAAGTCCCCAATACAGCGCAAGCGGCATTTCAACAAGCCGATTACACCGCTTGGAATATTTGGGCCTCTCTTACCGGGCGTCCTCTCTTACCCTTCCGCTATCAGCACTTAGGTGAGATGATGACTTTGGGAACCGAGAACGCCACACTCACGGGTTTAGGGGTTAAACTTGATGGGCCGTTAGCTTATTTGGCTCGACGGGTAGCCTATCTCTATCGAATGCCGACCCTAGACCACAAGCTGAAAGTCGGTTTAAATTGGTTAGCACAGCCCTTAGTCGATCTACTCTCGGCCAGCAAATAGTTGTGAAGGGTTGGTTGTTGGTTGTGTTTCCCATTCCTCATTAGAGATAACAAATCAGCCACAATCATCTTTTAGAATGACCCGACAACAACCAAAAGTTATTTTTCTGGATGCCGTGGGTACGCTGTTTGGGGTTCGAGGCAGTGTGGGCGAAGTCTATAGCGCAATTGCACAAGAGTTTGGGGTTGAAGTCTCAGCCGAACTCTTGAACGAAGCGTTTATCCAAGCCTTCGCCGCCTCTGACGCCCCTGTTTTTCCCGGTGCATCTGTCGAAGAAATTCCTCATTGCGAATTTGAATGGTGGCGAGTGATTGCCCTGCGTACTTTCCAACAAGTCGGTGTTCTCAATCAATTTGACGACTTTACCGATTTTTTTGAAGTACTCTATAGCCACTTTGCTTCTGCTGCCCCCTGGTTTATCTATCCGGATGTTCTCCCAGCGTTGCAAGAATGGCGACACAGAAACATTCAGTTAGGCATTGTGTCAAATTTTGATTCTCGTCTCAAATATGTTTTAGAAGCCTTAAATCTCAACGAGTTTTTTACTTCCATTACCATATCTACAGAAGTCGGAGTAGCCAAACCCAACCCTCAAATTTTTGCCATTGCCTTGCAAAAACATGGCTGTGCAGCCCAGGAGGCATGGCATATTGGCGATAGTAAAAAACAAGATTATCAGGGGGCTAAGGCTGCGGGTTTAAGAGCTATTTTAATCGAGCGCAACACTCTCTCCTGAAGCCTCTGATATTCTCCCCAGCCCCCCTGCTCCCCGCCAACCTCATAGCCCAAATTAAATCCACAACAGCTTAAATCGATTACATTCACACCAAGATACTCTTGTGTTCATAAATATCCGTGTTACTGACTTCCAACGGCAAAAAGATAGTCATCACTTCACCTTCTTGAGGTCGTTGGCGCACAATCAGTTTTCCTCCTAGCGCTTGGAATAAATGTTTAGTGACGCTGAGATTTAAACTGAGGCTTCCTGTTTCGGGTTGGAACATGAGTAATTGACCGAGGGATTTCAAGGTTGAACAGGTTGATTCACCCGAGTGAGTCGCAGCATGATTCTGCCCTGGTTCAGCTTGAGATTGAAATTGTAACTTGAGTTGGTCGCCCGCCGGGGTTACTTGTAACTGAATTTGACCGCCTGCAGGCAAGGAACGAGTGAAATTCTCCATCAATCCCGTCAGTACTTGGTCAAGCATCGCTGGATTACTCACAACAGTAGGCAGCTTTTGGGGCAGAACTACCTCTAAAGTCAAGTTACGCCTTGCCGCTTGCTTTTGCCAACGCGGAATACTCTGCTGGAAAATCTGATCCAATGACATAGAGGTAAGGTTAACCGCACCGGGTTTAGCGGTGGTTGTTTCTAATTCGGCCGCCCGGAAAATTAACTCCATGCGATTAATTTGCTCGGTACATTCATGGTCGATAATCTCTAGACGCCGAATCACTTCTGCCGGTAAATCACCACGCTTTAACAAAAGTTTGGTTAATGTGCGAATGGTCGTCAGTGGAGTCCGAATTTCGTGAGTGAGAGCTTTGAGCAGTTCTACATCTGGGGTTTCTTGATCAGAATTCGAGAGTTTATTGATTCCTCGCTCTTCTTTTCTCACCACCGGTTCCCAACGACGGCCGGCTTGAAATGTCTCGCTCTCAGGCTGAGATTGTCCAGATTCCGGCTTGGAGTTGGTCGATTGGATAGGTATTGTTTGGAATTTGTCGCTATCAGGTGGTTGGGGTAAATTTTCCAGCAGTTTGCGTCCGAAGTCCATGACGAGGCGATAGTCGGGCGGACTCGGTGTAAACTGCTCGATTAAACTATCAAGCTGGCAGAGTTGATGGGGACTAGTGAGTACCATTCGTAGGCGCAGCGCCATCCATGCCCGTTGGATGTCTTCAGGGTCAAAGGAAAACTGAAAGGCAGGATGATCTGCGCCATCTTCTCCAAACACCATCACTAAACTGAAATGATGGGTAAAGACTAAGCAAAATTGCTCGGATGCCAGCGAGTCAGCCGGGAGTAAGGGTAACTCGTAGGTTCTATTTTTAACAGATTGGCGCTGTTCATAGTGTGCGGGGGGCAATTGAAACGGCATCCAGGTGAGGCCATGATAAGCATCACTAGTAAAAATCCCAGTCTGAAAACAAGACAACAAATCGGGATGGCTTAACACGGGAACGGGGCCGGCTAAAACTAAGCCCTGAAGTGCAGATGAGTTCGCTTGGGCTTCTTTATCGGAATTTGCGATCGCTTGCAAAAGTAGCTGTTCTAAAGATGCGATCGCACTTTGCCATTCCCGTTGCGCTTTAGCAGTCGCCGCCTCTTGTTGAGGCAGCATACGCCCCCTTTCGCGGAGGCTGGCTTGCTCTTGAATATCTTTATAATATATTTCAGTTGCCGCTCCATTTTGAGGCGCAACCATCTTGTCTAGCCCCGTTTGTCCCTTCTGGGCTAGCACTTCACTTATGCTTGGTAATAACCACTTTTGCACCACGATCTATCCCCACGCACAGCAAGTTTAGTACTTACACATCTTTATATCTTCTGATCATGAGGTTAATAGTATTCGTCATCTCTCTGGGGTAGTAGAACCGAACTGATTAGTCGCGATTTCCGTTAGTGGTTACGAATAGTCCGCTATTTTAGCCTCTTGCGTCTAGAGTATCAAACAAGTACAGGACTAGGTTTCCTAAGAGTGAGAAGATGAAAAGACCTAATATTAATATTCTGTCATTTTTCTTTAAACTTAGAAATGTAGAGCTGAGTCTAAATGCAAAATTATGCAGCTTCGTCCCCACGATCGCACCAAACTCGATGATTCAGATGATAACTTGTTTTACTCCTTTCCCCGCTTCGTGACCCATGTGGACGAAGGGTTTATCGAACAACTGACCCAACTTTATCGCGATCGCCTCCAACCCCATACCCGTATCTTCGATATGATGAGTAGCTGGGTTTCCCACCTCCCACAAGAGATGGAATTTGCTCACGTCGAAGGACACGGGATGAATGCAGAAGAACTAGCCCGGAACCCTCGATTCAATCATTACTTCGTGCAAAACCTCAACCAAAATCCCAAACTTCCCCTTCCAGATCAGGATTTTGATGCCGTTCTCAACTGTGTTTCCATTCAGTATTTACAATATCCCGATGCTGTATTTTCCGAAATTTACCGTATTCTCAAACCCGGCGGCATAGCCATCATTAGCTTCTCGAACCGAATGTTTTACCAAAAAGCAATCACCGCTTGGCGAGATGGAACCGAACAAAGCCGAGTAGAACTCGTTAAAAATTACTTTCAATCAGTTCCTGGTTTCAGTTCTCCAGAAGTTATTGCGCGTCAGTCAAGTACACCCAACTTTCTACAAATGTTCGGCGTTGGGAGTAGCGATCCATTCTATGCTGTCATTGCCCAACGCACCTAACTCTTATTGAAATAGACCCACTTTTAACCCCTGACTCCGAGACTCCTGACTCCTATCATCCATCTATCTTTGCCAGAATTTCTGAAGCTAGAGTACACAAGGCTTCATGACACACACCATTACTCGCGATTAACGCCCCCCACTGATTAATATCTCCTGTATTGTAGGTAAGAGGTGTTCCATCAATATGAGCCAATTGTCCACCGGCTTCGGTGAGAATTAATTCTGGTGCGGCCATATCCCAATCTTTGGGGGCAGATTTTCCAGAAAGGGAAATATAAACATCTGCCTGTTTTTCAATCAGGGTCGCAATTTTACAGCCTACACTCCCAACATAATGTTTAGCTTTGAAGGGTAATTGATCAATTAACTGATTGAAGCGTTCATCCCGATGAGTGCGCGATGCAACTAAAGACAACTCAGAGAGTTCGTTACGAGTTGAGACTTGAATTGGGGTAACGATTCCCTCGGCAGTTTCCCTAAATGTACCCCCCCCTAACGTTGCATAATACAATCTTTGAGTTTCTGGCCATACCACGACCGCTACCACTGGCCTGTTGTGATAAATTAAGGCAATGTGAATAGCATATTCACCAGTTTTATTAATAAAATCTCGGGTTCCATCCAGGGGGTCAATTACCCAAACCCAAGGAGTATGAACTAAGGATTCTCGCGAAGATTCGGGGAGAAATTTATAGGTTTCTTCGCTAAGGTAGCCAAATCCTTCCGTTCCAAAAACTGCCTGAAGTTTTTCTAAAATATAGTGATTGGCTGCTATGTCAGCCGCAGTAACCGGCCCGTCCTTTTTTTCGGTAATGTCCAAATTTCCCTCATGCTCGTGACTGCGGTAGTAGTCACGCAAAATCTTAGCAGCGCCCCAACCTACAGAACGGGCGATCACAACAACCTCTTCGAGTCCCTCATACTGCCCTTCACTCACACATTTTAACTGGCTCACTGACCCTCCCATTGGCTCAAAAGTCTAAATTTACTTCTTTAACAAAATCGGCGGAATTCCCCATCCTCTAAAAAGGTTGGGGATGGATAGC
>CAZPRJ010000011.1:0-127538 GCA_964588805.1 uncultured Microcoleus sp. | reverse complement strand
GCCCCCCAGCACCCCCGCTCCCCAGCCCCCCCGCACCCCAGCACCCCAGAACCTCCGCACCCCATTTTAGGAGAGGGGTGGGTTCGTTGCCGTTGAGTTTGTGTTATCTAGCATCGGGTCAAAAATGATGCTATATTCTCCTGATGGTGTCATACGCTTGAGCAACCGAAGATGGTCTTCGGCGTTATTGCGACGACGACAACGGGCAACAACCACATGTTGTGCTTGGGGGAGGTGGCGAATAATGCACCAAGGGGACAGTCTGTCTTTGTAAGTCATACCTCGTCCCTCCTTGTTGCTGCAACGCGACCTAAACGAGGTACAGCCGTTGCGATCGGCTGCTGGGTTGATATCATGTAATTTGCCTCCAATTTTTTGGGGATACTTGCGATCGCCCTTTAGTTTTCTCAGGACAGAGGGCGATTCGATTTGTCTATCAGTATAAAGTTATCCACATTAAAGAACGAGTATTCGTTCATCGTCAAGGGAAAGGATGGGATTAGTTAGGCTGCGAATTCGCGATCTGGCTGATGCGAAGGGTTGGACTCTCAAAGAAGTAGCTACAAGGGCAGGAATTCCCTATAGCACAGTGACAACTTATGCGCGATCCAATGGGATGGCGACGGTGGATGTGACAGCGCTGCAAAAACTGGCACGTACATTTGATGTAATGATGGAAGATTTGATTGAGACGGTGAAGGAATAGGGGAGTTTATTCGTGCACCCATCCAAAAATTCGACTCCCCTACATCCCCGTGAACAAGGAGAGCGAGGAGGAGTCGAATACAGGTTAAATTATTTTTGGCGAGTCTGAGATTAAAACTGCTTTTGTGCTTGTTCTAAACAGCCCCTTAGTTTTTCGGCCACAACCTTCACATTGGGTTCATCAAACATCCGGATGTGAATGCTAGGAATTTCTTGAATTTCTACTCCTTGTTTGGCGTATTGGCTCCAGCCTAAATAAGGATCGAAAATCCATTCTTCTGGGCGTTCTTCGAGCGTGGCCTGGAAGAGAGTCACCTTTCCTGAATAAGCTTTTGGAATATAATCGCTTGCAGCTTGATAGTTAACCTTAGTCAGTAAATCAATGTTGCGATCAATCGCATTTTCAGAATCTAGATGCAAGTGTTGGGTAAGGTTTAATAACTCTTGATTGATAGGTTCCTGCCTGTGTTTTGGCAATACTGTAGTTTTTACCCTATCCAAAATCATCTCAAGTCCGTGCTGCGAGAAATGATGGACTTGTTTTAAGAGCCAACGCCAGAGTCTTCGCTTTCTATACCCTGGTGCTGGAGCATCAAACAAGGCTACCAGCGCGACTTTTTTCCCTTGTGCCTCTAGCTGGCGTGCCATCTCAAATGCGACTAGGCCGCCAAACGAATACCCACCTAAGTAGTAGGGGCCGTTGGGTTCAATGGTTTGGATCTCCTGGATGTAATGAGCTGCCATCTCCTCAATTCGGGTATAAGGAGGTTGATTGCCATCTAACCCAACCGGTTGTAGGCCATATAAAGGTTGATCAGGCAGATAACGAGCCATGCGCTGACAATAGATGGCATTCCCAATAATTTCATGAATGCAGAAAAATGGGGGTTTGGAACCCTGCGGTTGAAGTTCCACGAGCGATCGCCAAGCAGTTAAACCTTCTTCTTCATGGAGAAGTTTAACGAGTTGCTCAATCGTAGGTGCCACAAATAAAGTATTGAGAGGAAGATTTCTTCCACAAAGCTCATTCAGTTGAGAAATTAAGCGCATGATGAGCAAAGAATGTCCACCCAGCTCAAAGAAATTGTCTGTAATCCCAATCGGTTCAATCCCTAAAATCTCCTCCCAAATTTTGGTCAGTTGGAATTCCAATTGATAGCGGGGGGCAACAATTTCTCGCTCGGAGGCAATCACTGTTGAGTCTGGAGCTTTGAGGGCGCGACGGTCTACCTTACCATTAGGTGTTAAAGGCAGCGTTTCTAAGATGACAAAGGCAGTTGGCACCATGTACTCCGGCAGTCTTTCCTTGACAAAGCTGCGAAGTTCTGGTATTGATGAGGACTGTTCCTGCTTGGGGACAATGTAAGCAACTAAGCGTTTTTCTCCAGGTACATCCTCACGGGCCAAAACCACTGCCTGCTGCACGCCAGGGTGTTGTTCTAGCAACGTCTCTATTTCACCGAGTTCGATGCGGAAGCCTCTGATTTTTACTTGATAGTCAATCCGACCGATAAATTCAATGTTTCCGTCACTTAAATAGCGTACTGTGTCTCCGGTTTTGTACAGACGTGCATTTGGCTCATCACTAAAGGGATTGGAGATAAACTTATTGGCGGTTAAATCGGGGCGATTGAGATAACCCCGGCCGACACCCGCACCGCCAATGTGCAGTTCACCCGTTACACCAATAGGTACAGGTTGTAAGTTGCGATCGAGGATGTAAGCTTGAGTATTGGCCAAGGGACGGCCAATCGGGATTTCAGAAGGCAGATGAGCGGGATTAGTTGAGCAAGAAGGGTCGTAGATGGTGGCTGATACAGTGGTTTCAGTCGGCCCGTAGGTATTGAGCCAGCGTATACGCTCTCCAATCAGTTGTAACCAGGTGGAATAGGCAGCACGAGAGGCTTTTTCTCCTCCCACAATTACCAAGCGCACGGGAGCTAGTAAGGCTGAGGGAATACCCTTGTCTATGTTTCCAGGTTCAGGTTTGAATACGGATAGACCTTTGACCAGTTCATGCCAGAATGCCGTGGGTAGGTTGAGAACAGTAATTTGCTGTTGTTCGACAAACTGCACGAAATTGGTGGTTGAGGAGAGGATGTCTTCTGGACGCAGGATGACTGCTGCACCAATGATGAATGAGGGAAAGAGTTCCTCGATAATAATATCGAAGCTCATGCTGGAAAATTGCAGGACGCGATCGCTCGGTTGCAGGTTGAACTGTTTTGCGATCGCTCGGCTATGATTTACCATTCCCCGATGAGTAATCAGTACTCCTTTGGGCTTTCCGGTAGAGCCTGATGTATAAATAACGTAGGAAAGATTCTCGGCGGTCGTTTCGCTGAGGGGATTGTCCTGACTATGTTGGGCAATGTCTTGCCAATCGGCATCCAGGCGTACAACCTGAGCTTGGTGGTCGGGGAGTGAGGAAACGAGCCGCTCTTGCGTTAAAATTACAGGAGTTTGGGAATCTTGCAGCATATAGGCTCGCCGCTCGTGGGGGTAGGCGGGGTCTATGGGAATATAAGCTCCTCCTGCTTTGAGGATGCCCAAAAAGCCTACAATCATTTCTAGAGAACGTTCTACAGAAATAGCAACTAAGGTGTCTGGTTTGACGCCTAAGCTTTGTAGGTAGTGCGCTAGTTGATTGGCACGGTTATTCAGTTCTCGATAGGTTAATTCCTCCTGTCCACAAACAACCGCTACAGCCTCTGGTGTCTGTTCAACTTGAGCTTCAAACCAGTGATGTATGCAGGAATGTTTGGGAGTATCGACTGGGGTGTGATTCCATTCTACGAGCAGTTGATGACGTTCTGCTGCGGTTAATAAAGGCAAATCTTTGAGAGGCCGCCCTGGATTGGTTACCATCCCTTCCAGTAAGGTTTGGATATGGCCGAGCATTCGAGTAATGGTTGCGTCCTCGAAGCGGTTGCGATCGTATTCAATCTGTAGTAAGAACTCTGGCTCTAAATACCCAGTGACTGTAATGGGATAGGGGGATTGTTCTAAGAGTTGAAACTCTCGATTTTTCCATTTTCCCCCTTGCTGTTGCAATTTAGAATTCAAGTGGTAGTTCTCAAAAACCACAATGCTCTCAAACAAGGACTCTCCCGCCGGGATGTTACTCCAACGGCTAATCTGAGATAAGGGGGTATGTTCGTAGTCTCGTAAGGTTATCCATTGCTGGCGTAATTCCTGGAGCCATTGCAGCAACGGTATTTCACTGGGTACACTTACTCGTAGCGGCAAGGTGTTAATGAAAAGCCCTACCCTAGAATCTGCTTCGTCTAGAGCCGAGTGACGGCAGGCTCTTGTCGCTCCAAAAACTACGTCTTCTTCACCACTGTAACGGCTCAACACCAGAACCCAAGCTGCTTGGACTAGGGTATTGAAGGTTAGTTGATTCTGGTTAGCAAAAAATTGCAGTTTACTGGTTAATGTTTCAGACAGTCGAATTTCTTGCTGTGAGTGCTGTAGTTGATTAGACTTAGCTGGGTGAGCGCACTCTACAGTTAAAGGTGTAGGAGCTGATAAACCACTGAGTCTGCTGCGCCAAAAATTCTCTGATGCTGCAAAATCCTGCTTGAATAGCCACTCAATATAATCCTGATAAGGACGAGGCTCAGGAAGTTGCAAGTTTTGCTCAGAGCACAATGCTTCATAAATCGCAAACACTTCTTGCAAAACCAAAGGCAATGATCGACCATCCAGCAAGATATGGTGAAAAGTCCAGACAAACTGGTAATGGTTTTGGGCAATTCGGAAAAGTGCTAGGCGTATCAGTGGTGCTTGATTGAGCTGGAAACCACGCAGGCGATCGCTCTGGAGATACAATTTTAATTGTTCCGTGACTTCGGGAACTGATAAGTGACTCCAGTCGTCTTCTGTAAAAGGAACGGTAACTTGTTGCTTGACCTGCTGTTGGCGTTCTTTGACATCTCCCCAACTGAAGCGAGTTCTCAAAATCGAATGTCGGTCTACAACTTGTTGCCAAGCTTGCTTGAAGAGTGAGACATTTAATTCTTCATGCAAGTCACAAATTAACTGCTCAATATTAACCCCAGACTCGGCAGCAGATAGGCTGTGAAACAGCATACCTTGTTGCATAAATGAGAGGGGATATTGAGCTTCAATCGTGTCACTCTTGATTTGAAAGGGTGTTACGTCAATCATCGATTAATTCTGTGGAACAACTGACGGTAGGCACCCACCCTGTTTGTTGGCTCTAACAATTAGAAGGGCAAAGAATATGCCCTTCATGCCTCAGTTTAATAAAAGTTTATCTAGCTTAACAAGCTCAAACCTTATACCGCAACTCTAGGTTTAGAGTGCGCGAAAAGAAGCATTTTCCCGAGTGTAGAATTTCTAATAGACGTAGCATAAGGATTCAATTAGCTTGTTGACCTAAGCTAGACGCCATGAACTCTCGCTCACAAAGAAGGTATGAAAAAATTATTTCTCCTTCTGCCGTCTGACTTATGCCTTATTTTTAAGCTAGCATTCAAACTTGTAATACCGCCATATTTTTTGGGTAATGAATATTTAAATATTGAAGCTTTATAATTCAATATCCTAAATTCAAAAAATATACAAAGCTTTTGTAAACTATTAGTGTATTTTCTACAAAACAGAATTTTACTGATTTTTATTATCCTAAAGGGTAATTCGATAGAAAATTAATCACCGTTAGGATAATTATTGGAAAATTCTACGTTTGTAGGCTAACAATTTTATTTTGACAGGAAAATTACCCAATTTCAAAATTGCATAAAATAACACATTTTGATTTTTTTGTGCAGTAGGTAAGTTCTAGGCTTACAATTTTCTAATTTAGAACTACTGCTCTCATCAATGCCGGACGAACCTCAAAAACTATCCCAACGCCTAATCTCCCTCGACGTATTTCGAGGGATTACCATTAGCGGCATGATACTGGTCAATATGGTAGGAACTGCGGGTAAAGGCTATCCTCCCTTGCTCCATGCCGATTGGAATGGCTGCACCCCCACAGATTTAGTCTTTCCCTTCTTCTTATTCATTGTGGGAGTGGCTATAGCTTTCTCCTTCGCAAAATACCTAAACCCCTCTAATTCTTCCTACCTGAGCCAGGGGAATCCGGAGGGATTATACTGGCGCATTATTCGCCGCAGCGCAATTCTATTTGCTTTAGGTATATTTCTCAATGGCTTTTGGAATTATGACTGGAGTAGTATCCGGATTATGGGGGTTTTGCAACGGATTAGTCTCACTTACCTATTCGCTTCCCTAATTGTTCTCAACTTTCCGAAAAAAGCACAATGGGGAATCGCAAAACTATTACTGATAGGTTATTGGTTAGCCATGTCTTTTATACCCATTCCTGATTATGGCATGGGCAATTTAACCCGAGAAGGAAATTTTGGTGCTTATATCGATCGCCTAATTATCGGTACAGCGCATTTATATAAAGGCGACAACTTCAATTCAATGGGCGATCCAGAAGGATTATTCAGTACACTTTCGGCTACTGTCAATGTTTTATTAGGTTACTTTACAGGTGAATGGCTTCGCAAGCAACCGATTAAATCCCGAACTAGTATCAATTTAATCATTGGGGGTTTAGTGTGCTTAGTTATTGGACAAGTTTGGGGATTTGTATTTCCGATTAATAAAAAGTTATGGACAAGTTCTTTTGTTGTGTTTACAACAGGTTGGGCGTTGCTATTGTTTGCTGCTTGTTATGAATTGATTGAAGTACGTCAAACACAGCGTTGGAGCAAGCCATTCGAGGTGATAGGGATGAATCCTATAACCATTTTTGTAGCCTCAGTTTTAATGATTAAAATCTTAGTTAAAACCCACATCGGCAGTGGCGAGAATGCTCCTACGACTTTTAATTGGATTTACGAACAACTTTTCATCCCTTGGATAGGTGAAATCAATGGTTCTCTGTTCTTTGCTCTGGTAACATTATTGTTTTGGTGGAGCGTTGGCTATGTGATGTATCGCCAGCGTTGGTTTATTAAAGTTTAATTTACTTATTTCTCCATTCCCATCTCTTTTGCAATCTTCTATACTTTCAGTTCATGGCTATGTATTTTGGATTACAGGAAGTGAAAATCGTTGAATCATTGGTAGATTCAGCCTGTTATTTCTCACTTGCTAATGAACGCTGTATTCTACCTCAATTGCAAATTTGGTAACTGAACATTAGTAAAAATTAATTTTTGGTATTGCTTGTTACAAAATTGAACTGATTTGATCAGGACTTACGCAAAATTCTTCGTTACACACTAAGGCTAGAGTAAGTTGCTAGCATAAGCACCCTATAAGTCGAGTTGTTGCATAAGTCCTATTGATGCTAGAGATAGTGTTTTCTTCAGGCAAAAATTTGCTAAAGTCCAGTCTTAAGTTGAAACCACCAATTTAAATAACAAAAAAATGAAGTTACTAAAATTTACTATACATAGCTAATACAAACTGATAGGATATAAAACAATATACGCTAGTACGGTAGCAATTCTCAGCATTATCATGCTGTTTCGTTTACGAAGAACGCAAGTTTATCTCTGGTCAATAGCTAGAAAAGTCATAAACCTTTGTAATCAAAAGACAAAAAGCATGACGAATCCAACAGCTACAATTGAACTCAAACCTGGGACAGTTTATCTACAAGACTGCAATTCCAAGGACAAGAGTAAGCTTTACACTCTCAACTTAGATACAGGTCAAGCAATTCTAATTGGTGAAATTATTACCGAAGTTTATGACATTGCTTTTGTTGGTTCCCAACTCTACGGGCTAGCTCGAAAGAGAAATAAAACTCAATTGATTAAAATTGATGTCAACTCAGGTAATACGACCGTTGTTGGTGATATTGGTTTCATTACAGCTGGTTTAGCCTATGACACTAAGCGTCAAATTCTTTACGCCACAACAGCCAAACAACTCATTAGTATTAATCTAGAAACTGGCAAAGGAAAACAGGCCGTAACAGTAGCAGACAAAGAATACAACTGTGGAGAAGTGGCTTTTGATGGCAATGGCATAGCCTATATTACCTTAATTGGTTACAACAAAAAGAAGGTATTAGCTCGCTGCAATCTAGACACTGGTAAAGTCGAAACAATTGGGGATACAGGTTTTCCTGATCTTGCTAGTCTGGCATTTATTGGCGATGTCCTTTATGGAGTAACAGGCAACTTCTTTAATTTAGGTAAGGACGGTCAATTAATCCGTATTGATACTCATACGGGCAAAGGAACGTTAGTCACTACAACCCACCCGATCGGGCGTTGGGCAGGGATGACCATTTATGAACCTGTTACCCAAAATACATCCGCCCCTGGCTCTACAACAATACCCTCTGCTCAAACCGATAAAGCTATTAAGGAAGAAGACATGAAACTTTTAACCATCGACACCAAAAACAATTGTTATGTGATTGATCCGGATGGGATGAACAACTTGCAACAGAATGTTGCTAAATCATTTACCTTAGAGAAAGGTAATTTTAATATCCAAATTGCTAATGGTCGGTATAGTCCTGCTGAGAGTGAGACTCAAGGAGAACCTTTTGTTTTACTTTGGATTTATGGATTGGATGGCAGTACCTTTATTAACAAAAATACAGGGATTGAGGTCGGTGCCACATGGACAACTCTCAATGGCAATAATGATCAATTGCAATTAGAAGTCAAAGACAAGGCCGTACTATGCGCTTTATTCTTTGATGTAAATAAGGCTGATAATAGTGGCTCAGTTGAGCTTCTAGTCACTAGCGACAAACAATTTTTTAATTTTCAGAAATTAGTCGTTGATAGCAAAGAAAATTGTTATGTCCTCAATCAACAATATCTATCCAGCCTTCAGCAGCAAGACTCTAACTCTGTTGAGTTAACACCTGGAAACTATCGCATAAAAATTCGGGAAGCCAATGCAACGTATTGGTCAAATGAACAGAAGTTTCAATTAGAACCTTGGGCTTTAATGTGGGTCAAAGGAGGAAAATTTATCCCTAAGCTCACAGGCATTGAAGTTCAAGAAACCTGGTGTTCTTTGAACGGATTAAAAGATGAATTTGTCATAGAAGTTCAAGAAAAAACAACTTTGTCAGGATTCTTTTTTGATACCTACAAAGATGACAATGAAGGACAAATTGTTTTAGCAATAGAACCTGTTAGCACTACGGAACTAGCCGAAATTAAAGAAAACATAACTAATGTAACTTCTGAAACAAGGACTAATGAAAGATTAACAGGTGTTGGAGTTACAGGTAGCGGAAGTAATGTTGGAGGAGGCAACGTCGTCGGTACAGGTAGCGGTATGAATTTTGGTGGCAGCAGTAGTTTCACATTCCGGTTTGACGAAAATCAAATGGAGGAAATGTGGAAAAATATGGCTGCTAAAATCGAAACGTCAGTAACATTGCCAGACAAGCAGGACGGGAACAAGACACAGTATTGGAACAATTTAGAGGGCTGGATTCTTCAACGATACCAAGACCAAGCCAAACAATTGGCGATGCAAGTGGCGCGAGTGGAGTTTATGACGAAGGCTCTCACTCAGCAGATGGAGGTTAATTTTAACCAAACATTCCAGGGTTGGTCGAACTATTTTGATCAGCGCTTAGAACGTTTAATTAGCACCAGAATTTATCAGTTTGTTGAAGAGCAAGTTAATCAGAAACTCACTCAGCAAGCTCAAGATATCAAGAAGCTGGTGGTTGAGCAGATGCAATCGGATATCGAAAAACGAATTGAAACAACTTTAAATCTGAAACTCACCCAGCAATCCCAAGATATTAAGAAGCTGGTGGTTGAGCAGGTGCAATCGGATATGAACAAACAGATTGAGACTACCCTCAACCTCAAAATTGCCGACCAAAGCAAAGAGCTTAACAATCAAGTGATTAAACAGATTCAAGGGGAGATGGATAAACGTATTGAGTCTGTGGTTAATCTGAAAATCGAGACTCAAACAGAGCCGATTAAGAATCTGGTAATTCAGCAAATTGAAGGGGATATTGACAGGCGACTAGATACAAAAATCGAGCTGAAAGTCGAGCCTCAAGCCGAAACTATTAAAAATTTAGTTATTCAGCAGCTCCAAGGGGATATTGACAGGCGACTTGAGGCTGTTGTCAATCTGAAAGTCGAAGCTCAAACAGAGCCGATTAAGAATTTGGTGATTCAGCAGCTCCAAGGGGATATTGACAGACGACTTGAGGCTGTTGTCAATCTGAAAGTCGAAGCTCGAACAGAGCCGATTAAGAATTTGGTGATTCAGCAGCTTCAAGGGGATATTGACAGACGACTTGAGGCTGTTGTTAATCTGAAAGTTGAAGCTCAAACAGAGCCGATTAAGAATTTGGTGATTCAGCAGCTCCAAGGGGATATTGACAGACGACTTGAGGCTGTTGTCAATCTGAAAGTCGAAGCTCGAACAGAGCCGATTAAGAATTTGGTGATTCAGCAGCTTCAAGGGGATATTGACAGACGACTTGAGGCTGTTGTTAATCTGAAAATCACTGATCAAATTGAGCCGATTAAGAATTTGGTAATTCAGCAGCTTCAGGGAGATATTGATAAGCGTATTGCCTTTGTAGTTGACCAATCCACAGACAACAACGTACAACTAGTTGTCAACAACGTCATGGGCAATATTGATGATCGCATCAATGTCAACTTCGAGAACAAGTTGCTTAATTTCCGCGATGATGTATCCTCTATTGTCCGAAACGAAATTAACCAGAATTTTGCTGATTCAATCACAACTAATGTCTTGTCAGACCTCAAAAAACAGCAATTTTATCTCGATATGCAGTTGATTAAAGCTGAGGTAGAGAATTTTTATGCGCGGTTAGGGCAGTTCGAGACTCAGGTAAACATACGCATTAACCAAGGAGATACTCGTTTATATAATTGGACACTAGAACAATTGGTTGCCCTCCAAGGTTGCATCACCGACCGCCAAGCGCTTATGGATCTGTTCGAGTCTTTCAGCATGAACCTCAAAACTGTACTCGACGGCTCACCTTGTGTACAACCCACCCGATTTACGCAATGGGTGACACCTGAGCAATCCCAATTTCAACCTATGCAACCCTCGCAACTGCCAGAAGGACAATAAGATCACAAACATAACGTGCCAGTTCCTATAATCTGGGCGTTGCTGAATAACGGCATGATTATTGGCACAGCCCCGACTTCTAATTCAAATGCATTAAAGAAGTCGGGGCTCTAACTGTTATCTTTTCAATAAAAAAATAAAAGTGTAGTTAATATAACTAATCAATGCATACGTTTTAGGTCAAGATGCGATCGCATTTTAACTTTACTTGAATTTCCAGCTTATTTGCAAAGTTTCAATTAAACCGCTATCCCAGCAGTATCCAGCAGGAACATTACTCTTGAAAGCGATTCTAGAGATATGACAGGAATTCCAAAACTCTTTTACCTGAACAGTAAGAAAAACTAATCATGAAGAACGGATGATTAATTCGTTACAGTAGAGTTCTGAACTCGTAATACGATCATTGTATAGATGAATTATCAACACACTGAGGAACCCGAACATGAGGCAAAGAATCCTAGCTATTACCATTCTGATTACTACTCTAGGCTTAACTGCACCAGTTAAAGCGAAAAGTTATGAACCCGAACACCTCAAACGCTTACTGGCCACTAAGCAATGTGCAGGATGCGACCTGAGTTATGCTAACTTGCGTAATGCAAACTTAAGTTATGCGGACTTGCGTGGGGCAAACTTGAGCCATGCTGATTTGCGTGGCGCAAACCTTACCGGTGCTAATCTCCGGGGCGCTAATTTACAAGGTACGAAAATGCCTTAAGTAGTCAACAGTCTAAAGGATAAATTCTACTTCAGGCTTAATGTTCTGTATACATATTGGAAGCTAATTAACTGTATAGGAATTTAACTATTTTAAGTTATATCTATTAAGATTTAAATCGCAAATGTAGCGATTATTAGTAGGGCTAATATTAGCATAAGGATTTTTTAGGTAATCGTGCAGCCCAATACATCCACGCACGAGTAAATCATCAAGGTCAAAATTCCACAGAATCACAGCGTTCTCATCACTGGCGGAAGCAATCGTTTCGCCATCTGGACTGAAGCGTACACTATTCATACTACCGTGTTGTCCTTCTAGGGTTCTCAATAAATTTCCTTCATCCTCCAAATTCCAGAATTTAAGAGTTTTATCTGCACTGGATGAAGTCAGAGTTTTTCCATTCAGGTAAAATCGGACACTTGTTACCCTACCTAGGTGTCCGTTGAGGGTAGTGCGTACCCTACCGTCACGATTCCAAACTTTAATAGTATTGTCAGAACTCGCAGAGGCAATGAGCTGACTATTAGGACTGAATGTGACATCATTGACACCACTGGTATGCCCCTCAAATCCAGCAAAAGTTTTCAGGAGTTTACCATCCCTACTCCACAATTTAACCGTCATATCATTACTGGCAGAGGCAATCAGCTTACCATCTGGACTAAACGTAACACTATTGACCCAATCAGTATGTCCGGTAAAGGTGTGTAGTAACTGACCATTAATACTCCAGAGTTTAATTGTTTTGTCCGCACTGGCAGAAGCTATAGTTTGGCCATCTGGACTAAACGTAACGCTATTAACCCAATCAGTATGTCCGGTAAAGGTGTGCAGTAACTGACCATTAATACTCCAGAGTTTAATTGTTTTGTCTGCACTAGCAGAAGCTAGAGTCTGTCCATTGGGGCTAAAACTCACGCTATTGACAACATCATTATGTCCTCTGAGAATTCGTTGTAATGTACTATTTTTATTCCAAATTTTTACAGTACGGTCTGCACTAGCAGAGGCAAGAATTTGACCATTGGGACTGAAACTTATACTCGTCACAATATCATCATGTGGGAGAGTCATGAGTGCTGCACTATTGATGCGCCAAAACTTAATGCTATTGTCATCACTAACAGAAACAACAACTGTACCTTCGGGGTTAAAACTAACGCTACGAACCCAATTCGTATGACCTTCTAGGGATTTTAGCAAGGTGCCATCTAACTTCCAAAGCTTGATGGTGTGGTCAGCACTAGCAGAAGCAAGAGTTTTACCATCGGGGGAAAAGCTAACATGATTGACTTCACCCGTATGCCCATAAAAATTCTGGGATGAGCCATTAACCAAATTCCAAATCTTAATCGATTTATCTTTGCTGGCTGAAGCTATCATCTTGCCATTGGGTGAAAAACTAATGCTATTAATAGCATCTTGATGACCCGTTAGCGTTTTAAGTAAGGTGACACTTTTTGGGGGAGTTCCTATTACATCTGCTAGACTCCAGAGTTTAATGGTTTGGTCAGAACCTGCCGAGGCAAGAACTGTACCATCTGGGGAAAAACTGACAGTGTTGACGGACTCTTTGTGTGCATTAAATGTTGTTAGTAAAGGTTTTTTTTGTTTCTGAGAATTGCCCTCGAACGTTCGAGAACTTGTTGAGGTATTGGATAGTTGCCAAAGCTTGATGATGCCATCTGCGCTGGCAGAGGCAAGAGTTTTACCATCGGGGGAAAAACTAATACTATTAACTGAGGTTTGGTGTCCACTCAAAGTCTTAATTAAGATTTTTTGGCTTTGGCAATTCTCCACTTTTTTTATCAATTTCCAAACTTTAATTGTTCCATCTAGACTGGCAGAAGCGAGAGTCTGGCTATCGGGGGAAAAACTAATACTATTAACGGCGGCTTTATGTCCTTTGAAGGCGCAAATGCGTTTCCCGTCTGGTTGCCAAATTTCAATGGTTCCATCTGTATTAGCCGAAACAATGATTTTGCCATCTGGGGAAAAGCTGGCACGAGCAAAAGTTCCGTTATGCTTATCAATTCTATTAAGTTCTTGAACTCGGTATACGGCTTGTTGTAAGCTTCCTAATGCACGAATTTTGAGTTCAGATGGAATTTTATTAATCCCAAAAAATAAGACATTCCATTCTTGTTCTAATGACTTGAGGCGTTGGCCAACCTTAACACTTTCAACCAATGCCCCAAGTTGATTATCAGAAATAAGAAGAGCTGAAGACAAGGAACTGAGAGCTTCAATTTCTGCTCGTTCAGTTTGTTTTCTTTGAAATTCTGCTAGTAAGGCAAATCCTATGGCTGAAAAGGCTAATAAGGAGACAAAAATCCCGGCTAATATAACTTGTAATCGCTGCTGTCGGACGCGATATAGTTGTTGTTCTGCTAGTTCTCGTTGCTTTCTTTCTTTTTCTAATGCTGCATCAATTTCTTGAGTTTGTTGTAATTGACGGATGAATGAGACAAGATAATCATGAACGAGTTGATAGCGATCAGCAGGAGCATCGGGTAAAAGCAGGAGTAGTCCTGATTTGGTCAGAATTTCTAATACCAAATTTAGTTGTTTTTCTTTTTCTTCATGAGAACCTATATCCAGATTTTCCAATCCTGCGGCTAATTCTGCACGTGTCTTAGGAGGACGCCTGTCATTTTCATCGGTTAATAAATACAAAATTCGTAACGCAACCCGTACATTAGGAACTCCGCAATCTTTAACCGCAGCTTGTAAAAATCGCTCGACTAATTTTTGTTTAGGATTAGTGCCGAGATGTTGATATTGTTCTAATGTTACAATTGCCTCAGTATGAAGCTGCGCTCCTACCACTTGTAATTCAATCGGGCTAACTTCTCCTCCATCTTCTGCTAAATCTTCTACGAATTTATCAATGAGCGCAGATTCTAAATAAAATTGGGAGCGTTCATTCAAGCTATGGATGACTGCTTTTGCATCTTCAGGAGAGAAATAGCCTAAGTAATAACGAATTTTTTTGTCTAGAATATTGTTATTGATAATATCTAAATCAATACAGCGTTCGCATTCTAATAAATAATGTAGGTAATCTTCTCTTAAAGCTAGTATTACTTTAACAAAAGGAATATCTAAGCAATCTCGTAAAAAGCTATAAAGTAGGCATCGTATATTTCGATCGGTACAAACAAAAAAGAATTCTTCAATTTGATCTAAGATTAAAACTGTGAGAATATTGCGACTCGCATTTTTTCGTAACTGATTGATAATAAATCGAGGGTAATCGGTTGGGGTAGGCAAATCAAGATTTCTCATCTCTTTCAACTCATTGGATAAAGAGGTTCCTAAATCTTTTAATAAAGACTGCCCTAAATCGCTGACCCAACTGGTATAAACTCGTAAAACTAAGGGAAGAACATCACGCGCATTCACTGCTTTTTGCTTAAGAGCTGGTACTAGTCCTGCCATAACTAAGGAACTTTTACCTACTCCAGATGGTCCGTGAATAACGGTTAGTTTACAATCTGAACGACCAATTCTTTCAATCAAGTGATTAATATCTTTTTGACGACCCGATGCAGCAATTTCTTGAGCAATTGGAGTGAGTTTATCCATCGGAGCAATGGTGGGATTATTGACTTGACAGCGAGGCTGTAATTGGCTGGCACCAATAAAAGCTCGGAAGCCATATTTATACTCAATCTCACTTTGCTCTTGCTTAATCCGGAATGCTTCTAGATAGCGACCCTTTTCAAAATAAAGCGATCGCAATGTTGTTAAAATCCTAATATAAAGAGTTGGATCATATTGAGGTTTGCATTCATTTTTGGCAGTTTCTAAAATTTCAATAGCTTCTTTAACTTGGTTTAAATGTTGTTTTGCCTGAGCCAATAATAACTGATATAAACTTTGGTAATGTACCCTTGACCAGCTAAAATTATTACCTTCATAGACTAAATCACAGGCTAGTTTTGAGACTTCAGCATTAGTTTTTAGAGCCAAATCAGCATAAATTTCAGCTATTTTATAAGCTTTTTGAGAAAGCCCTAGTTCTGCCAAAAGACCATAACCGTAGGCAAGCCGGATGGGATCGGAATAAGTTTCATGCAACTTGACTGCCAGCTTGGCAACTGCGTCTAATTCATCCCACTGCTCTAGTTTTTGCAGAACTTCACCCAAAGAATTGATGAATTTTGCTATTAAATCAGGGCGATTTTCTTGCTCAAAAAGGTTAATACATTGTTGAAAGTAGTCTCTAGCTTTACTAGAAGCAATCTGATATTCAGAGCGACGTAGAGTTGCATACTTACGCCACCACAAACCCAAATAAAATAGTACGCAACCTAGGCATTCAATTAATTTTGGATTTGGGATTTTAGATGGCTGTAATTCAGAGTCAATCTCCCCGTTAGGATATGTTCTAATTGGGAAGTTGTCTGTTAAAGATAATTTAAAATTAGGCTGAAATTTTTCTGAATTTTTGCTTGTACCTTTTAGCTCTTGATTCCTTAATTGATTTAACCACAGCTCTAAGCTATGTTCATAGTATTCTCTAGATTCTTCGATTTTGCCATTTGTATCAGCATCTAATCCTAGCAAAAATTGTAAACTTGCTTCTAATTCAGGGACTAAAATTTCTCTGCGATATTGCAAATCTCTCAGGGCTGATTCTAACTCTAAACGGCGAGGAGAGCCTTTGGCTAGATTCAAATCGGTATTTCCTAAAAACTTACCTGAGCCGATTTTTAAAATTTCCTCAAAAACGAATTCTGCATTTTGATGTAAAGCTTGGATTAAGTCAGGAGTAGGAATAGTAAAACTAATGGGAGGGCCTGCCCAACTGGTAAAATCAGGAGCTATACGAATGAATTTTTGCATCACCTCATCCGTAACCCATAAGACTAAGGGAAAGGAAAAATGTTTACGGAATTCATCTCTAGCGTGATTAGTAGCCGCTAGCATGGTTTCGAGAGCGCTCACCTCCTCTAAACCTGAGATAATTACAGCACTAGGTTGTTCGTCCTTTAGTGCAGCACGGATGGTTGAATAAAGGGTTATTGCAGATGATTTGAGAGTAATTTCTTTAAATTCAATGGCACAGTACTTTTTTAGCTGTTGCATTAAGCATTGCTGCAAAGAGTGATAATTGCAGTGCGCTAATGTTAGTGAAAAATCATCTTGTGATAATGTAATTGCTCGTGCTAGAGTTCTGAGGGACTCTTCATTCTTGCTTTGGATATCTTCGGATTGGGGTTCCATCATGACCGTTTATAAACACAGAAAATAGTCATAGTTCCTTAGTGTTTTATCCTAAGGAACAGCGTTTAAGTTATTAATGGGTACAGCTCAAAACATTTAGGATTGTAATTGCTGTGCTTCTGCTAAGATCGGATTTAGACTAAACCAACCCCCTTGCTCATCTTGATATTCAAATACAAATAAGCTGCGTAATAGCGTTTGATATTCATCCTCTCCTCTCACCATTCGTTTTTGTGCCACTTGCCGCAATAGTTCCCACTCTTGGTCATCCACTGCCCGAATTAATGAGTCGCGTTGTCTCCTAATGACATCTTCTAAACAGTCACGAGAAAAAGGAGGGTCTTGTTGCTGAAGGCAGCTATAAAGTAAGCCTAACAAATTGCGAGGATGACCACCGCTCACACAGCACAATCGATCTAAAGTTTCTGGAGCATCAAATAATTCTGTAATCAATTCTAGTCGTTGTTGGGGTTTAACTTCCGGAAACCCTCTGGCCAACACCATTTGTTTTAAGAGTGCTGTTCCCTCTTCACACTCACTGCCATCTCGGGATTGCACTCGCACCATCGGTAATAGTTTAGGGTCTACCCCAAAGCGATTTCTCAGTCTGCTCCAGTCATTGGAAAAGATTAATACAAATGGAAGGGTATAAACAATATGACAATTGAGTTGTTTAAGCTGCTCACCTCGGTCTACAAATAGATATTCAGGTTGAGTACGACCAGACGATTTTAGAGAATTATCAATCCGATCCAGGCTATCAATAATCACGACTAAACCCACTTTCCCTTGTTGCTTTAGCTCATTGGCCGCAGGTTCTAGTAACTCTTGATTAATGGCGTCTAAAATGCCATCGGTGCGAGGTTCTAGATATTGCCGTAATTGAGAGCGAAATTCAGGACTATTCTTTGCTTTAGCTGAGAGTTTACCTAAGCCAAAACTAATAGAAACTCCTTCTTCTGTGCTAGCCTTAATTTCGGCTAATCCGGGTACTGAACCTTCTGCCGAAAACTCAATTTCGGTTTGTAATATCTTCGTAACCCCTTGCAATAATGCCTTAAACCCTCTTGGCTGCAAATAGACTTTTGTATTTTCTAGACTTTCACTCACCTTACGCGCAATAGCCAATAAAATATCAGTAACATCGACATCGGCCATCACTAAGTCTTTACTAGAGTCAAAGTAAACGACGTGATAACCTTGCTGTTCTAATTCCGCTTTAAGGCGCAATAATTCTGTAGACTTACCACAGCCGATATGGCCTGTAAACAATTGGCAAGTTGGCTCATTAGGCGAAAGTCGGGTGATGGTTCGCCCCAACTCCTCAATAATTTTGCCACCCCGTACAGGAGAAAAATCAATATAGTATTTCCGATCTTCAGGGTTCCCTAAGTCAAGAGTACTGCTGGGATTACATGCCTTGTAAAATCTGGGCAAATCTAAAGTCATTGTTTCCCTGCCTTGCAAAGCTTGTTCTATTTTCTACTTCTACCGTCGCTATTCTAATCATTCCGCAAAGAATATCATTTGGGATTAGTGATTAGTCATCAAGTTAACTACTATAACAGCAGATATCATTGCAGATTTTACAGAATATTTCTGTGTATTTGCGGTTCAAACTTTATAGTTATTGAGTTATTTTTACTCGGCTCAACTAGACTTTATGCCAGTTTTCAACACACCGATAACATAGTATGATACAAAATAAATCACCCCGCCCAACTTGGCAGAGTGAACTCAGGAAACAACAAAGACTTTAGACAATTAATTGGAAATTAGCACTCTCATTCGACAGAATTGATCTACTCAAAGAGAGATTTTAATCTTGCCCTTTGCTGTATTGTCCCGAACAATGACTTTAGAAGAAGCGCTGGAACAAGAGAAACGGTTGTGTCGGGAGTATTTCAATCAACAATGCACAATTCAGGAAACCTATCAAGGCTGTTTAATAGAAGTGCGATCGCAATATGCTCACTGGCAGATGGTGATTGAAGTAACAGATGGCTCCTGCTGGCAGTGGAGTTGGCATGAATTTTGGCACGAGTTTTGTCAAAGCATAGGTAGGCGTTTTGTTAATTTTTTATTAACTGCTCACTAATCACGACTATTCATGGAGTAATTTTTCACAAACGTCAATTCGATAGAACAAACCCCCTCCAAAAAATCCACCTGCAACAAACCCACTTACAAAAACCCATCCAGGTAAATGTCCTTCTGGAGCGTCAAGCGAAAATGTCAGGTTACTATAGCCAATCCAGTAATCATCCACACGCCAACCCACCTGATCGCCAAATAACTTCCAAATGTCTACATTGTCATTTTCAATGGAATGTTCAATTTCCATCCAAATACGCTTTTGAACACTAAATCCAAATCGTCCTTGACTGTACTGAAGCCATAGTTGATCGATATTACGAAGGACTTGACACGGAAAGGTTCCCATCTCTTTTTCGGTCAGCCATCCTTCTTTCTCTCGACCTGATATTTCGAGCATGATAACTTCAGTTTCTCGGTCTGCCTTTTGCCATTCACCAGCAGCTAAAAGCACTTCTAACCGGGTATAATCAACAGCTCTTTCCAACTCTAATTCACCCAATTCTCCTAATTGAGCATCGAGTGCAACCCGAGCTAAATGACTAGGAAGTGCTTCTGAAACTTGAAAGCCAAAAGCAGATTCTCGGTGTACCAAAGCTTGCATTTCAATCGGTGCAATATCCTCATTTCTGAGGCTTAAAACTTTCTGTAAATCTTGTAACTCATTACGAGTGCGCTCGCTCAATGGATATTCATGCTCAATCGCCTCTCGTAGTGCTTGTTGGTATTCATGTAGTTTTTTCTTATACTCTCGGTAAGGCTTAAGCACCTCTAACTCAATTGCTGTAGCATCCTCCCGTGATAGCCTCAAAGCATCTCGCCTCGCATTTAAAATTCTGCGTCCTACGGGTGAAATTCTACCTTGATGCACATAACGTTCCACTTCTTTGCGATATCTCAGTTTTGGATCACCAAGCGGCACTTTAGCTAGGATAATTTTGTATCCTTCCTTCACGGTATAAATTTCAGGTTGCATTGCAGGAGCCGCTTTTTGAACTTTGATACTCGCGTACTCGTGTAATTCATCGGCTGAAATAACTTCATCTTCGTCTAAATCTGCCGCTCCTGTTTCAATTCCTTCCACCAAAAAGCGAGTATAAAGCGAAAGTTCTGAGCCTTCCTGAGCAAAGGAATATTGAGTTGAAGTTGAGGAAGTGAGAACCACTCGTCCCTCTCCTCCGAGTTGAGTTCTAATATCAATTGAACCATCATCTTTGGCTAGTAGTCCTTCAGCAAATGCACCACTAAAACAACAATCTAAAATCACAACTTGTCGCCTGGCACGGCTATAACTCATGATTTCCTGCACGAATCGTGCTGAAATTGCTGTGGAGCGAATTAATCCCCCTCGGTCATTTTTGCGAGTAGCACGGGTTGCTAAATAAAGACTACCACTCTCGTCCTTAACACCATGACCTGAAAAATATAAAAGGATGAGATCATCACGATTGCGATCGCCAAATAGCTGTTCAATCGCAATTCCCGTCTCCTGAGGCCCCAGATCAAGTACTGGAATGACTTTATCAAACCCCCCCATATCCGGGTGTTGCCAAACTCGCTGCATTGCCGCTACATCTCTTGTCGCAGCAGGAAGCTGATTGAAACCAGCTCCATACTGACTGACTCCAATCAACAGTGCTACTTTAACCATCTACATCGTCCTAACTTGCTGCTGCTAAAAAGTTCTGAGCTGCTTCAACGGCAGCCATTAACTCTTGTTGACTATAAGCTTTCACTTCCAGTTTTTTGCCTTCGGCTTCTACTTTTAACTCAATAGGTTTCCCAGACAACCGTTCCCACACAAAATTCAATAGCGCCTTAATATTTTTAGCATTCACCTCGGCAGTCAGGAGTCCGATGATAAAGGCTGTGTTGAGGGGTTTGCTTCCTGGGGGTGGAATTGCCTCCGTGACGCGATGGACTTGCTCAACTTCATCCAGTCCTGCCATTTGTTTAAAAAGACGTTGAGTCAAGGCTTCTAGTTCCTCAGGAGCCCAATCCGGTTGGTAATTTCTCAAGTCAAGACTGACATCTAAATCAACACCTTTAGAGGCGATTATGACCTGAACATTAGATGGATTCGTCATTCCCTATTTATTAATCCTAGTTACAAATTAATTCAATTTCGCCCTGTCAAAATCGTTTTAAAATCGATACTTGAACTGCATTGTAACCTTCTACAATCCCTTCTATGTTCTTTCTCCAGTTACATTTATTCCTGTATTACACGTATCACCCCTCAGTCCACCAAAAATTCTCTATCTAGACACCTGCCAAATTTGGATCACCCTGTCACCACTGCCTGTGGCAATCATCTGCCAATCTGAGCTAATCGCAAAGTAATTAATTGGATGCGACGGGCCTGTAAACGTACGAATCACTTTCCCCGTCTCCAGATTCCAAACTTTAATGGCTTTATCCGCATTGCTACTCATTAAAGTCTGTCCATCTGGGTTAATCACTAATGAATTCACAAAACTAGAATCCTTTAGAGTTTGTAGCACTTTTTGTGTAGGTATATCCCAAACTTTAATCGTTTTGTCAGCGCTGGCACTATACAATTTTTGTCCATCAGGGCTAATTGCTAAAGCATTCACCGAACTAGAATGACCCTTTAATGTATTAATTTCTTTACCTGTAGAGATATCCCAAATTTTAATCATCTGGTCGGCACCAGCGCTATATAATTTTTGTCCATCCGGACTCAGCACTAAAGAATTAACAAAACTAGAATGTCCTTTAAGAGTATGAATGACTTTGCCCGTAGAAATATCCCAAATCTTAATCGATTTATCCGCACTCGCACTATACAATTTTTGCCCATCTGAGCTAATGGCTAGATAATTTACTGAACTTTCATGACCATTCAGACTCCCTATTTCTTTGCGCGTAGAAACATCCCAAACCTTAATCGATTTATCCGCACTCGCACTATACAATTTCTGCCCATCTGGACTAATAGTGAGGTAATTTACAGAGCTAGTATGCCCTAGCAAATTATTAATTTCTTTACCTGTATAAATATCCCAAATTTTAATCGATTTATCCGCACTCGCACTAAATAAATACTGTCCATCAGGGCTAAAAAGCAGGTAATTTACATAACTAGAATGTCCTTTCAGGGCTTTGTCTAAAGCAATCTGAGAAGAAGAAGCCATCAAGGGAATCGGATAATAAGAAAGTTGCCTCACTCCATATCCGCCTAAAATCACTGCGAGAGTTGCCACTCCTACTCCGACAATTAACCCTCTTTTTTTAAAGGATTTAGATTGTGAACCCGCGATTGAGATAGCCTCTGAAGGCTGAATGAATGTACCTTTACATTTAGGGTCAGGGTTAGTTAATTGAGTTTGTTTTAATTCTTGAGGGGTATTGTAAATCGCAGCAATTTCATCCAGAATTTCTTGTGTATTTTTATGCCGTTTTGCCGCCGTTGGAGCCATCAATTTATCGACTAGTTTAGCCAACGGCTCAGATATATGTGGAGCCAGCTTTCGCCAATGACAAGTATCGGTTAAAGGTTCATATATGGCTGAATCAGTGGCTTGTTTACCTGTTAATAAATAAACAAAAGTACGCCCTAAAGCATAAAAATCTGATTGGGGTACAGCATGGCCTTTTTCCTGTTCGGGTGGCGTATAACCTGTAGAACTTATTTTGGTTACACTTCCGGCTCCACCTACATCAGCTAGGTAAGTATAGGTCAATTCTCGCGCTGTACCAAAGTCAATGAGTACCAACTGACCATTAGAACGAACCATTATATTGGTGGGCTTAATATCGCGATGAAAATAGTTTTTTTGATGAACGAGATGCAAAATCTCTGTCAGTTGTTTTAACCAATTCAAGGCTTGCTTTTCGCCGATGGCGTGATTGCCTTGTTGATACATCCACTCTTTTAAATTCAGTCCATCAATTTTTTCCATAATGATGCAATGTACTGGCTCAGTACTATCCTTTGGAAAAAACTGAAAATAACCATCTGGCTCCACCCTAGGAATACCCGGATGATTCAGTTGGCTCAACACCATTGCCTCTTGTTGAAAGAGTTCGATCACTCTAGGGTTATCGTTATGTTTTGGCTTGAGGATTTTGAGAAGTTTAGGTATTGCCCCGATATAAGCTTCATAAACCTTACCAAAACCACTACTATCACTCAGCAAGCGCATCACCTGATAGCGCCCTTGTAATAGCAAATCTGAGCCGCAATTACGGCAAATGCGATTATTAGTATTGGCTGGATCGTTAGGTTGCGGACACCTAGGATTAATACAGTAGCTCATGGCAGGCTACCTCGTTGCTGTATCCCTAATCATAAGATGGGCGTTGAGAATCTACTACAGGAGAGAAATATTACTTTTCCTTCCTTGTAGAGTATAAAGAGTTTCTCATCAAAGGGGGCTGGGGGTCTCAGCGTAGCAGAGTTCACCCTACTGCCAATAAAATTGCGCGTTATATAAAGAAAGCATATCAATAGGTTACTTTAATACCTCCTGTTGAAGAAACTGTACTTAATCTTGAAGAAATTGCATTAATTTTTGTGTTTAAACTGCTAATGTGTAAAGAACCATTTCCAAAACGCAAAGTAAAATAAAGAAATATGATTGGCGTTGCTCTTTCAAACTGGCAACCACCCGACTACCCCCATCAAAATACGTCTCAGTTCTCACCCCAGCGAACTGTCTTCTGTGATTTCGATGGCCCCCTGATTGATGTCTCCAATCGTTACTACACGACTTATCAGCTTGCATTGGCACAGACTCAAGAGTTTTACCAATCTAGGGGTATACCCTTGCTGACTAGCCAACTTAACAAACATCAGTTTTGGCAAATGAAGCAAGAGCGTGTCCCAGATGTAGAAATTGCCATGCGTTCAGGTTTACACGGCGAACAAATTGATTTCTTTTTGGGACGTGTCGTCAAAATTGTGAATCAATCAGACCTATTAATGAAAGACCAACTTCAACCAGGGGTGAGTTGGGCGTTGGGGTTGCTACATTCTCAGGGAGTGCGACTAGTATTAGTGACTTTGCGCTGTCAGGAACAAGCCACCCAAATCCTCAGAAATTACGGCTTGACTCGGCTGTTTAGCGGCTTTTATGGAGCGAAAGACTGTGATGCGGCTTACCAAAATCATGCCGACGCTAAAACAGAACTGTTACAACTAGCTGTTGCGGAACAAACTTTACGGGTTGGACGGCCGCTATCAGCTTGGATGATTGGGGATACAGAAGCTGATATTCTAGCTGGACAAGCGCTCTCCATCCCTACAATTGCTCTTACCTGTGGGATTCGTAGCCGCCTGTATCTCAAGGCGTTTGAGCCAACTCGTATTCACAGCGATTTACTTTCGTCCGCTCATTATCTCGTCGAGCAAGCGAGGGTTGGGACTCCGAGTTGATCGAAGTGTGGAACTTCAACAAACTGACCTCATGTCCGATTAAACAAGCTGTTGTTCTTCACCACTATCAACGGACATCGACCCAGAGGCAAACTTTATACCGGATCGATTAAATTCATCCGCTCCCACCAGCGATTGAGGGGATAGTAAACTACAGGTGCCCATAGACTACTGAGGATTGCAGAAGAGAGGGCAATGCGTTGGTGATCTGTCCAAATTTCTGCTAGATTGCGATCGCCCATCAGGCTATACTGAATCGCCGTAATTGTTTCTCCCACAACCGCCATGCCAAAGACAATCAGCGCTACTGAAATAAAATCTTCTTGGATATAGCGCTGTTTTTGAATGCGAGCGGTCAAGATTCCGACTAAAGCTAAACTAATTACATGAGTGGGATGGGGGGAAGTCATACCATCTTGAATCAACCCTAGCGCGAATCCCGCGAACGCTCCCTGAAGCACTGAACGCTTAAGACTCCAAGCCACCACCCAAATCAACAGCCAATTGGGGGCAATTCCCAGTAATTCCATCCCTGGTAAACGTGCCGGCAAGACAATCAAGCACAGGATGACTGAACCGACAGTGACAATCAAATTAAGAATTTGGCGAGCCCAGGGGGAAAACTGAGAAACGTTGCTCATGGGTCTTTCATCATTAGTGATTAGTTTCTAGTCATTAGCGAGTATACTAATGCGTCAAAGAGGTTCCTTCTGGATAAACACTAACCCACTCCAAGTAACTGACGGGTGCGGTTAGCTCAATCACGGCTTCGGGAGCTGGACTCTTGTCGAGGTTGACAGATTCCACACGCCCCAACGGCAAGCCAGGTGAAAAAAGTTGGCTAACAGGTGAGGTGGAGACGACATCACCACGTCGGACATCGGGTACTTTATCAAAAAACTGTAAGACAGCCCGATTTGAGCCTTGTCCTCGAATAAAACCCATGCTTCGACTGCGGCTCACGACAGCACCAACCCGACTCGTGGCATCGCTGATGAGCAACACCCTGCTACTATTGGGAGTCACGCTAATAATTCGACCGACTAAACCACCCGGTGCCATCACCACAGAGTTGACCTTGATGCCATCGTTACTTCCACGGCCAAGAGTAACTTGTTGCCACCAGTGATCGGCACTACGCCCCACAATTGGGGCAACAATTCCTTTGTGTTTTTGATTTTTAGAATAATCAAGGAGCCCCTTGAGCTTTTGGTTTTGGCTTTCAAGCTCAACTAATCGCTCTTGGAGCTCCATCACTCGCGCATCAGTTAGGCGCTCTTCTTTTGTTGGACCCACTTGAAAGGGACGAGTCAGTAACTGGTAAGCTTCAAAAACTGCTGCTCCTTGGGTCTGGCGAACCAACCATGCAGCACTCAGTGTTAGCCCTCCCAGCACAATGGCTACCCCATGCCGGTCCCACCAACGACGCAATATAAACATAACCCTTTAGCAACAATCGGCTTTTAACCGATCTCGTGCATTCCAAATGTTGCAGTGATTTTTGAACATTAAATTAAAAGCGGGGTTTCTCCACGCTTTTTATCCGCCCACCGACCCTTACATGTGTCGGGAACGTCCGCTAAATACCCGTTCTAACTGTTTGAAGTTCTCCAGAACCCGACCAGTTCCCAAGACGACACAGCTCAACGGATCGGCGGCGACATGGGTAACAATCCCAGTTTCATGACTGATGAGTGTATCTAACCCTTTTAATAAAGCCCCACCCCCGGCCAGCATAATGCCCCGATCAATAATATCAGCCGCTAGTTCTGGAGGAGTCCGCTCGAGGGTACGCTTGACCGCATCAACAATCACTGAAAGCGGTTCTGACATACTTTCCCGAATTTCCGGACCTTTGATGGTGACGGTTCGTGGCAGACCTGATAGTAGGTGCAAGCCCCGCACTTCCAAGGTAGCATCATCATCATCATGAGTCGGATAAGCCGAACCAATCTGAATCTTGATTTCCTCTGCCGTGCGTTCTCCAATCACCAAGTTATGAACTTTCTTCATGTATTGAGTAATGGAGTCACTCAGTTCATCGCCAGCCACCCGTACCGATTCACTCAATACTGTGCCTTGTAAACTGAGAACGGCAACTTCTGTCGTCCCGCCTCCAATATCAATAATCATGTTACCGGTTGGCTCCGCTACTGGTAGCCCAGCACCAATCGCCGCCGCAACCGGCTCATCTATTAAGTAC
Organism: uncultured Microcoleus sp.; assembly: GCA_964588805.1. Taxonomy (GTDB): domain Bacteria; phylum Cyanobacteriota; class Cyanobacteriia; order Cyanobacteriales; family Coleofasciculaceae; genus CAZPRJ01. The sequence continues at coordinate 101,069 of CAZPRJ010000011.1, read as the reverse complement.
ACATCTCTTGCTCCCGCTTGAGATGCAGCTTCCATCACCGCTCGTCGTTCGACACCGGTTACACCACTAGGAATGCCAATGACAATCCGAGGTGAAACCAAAGTTCTGCCTTCATGAACCCGCCGAATAAAATGCTTAAGCATGAGTTCGGCAGTATCAAAGTCGGCAATTACGCCATCGCGGAGGGGACGAAGGGCAACCACATTTCCTGGGGTTCTGCCCAACATTTTTTTTGCATCCTCACCCACGGCTAGCGGAACTTTTTCGTCTTGATCCATGGCAACCACCGAAGGCTCTTGAAGGACAATGCCTTTGCCGGATACGTATACTAAAGTATTAGCAGTACCCAGATCGATACCCATATCCCGGGATAGGGAAAAGCGACTGAAAAAACCCACTCGTTTCTACGCCCCCAAAGTCAAATGCTGCTGTATATAACCGAAATGTAACTGAACCGTAACCGATGTGGATTCTATTACGTTTCTTGAGCTGAGTCTAGTGAGGTAAAACAATTCATTATCACCCAATCACCTCCAACCAAGCTGAAACTATCATTCGTATGAGTCCATATCCCATCCGGAGAAAGTTAAACTCAGTATATTCGTTCCTAATTTAAAGATTAGGTAAAGTTTCCCCATTCGGGGTCATTGCTCTAAATTTTCCTAAATTCGTTAAGCTAGATCCACATAGTCAGTACATTTGTACTTAAATAGATGAGTTTAAATGTTGTCAATTTAGTGGGACGCGTGGGTGGCGACCCAGACGTAAAATATTTTGAGTCCGGCAAAGTCAAGTGTCGGCTCACCCTCGCCGTCGATCGCCGCAGCCGCAATAGTGAGCAGCCTGATTGGTTCAACCTAGAATTGTGGGGCAAGACCGCCGAAGTTGCCGCTAATTATGTCCGCAAGGGCAAGCTAATTGGTGTACAAGGCTCGTTGAAGATTGATCGTTGGAATGATCGAACCACTGGAGTAGAGCGTTCAACTCCAGTCATTCACGTCGATCGGCTGGAACTCCTAGGTTCTAAGCGAGACAATGACTCTGATGGTATGGGTAGCTACAATGATACTGAATTTTAAGGGGCTGTAGTGGTGGCCGTGAAGGCTTCACTTCCCTTATAAGTACCATTATAGGTTCTGTCCCAACATCATGCTTCTCAGGGGATGGGCATCCTGCCCGTCCAGCCCCAAGGATGCCACTTCTAGGCCGATGAGATCAGTAGCTGATTTGTAAGGTAACGGATGCCTGCACCTGTTGTTCCCCGGCTACTAAAGGCGTGAAGGCAGTATCACCCACTAGTTTTGTGGTGATGGAAAATTCTTCCACAAATCGGGGTTCTGGGGGTCGGGCACCGTTGACTTGAATGCTAACAATGCCTTTATCGGTAAGATTGAGGGTATCCAACACAGCATCGGCTTGCTCTTGAGCGTCCTGAGTCGCCTCTCGTAGAGCTTGTTTTTGAGCGGTGGCGATCGCTTCATCCGACGCAGTAAAGCTCACTCTATCAATCCGCGTAGCCCCCACCTGCACAGCCTCATCTAAGAGTTTACCTGCTTGCTCAGTAGAGGTGCGAAAACTCACGATATTGGTCGCTGAATAGCCAGTGAGACGCCGTACTTTGTCCTCATTGCTATAAACGGGATTAAGGCGAATCCCCGTTGTTTCTAATTTTTCCACATTGCGCGATCGCAGTAACTCCACAACCGCCGATGAGCGACGCGCCACTTCTTCTTGAACCGCTTGAGCCGTCTTTCCCTGGACTTCAACACCCAGTTGCACCTGAGTCTTTGTAGTCGGGATGTATTCAACACCGCGACCGGTGACAGTCAATGTTCGCAGCAGTTTCTCTTGAGCGATTGCTGGGTACGCCAACGTCACACTCAACAATCCCACCAGCAACGAAACAGTAGGTAAGCGAGGTAAGCGACGACTCAGGCCAGCCCAAGAACCCAGAAAAGTTTGATTCATGCCAAAGATTCTCCTAATCTGAAACAAGGCTTAATTTTTCTGCCCAATGGAATGTCATAGCGTAGGGGGCTTTACTCAAGCAACAACAGGACTTGAAAAGACACCCCTTTGGGTGGTTTCTACTGTGCCACGATCGGGCATCAAAGTTTTCAGCAGTTACAGTTTTAGCAACTCAGCCCTCATCCCCAATGAGTTATTTTTCCAATCAACATGGCCTACTGGCTACTCAAAAGCGAACCTCAAGATTATTCCTATGCAGATTTAGCTCGAGATGGGCGTGGCGTTTGGGATGGTGTCAAAAATCCCCTTGCTCTTAAATATCTGCGTACCATGCAGCCCAAAGACTCCTTGTTCATTTACCACACGGGTAAAGAACGGCAGATTGTCGGGGTGGCTCAAGTCATCACCTTGCCCTATCCCGACCCTAAACAGAATGACCCTAAGCTTGTTGTGGTAGATATTGTACCTGTGCGATCGCTCCCTCAACCCGTTACCCTCCAGCAAATTAAGCAAGATGCTCATTTTACGAACTTTGAGCTGATTCGCTTGCCTCGGCTTTCCGTCGTTCCTGTATCGGTTGAGCATTGGCAACGTATTCTTGATCTCGCAGGTGGGTAAACTTTTTGTAATGTGTCATTCCCAAACCGAACGAGAGACAGGCTTGATTTTGTTCAAAAACTTGTAGAGTACAAAGAATGATTTTTTCGCAACTAACGGCTGATGCAACTGCCTGGGTGAGTTTCCTCGATCCCACATCCGTTTTTTCCTCGTTTAGAACTCACTCACTCCTCTTAGCCGAGGCAGCACCCAATGAATCAGCAGCTAGTGAATCGCTGATTGTGGCCGGTGTCCTGCTCAGTTTAGTCGTGGTTTACTTCGCCAGTAAATTGGGGGGTGAAATCTGTGCTCGACTAGACTTACCTCCGGTCTTAGGCGAACTCGTAGGGGGTGTGGTGGTGGGGGTTTCTGCCCTGCATCTGCTAGTCTTCCCCGAAGCCAGTGCCGATGTGAGCAATGTAGTACTGGTAAAATTCCTAGAAACTACGGCGGGTTTGAGTCCAGAGACTGCTACTGAGGTATTTAGAGCCCAAAGCGAGGTCATTTCTGTCTTAGCAGAACTCGGCGTGATCATTTTGTTGTTTGAAATCGGACTGGAATCCGACCTCAAGGAACTTTTGCGCGTTGGACCTCAGGCTTCGATTGTGGCAATTATTGGGGTCGTTGTTCCGTTTGCTGCTGGTACGGGGGGACTCACTTACCTATTTCACCTGCCGGTTGTTCCTGCCATTTTTGCAGGTGCTGCCCTAACCGCGACCAGTATTGGAATTACGGCTAAGGTTTTAGCAGAAATCGGTCAGTTAAGTTCCAAAGAAGGTCAAATTATTATCGGTGCGGCTGTTCTAGATGACGTATTAGGAATTATTGTCCTGGCTGTGGTGGCTAGTCTGGCAAAAACCGGTGAAATTGAGATTAGCAATGTCATCTATCTCATTATCAGCGCCGCAGTTTTTTTGGTCGGCGCTATATTGCTAGGGCGTTTCTTAAGTCCCTTTTTTGTCTCCTTGGTTAATGAGATGAAAACACGGGGTCAGTTATTGCTAGCTGCCCTGATTTTTGCCTTTATCTTGTCTTACATTGGTGCAGTCATTCAATTAGAAGCAATTTTAGGAGCGTTTGCTGCCGGATTAGTTTTGGCAGAAACCGATAAGCGCCGAGATTTAGAAGAACAAGTGATTCCTGTGGCAGATATGTTGGTGCCGATTTTCTTCGTTACCGTCGGGGCAAAAACGGATTTGAGTGTTTTAAATCCGGCTGTTCCTGCCAATCGCGAAGGCTTGATTTTGGCAGTTTTCCTGATTGTCGTTGCCATCGTGGGTAAGGTAGTTACTGGTTTATTCGTGTTCGGTCAACCGGGAATTAACCGACTGGCTATTGGGGTGGGGATGATTCCTCGAGGTGAAGTAGGGCTGGTATTTTTGGGTGTAGGCTCGGCTAGTGGCGTTCTATCGCCAGCGACGGAGGCGGCAATTATTATGATGGTCATTTTGACCACATTTGTTGCTCCACCTTTTCTACGATTGGTTTTTCGAGAACCTGCACCCACCACTGGGTCAGAAATACCTGCCTTAGATGGGGCTAGTACCGAAGCAGTGGCAGTAGAACCATCTGCGAACCGACAGGAGGCACCTGAACAGGTGGAAGAGGCACGGGAATAGAAGTGTGGAGGAGCGGAAGAGGGGGCAAAGCCGAGAATTGAGCCACTTAATTTCTCAGTAACGGTTCAACTCAAATTCCCTCACTTCCTTTTCCCCAACTCCTCTGTTCTTCTGAGGCATGATGGCAGACTCATCTTAAGTATTTTTGAATTGGAAAAACCTGTGTATACTATTTCTCCTGAAACTTAATGAGCTAGTCTACGTCCCTTGAGGTTGACGGTCTCGAGCAGACAGATGCCCATTGGTATGCATTGAGAGGGTGTGGCACAAAAGTTTAAGGCTGAGTTGGTACAAAAATGCCTATGGAATTCACCACTCTATCTTGACAAAAGGGAAGAAACGTGGGTTTTTTGCCATATCCAACTCATTCCAGCCTGATGAATGACTAACCGCTCTTTTGATGTAGAACCAAGCTTTGAACAGGAGCAATAATTGTGAGATTTCGCTGGCTACTACTACTTCCCAGCTTTTTGATTGTTTTACTTTTTTCCTCAGTTGCCGAAGCGCGTGAACTTAGGTCTTGGCGGTTTGATAACAGTCAAAATCGACTCGTATTTATCACCGATAGTGGAGTTCAACCCAAGGCAATTTTAATGCCCAATCCCACTCGATTGGTCATTGATCTACCCGGAATTTCATTGGGTGGAGGCCGGACGGTTAATCAACGGGGGAGCGGAGAAATTCGAGAAATTCGAGTAGGACAAGTGGATGCAAATACCACTCGAATTGTGATTGAATTAGCTCCGGGTTATACCCTAGACCCAAAAGAAGTCAAATTCCGAGGGCTTTCACCCAACCAATGGACGGTGCAATTACCCAAGCCTGAACGAGTTGCCCCTTCACCCAATCGCGCTGATGACCGCTCCTCACAACGGCTGCCTTTACCCAACACCCCCAACCGTCCGGGTTCTGGAAACAATTCCGGTCAATTAGCCACGATTGAGGCGATTGAACTGACGAATAATCAGACTCAACTCCAGATTCGCTCCAACCAACAAGTCAGTGCCCAAACGAGTTGGGATGCCAATGCTAAGGCGTACCGGATTACTATCCCCTCTGCTCGCCTAGCCGAACGAATTCAAGGGCCACAATTAAAGGCAGATAGCCCCCTGTCACGTATCCTTCTGCGGCAGCAGGATTCCCGAACGGTTGTAATTTTGGTTGAGCCCGATTCGGACACTCAAATCGGAACTCTAAATCGACTCAATGATCAGCTTCTGGCGCTGCAACTCAAGCCTTCAGCCTCAGCAGCAGTACCCGTGAGTTCGATTCCTGTGCCACCCCCTGAACGGAATACTCCTACTCCCGTCCTTCCTCCTGCCAGCAATCAACCTTCGGCCTCATTGCCCCGTGTACCCAAGGGACGTGTGGTAGTGATGGTCGATCCAGGCCATGGAGGAAAAGACCCAGGCGCAATTGGCATAGGGGGACTGCGAGAGAAAGATGTTATTTTGCCCATCTCTCAACAAGTGGCTGCCATTTTAGAGCAGCAAGGTGTCCAAGCTGTACTGACTCGAAATTCTGATTACTTCGTCGATCTAGCCCCCCGAGTCACGATGGCCGAGCGGACAAATGCTAATCTGTTTGTCAGCATCCATGCCAACGCGATCAGTCGCAGTCGGCCAGATGTAAATGGGATTGAGACGTATTATTACAATAGCGGTCAGCGTCTTGCCCAGACGATTCATAAGAGTATCCTGCAAGGTGTCAATGCCAAAGATCGAGGGGTACGAAAAGCCCGATTCTACGTTCTGAGAAAGACTTCTATGCCTGCTGTTTTAGTGGAAGTTGGCTTTGTCACCGGCTCAGAAGACGCCGCTAAATTATCTAGTCCGGCTTACCGCACTCAGATGGCACAAGCGATCGCTCGTGGTATTCTCCAGTACATTCAACAGAGTAGTTAAACCTCTTTTTCCTAATCAACACCAGTGTCCAATTTTTCCCAGTCTTACTTCAAAAACTCTCCCGGACAAAACCTGTCTGATGCTTGTGCTGCCTCCTCTCCTGAAGAGAAACGTTTTCCACCCGTGTATCGGGCCTCTCAGGAAGAACCCTGGCAACGTCGCATTGGTGTTTTCGATAGTGGGGTGGGTGGACTCACCGTTTTGCGCGAACTCTACCGACAACTTCCCAACGAATCGATTCTTTACTTTGCGGATACAGCGCGTCTACCCTACGGAACCCGATCCGCCAGTGAAATTTTGCAGTTCGGTCTAGAGATTCTCACTTGGATGATGGAACAGGGCGTCAAAATGGTTCTTCTAGCCTGTAATACCAGTGATGCCCTGGCACTGGAAACTTTACGACGCGATTTTGATCTCCCGATTTTGGGGCTAATTTTACCGGGAGCGCGTGCTGCGGTTCAAGAGGGTCGTCGCATTGGGGTGATTGCTACCCCAGCAACTGCGGCTAGCAATGCCTATCGTCGTGCCATCTCGGAAATTGAAGCAACGGCACAAGTTTGGCAAGTCGGTTGCCCGGAGTTTGTACCCCTTGTGGAACAAAACCGCTTGGATGACCCCTACACGGCAGAAGTGGCACGGCAGTACCTGACGCCTTTACTGCAGCAGCGCATTGATACTCTCATTTATGGATGTACCCATTATCCGCTTTTATCCCCTATCATCCGCACTATCCTCCCCCCAACGGTTCAACTCGTTGACCCTGCGGTACATCTAGTTGCCTCCGCCGCCCAAGAATTAGATTTAATGGGATTGAAAAACAATCGTGCACCACTACCGACTCGATTTTGTGTCAGTGGTTGCCCTCATCAATTTGCTCAAGGGTCAGTACGATGGTTAGGCTACACCCCGGTAATTGAAAAAGTATCTTTACCGACAGTATCATCTCCATCGGTATCGCTAGAATCAGTGGAATAACCCAATTTTGAAGTTAAAAAAAGACCCTAGAGGCCGTTTCTACCCGTTCATAGGGTTAAAATAAAATTATGATTTTATTTGGGCTAATCTATCTGCCCAAGGATTAGCATTTCGGTCATTAATTATGCGCTCCTTAGAGGTGATGGAACTTCATTTATTAGAACGTCTCCATCCAATCAATTGCTGTTGATGATGGGTGAAAAAATAGACCTGAAGAACATTCTCTCCCCTTAGTTTTTCACCCACATCTGAGTCCATCAAGTCATACTACTCGCTTCTTGAACATTTGTAGTAGCCGATACAGTCGAAGGTCGCTCGGGGGAAAATGAAGCATTTCCCCTCATTGGATAAGATAATTCTTCGCCTTCATCCAGAATTTGAGAATTGTGGTCTGTGGGGATGGAACCCCCATAGGTATCAGCCAAAGAATTGTTAATATATTGCGAGTTCTTGATCGTCCGCTGCGCTAACATCAGCAGCAGATAAATCGTTAATAGATAACCGGTTGCTAGAACAGGAATAATCACAGGCATATCCATGTAAATCATAGTGTGGACAAGAGGGAGGAAAGGAAAATTCAATATAAACTCTTCCAACAGTGTTCTTAGAATCTTCTCTGACTCACAACACCGTTGGCATACAACAACTTTAGGAATACAGATATCTGTTCCCTTGTAACTTCCTGGCTGGCTCGCCGAACTATTAAACTCCTATAAAGGAAAGTTATACTTAGCTCAGACTCTCTGCCAAGCTGGAAGTTTAGTATTAGGTCTGACGAATGACGTATCTCAGTACAGTCACTGAGAGGTCATCCACAATCATCAGGCTTCTCTGTCTACTGACTGCGTATTACACCAACCGAGCAAGTGAAATACTCTCCCTCACTCCCTTGGCTTACTACCTTGGAATCAATATATCTATTAATTTTTTCAAACCCTTACTAGATAGCTTAACATAAGACGCCAAGCAAGCTGCACTAATTTTTTCATAGACTTAATATGTCGATACAAACCTAGGTATTACGCTTGGGATCAGCGATTAGTTAAACTAAACTTCCCTGTTCGGGATGCTTCGCCTAGAATTAAAGAAAGAATTTGTAAAATTTCGTAACCTAATTTCTGAGTCGCCCAATCCATGACTTCAGTTACCACCCTTTTTGCTCCTGTCGAAACCGACCTGTACCAACTGGCCGAGAATCTCAAAAACTTAGTGGGAGCGCGTCATCCCATCCTATATGCCGCAGCCGAACATCTATTTGGAGCGGCAGGAAAGCGCGTAAGACCGGCAATTGTCTTTTTAATTTCTCGAGCCACCTTAATAGACTCCGACATTACGCCACGTCATCGACGATTAGCAGAAATCACAGAAATGATTCACACGGCAAGTCTAGTCCACGATGATGTTGTGGATGAGTCAGAAATCCGTCGTAATGTTCCGACGGTCAATAGCTTGTTTAACAACCGCGTGGCTGTGCTGGCCGGGGATTTCTTATTCGGTCAATCCGCTTGGTATTTAGCCAACCTGGGCAACTTAGACGTTGTGAAGTTGCTATCTGAGGTAATCAAAGATATGGCCGAAGGTGAAATCCAACAAGCGCTGACTCGCTTTGATACCACCCTGAGCATGGACGCTTACTTAGAGAAGACTTATTGTAAAACGGCTTCACTGATGGCGAATAGTGCTAAGTCCGCAGGGATTCTCAGTGGCGTGGCAGATGAGGTGACAGAAAATTTATACCACTACGGGCGTCATTTGGGGTTAGCCTTCCAGATTATCGATGATATTTTAGATTTCACGGGTTCAACTGAAGCGTTGGGTAAACCCGCCGGTTCAGATTTGGTCAGTGGGAATTTAACCGCGCCCGTATTGTATGCTCTGGAAGAAAAACCCTACCTGGAAGTGTTTATCGAAAGAGAGTTTGCCCAGCCTGATGATCTACGTCAAGCACTCGCCTTGGTGCAAGAGAGTAAGGGGATCGAACGTTCACGCACGTTAGCAGCACAGCACGCGCAAATGGCCGTAGACAGCTTGAGTGTCCTTAAGCCCTCCGCTTCAACTCAAGCGCTGATCGACTTAGCCGATTATGTCCTGAGTCGGATGTACTGAGCCAGCCTTAAAAAGTGCAGGACTCTATGCCCCGCGCCAGGAGACTGGGAAATTATCATTTCTTTACACGATATTGACAAACCCAAAGACTAGTAAGTACCTTTACAGGGACAAGGTAATGTTTCAGGAGCCTAGCTCGGGTTTCGTAACAAAACTTAACGTTTAAATCGCTATTGGCGCAAGTTCAAGCCAAAATAGCCATGACGGGGGAAGTCAGTGCAACAAGCTCTGGCAAATAGTGGTAAGTTGGAACGAGAAACCGCGCTAGGCTCGAAGGCTTTACATCATATACTGTTGAAAAGTCATCAGGAACGTTCAAGCACAAACAGGGTTCAATTTGCCGCCACGATACTCTGAGGTGGAGAGGGGGTCTTCTAGAAGCTAGATGCAAGAGTCTAGAAGGAGTGCTTTCGGCATTAACCCAAGACTAGGAATCTCTACCCATTGAGAGAAAGGTTGAATCTACCATGGGATATGCAGCATTGGCAAGAGGGATTCAGGCGATATCTGGAGGAAGATTGCTAGGATATGACCTAGGTTTAGGCTGACGCTGTTGTAACTGCGTTGAAATTAAATTTTGTAGGTCATCTCGACGCACCTCGGTGCCAGAGGTTAAATTACCGGGTGTATCGAAGAAAACTATACTAGTGACGGCATCAAGTGCCAGCATTTGGAACAAAATGTGCGTAATCGGTACAGGCATGGCCAAAATTTGAGGGTCAGAAACCGACTGAAAGTCAGCCGCGTCTTTGAGAGTAGCAAATGCGTAAATCACATTTTTTTGAACCTCTGGTTGAGCGCGATTGCTCAGGGTAGTCAGCACCCAACCCTCATCGAGAGTTTGGAGAATGTGATACTCCAAATGCTGGAGTTGGCTGGCAAGCAGTTTGAGTACGGGTGCGATCGCTTCAATGATTTTAGGCGTCGTTCCGTCTTGTGGTGCATTATCAATCAGAACTTGGATTTGTTGGTCTAAATTCATGAGCAATAAAGAAAAGCAAGGGGGCTGCTATCTTGAGTCTAAACCCAGATCAAATTGGTCGAATATGCGTTTGTATTAGGGTCTAAAGTTAACGAATGAAAATCATGAGGGAAGTCTGCCAGGGCGTGGAAGCAATTTTTCAGCTACTGTATGACGAATTTCGGCAGTCAATTCGAGCGGGTGAGCAGAACTGCCGCGATGTTGCTGCCCGTTTAGCAGACGAAGTGAGCCGAATCTGTAACGAGAGTAGTCGGATACAGACCTCGGGAGACGTTGAGAGTTGGGCACATACCCTGGCAACCCATCGCCTCAAGCAAGTCTTAAACTACTACAAAATGGGGTCGCAGCGTGGACGAATCGAACTTCAGAGTACCTTGAGTGCGATCATCTATCGCTACATTACCCCGCCGCAGGCCGCCGCCAGCTACCAAGCACGGCTGACCTTAATCGAAGATTTCTTACAAGGATTTTACGTCGAATCCTTAAATGCCTTTCGGCGAGAAAACGTCATTGAGGCGGGCTATCGGCCGCGAACTCTGCTGGAACTCGCTGAATATATGGCATTTACCGAACGATATGCCAAACGACGTATCCCCTTACCCGGTCGCCGCTCTCAGCAATTAATCATTCTCAGAGCGCAAACCTTCTCCCAGCAGCAACCGCCAGAAACCTCAGTGGATATGGATACTGCCGCAGAAGGGGCAGCCCAAGAAACTGATACCAACTGGAATGATGCTGCCATCCAGCAGGTACGCGAGATGATGGTGGCCTCTGAACCCGAACCCTTGGAGGCCAATCTCCGGGATACGGTAATTGAGGAATTACTGAGTTATCTGGAAGACCGCCAACAACAGGATTGTGCCGAATACTTTGTATTACGCCTGCAAGATTTGCCCACGAGCGAAATCGAACAGATTTTAGGTCTGACTCCGCGCCAGAGGGATTACCTACAACAGCGTTTTAAGTACCATCTAATTCGGTTTGCTTTGTCTCACCGTTGGGAACTCGTTCACCAATGGCTCGAAGCGGATTTAGAGCGTAATCTCGGTCTGACGCCAACAGAATGGCAACGGTTTCAAAACAAAATTAGCGCTGGGCAACGAGAATTACTCGAACTTAAGCAACAAGGTCGAATAACGAGCGAAATCGCCCAAGCGCTAGGTTGTACTGTTACCCAGGTCGAAAAACGATGGTTTAAACTACTTGAAATTGCCTGGGATATTCGCAATAGTTCAGTATCCGGATCAGGTGCATCACAAGATGAATAGTGACATGTATAACAACTCGGACATTCTTTACACTCGCTTAATCGAGTGGCTACTAGAGGAGTCCATTCCCACTGCTTCATCCCCAGTAGATAGCCAAACCCCAAGCGCTGTCGGTTCTGAGGAGATGATGGCAGCGGATTTTGAGTTGGAGCAAATCGACCCACTTGTAGACTCACCTGATTTAGAAGAATTGAACATTGCACCTTTTGACATAAATCAAGCGGCTCATGACCGCACATGGGCTAATTCAGGAGAAATCCTGGAGTATGAGGATATTCAACCGGGCGGTGAAGTCCGCCCTTACCACTTGGGAGAAATGCCGACTGTGGAAAATCGTTTTCAGGCTATTTTAAAACGCCGACTAATATCTGAAATCGAGCGCCATCCTCCCCTGTTTCCGTGGGAGACGGATGTTTCTGACTATGAACCTGATCTATCTGACGTTGCAGTAGATAGTTGGGTTCCCCCAGTTCGCCTGTGGATGCCCCAGCTCTCTAAGCTGGAGCTGCCTGTTTCTTTGCCAGAAAACGTTCTAGCACAACTGTTGGACGCTTGTTCTGAGGCAGTGTATTCCCGGCGTCAGCTAGGAGCCAGACTGGTTCATGCAGTGGAGAGTTTATTCCCCGACCAATTCCAAGCGCTGAATCAATTGGCCGGCATGGTGCTACTGTATCCCACCCGTTCGGTTGCTGGGGAACGTTTACAATTTCCGGGTACGTATGACGATGCTGCCACCGACCAAAAGATGATGCTGGCGCTGTTGGCGGCTAAAGAGATTATTAGTACCTTAACGGTGCCCATCTCGCCCGCCAATACCCCTGTAGAGCGGCAATGGCAGACCTCAGCCGGTACTGTCACCGTGCAAGCCGACTATCAGATGCAAGATGGAGTGGCTAAGCTACACGTTACAAGTCGTTTGCCTCGTGGGGGGAGTCTGACATTACGGACACCTCAGGCATCGGCCAGCGCCCAACGTACCTATCCTGGTTATCTGAGCGTGGAGTCGTTTGATTTACAACCGAATCAGACGTATCCCTTGGAAATTCGTTTCCATGATTCAGAACAAACGCCTCTAATTTTTGCGATCTGCCCCACGCTGTAATACAAAACCGTAATACGCCTAAGTCATGGGTCATGGGTCGCAGGACAGAGAACACCAATGGCCGATTTTGACATTTGACTTTCTGGCTTAGGAGAGAATTAAAACATTCTTGTGGAAACGGAAGATAAGCTGAAATCCCCATTGGGCGGGTTGGATTGGAATTTGGTATGTTGGCATTAGTCAGGGGTCTATGAGTCCAAAAGCTCTTGCTCATTGACTGATTCACCCATAACCTTATTGGCCAATGACGATCGGAATACGACAATTACGGCGTCTACCCGTCTTCGGTCAGCTATGGCAGCGTCTTGAGCAAACATCCACTCCCGAAACCGAAAATTCAATTTGGCTGCGGGTGCTGGTGCAGGCGCTGGTCATCGTTGGGATTATCGCTACAGATTTGGCGGCACAAACGCAGATGAGCGTTTGGGCGGTGCCTCTGAGTGCGATAGGAGCCACCTGGAGTTGGTATCGTCGCCGTGAGCGCAATATCGCCTTGAAGTTTTTGCTAGCGATTGGTATGTTGCTGGCCTTAGGGGCATTTTTTGCCAACTTGTTGGGTCAGCTCAACGATACCCGCTTAGTGCTGGCAGAATTATTAATTCAGTTACAAGTTCTCCATAGCTTTGACCTACCCCGTCGCAAAGATTTGGGGTACTCAATGGTTATTGGACTAATTTTGTTGGGGGTTGCTGGAACCCTCAGCCAAACACTAGCCTTTGCCCCGTTGTTGGGTGTATTTTTAGCGATCGCTCTACCCACACTTGTTCTTGACTATCAGTCGCGCCTGGGTTTGACCAGCAAGCCAAAGCGCCGCAACACCTCACTCCGACGCCTCGGTTCCTCTCCTCTTTCGTTCCGGCATCTGAGTTTGTTTCTGGTGGTGATTGTTGGATTGGGCTTAGCAATTTTTGCCCTGATGCCCCGTTTTCCGGGTTATCAACTCCAAACTTTTCCGGTAAGTGCACCAGGAAGTACAGCCAATCAGAGCTTTGAGAATGAAAATCGGGGTGGCATTATTAATCCTGGATACGTCCGTGAGGGCAACCCCAGTGGTAGCAGTGAGGGTGAACAAGGTGGCACCTCTGGCACGGGTCAGATGGATGACACCTTTTATTATGGCTTTAGTAGCCAGATGAATCAAAATCTACGGGGAGCACTGAAGCCAAAGGTGGTTTTGCGAGTGCGTTCTCAAGCGCCCGGATTTTGGCGAGTATTGGCGTTTGACCGTTATACCGGTCAGGGGTGGGAAATTTCTCGCGATGAGAAGGTGGTGAGGATTAATCGGCCGGAGTGGTCTTACCGATTTTTTATCCCCATACCCTTTACAGCCCAACGGACTGAGCAAGTGGTGCAGAGTTATACGGTAGTTTCGGAACTGCCTAATTTGCTTCCGGCTTTAAGTCATCCTCAGCAATTGTATTTTCCGTCTCGAGACGTTGAAATTGACCCAGAAGGGGGGTTGCGAGCACCGGCAAGCTTGATTGAGGGACTCACCTATACTGTGATTTCAGAAGTCCCTTATCGCGATCGCAGCCAACTGCAAAAGGCATCGACCGATTATCCCAAGAACATCCAAAAATATTATCTCGATGTTCCGCCTGCTATTCGTGAACGAGTACGCCAAGAAGCGGAAAGACTTTTGGCCACATCACCTCGTCCGATTACATCGCCCTATGAAAAGGCGTTGTATTTAGCACAGGCTCTCAAGCAACGTTATTCGCTGCCAGAAGACCCATTTAATTTACCAGTATTAGAGAAAAACGAAGACTTAGTTGAAGCCTTTTTGTTTAAGTACAAAGGAGGGTATCCCGACCATTTCTCCACTGTACTGACCATGATGCTGCGTTCTCTGGGTATTCCCGCACGTCTGGTAGTGGGGTTTGGTACAGGTGAGTTTAATCCGTTTACAGGGTTTTACATCGTTCAAAATACCGATGCCTATGCGATGACTGAGGTTTATTTTCCTGAATACGGCTGGTTTACCTTTGACCCTATTCCTGGCCATCCGTTGGTTCCTCCCAGTGTTGAGGAGACTGACACATTTGGGGTGTTGCGCCAGTTTTGGCGATGGGTGGCGGGTTGGTTGCCTTCACCGGTGAGCAATTTTATTGGTAATGTTTGGAGTTGGTTGATTAGTGGAATCATCCGAATTATTGCCTGGGTGTGGAGAGTTTTTACCAGTGGTTGGGTTGGTTTTTTTGCAGGTGTAATTGGTGCGATCGCCCTAGGTTTTTTGGGGTGGTTAGGTTGGAATCAATGGCGAACATGGCGCTACCGTCGCTGGTTAGCGGGCTTACCCCCCATGGAAAACCTTTATCAGCAAATGGTTCATTTGTTGGGTACTCAAGGCTATGCCAAAAAACCAGCACAGACTCCCTTAGAATATGCCAGAGTGACCCGTTCACGCTATTCACCCGACTCGGCTGAGGTGATTGATGAAATTTCCCAGGCTTATATAAGTTGGCGTTATGGCAATCAGACGCCTAATATTAAGCATCTGCGACAACGACTGCGTAATTTGATTAAAAGTACTCGGCAACTCAAAATCAGTGGTAAGCGGAAACGGACATAAGCCGTTATATAGCAAAAGGCAGAGGGAAGAGGGCAGACGGCAGAAGGGAAAAGATGTCAAGGTTTCAGTATTTGGCTTTGTCCTAATCGCCTTGGTGACTGCTATACCAAATTCGTTTGAATAACCAGATTATCGTAGGGGCGGCTTTTAATGTTAAGTTGTCGGTACTACCCAAAGCTGATTCCTAAGCCCGCCTTTACAGGTTTTATAAAAATTAACTGGATTTGATACTACACCTTTAAAGGGTTTGATGGGATGTTTTTTTTAGCCTCTCCCCTAAATTTATAATTTAATTATGTTGAGAACGCAGGTAATAAATTTGAGCCACTTTATCTTGTGGGTTTTGCCTGAGAACATCTTCAAACCGTTTTGCGGCTTCTTTTAAAGAATTGAGATTATATAGTAATAAGCCTTCCTCAAAAACCGTTTTTGTGATTAATTTCTTTTCTCGGATTTCAGGAGGATCGGCATCAAATATTTCATAAACACTCACCATCGCTGTTTTGCCTTTGACTTGCACCCGTTCAATCAAGCGAAAAGTATATTGATTGACATCATTTAATTGGGCAAATGTATAGTGAGAAATCAATAAAGATACTCCATAATTTTTTGTTAACCCTTCAATTCTTGATGCTAAATTGACGGCATCGCTAATAACCGTCCCATCCATGCGATTTGGCCCCCCAACAGTGCCTAACATTAAAGAACCTGTGTTGATACCAATACCTGTTTGAATCGGTACATAGCCACGGCGTATGCGATGTTGATTATAATCTGCCAGTTGATGTTGCATGGCTATTCCGGCTTGAACTGCATCATCTGCCCCTCGGCTAAATAGTGCCATAATTGCATCGCCAATATATTTATCAATAAAACCCTGATGAGTAATAATGACGGGTTCCATACGACTGAGATAGGCATTAATAAAATTAAAATTATCTTGCGGAGTCATGCTTTCCGATAGATTGGTGAAATCACGAATATCGGCAAAGAGGACTGACATTTCCTTTTGAACTTGGTCGCCTAATTGGACATCAATAATACTTTTTTTATCCAAAATTTGGAGAAATTGGCGTGGGACAAAACGAGAAAATGCTTCATTGAGTTGAAACAGTTCTGATGTAAATTGTTTACGTTCAGACTCTGCTCGTTTGCGTTCGGTGATGTCTTGAAAGGCAACAAGAGCATAGGTAATATTTCCCTTATCATCAAAGATGGGTGTACCCCAAGCTTCAATCGGAATTACTTTATCTTTTTGATGAATTTCTAAGTCGTCGGCTGTGGATGTTTCTCCCCTTAATGCCCTGGTTTCGGGTAATTTTTCAGTGGGATAAGTCCAATCGGTTCCTGCCAGATAAATTGGATAATTATCGGTTAGTTGCTGAATTGAGGTTTCAGAGATAATGCCTTTGTTAAGTAATTGTTGGGCAATGCGATTTCCGTAGTAAGGTTTGCCGCTGGCATCTAGCACGGATACACCAACCGGCATTGCTTCTAAAAACTGAGTTAACCTCCTCTCACTTTCCTTTACTTCAGAGTAAAGCTGAGCATTTTCTATAGAAATAACGGCTTGGGAAGACAACAGTTTTAATACTTCTAATCTATCGGGAGTAAATACGCCTGTAGTGAGATTATTTTCTAAGTAAACAATGCTGATAAGTTTACCTTGATTAACTAAAGGAAAGCAGAGAATTGACTTGGGATGATTTTGGATAATGTATGAGTCAAGCTTAAATTGGCTTTCACCCATCGCATCATTTAATACCACGCTTTCCTGGGTGCGAGCGACATAATTAACGATGGCTTGGGATAGTAAAAGTGTACTTTTATCCGATTCTACAGAGTCAATAGATATAGATTGCAATACTGTTACTTTAACTTGCTCTTTCTCCACTGCACCTTCAGCTTCAATGAGCAATTTACCTGCACGTTCTAAAATCAAAAAGCCTTTTTGTGCTCCCGCATTTTCAATAAGAATTTTCATGAGTTTGGCGAGTAACTTATCCAGCATCATTTCACCGGAAATAGCTTGGCTGACTTTGATAACGGCGGCTAAATCTAGTGCATCTGAGCTACTATTACTCGTAGTTCGGATTTTATTGGAGGTTGTGGTGTCAATCACCCGATTCCGTTGGACGGATGTTGTAAACTGAGTCGTTGTTCCATTGTCGGATTTTCTAGATAATAATTGGGGATATTGCTTTTCTAAATCCTGAACTTTAGCAATAGCTCCCCACTGTTGATAGCAATAACGAGCATCGAGGAGATAAACCTGTGCAATTTTTACTTTTCCTAAAGCCAGATAAAATTTGGCAGCCAGTTCGTGCGCGATTGCTTCTTCATTAATGTATTGGTGTTTTTGAGCAAGTTTAATGGCAAGATCATAATACTCCATTGCCTCAGCTTTACGATTCAGAACTCGATTTCGTTCTGCTTCGACTAAGTAAAATTTATGGAGGTGAGTCATCGGGGCAGTACGTGCCCATGATTTAAGTTTTTTTTGATTAGATTTTACTTTTAATAATATTTTTTCTTGTTCTGATTTAGAAGCATCCGAATAAATCGCTAAGTGAACCAAAGAATTATAGAAATGGGAGAGAGGAATGCTACCCACAGCATTATCTAAATGTTGTTCGACTAAGGCAGCATTTTCAAGCGCTTGTTGATAGTCTTGGAAGAGGTAGCCAAGCACTAATTTATAAAAATATAAGGAATGACAAATATTTTGAGCATTGGCCTCGATATGAAGAGGCAACATTTTTATTTCATCATAACTCTCACCAATTAAACGACATTTATCTTCAGATCGACCTAATAAATTGAGTACAACTTGACGATTGAGCTGATTATAATAAAATGCTGTTTCTTGCTTAAGCTGCCTTAAGGTATTACTATACATTGCCATCTCTCGTTCCAGCCTAGATAGTTCCTTACCTAGTACATAAGAATGATAAGAGTATACACAGGCTGAATAAGCAGCATATTCTAAATCTCCGGTTTCTAAACCTACTAAATAAGCATCTAATAAAGGAGTTAAGGTTTCCTTGAGATGTTCCTTCCAATGTCTAATAAAGTAATTAACAATCAGTAAGGTTCTAGCTTTAAGCTTTTGTGCATTAAATTTATCCATTAAACTTAGTGCAAGTTGACCAAATTGATAACCCGTTTCCACATCCCCGACAGCTTCACCACAAAGAATTAACCCATAGGTAGCATAGGCATAGGAAGACACAGACGTATTTCCGTAGGTTAGTGATAAATTAACCTGTTTAAATGTAATCAGGGCAAATAATTCGGGGATAGAAAAATAAGCAGCAGACGCAACACTAGATAAGATACGCATAGCTGCTAGTTGATAAGGGTCAGTCATTTCTGCTAGATTGGCTAAATCCTTAATGGGTTTCCCCGACAACTTGATTTTTGTCCTGACTAATTCGATGAGGATATTAAATTTATTAGGTTTCTTAGGAAAATTAATGCCCAACTTTGTTAGTATTTCTCGTGCCGTGTCGATAGCTTCTAAGGGTTTGTTATGGGCAGTACAGCCTTGAATTTTAACTTCATAAGCTTTAACTTGGTCTAGAAGTGTTTTAGTTCCTTGCAAAACCACAGATGTTAAGTGATTCATTTCTTGCAAACTGCCACTTAAGTATGCAGCCTCTGCCGCTTCTACATATAAATTGAGAGTCAACTCATACTGAGTTTGCCAACTATCAGAACTCAGGCAATTTAGGCTAGTTTTAAAATAATTCCAAGCTGGCTCATAAGCGGCTGAACTTTTAGCTTTTTTACCTGCAATACAATTTAATTGAATAAGTTCATAAAGAAGGTGCTTTTCGGTAATTAATTTAACGCCTAAATTAAGTTGATTGACAATATCAAAAATTCTTCGCTCCTGCAAATGCTGTGGAATCTTTTGTAGCAAAAGTTGACCAATTTTCCAATGGATGGTTTGTTTATCTTGTTCAAAAATTAAAGAATAAGCAGCTTGTTGAATTCGGTCATGTGTAAATTTATAGGTAACATCCAATAAATTTTGAAAATTATTTTTTTGATTCTCTGTAATCTCTAACCCCCATTCACTAACAACTTTATAGGTATCATTGAGGGGGAATATCAAACTTTCTATAATGGCTTCATTCAAATCTGATGCTGTTTGGGTTACTGATTGTTCTAAAATAATAGCTAAAGTTTCAAGGTCAAACTGATTGCCAATACAAGCGGCTAGTTGTAATGCACGTTGTGATTTTACACTCAATTTTTGAATTTTATTAGCCATTAGCTCTACCACATTATCAGTGATATTTTGAGCTTTGATTCGTTTTAAGTCCCATTGCCAACTCTTGATTTTTCGGTCAAATTTAATTAAATTTTCAGTATAAAGTGATTTTAAAAATTCCTGCATAAAAAAGGGATTCCCCCCGGTTTTAGCCTGAATTAACTCTGTTAAAGCAGTGGTTTCACTAGGAGGACAATGTAGAGTATCTGAAATCAATTGATTAATATTGTTAAAATCTAAGGGTGGCAGGAAAATATAATTGATTTTCGCTCCAAATTCCTGGATTTTGTCTACCGTTAACATCAGGGGATGACTAGCGTTTACTTCATTGTCACGAAACGCTCCAATCAAAAATAAATATTGGCTATCAGGGGCTGTCATTAGCAACTTTATTAACTTTAAAGAAGCTGCATCTGCCCATTGCAAATCATCAAGGAATATAACTAAAGGATGTTGAGGCTGAGTAAATACCTTAATAAAGTTTTGAAATACTAAATTAAAGCGATTTTGAGATTCGGATGGCTCTAAGACAGGAACTTCAGGTTGTTGACCTACAATCAGCTCTAATTCAGGAATAACATCAATAATAACCTGACTATTAGCCCCCAATGCGGTCAAAAGTTTTTCTTTCCATTGAGCAAGAGATGTTTCCGTTTCAGTTAAAATTTGTTGAACTAAGTTCGAGAAAGCACTAACAATTGCTGAGTAAGGTATATTACGCTGAAATTGATCGAATTTACCAGCTATAAAATACCCTCGAAGCTGGGTAATGGGTTTATAAATTTCTTGGACTAAAGCTGATTTACCCATACCCGAATACCCAGAAATGAGCATAAGTTCTACAGAAGTAGGAGAAAGGGCAAATTCAGAATTTAGATGTAATTCTTTTTGTCCTAATTTCTCGGTAGCAACTCGCTTAAATGCAGCAATAAGAGCTTCTATTTCAATTTCTCGTCCGTAAAGCTTTTGCGAAATTTGAAACTTTTCAGAAATATCCTGGCTACCGAGAATAAACTCTGAAATCTGGCTATTATTTTGAAGCTGTAACAGACATGCTTCTAAATCAGCTTTAATCCCCCAAGCACTCTGATACCGTTCCTCAGCCGTTTTTGCTAATAACTTCATAACTAGCGCTGAAATAACTGGGGGAATTTCAGGATTAATTTCATGAGGAGGTACGGGATTTTTAGCAATATGACAATGAACTAACTCCATCGCATCTGTGGTTTCAAAAGGCAATCGATGAGTGAGCAGTTCATAAAAAGTGGCACCAAGAGAGTAAAAATCAGTGCGATAATCGAGTGAACGATTCATCCGCCCTGTTTGCTCTGGTGAAATGTAAGCAAGAGTTCCTTCCAAAACATTTGGGTTTTTAATTGCTAGAGTTTCTCTAGATAAGATAGTAGAAATCCCAAAATCAATAACTTTCAATTGCCCTGTCTGGCAATTGAAAACAATATTAGAAGGATTAATATCTTTATGAATAATATTTTTGTTGTGGATTCTGCCTAAAACTTCAGCCGACTGTATAGCAATTAATAAAAACTCTACCAGAGTAAACTTTTTTTTGTCCATTAAGAATCTTAAGGACTCACCTCCAAAATCCTCAAAGACTATCACTAGCGTATTATGATAATTTTCTAGGCTATACGCTCTAACAACTCCGTCAAGATTGAGGCTATGGGTGATTTTATATTCCTGTTTATATCGGAAAATTTCTTCCGGATTGGGGTAATCTTCCCTGAAAAATTTGAGGATAACGGGTTGGTTATCTTCCTTACGGATGCCCTGATAGACTAGGGACGTTGTACTTTCATAGATTGGGGTGATAATTTGGTAGCCTGACAGGGCATTCATTGTTCTGCCATTTTAAGGTCTCATTCTAGAGAATGTGTAAGGTGAAGTCAGAGGGAGAGATTTACCCCTTTCTCATTCTCCTTATTTCATTGTTCATTGCTTTCCTGGCTTGTCAGGAGTATTTACCAAAAACCAGCATTAAGAGTTTCTTGGATAAGAATCAATTTGCAAACAGGCAAAAAGGTTTAGGTTCTTTTTAATCGGTTTCTAGGTTTTACCTAGTTCGTCGTCCTGAATTGTGAGAGTCAAAATCTAAATCACTATTGAGATTTGCATTTTTAGTCAGCCGAAAAATGTATAATAAAAACCCGACTTTATATATTTTTATTTTTATTTTAAATTTACATTCCTAGCTTTAATGAATTTTTTATGAAAAATTAATTCTCTCAGCTAGAGTTTTTTTAGTGTATGTGGCTTAAAGGTGCAATAAGCTATCTAATACCTCGTACAAAATTATCGGATACGCTAAGATTAGGACGAAACATAATGAAATTTCTAACTCCCTTGATATTAACTTGCGTTTTTAATTGATATCCAAACTTTTGGTAAAATGCTATGTTTCGTGGATTTGCCGTTTCTAGATATACACCGACAGATAGCGGATGCTCTTCCGAACGCTGATGTAGCGCATCCAACAAAGCACGAGCACACCCTTGACTTTGGAAAATGGGATGTATGCCCAACAAAACCAAATAGTAATGAGGCTCGGAGGGATGATGCTGTTCTAATATTCTCAAGCTCTGCCATAAGTGCTTAGCAACCGCAGGACTAATACCAATGCTGACTTGTAGCAACCAAAGAATCTTCGCCCAAATTGGAAAGGAGCTATTTGGCTCCTGAATCACTGCTGCACCGATGACTTTCTCATCCTTCATCACACTCAAGACTTCTTGGTTTACGGCCGCTTGCAATTTGAGTCCAGACTGGAACAAAACATACAGCCGACGCAGCAATTCTTCACCCTGAGCATTACAAATCTGGCTGCTTCCAGAACCCTCCTCAAAAGCGAGAGCTAGTAACTGTGCAATGTCATCAATTTGAACCGTATCTAATTGATGGGCTATAACCTGATGGGGATGCATTGGATAGTTAGTCATGGGCGGCAGGGCTGTTTGAGAGTCTTGAACATCATTCACTTTATGTTTGACCATAACAAGATTACAGCCATAGATTTTTGTTGTTTGGTGAGATTGCCTGCGGGATTCTCTGCGAACGAATGCTATCTTGGATAAGAGCAATCGCCATTTGTGCGATCGTATTATTCAAAATTATCTCAGAAACAGTAATTTTCAACTACAAATGTAGGTGAATAAATTGGGGAATCCTTGAACATTGATAAGTCGTCTATTGATTAAAATTTTGAATAAGTAATACAGGAAACCTTCTCTTTTATTAATCTATGTTAATAGAGGGAACAGCCCAGAAATTTGATTAAACGATGTTCCTAGGTTTTTAAGGCTAATTTTTAGTTTATCCAGTAGGGTAGGACTATAGTCTATCGGGTCTGTTCAGTATTTTTCTTTCATCAAAGTGGCATCGTCGCTAGTAAAGCGTGTACACTAAATCATGGCTTATGCAGTGCAGCTACCGACACCATGCTTGCAGAAAAAGGCATACATCACATTGCACTTTTCGTTGGCGTTAGAGAAGTAAAGCATTAGCCGCTTACGGTGCAACAGTAAAAAATGCCTTGGACAATGCCTGTTTAGCCATGCTGCTTAACCTGGGTGTAATCGAGAGTGCTAAGCAGGGAATTTGCTCTATTGGGGCTAATGATCTCAAGCGTCCAAAGGAACTTAACAACGTCATACAAGCCAGTTTTCTAGTTCGCTGAGTTGTCCCTCAAGTGACATCCATCTTTGCTGAATGGAAATAATTCGGTCTGGCTATTCCCAGATTCAAGCGTCTGCAAAGCATGAACCTGCTTCTACAAACTTGAGCATAATCTGGCTATCGACTCAAAAACTTTACTTTGATACCCATAACAGTCATGAGGTGCCTGACTAGGAGTGCGTATGTTTGAATGTTTGGAACCTCTATTTCTTCAAGAATTAGTGATGCTCCAGAACCCTTGGTTATTGTGGTTATCAAGGCAAATGTGGCTCCAAGTATCTTCCCTTTTAATAATAGTAGGCATGGCCTTATGGGTGATACTCCTACTCGTGAGGTTAGTACTTCAATTGCCAACACGGAATATAGACAAAGGAAGAGTCAAAGCAGAAAAGCCAAGAGAACAAAATGAACCGGATAAAGCTGTTTCTTCTCCTGTAGCACCTCCTCTGCTCTCCTCCCCATCTCCTGAGCCAAAAACTGACTTAAATGAGCGAGTACGCTCGTTAGAAGAACTGGGTTTATTGCAATCTCTCTATACTCTGATTAGCGAAGCCCCAGATTTTTCCACGGCGCTAGGTGTAGCACTGAGCTTGGTTTGTGAGGTCACGAACTGGGATTATGGAGAAGTGTGGCTTCCTCGCCCGGACTATACGGTATTGGATTGTAGTTCAGCCTGGTATAGCCGCTCCCCAACCCTGGAATGGTTTCGACAAGAAAGTGAAAAACTAGTATTTGAACCGAATAGAGGATTGCCTGGACGGGTATGGGCTTCGCGTCGTCCGGAGTGGATTGCAGAGATTTCAGCTCAAACCGATGCTTCAGTAGTGCGGCCACAAGCGTATCAGGCGGGACTCAAGGCAGGATTTGGTGTTCCGATTTTGATTGGCGACCATATACTGGCCATTATGACGTTTTTCCTGACTCAATCCCGTGCTGAAGACCAGCAATTAGTCGGACTGGTGTCGGCCGTGGCTACGCAATTGGGATTAGTGATACAACGCAAGCAGCTAGAAGCTGAACTGCGGCAGCAAAAAGATTTTAGTCAGACTTTGATTGAAACGAGTTCTGCCTTTTTTGTGGCGGTGGATGCCAAGGGCAGAACGATTATGATGAATCAAGGCTTTCTTGAGGCTGTAGGCTATACCCTACAGGAGGTTTTAGGGACAAATTACTTATTGACCTTTGTCCGCAAAAGCGATCGCCCAATACTCTACAAAACCTTTAAGCAACTCGTTAAAAATCGACAATCCATTCTTCAGGAAAACTACGTTCTCACGAAAGATGGACGAGAACTCTTGGTAGAGTGGCGCGGCAAGCCCATCTTGAAAACCTCTCAAACAGACCCAGGAAAAGAAGGGCAACTCGATTTCTTTTTCGGTGTAGGCATCGATATTACCCAGCGCAAGCAATTAGAACAAGAACTGCAAAAAAGCGAACAACGTTATCGTGCCATTGTTGAAGACCAATCTGAACTCATCTGTCGGTTTTTAGCCGATGGTACACTCACGTTTGTAAATGATGCCTATTGTCGTTATTTTGGCAAAACTCATACCCAACTTTTAGGGAGTAGTATCTTCCAATTTATTCCTCAGGAGTATCAGGAAAAAACGCAACGACAGCTTGCTAAATTGAGTCCAAAAAATCCAGTGGCAACCCGAGATTATCAAGTCCTCATGCCTGATGGAGACATTCACTGGCAACAGTGGACGGATCGAGCAATTTTTGACCCAAGCTCCAATCAAGGTCAAATTGTCGAGTTTCAGTCTGTAGGCCGGGATATCACCGAGCGTCGAAAATCAGAGCAAGAAACGGCACGCTTGGCTTCCATCGCCCTGTTAAGTCCCAACCCCATCATTGAAACAGATTTAGTCGGTAATGTTCGTTACCTAAACCCCGAAGCCATGCGTTTATTGCCTGATTTACTAGAATTGGGTGCTCAACATCCCTT
The DNA here is from genome assembly GCA_964588805.1 of uncultured Microcoleus sp. Taxonomy (GTDB): domain Bacteria; phylum Cyanobacteriota; class Cyanobacteriia; order Cyanobacteriales; family Coleofasciculaceae; genus CAZPRJ01. The sequence continues at coordinate 76,059 of CAZPRJ010000011.1, read as the reverse complement.
TTTAGCTGGGGTGATATCGATGGCAGAGATATTACGACGTAAAGGTTCAATCCAGCGCGAAGTTACGATTGGAACGGTTGTTTATGAACAGGTGCTGCACTACCTAGAAGAAATTGATTGTTTTCGCATCTATGCCTTTGATATTAGCGATCGCAAAAAAGCCGAGAAACAACTGATTCACAATGCTTTTTACGACCAACTCACAGGATTACCGAACCGAGCGTTATTCATGGATCGCCTCAAGCAAGCGGTTCAACGAGCTAAACAAAGTCGTAACAGTAAACTACGACGAGAACCCGATCGATTTGCGGTTCTATTTGTCAATCTGAATCGGTTTAAGCTGGTTAACGATAGTCTGGGTAATGACGTTGGCGACCAATTGCTTCAGAATTTCGCTCAGCGACTCCAGTCATGCCTGCGTCCTACAGATACAGTAGCAAGATTAGGAGCGGATGAGTTTACCATCCTCTTAGAAGGTATTCAAGATGTCAATGATGCCACTCATGTGGCTGAGTGTATCCAGCAAACACTTACGTCGCCTTTTTACCTAAAAGATCGAGAAGTGTTCATGACGATTAACATTGGTATTGCGATTAGTACCAGTCATGATGAGCAACCTGAAGAGTTGCTGCGGAATGCAGACTTAGCCATGTATCGGGCGCGATCGCAAGGCAAATCTTTCTATGAAGTGTTTGACGCGGCCATGCATGAACTTGCAGTAGAACGGTTGCAGTTAGAAACAGATTTGCGACGGGCGATCGAACGCCAAGAATTTCGAGTTTATTATCAACCCATTGTCTCCCTTGCCACCGGTAGAATTATCGGATTTGAAGCATTAGTACGTTGGCAACATCCAGAACGCGGTTTAGTTTTCCCCAATGATTTCATCCCAATAGCCGAAGAAACAGGACTCATTAGCCCTATGGGATGGTGGACATTGGGAGAAGCTTGTCGTCAATTGTCTGAGTGGCAAAAGCAATTTCCTGCTCAACCTCCATTAACCATGAACGTGAATCTTTCCTGTAAACAGTTTACTCAACCCGATTTATTGAGCCTGATTGACGGCATTTTAAAAGAAACTAAACTGGCTATTGGAAGTTTAAAACTGGAGATTACAGAAAGTATTGTCATGGACAATCCTGACTGGGTTAAAGATGTTTTGCTAGAACTCAAAAAACGTAAAATTCATCTCTGTATTGATGACTTTGGTACAGGTTATTCGTCCCTCAGTCGGTTACACCACTTCCCCATCAGTACTCTGAAAATTGACCGTTCATTTATTAGCCGCATCGGAGCACTCGGTGAGAATTCAGAAATTGTGCAAGCCATTGTCATGCTCGCACAAACCCTGAGTATAGATGTCGTTGCAGAAGGAATTGAGCTTTCAGAACAAGTTTCACCTCTACTTGCCCTGAAATGTGAATATGGACAAGGATACTTTTTCTCCAAACCTGTAGATAGCAAGGCAGCAACAGCCCTATTAATGGCAGAACGGGAGAGTTTAGGTGCGGGGGAGCTGGGGTGTGGGAGCGCTGGGGAGAAAGATTTTTAGCTTTTTTAGAGAAGGGGGATAAAAATCTAAGACTTATTAAACTAAAGACCCCCCACAACTCGAACCACAACCGGCTGTACAACCATAACAATAAGATGCCGTCCGAATTTCATCAATTACATTTAAACTCCCTAATTCCAAAAGTTTACTCACCGTTAATACCGCCCCATTACGAGACTTAGCGGGAATATTTTCCATTTGGTTAAAGTCACAATCATATACATTACCGAGATAGTCGATAGAAAGTTCATCACGGCACATTAAATGATCGACTGTACTGCCATTGTAATTCTCCTCTAAAAACTTCAGGTAAGGAGCATACAGCTTTGTTCGTTGCAAATAGAATTTAGTTCTCCCTACCGATAAATTAGTAATAGTGAATAAATGATTAAAATCAATGTCAAAATGTTCTTTGAGGAACACTTTGTAATCCTGTTCTAATTTATCCTGATTGGGAGTTAAAGAAAATTGTTCACTCAAAGGAAGTGGAGGATTATACACTAAATCGAGAGTTAAGTTGGAATTTTTTCCATAACCTAACTGATTGAGCCATTGAATTGCCCGGATAGAGTCATTGTAGACTCCCTGACCTCGCATTTTATCGACATTATCCTGGAGGTAGCACGGTAGTGAGGCTACCACTTTAATTTGATTCTGGGCAAAATATTCTGGCAAATCCTCAAAACCAGGTTCAAAGTAAATCGTCAAATTTGACCGCACCATAACTTCTTTACCTGTTCCCCGTGCGGCCTCAACTAATGGCTTAAAACCATAGTTCATTTCCGGTGCGCCACCCGTTAAGTCAACCATTTTTATTTGAGGAAACCGATGAATCAGTTCAATGAGTTGGTTGCAAATCTCAGGTGATAATTCCTCAGTTCGCTTAGGGCCTGCTTCTACATGGCAGTGAGTACAAGCTAAATTGCAGCGCTTACCCAAATTAATTTGTAAAACAGTGATTTGGTTTTTGGTTAAGGGTGCATTTAGTTTTTGTCTAAAAGGTGTTATTGCTGATTCTGCTGTTTGCATCATTTTAGTAATTTATTGCAATTGTGTTGATTTGCCTATCCAATGTAGGGGGAGTATGTCACCTTGGTCAGCCCTCACCCTAAATCCCTCTCCCTTAGGGAGAGGGACTTGAAGTCTTGCTGCCCACCAAAGGCTAACAAAAACTACAATTTACCTCACCTTATCAACAACAACCCCCGCCGATGTAGTGCCATGTTGAATCGGTGATGATGACATCTTCCGGAATTGATACCGCTAGCTTCGCCGCCGTTTTATCACATAAAATCGCAGGTACACCACGCTGAAGAATATGTCCTGCTGAGTCATCAAAGACCTCTTCAGTACCCTTATAAATTGCTGTTTTTCCTGTGAAAATGCAAGCACCGTCATCTGGAATCGGGACTTTGAAGGACACTGAATCTAGGCTTTCTAAAAGTAAATCATCTTCTAAATGATACGTGTGCCGATCCAAAAGTCGGTAGGGACGACGGGCGCGGATTTCCACTTGACCGAAGCCAACATCAATAATTTTTTGGATATACTGCTCATAAGTCAAAGCCCCTGATAAACAAATTGCTCTCAATCGTTCATCTTGTTGCAGATGTGCCGGAATGGGACTAGTAGCAATGGGATCGCTCATTTGCAAGCGCCCACCTGGCTTTAATACTCGGTAAGCTTCTTTTAGTGCTTTTGTTAAATCATCAGGTTCAAAAATATTAAATAGACAATTTTGTGCCACGATGTCTACAGAAGCATCGGGTACAGGTAAGGCAAAAGCATCCCCATCTCGAATGTCTACAAAACTAAGGTCAAACCAGGAATTTTCCTTCGCGGCCAATTCCAGGTTACGAGTCGCCGCTTCCCGCATGGCACTAACGGGATCGACAGCAATAACACCACCCGGATGCCGGGAAAAATAAGCAAATTGCAATGCTTCCAAACCGCCGCCAACACCCACATACATTACAGTGGGTTCATTCGTGAGTTCAGCAGGATGAACCGTTGTTCCGCAACCGTAGTTCATCTGCTGCATCTGGCAAGGAATCTTCAATCCTGGTAATTGCAGAGGACTGCTTTGGACACAACACAGTCCAACTTCTGGGGTTTCGGCTACTTCCGCGTAAAACTGGGCAGTGGTTTCAAGATAAGTCATCAGAATCCTCAGTTGAGCAAAGCGTTTAGGGTGATTACTATCCAGGGTAAATCCCAACCCCTGAATTACTAAATTTACTCTATTCAGCTTTGATGCTACTGAGAATTTGGCTCAACTCACAGCGATCGCAGATTATTTTCAGAATATTGGTTTTTAATAACTTATTATGCTGTGTCCGTTACCAAGAGAACTCCAATTCAACAACACCACACTTAATCCAGAGGCTTTCCCAACTCATAAGCCGCAGTTTGTAGTGTATCGGCTACCGCATAATTACCTTGCTGCTGAGCCAGTTTTGCCCAAGTATCCAGTATTTCCCAATCCGGAATTCCTTGATTTTTCCATTGCCGGAGTGCATCTCGAATAGCATCCCGTGATGGCTGAGGGGATGCGGGTTTACTTAGTCTTTGTCTATCAATCACTGGTATTCTTATTTTTACATTTTTAGTGTAATAAATTGATTGAACAGAGGCATCATACTTAAGTAGAATAGAGCTGACATCACAGGTTCGTAGTTGGCACTTTAGTGCCATAAGTCCTAAAGCGCTCACTACAAACAGATAAATCCAGTAGTATTTTACCTAAGGATGAGGTCAGGAGCCTAGACAATTTAGGTACAGCAAGGCGATTTTGTAACGGTTGGTGCAGTTTCAGAATTACCAGGAGTGGCTAAGTTTTGCTCCGGTGCTATATCTCCCACCTTCACAACAAAAACTTCCCAACGATTTCCATCTGGATCAGTGACCCAAACCTTATCTTGCAACGCATAGCAACAGTTCGTATCTTTTTCTTCAAAGAGTGTAAGTCCGGCTTCTTTGAAGCGATAAATAGCTGCTTTTACCTCATCCGTACTTTCAACCTGTACTCCTAAGTGAGACAAAGCGCCCCCTTGTTGCACCTTTTCAGCTAAATTGAGCGTCAGGTTAAGCGGTGGGCTAGCGATATCGAATTTAGCATAGTCCACCTTATGTTTTACAGGAGCTAATCCAAACATCGCCTGATAAAAAGCAATAGATTTACCAATATTAGTAACATTCAATGCAACGTGAGTCTTGAAGGAGGCCATAGTCAATCTTTGTAGTTTATAAACTGCTGTGCCTTTAAATTGCATTCTCTGAATGGGCTTTTAAACCCATCCCACACTTGAATGCTTATTGCTAATTACTAAACCGAAGCCTCGTGTGTACTGAGGGCTTCAATCAAATTCTCTACCCGTTCTTTGACTTCATCTCGCACACGACGAAACGTGTCTATCGATTCTCCTTCGGGGTCATCCAATTGCCAATCTTGAAACACTTCTCGTAATACCCAAGCTTCGGGTAAATTCACACCACAACCGCAGAGGGAAATCACTGCATCAAAGTCTTCTGGATTGAAATCACTTAAAGGCTTAGAAGTCTGATTACTAATATCAATTCCCACTTCAGACATTACATCAACCGTAATTGGATCGACCTGAGATGCCTCTAACCCAGAACTATTTACATCAATTTTTTCGGTTCCCAAAGTCCGAGCAAATCCTTCTGCCATTTGGGAACGGCGAGAATTTTTCTTGCACACAAACATTACACGTTTCATTGAATTGATTCCTTTATATGACTAGTCAATCTTCTGCCTTGGAACCCTATGCCTTTTGCTCTATTTATCGAAAAGAACTAACACAACGGGGGTCACGTAGGGTTGCTTTTTCAGGTTCTCGGGGAAACCACATAGCTGTACGTTTACAAAATTCCACCAGCATCAACATCACCGGAACTTCAATCAAAACACCCACAACGGTAGCCAACGCCGCACCGGAATTTAAACCAAAGAGCATCACTGCCGTAGCAATTGCCACTTCAAAATGATTACTGGCTCCAATCAACGCTGCTGGTGCTGCATCTTCATAAGTAAGATTCATTTTTAAGGCAGCAACGTAACTGATGAAGAAAATAAAATTAGTCTGAATAAACAGGGGAACTGCGATTAAAAGAATATGCAGAGGATTGTTAACAATCAGTTCTCCTTTGAAGGCAAACAGCAAGACAAGAGTAATCAAGAGGGCTGCAATTGAAATCGGGCTTAGGTACTTTAAAAATCCACGCTCAAACCACTCTCTCCCCTTATTTTTAAGAATCCAGTAACGGCTGAACATTCCAGCAGCAAGCGGCAAACCTACATAAATCAACACAGATAATACAATCGTCTGCCAAGGCACTGTTAAATCATTAGCGGCTAACAACCATCTGCCCAATGGTGCATACAAAAACAGCATAGCTAAGGAGTTCACAGCCACCATCACTAAGGTGTGTCCTTGGTTGCTGTAGGAAAGATATCCCCACATCAATACCATTGCTGTACAAGGGGCAATTCCTAGTAAGATTGCCCCAGCAATGTAGGAGTTGGCTAATGAAACTTCCGCACCACGAATTAACTCTGTACCCGTAATTAGAGGGCGAAATAACCAACCTAAGAAAACCTGGGCAAATACCACCATCGTGAACGGTTTAATTAACCAATTCATGACGAGGGTAAGAATGACCGGTTTGGGGGCTTTGAGTGCATTTGCTGCCTGGGTGAAGTCAATCTTCACCATAATCGGGTACATCATGAAAAAGAGGCAGATGGCAATCGGAATCGACACCTGATAAATACTCATGGCGTCGAGGGCGACAGCTACACCAGGAAATAATCTGCCCAGTGCAATTCCAGCCACAATGCATAGGAACACCCAGAGGGTAAGATATCGTTCAAAAAAACTCAGACTGCTCCCTGCTTGAACGGGTAGCGCACTACTGGAAGAATTTTTCGTACTCATTGGAATGGGTTAAAACGAATAACTGGAATACAAATTTTTGGTGTAGCTGTTCGCAGTTACCTAAAAGGTTGCTTGTTTGCGTAACAACTCACCCAGAGTCAGATTTAATTCAGCTTGTCCATCAAAAACAGTGCCGACTTTGCCTCGATTAAAGTGAACTTTTGCCAGGTGATAGCCTTCATCCGGTAGAGGAACATAGCCCACATCATCAACTAACGTCGGTGCATTCTGAAGGTAAAAATCTACAAACTCTCTCACCTCTGGTTTGTTCTGGGCAGACTGAACATTGACGTAAATAAACATAGGGCGAGCCAGGGGTTGATACTGATTTTTCTCCACCGTCTGACGCGAGGGCAATACGGGTTCTTTCCCGTTATCTACGCCGAGTGCCTTTAATTGATTGGGGTTGGCTTCGTAGTAGGCTAAGCCAAAGTATCCCAAGGCATTCGGGTCTTGGCTCACTCCCTTGACCAACACATTGTCATCTTCGCTGGCAGTATAATCGGTGCGGCTGGCTTTGCTTTGACCGACTATTGCTTCGGTGAAGTAGTCGAAGGTTCCAGAATCTTTACCCGCACCATAAAGATTTAGTGGACGGTCAGGCCAAGATGCACGAACCTGATTCCATTTGGTAATTTTCCCTTGAGCCGCAGGTTCCCACATTTTTTTCAACTCTGCCACTGTAATGTCTTGCGCCCAGGTATTTTGAGGATTGACCACTACCGTCAGCGCATCAAACGCAACGGGCAGTTCTATATACCGCACGTTATTTTGGTTGCATAATGCCATCTCATCTTGCAAGATGGGGCGCGAAGCGTCGCTGATGTCCGTTTCGCCAGCGCAAAACTTTTTAAAGCCACCACTCGTACCCGAAAAGGCAACCTCGAGTTTGGTTTGATTTTTTGGATTGGCTTTGACTTGGGCAGCTTGGAACTCGGAGGCCACCAAATTTGTTATGGGATAAACCGTGCTAGACCCATCAATTTTTATCACCTGTGCCTGCTGAGAGTCAGCCGGTCGTCCGCAAGCCGACAGCATCCCAGCCAACCCAGCGACTACAGCCAAAATTCCTAAACGACTTGCCAATCCATACGTGTTGTTATTCATAGCTTTTCCCCTTATTCATCATCCTTGGGGTGTACTTCTTAGCATTTCAAAAAAAATTGATTTGTCAACTAAGAAGACAGGCAACTAAGGTTATGGGAAGCTTAAGAGCAACCCATCGAGTCACCCTTTGATTGCATTCACAGGATTCGACTTTTTTGTAAATGTTTATTGAGTTTCCCTTCCGTTCTCAAGAGGCATAAAGCTGATCACAGATGGCAACGAGCTGACCTAGATTCAGGAGAGGAATACTTCTATCATTTCAAAAAAAATTGATTTGTCAAGCCCAAGCCGTTCAGGGTTCATAGTTCATGGTTCATGGTTCATGGCACTGAACTACAGGCAATCAACAGGGATAAAGAAATGCTTTAGCAAGAACGAGCGGGTAAAATCGGGCTGAAGCGACGGATTTCGGCAAGATACTGCTCTAAAAGCAAAAATTGGGAAAGATTGAGACTATAGTAAATCCAGCGACCTTCCTGACGCGATCGCACAAGTTCGGCTTCTTTCAAGTTTTTTAAGTGGAACGACAGCTTAGACTGAGTGACATCTAAGCGATCGCACAACTCGCAAACACACAACTCTTGCGATCGCAATAACTCAATCACTTGCACCCTCAATGGGTCAGATAAGGCGTGAAAGCAAGCTGCAAGAGTATCAGGAGCGATAGCCGATACGTTTCCCATCAAACTTTGTTGAAACGACCTTTTAATTGTAACGAAACGTTATCAGGGGTCAGGAGTCAGGAGTCAGGAGTCAGAAGGCTCGATCTATCAGCATCAAGATAAATCCTTTTGCCTTGTGCCCTTTGCCTTCTGCCTTGTTAGGAGAATTGGAGCGAAGCGACTTGACCTAATTGCGAACTGGTTAAGATGGGAACTGTAACAATTTGTAGTCTTTAAACTGAGCAAACAGTGGTAAATAGTTCCGAACACAACGGTACAAAGTCCCAAGAGCGTTGTATTTTAGTCTGCCAGCACACGTCCTGTTTAGAACGTGGTTCAGAAGCAGTCCTGGCCGCCTTGGAAGCTGCCGACACCAATGGCTTTACAGTCCAAGCGACTGGTTGCCAAGGACAGTGTACTTCTGGGCCGACGGTACGAATTGTTCCGGAAGAGACTTGGTACTGGCGGGTTAAACCGGAAGACGTTCCGTTAATTGTGGAACAACATCTCAAGGGAGGCAAACCCGTAGATGAGAAGCTAAACACTCGCATTCATATCCGCTTTAGCTTTTAAGTTGAGTCTCGCAAAACATAGCCAACACCCCGTACCGTTTGCACCAGACGCTTTTCGTTGTTGGCTTCTAGTTTGAGTCGCAAATAGCGCACATAAACCTCAATAATATTGGAATCACCCATAAAGTCATAGCCCCAGACTCGTTCTAGGATTTGGTCACGGGTCAGGACTTGTCGGGGATGGGAGAGAAGATATTCAAGTAAATCGTATTCCTTGGCAGTGAGTTCAATTAACCGTTTGCCCCGATGGACTTCGCGGGTATTACGGTTTAACGTCAAGTCGGAAAATTGCAGAAGATCAGGGTTTTCTTCTTGATTGCGTCGTAGATGTGCCCGAACTCTGGCTAAGAGTTCTTCAACACTGAAGGGTTTGACGACATAATCATCGGCACCGGCATCCAGTCCAGCTACGCGATCGCTGACTTCATCTTTAGCCGTTAATAAAATAACCGGAACCTTATCCCCCGTACTTCGCAACCGCCTACAGATTTCCAATCCTGATATTCCCGGCAGCATCCAGTCGAGAAGAATCAAATCGGGTTGAGATTCTCGTGCTGCCGCCAGACCTCCTAGCCCATCATGTGCTACTGTGACGCGATAACCTTCATATTTCAGTTCCAGTTCCATAAACTGTGCCAGTTTAGCTTCATCTTCAACAACTAAAATATGGCTGGTCATCACTAAAGACACCTGAACTGATGAGCGATTGCAATTATGCTAGTACAAATCAATGGAAAAGTCTTCTTGAGACTGATGCTAGTTGGAACCAAGGTGTGATATTCTGTCTCACCAAAAAAGGGGGAGAAAAAAAGTGAGGAGATTGCTGGTTCGTTTAGGAATTGGAGCCTTATTTGCCCTATTTGGGTTGATTACCTACTTGACTAACGTTGATGTCAATCCTGTGACTGGAGAAAGGCAGCGAGTGCAGCTTTCACCCCGTCAAGAAATCACCCTCGGGTTGCAAGCAAGGGATAATATGGCTGCTCGACACGGGGGACTTTATCCGGATTCTAGGCTACAAGACTATATTGACCAAGTAGGCCAACGAGTGGTTCAGCAGTCGGATGCTGCCAAAGCACCTTATCCTTTTGAATTTCACTTATTGCGCGACCCTAAAACCATCAATGCCTTTGCTTTACCAGGAGGACAGGTGTTTATTACCGCCGCTTTACTCAGTCGGCTTAATTCAGAAGCACAACTAGCTGGAGTGTTGGGGCACGAAGTTGGACATGTGATTGGACGACATGGGGCGGAACATTTAGCCAAGCAACAACTGGGGACAGCGTTGGTTAATGCGGTGGGTATTGCCGCGAGTGACACTGCTGAGGAGGGGCGTCGGGCGGCAATCTTAGCCCAGGCCGTCAATCAACTTGTGAGCTTAAAGTATGGGCGTGAGGACGAATTGGAGAGCGATCGCCTCGGGTTTAAGTTTATGACAGAAGCCGGCTATAACCCTCAAGGAATAGTGGAATTAATGAAAATCCTTGGTTCTGCCCGACAAGGAGGAGCTTCACCTGAGTTTTTGAGTACTCATCCCGATCCCGGTAATCGTGTTCAACGCCTCCAAGCTCTGATTAACGAAAATTTTCCTAACGGGGTTCCTCCTCAGTTAGAAGAAGGGCAAAAGGATTTTTCGCAAACTGTCAGAACTCGTTGACCAACTCAGATATAAACAACTTTCCTATTAGCGCAAGACAGGCTCTTTAGTATCGTCAAGTATTGTAGAAAGCTCTTCTAATTCTGGGTCAGTCGCTTGAAGATGCTGCTCTAAAATTGCTAGGTTGCGAATATTTGACTTATAGTAAGCATCGAATAAGTCACCTACTAGAGGCACTGTTCCAACCACGGCTTCTAGACCAATATTAAATAACATTTGTTTGAGAGCTTGCCCTGGTAATCTAAAACGAGTGGCTAGGTAAATAATATAAGCTGAAAAAGCCGTACTCACTAAATCCCCGGCACCTGGAACTAAACCCATAATGGGGTCTAAACCAATACGAAATTTGGTGCCAGGGATACCAATGGCTGTATCCATCAAGCGACTTAGTTTGCGGATGCGGTTGAGGGTAGCTAGTCGTTCTGTAGTATTCATAGCAATCTATGATGACATCATCGACGAACTGAGGTTTATACCTAGAGAATGAATTAATCAGAGACGCAGGACATTAATTTACTAAAAAATGTTTAAAAAATCTCATGGAGTGCTCATTTCATGCATCTGACTGAATTAAGATTATTTTTATAAATTGAATCTAAATTATCTGTTTATAAACTCTAAATTCTGACTGACTCCATCTCAAGAATGACTCGAATTATGTCCCAAGACTGAGCAAGAACTTAGCGAACAATTGCTAACTTTAGAAGCGATAAAGAAAACGCACTGAACAGGAGCTTTACTGCTCAACAGACAGTGCATATAGCTAACAGACATCGGTGGTGTAGAGTTTTTATCGCTTTCTCTACTTAGTTACTACTAATGAGGGACTAAACTCCCTATAAAAGCGGTCAGAGGTAGTAGACATTAGATGTCATGATAAAGCCCTATTTACACCTATCCTGTCTTGGCTCAATTTGACCTAGGGCAGGATAGCTGTATTGATTTATTGCTAGCTATTCTTAAAATTTTTATTAAACTAAGCACATGGGTAGGGTGGGTTTTGAAGCTACTCAACTGTTACATAGTACGGTTTTTAACTAAACCCACCCGTACAAATCTACGGTTATTGTTTTACACCTATATATTTAATTTTAGCTTAGGCATGAATTCGTCCATCGGGTAATATTACACCGGAGAGATTGGCACCGGTTAGCTTTACTAATATGCGATCGCCTGTCCCAATTTTGGCTCCTGTTAAGTCAGCACCTCTCAGGTCAGCACCGCTTAAATCAGCCCCAATTAAGTTGGCTTCACGTAAATTAGCTTCTCTTAAATCTGCTTCTAGCAGGTTTGCTCTAAAAAGATTCGCTCGTTCTAAATTTGCGCCCTGAAGGATGACTTTATGCAAAAAGGAATCACTGAGATTGGCATTGCTCAAGTTGGCATGACTCAAGTTTCTACTAGAAAAATCCTTCTCTTTTAAGTCTGCACCGCGAAAATCGGCACCACTGAGGTCAGGGTGAGACGGGCGATGTTGGTAGCGAGGGCGAGATTGGGGTTGAGGTCGGCGTGGAGGAGATGGAGGGCGCGAGGGTGGAGAAGGTGAAGGCGATCGCGTCGCGGATTTAGCCGCTTGAGTTGAGCGCTGGCCATTGCGTTGAGCCAAGCGTAATTGATCGCGAGCATGATTGATTTCTTTAAGTTTTTCGGCTGCTTTTTCCCGTAATCGAGAATTATCGCTAGGAATGCGATCGGGATGCCAAATAAAAGCAAGGTCTTTATACGCCTGGTTGACTTCTTCCTGGGACGCTCCAGGCTCTAACCCCAGTACTCTATAGCAGTGATCTAGATCGTTCATCACTCCCATCCTGACAAATTGGCATCATCGCTGTAGTTGAGCAATCTCAACAATAGAACTCATCCTATGTCGATCCTACCTATGTTTGGCTTTTAGGTGGCGATCGACGACAAGTTAGACATCAGGACACGGCATTGCCATGTCCCTACCCTTGTACCCAAATCATTTAGAACGGGAAATCGATTAGCAGTTCTCGATTGTCAGGATGATGCTGGGGGTTTTCTGGATCGTCTGCCCAGCGCCAAGGATTTTCTAGAATATATTGCCGGATGTTATGCAACGATTCGTCATTACGATTGATGTGTTCGTAAAGATGACTTTGCCAAATTAATGATGTGCCTTTTGTCTGGCAGATGAGGTTAATGCGTTTGGTGACAGCACTAAGAACGAATGACTGTAGGAATAGAACCGGATACAGGTTTACCAAATTGTTCTGTTTTGGATATACGATCTTGTTCTATCGTAGGGACACGGTATTGCCGTGTCCTCATCAAGGTATCACGAATCACCAAAATCCCATGTAGATGATTCGGCATCATCACAAAAGCATCTAATTCAACATGGGGAAAATGATTAGGAATCGCCTGCCAGCAGTTAAAGGCAATATTACCTAAAGAATTTAATCGCATTTCGCCCTTGATCACATCACCAAATAAACATTGCCGCGCCTTGGTACAGAGGGTGATGTAATATGCTCCCGGTTGGGTGTAGTCGTATCCTTTGAGGCGAATGGAACGACGGTGATGTTTTTCGGGGTCATAGGGCATGGAGAGGTGGATGCGATCGCAGGTTTTGTTGGTTTTAAAGGATTCGTTGTTAAACATCAGGACACGGCAATGCCGTGTCCCTACAATATCGCATGAATATTGATCAGGTACGGACACGATATCATCGTGTCCTTATAGCTGTGTTGCCAATCACCAACATCTCATTTGTCCCAGACGTATTTACGACAGGTTTCGCAGTTTGGGGATTTTTGAAGACGGGATGGTGGCGGAGGCGATCGCAACAGACTTGAAGCTATCCCCGCCAACCGACTCGCCACATCCGTACTGTCGTATCACTGCTACCATTGACAATCATCTGCCCATCTGGACTAAAGGCAACTGAGCTGACAAAACCTTCATGCCGTCGGAAGGGTTGACCAATAGGGTTGCCCTCGGTGTCCCACAACCTTACTGTGCTGTCCCAACAGCCAATGACCATTAGGCGTCCATCCGGGCTGAAGGTAACTGAATTGACATAAGTTGCTACGCAGCTTATTAAACCATGACGAAACTATCGGCATTAATGCAACTTGCCTGTACCCAAGAAAGACGAGCTAAATCTTCCCCTGTAGCCGCAACTTCAATTAACGTTGCACCCGTAACTTGAGTAATTGCCAAATCGGCAAATGTCAGACCACCCGACAACCCTAAATGAGTCTGACCCGCCTGGAAATTATTAATCGTATCAACGCCATTTCCTTGTGCCAAAACAACTGTATCCCGGCCTCCATTCAGCCAGATGGTATCGTTACCCACACCGCCATTAATCCCATCATTGCCGGAACCGGAATAAATGATGTCATTACCATCACCACCGCGAATGGTATTATTACCTTCACCTGCATAGATGGTGTCATTCCCCGCACCGGCATCAATGGAATCTGCACCAGCACCACTGTAAATCAGGTCATCGCCAGCACCTGCAAAGATAGTATTCACCCCTTCACCGGCAAAAATGCGATCGCTCCCATTTCCACCGTACATCACATCATTGCCAGCACCTGCCGTCATGCGGTCATCGCCATCCCCACCGTAGAGTTTATTATTACCCTCACCAGCGTTGAGGATGTCGTTACCACTGCCACCATTGAGAATGTCATTGCCTGAACCACTATTCAGGATATCTTTACCATCCCCACCGTAGAGATTATTGTTGCCTTCACCGGCATTAATGATGTCGTTACCGGCAAAACCGTAGAAGATTTCACCGCTATTGCCACCATTCAGGGTATCGTTGCCTGCTGTGCCATTAATCACACTCTTGTACCCTTGACCGGATTCGGTGCTAATCTCGTAAGTCGTGGTAGTACCGCTTTCTTCATTAGATACCACCAGCAACGGTTGACCCGTAGGACTTTCTTCGGCAGCAACAAAGACTAAACCTTCAGGAGCAATGTCATCAGGAGTATTGATGTATTGAATAAATGAGGGACTAGTCGGATTGGTTACGTCATAGACCACTATACCGCCCGTGCGTTCCAAACCGATGAAGGCATAAGTGCGATCGCCAATCACTCCCGTCACTACACCTTCCGGTTCTGGCCCTTTGTTATCACTACGTGTATCAAAGCTGTCGGCCGTACCATTAGAGTTAAATAAATCGGGGACTTGTTCGGCCGTAATTTGTTCTAATTGGTCGCCACTGTCATAAACGAGATTACCTTGTGCATCCCAAATCGAGAAGGAACGAGCACCAAAGGCATAAAGGCGATCAAAATCACCGTCTCCGTCTGTATCACCAAGAGTACTCGTAACCGTCAACCGACCAAGTGCAGCATCATCTTGGAGTGCGGCCGCATTGGGGAAGGCGGTAGGGTCGAGGTCTAAATCACTGACCCGTTCTTCTTCACTAAAACCATCATAATCACGAGCATCCCCTTCATTGGCGGTAATCAGATAAGTTTGACCGTTGACGGTGAAGGACGCGATCGCATCGGGTTGGTACATCCCCAACACTGGCCAATTTTGGATGTTAATCCCATCATCGTCATCGCTAGCATCGAGTTCATTACCCTCCAGACTATGGTCTTTATAACCTAGAGGTTGGATATCTGTAATCTGTCCAGTTTCCAGATCCAGAATGGCGATCGCATTATTTTCTTGAAGCGTAATCCAAGCGGTGCGAGAATCACTGGAAACCGTAATATACTCGGGTTCTAAATCCTGAGCAACCGTAGCATTCGGCCCAAAAATCCGCACCCCCTCAGCCAGAAGTTCCTCTCTTTGGCTATTAAAAGCAGTAAAATCTGCGGTGGTGACGTTACTCTGAGTGAGGCTCAGTACCCCATTCGAGATATCAATAATACTGACTGAACCTTCTGGATCGACAGAATCAGTCTGGTTATAACTGTTGGGTTCTCCTTCATTGGCGACCAAAATTCTGCTACCATCGGGCGTGAAGGTGAGCATATCAGGCAATGAACCCACGGTAACAGCATTTAAGAAGTTGCCATCTAGGTCAAAGAAAACGACTTGGCCGGGAGCTTGTGTATCCTCGTTTGCCACCGCTACAGCCACTATCCCATTTTTCACAGCAACACTATTGGCTACCCCGAATGTGGAAATATCAATATTAGTCAATAAAGTGGGATTTTCGGGATTGCTGTTATCTAAAATGGCAAGATTGTCGCCACCCGTAACTATATAGGTTCGTTGGGTAATCGGGTCATAGGCAGGAATTTCAGCACCGTCACTGGTATAGGTTCCCAGAGTAGAAAGTGTGATGGCCATTATCAATTCTCCAAAAGTGATGAGATTGGAATTTGTAGGAATAGAAGCACAGCCGATTAACACCGTATTCAAGTACGGCATTAAATCAGAAAAATTGCATTTTTTGAGAGTGCTAACGAAGCTTTATTTGAGCAAAAAGCCACATCAAGGTGAATTTTGACAAGTGAATTAGGTGTCAGAGCAACATTGAATTTTGCACTGAACTCAACCGTTAAACTTGGATGTAGATGAGCATTTATCGTCAGCCTAAATCATTCGTGTAAATTTCTTGCTCCCCTCTTCCTCTACTCCCTCTCCTTCAGGGAGAGGGTTGGGGTGAGGGTTATTTTACGATTCCTTTAGACTAGCTATCGTTTAGCTGCTTTGAGCGCGATCGCATTTTGTTAGTCTGTTTATCGCTCATTTCTCTTAACTGCTTCTAGGCACCAAAATTTGTAGTAATTCACGAACAAACCAGATGTTTAATTGCTTTTGGAATTTCACAAAAATCAAGTGTTCTTGGCTACAGTTTCGACTGGTTGAGTCGTGTTATTGTTGTCACTCAAAAATGCTATTGAGTGAACCTATGGATACTTTCACAGGTGTGGATAAAAGTTTGGTTAAGATACGCTTAAGGGAAGAAATCTTGTTCAATTCTTCATATTAGGCGGCGAATTGTTGAAATCTTGAGATAGGTATCAGGGGAACTTGACATTTATAGCAAAAGGCAGAAGGCAGTCCCGATGAAAAAATTTCACAGCCATGAATGAAAATCTTTCTCCCCTGACTCCTGACTCCTGACTCCTCAATGAGTTAAGAAGGGTTAGGCGTTAACTGCAAATACAATCCAGGAATCACAAAAAGCGCGATCGCAGTTGATGCCATTAAACCTAATCCCACTGCCGCGCACAACGGAAACCATACGGGGTCACTCAAACCCAGAGGAATCATCCCCACAATCGTAGTTAGACTGGTGGACAGAATCGGTCGTAATCGGTCTGCTACCCCCCGTGCTGCTGCCGTCCGCACGTCCAAACCGGCATCCCGGTAAGAGTTCATCGTTTCTACCATCACGATCGCATTATTGACCACAATCCCCGCCAGAGCAATAATCCCAATCACCGCCGGAAACGAAATCGGAATCCACAACAGGAAGAACCCGCCAAACGTGCCAATCAAACCAAAGGGAATGGCCAACATAATGATAAACGGCTGGGTAAACGAACCAAACTGAAGCACTAACACGGCAAATACTAAGAAGATAGCCACATAAAACATTTGGATGGCTGAACCAAACGTCTCTCCTTGGGTTTCTGCCTCACCCGCAAACTTGTAATTGTAACTTTGTGGCCATTTGCGCTTCATTTCCTTGAGGTTCGGCTCTAAATCACCCAAAATTTCCCCGACTGTGCGTCCTTCAGTTTTCGCCAACACAGTGACAGTACGTTCGGTATCCTTATGAGTAATCGATAGAGGAGCCTCACTAAATTCGCGATCCAGTACCTGATCCACGGCAACCGTTCCTTCAGGAGTGAAAACACGAATCGTCATCAACTCATCTCGACGGGTCGGGCCGCCAACCCCATTGCCTCGTGATGACCAGGCCGTACTCAAATGAATCTCCAAATCCTCCTCACCGCCACCGACAGGGAAATTCCCGATATCGTTATCCGTCATCATATAGCGTCCCTGCAAAGCCAGGTCATCGGGATTAATGCCATAAAAATCCAACGCTTCCCGTCGGGGACGGAATTTAATATCCGGTCGCAACGCACCCAAGTCATCACGAATATCAATCGCTCCCGGAATCTGTCGCAGCGCGACCTGTACTTCACTGGAAATCCGCCGCAACTGATTGATATCGCGTCCGGTTAACTCAATTTCAATCGGGTCGCCTCCTTCTCCCGTTGCCTGCGTATTCACCACTAAAGAGGCACCTGGATGATTACGCACAACTTGGGTTAATTCTTGCCGGAGTTCCTCCTCATACTCAAACGAAAGTTTTTCCCGGTCTTCTTTAGGTTGGAAGATGGCAGAAAAACCGAGTAGATAATTACCTGAATTCGGCTTCATCCCACTTTCTTCAACTAAGCTACTGCGTTGACCAACAAATTGAGTAACACTCTCTAAATAATCCTTCTTTCGTAAAATTTCGCCTAGTTCATCCGCCACCGTTTGAGACGTTTCTAAAGTAGTGGTAGGAGGTAATTCCACATTAATACTCAGTTTGCGGCCATCCGAGTCAGGAAACAGCGTTCCCGGCACTTGCCCCACCAAAATCGTGCTACAGATAAATAAACTAATCGCACCTAGAGTCCAAAGACGAGCAATAGTTTTGTTGCGGACGGTGGCTTGCAAACTCCATTGAGCAAACTGCTTTGATGCTGTAGCCGTCATTTTGTCGATAAATGACTTTTGAGTTTTGCCTTTGATATTGCCTAACAAGAAGCGCGACAGTGGGACATCGATTAACAGCGCGATGATAAAGCTAAGAACGAGACAAGTAATCGCACTAATCGGAATCAAACGAATAAACTTACCCATCGTGCCACTAATCGCCATTAAAGGCACCATTGCCAGGATGGTGGTTAACTGTCCAGAAAAGGCAGAAGAGGCGTAAGTTTTAATTGTTTTAAGTGCTGCTTGGTCAAAGGTTAAACCTTCAACAAAAATCCCCTCGTGCATCCCTTCCATCATCAGGATGAACACATCCACCAGCAAACCGAGAGCCAAAATCATGCCGATAGTGACCATCGTATTGAGTGTATGACCGAATATCCACAAAACGGCGATCGCACCCACAAACGTCAATGGAATCGATAAACCAGCAATCAAAGCTTCGCGCCAACTTAAAGCAAAAAATAGAACCAGAAACACACAGAGAATCCCCTGCCAACAGTTGTTAAACAAATTGAGCAAGTCTTCTTGAATCGTCTGTGCATCACTATTAGTAACTCGGTACTCCAAGCCATGCGGCCAGATATTCGGGTTGGTTTTGGCTTGTTCAATGGCCGCTAGCGAGTCTTGGACTACCTTAATCGTGTCTGAACCCGGTACTTTCACCACATCAACATTAATCACCGGTTCAAACTCGCTCCCGTGCCAACTCAAAAAGGCGCGGTTGGTTTCCCGTTCCAAGTCCCGACGGACTTCGGCAATTTCCCCCAACAGTACCACCCTCCCAGTGGAACCTCCTAGACGTGCCACGGGCAAACTTTTCAACTCTTCAACCGTGCGAAACCGTCCGTATAACCGCACTTGAGAGCCAATCTGGTCACTTTCCACCTGCTCCCAAGGCATATCCAAGTTGCCTTTTTGTATCGCTTGGCTCACTTGGGTGGACGAGATACCCAAGGCAATGAGGCGAGAGGGGATAAGTTGAACGTGAATAACTTCCTCACGCTGGCCACCTAGCTCGACTTTACGAACATTAGGAACTTTTTCTACAATTTCTTGAATATCTTTGGCTGCTCGACTCAAAATTGCCTGGTCGATGTTGCCAAATAACCCAACGGTGAGAACCGGCGTATCTTGCACGGAGATTTGCTCGACTTTTGGCTGTTCCGCATCTTGGGGTAACTCGGGTTTAGCCTCATCCACTTCCGCTCTCACCAGTTGAATTGATTCGTTAACCGGTGCTGAAGCGTTAAACTCAACAATAATACGCGACTGGCCATTGTAAGACGCGCTACTGATTTCTTTGAGTCCTTTAACAGCTTTGAGTTCTTTTTCAATCTTGTCTGTAATTTGATTTTCTACCGTTTCCGGGTCAGCACCGGGCCAGATGGTTTCCACACTGGCGATCGCTACGTTAATATCTGGATCACCTTCTTTCACCATCGACATTGCCCCCATCACTCCCCCAATCAGCATCAGGATGCATAGGAGAGTCCCAAAAACGGTTTTTAGGAAAAAGAATTTAGTCGCTGGCGAGGCACGATGCACATCTGGAATGCTGTTTCCCGTGTCTGGAGTTTGAGGAGGTGGAGTTAACAATCCGCTCATGGCGAGTTTTGTTATTTGTTATTGGTTGTTGGTTGTTTGTTGTTAATAACCACTTGAAAATAGGGGTCAGGGGTCAGAAGTCAGGGAGTCAGGAGTCAGGAGTCAGGAGTCAGAAGTCAGAAGTCAGGGAGTCAGAAGTCTGTCTGTTTTTTTCTCCCCAGCTCCCCAGCTCCCCAGCCCCCCCGCACCCCCGCTCCCCTGCTTATTGAATAATTTCAACGGGGGCTTCGTGAACGAGGCGATTTTTTCCTTCGGTGACGAGTAGTTCTCCGGGTTTCACTCCTTGGAGAATTTCGCGCATGGAAATTCCTTCAATTCCTGGCTGAATTTGGCGTTGTTCTACGATGCCTTTTTCTGTATTCACTACAAATACATGGGGTTTTTGGTCGCGGAAGACAAAGGCACTAAAAGGAGCAACAGTTGCGTTACCTTTTTCTTCAACAGCAATCCAAGCGGCAACACGAGCACCATCTCGCAAATTGGCTGCACCTTCACTGATGCGAATTTTGACTTCAACTGACCGTGCACCGGGGGATACTGAGGGACTGACGGAGAAGACTGTGCCTTTGGCGCTGGCTTTTTTCATCAGAGTTTCATTCGTCAAATTTCCGGAGGAAACGCTGCTTAAGTCTTCATTTAAAATAATCAGTGCCTGTTGTCCGGGACGAATGCGGGTGCCTTGAAAGCTGGGAAATTCTACATTTACTTCAAATTGGCTGGGGTCGATGACAATCATCGGTACTGTCTCGACAATCCTCTGATATTCAGCGCTCGGTTGCACTCGTTGAGGTGTCCAATAGTCCCCTTCTTTGATATTTAAGTGGGCTATTATACCATCAAACGGTGCTTTAATTACTGTGTCTTCCAAATTGACTGCACTTTTGCTCAGTTGAGCGCTAGCTGACTGCACTCCAGATTGAGCTGATTCCACTTGAGTACGAGTGGCTTTCACCTGACTATTGGCGGCTTCAACGGAGGCCATGGCTGCTTTTACTTGACCTTGTGCTGCACTTACCTCGGCTTTAGCGGCTTCAACGGCCGCTTCTGCGTTTTGGTATTGGGTTTGCTTAACATCCAAATCGCTTTGAGAAATGACTTGGTTTGCTCGCAAGTCTTGATAACGCTTGAGTTCGGAGGCGGCTAGATTGCGATCGGATTCTGCTTTTTTTTGATTGGCTTGCGATCGCGATAAACTGGCTTGAGCTTGTGCCAAACTGGCCTCGGCTTGTCGGAAATTGGCCAACGACTGTTGCAATGTAGCCATTGCTGTTGTCACCTGATTATCGGCTTCCACTCGTCCCGCTTGGGCTACGGTCACATCTGCGGCTAGTTTGCGTTGGTCTACCCGTGCTAATACCTCGCCTTTGCGGACTACATCCCCTTCTCGCAAGTCACGTTCGTTAATCTTCTTGACGTAGGTGATAGTCCCTGCAACTTCAAAGGTCAAATGTTTGTATTGAGCTGCCGATACATAACCATCGCTGAATACCCAAGATTGAATCGGGGCTGTTTTAGCCGCAACAACTCGCACAGGGAGTTTGGACTGTGCAGCAGGGGTTTCAGTTTTCTTTTGATTCGATGAATTTTGGACAATAGTGAACGCTCTCCAACCCAAGCCACCTGCAACCAGCATGGCCATGAGTACCAGAAAAGGCCACAGGGGCTTTTTTGTTTTATGCGTTCTGGACGATGGTGTTACGCTTTCTGAGTTGGGATTTTCAGCTATAGTCTGGGACTGTTCTACATTGCTGCGTGGGTTTGTATCCTCAGTTTTCATGAGAGCATTCCATCCTAAAATTGGTGATGCTACTGTGTGATGGCTGCTCGGTCTTTGCCCCTCAACTTTGGGCGTAATCCGGAGTTTTTGGGAGAAGAACTATCACACTAATTCCACAGTAGCAACTTCCTTAAGTTATTTGTTCTTGGCCGCGATTGTACTATTGAGGAGAGTATTTTTGCTGATATCTTAATAACAAAATAATAGATGAGTTAGCCCAAAACCTGAAGCAACGTTTACCTTTCTTTTTCTAGTAAAGAGCCAGTAGAAAAATTTTAATTTAAGCACTATAGTCTAGAACAATACATCCCCCACCTGGGTGATTTCACTCAAATAACTGTGGGAGTAACAATTAAGGGTTTTAATTAACATTCCATAAAGAAAACCCAGCTGGTCAATAGCTGGGTCTGACTCTGTACTTTTGTGGCTGATACGAAAATGTTCGCTCCTCACCCTCTTCTAGAATGACTCTATGTGGAACGTTTTTACGGGAATAGTGGTCAGTTCATAAATTGTCTACTTCAGAATATCTACGAGTACTTATTGATGGAAACCTTGTGTTCAGTATTCAAGCAAAATTAGAGAAAAATGGCTCTATCCTTCGTGTTAAGCCGAGAGGTATGCCAATTGCACGAGACAATCGCTGAAAGCTTTAATGGCTTATTATAAGCAGCATAAAACTTATCTTGAAAATAGGAGTCAGGAGTCAGGAGTCAGGAGTCAGAAGTCAGAAGTCAGAAGTCAGGAGTCAGGAGTCAGGAGTCGGGAATGTATCTGTCTTTTTCTCTCCCGCACCCTCGCACCCCAGCTCCCCTGCTCCCTAGCTCCCCTGCTCCCTAGCTCCCCGCTCCCACCATGAATCAGCCTCTGCGAATTCTACAGATTGTTCCTTCGATTTCCTTGGTTTACGGAGGGCCGAGTCAGATGGTACGAGGGCTGTCAGCCGCCTTAGCCATGCAAGGTATGGAAGTGACGGTGCTCACCACTGACTCGAATGGGGATACCGGACAGCCTCCTTTGGATGTTCCTTTAATAGAACCTGTAGAGCAAGATGGCTATCAGGTACGGTATTTTCGTTGTTCTCCCTTCCGGCGTTACAAGTTCTCTCTCGGTTTACTGCGGTGGTTAGGGCAACACGCTCAAGCATTTGATGTCGCTCATATCCATGCTTTATTTTCACCCATCAGTACAGCGTCGGCCGCGATCGCACGACAGCAAAAACTCCCCTACCTACTGCGTCCATTAGGAACTCTTGACCCCGCAGATTTACGTAAGAAACGCTGGCTGAAACAAATTTATGCCGCATTGTGGGAACGAGCCAATTTAGCTGGGGCAGCAGGCATTCATTTTACGAGTTTGCAAGAAGCCAAGATTTCTGAGCGTTTTGGGACTTCTACGCGAGATTTCGTGATTCCCTTGGGTGTAACTCCTCTCTTCATGCCCTCTCAAGGAGAAGCACGGGCTAGGTTTGGGATTCCTCACGACGTGCCTTTGCTGTTATTTATGTCTCGCATTGACCCCAAAAAAGGATTGAATTTACTCATTCCAGCTTTAGAACAATTGTTATCTGAGGGGGTTCGTTTTCATTTTGTTTTAGCGGGGACGAATCCTCAAGACCCAGATTATGAACATCAGATTCAGACACAACTGAACATTTCGCCCTTGTCGTCCTGTACTACTATTACAGGTTTTGTTACGGGTGAGGTTAAGGCCGCTTTGTTACAAGATGCCGATGTATTTGTTTTGCCTTCTTATTACGAAAATTTTGGTATTGCAGTGGCAGAAGCAATGGTTGCAGGGATACCTGTAGTAATTTCAGACCAAGTTCATATTTGGGAAGATGTTAAGGGGGCTGAGGCGGGATGGGTCAGCAGTTGTGAGGAAGATACATTGAGGGAGGCATTGCGAACCGCGCTTCTAGATGAGGCAGAACGACAGCGCCGGGGAAGCAATGCTCGAAACTTGGCGTTGGAAAATTATAGTTGGAATGCGATCGCACGGGAGGTCATTCAGGCGTATCGCCAAGTTCTTGCCGAGCCAAAAACGAGGGCTTAGTAAAAATATGCTCGGCGGGGGAGCGGGGGAGCTAGGGAGCACAGGAGCATTTACCTATCAATTCTCCTTATCCTGCTTTAATTTTGCACATTTGGGATGCTCCCACTTAATAAGCTACTATCAAACGTAATTTGGATCTGAGTAAGGTTCAAATTATCTGTGTGTGAGAAGAGAAATGTTTATGAAGCCTATACGTTTTTTAGCGAAAATTTTAGCTGTAATGGCATCGCTGGTTTTTGCGATCGCAGCGTTTGCGACTCCGGCTTTGGCCGATGAGATTTGTACTATAACCAAAGGCACCTCTCGTCCCGGTGGTGAGTATAAGGCGGATGTCTACGCCAGTGCTTCTTTTTCTAGTCCCATCGGTTCGGTGGTGAATGGCGCAACCATCAAGGTGACACAAACGGTACAAGACCAATACGGTAATCAGTGGGCAAGGTATGTATCTACGCTAACGAATAGTGGATTTGCTTACATTCCCCGTGTCAATTTGGCTAACTGCAAAGCCGATAATGAGGATGAGTGCTATCAACGGGGCTACAAGGCGGGTATTGAAGCGGCTAAGAAAGCGTTAAATAATCTGTAGGTAAAAATAGCAATCTGATTTGTTCATTGTTGATTGCTCATTGTTCATTGCAATTAATGATGAACTATAAACGTTAACTCATCCCCCGCCTAAAGGTCGGGGGATTTCGTGTTATTGGTTATTGGTTATTGGTTATTTGTATCTTTTACAAACAACAAAGAACAAATAACTCTCGTCGGCGGGCGGAAGGACGCTGGACGCCGGAATTACTTCCGGCTCCAGATCGCACCTTCCCGGAGGGCTATCCCTCCCATCTCTAGAGAAGGAATGGGCTTCCCGCCGACTTTCGTAATCTAGGGCTAAAGCCCTTACTACGAACCAGATTTAATGCGTCAAGGGTTCGCGTTTAATTCAAAATTCATGCCTGATCAATAGACTTCACCATTGCTTTTATTTAGCTGAATCCAGGATAAAGATTTAGCGAAGTCTGAGTGAGGAATACTGTGCAGGTTTGTGGAAAGGTGTAGAAATGGATAGAACGCACGGTGAAACAACAGGGTGATGCAAAATTTCAACAATTCTTACATTCACTGAAGTTTAAAACCATGCAAAATTCCTATTCACATACACCGCAGTCCTCTATATCTGTTCAGTCTTATTCCTCAAACCAAAATTATACTATTGGTAATACGGTTGTCTGTTCTCTAGCTCTTTTTTTGCCAAGTTGCCTAGTATTAGGGGCTGTTTTTTATAAAAGGTATCGTGCTCATCGTGCAGCCACTTTGCGCCGACAAATTGAGAAGTTAGAACTGATGTGGCAAATTAGCCCCAAACAATAGTACTTTGACAATTTATCCTTACCCATCCGAAATTTGCAACTCAATGTAATACGTAATTTGTAATGCGTAATTCGTAATTAAAGAAAATCTAATCACGAATTACGCATGATTGAATAATGTTCAGACTCCCGCGTGACCTAATGCTAAACCTGCAACGAGCATTCCTATTACCAAAAAAGGTTGAGCACTCGCTTGGTACTTCACATCATTTTTTAAAGGGTCGCGCAGGAAATACATATCTTGGAAGGTAATTTGAGGAATAACCAACAGCAGTAAAATGGCCGCGTAGAGATTTTGGTGGATGCTGATTAAATAAGCAGCAATTCCAGCTTGAAAGATATCAATCATTAGTACGCAAATCCATGCCGCCGTACCGATACCAAACATGACGGGGAGTGATTTTAGTCCAAGTTGGCGATCGCCTTCTACGCTCTTAAAATCATTCACTACTGCAATCCCTAATCCTGCCAAACTATAGAACAAAGTCAAAATGACAATCGTCCAGTTGAGGTCGCCATACAAAGCATGTCCTGTCCACCAAGGAAGGGCGATATAGCTGGCACCAAGGGCGTAGTTGCCTAGCCAACCATTCTGTTTCAGCTTGAGGGGTGGGGCAGAGTAAATATAAGCGAGGAAGGCACCACCAATCGCCATACAAGTAATGGTGGGAAATTCATGGCCTGCCCATTGATCCAAAATGTAGGCAATGCCGATACCCGCCAGCAGCAGCATCAGAATTTGAGTGACTACTTGAGGGATGGAAATGGCACCGGAGGGGATGGGGCGGTAGGGTTCGTTAATGGCGTCAATTTCGCGATCGTAGAAGTCATTTAGGGTTTGGGTATAACCCGTCATCAGTGGCCCAGAAAGCAACATACAGGTGGCTGCCTTGAGGATGTCTTCTAGTGTCCAACTATATCCACCCGAAGAAGCCGCACCACAGACGACGCCCCAGATTAGGGGAATCCAGGTAATCGGCTTCATCAGTTGCAGGCGAATTTTCCAAATCGAGGTTTCACCGGGGGCAGCACCTTTCATGCCTAGTAGCTGCCGAGTTTTGGCACTGCGTTCGGCTGAGTTGTTACTAGTCATTGGTTGTTTGTTGTTGGTTGTTTGTTTGTTGGAGATAAGAAATATAGCAGGGGTCAGGGGTCAGGGGTCAGGAGTCAGGGGCAAATAGGCTTGCTCTCTAGCTTTAACGGAAACTCTGCTGTAACTAACCGTTCGCTAAAACGATATTGTCAAATAACTATTTTGGAATTTAGCACCTTTGACCGATTGACCGCTTAAAGCTGGGGGGAGTAGGATATTGCGCCGTTGATCGCCTACATCAATGGTGACTTCGGGGCCGGATTGAGTGAGTTTGACCTGCTTTTTGTCGAATCCAGGTAGGAATAATCGGACTTGACGTGCGGCAGTATCTATGGTGATGGGGCGAGGGGCTTGGGCTGCCTGTTTGAAATCGGGCAGGGCGTCCATCAAGGGTTGCCACTCATCGGGGGCTAGCAAGCTAGGGAGAGGGCTGACTTCAAGGGGGTCAAATTCAGTGGCTACGTCGTTTGTACCCGTGCTGCGATTGAGGAGAACGCCTCCGACGGTGAGGCCAACTTGTTGGGCGCTACCCCAGAGATATTTGGCGGTGGCAATGGCTATTTCATTATCCTGGGTGACTAGGTAGGCAGCCGTGCGATTGGGGTCATTGATGACGGCTTTCCCCTTTTCTAGGAGTGAGTTAGCCTGCTGGGTGGGTTCTTGGGCGAAGTTTTCTCCAGTCCAGGACACGTTGAGGACGGCGCTGGTGACGGGTTGAATGAAGGGAGATATGGATTTCCAAACGTCGGAGTCTTCTACGACTTTGCGGAAGCGACGGACGTACCAGCTTAAAACTTCTGGCATTCCCATCATTCGCAGGGTGGTTTGGTCGCCACTGCCATCGTAGATGATCGCGTCGTATTTGCCGCTATTGTCGTACTCTCGCAGGGCGTTCATGGCTAGGGCGCTGTCTAGGCCAGGTAAAACGCCGAGTTCTTGACCAAAGACGTTTTTGAGAGTAGGCGATCGCAAATACTGTGCTTCTAATTTTTTAACTTCGTCCCAGCCGTGTTCTAGGAGGACGGTGGTTTGGAGATGGACAACTTGGAGGTTGGGGGCAATCTCTTGAGGTTCGGGACTGGTGGGTATTCCCAGCAACAGCCCGAAGGCTGGGCCTGGGTCTTGTCCGACTAAGAGGACTCGTTGTCCGAGGTTGGACAATTTTTTGGCAGCAGCGATCGCGATGGTGGTGCGACCGATGCCACCTTTGCCCAAAAAGGTTAGTATGAGGGCCATTGTTAGCTTTCTACGGGTTTGAGTTCGTCTTCAAAAAACCAGGTTGTGTAGTTGTCGTCAAATTTAACAACAACACCAACGCCGCTACCATCGGTCATTTTGAAATCTTGTATGGTGCCGACTTTCCCTAGTTTACTCACAGTCGCGGGAGACACCCGATCTCTCAGTCGATAGACTTTTACTTTTTGCCCGATCTCCATGTATTGTTTCCGTTACAATTATTCATTCCACAGTGTACCGGAATCAGGGGCTTTAAACTCAATGGCAGGGGTTGAAAGGGCGATCGCCGTGGATTTCCCTAAAAACTAGAATCGACGATTGGATAGCGCTATTGTCTCCATTTAGTTAATCTTTCATCAATCGGATTTCTGGAAGGACTGGTACAAGCCACTAGATACAGGGGTATGAAACGTTATGATTCGCGAGGAGTACGCTATATCTTAGACATCTGTATTAATTGTGGGCTACGACAGAACCCTTGCCAGGACTTAAATCCAAGTTGATTGTCTTGCGTTACTGTAAATTTCTTGTAGACTCTTAAACTGAGTACAGTGGAGTATGCCTGAATTAGTTTAAGAAGCATCATACTAATCAGTATTGGGAACTCTAACGAGTGACTGAGCTTCTTAGATGGAAGGTAGTTCGGTGTGGTGGTTGTGAGCGAGGAAATAGGTGTTACTCAAAGGGATGAGATCGGTTGCCCGTAGGGCTGGTAGGTCGAGGCGATGGCTACCTCTGTCAGAACAGGGGTGGGCTAAATTTGATTTGCTGCGAACGTTGGTGCGGCGAGATTTGGAGGCACGGTATAAAGGTTCAGTCCTGGGTAATTTGTGGCCGTTATTGAATCAGTTATCCCAGTTATTGATTTACACGTATGTGTTTTCAATTGTGCTGAATGTCAGGCTGAGTTTAAAGGGGTTGCCGGAGAATAATAGTATTACCTTTGGGCTATGGTTATTTGCTGGGTTGTTGCCTTGGATTGCTTTTACAGGAGGATTGAATCAGGCGGCAAGTTCGGTGGTGAATCAGCCGAATTTGGTGAAAAAGGTGGTATTTCCCCTGGGATTGTTGCCATTAGTACCAATATTATCGTCGTTTATTGAAAGTTCGTTGGGTTTGGCAGCGCTGATTGTGTTGGTGGCGGTGTCATCTCAAACGGTGCATATTACCCTGGCTTTGTTGCCACTGGTTTGGTTAACGCAGTTGTTGTTAACGGCTGGATTGGGGTATTTAGTAGCTGGATTGACAGTTTTTTTGCGGGATATTCCTCAGACGTTAGGAATGGTTTTAAATCTCTGGTTTTATCTAACGCCGATTGTTTATCCAGCTTCGGTGATTCCGGAGGCGTGGAGGAGTTGGGTGTTTTGGTTGAATCCACTTGCGGCGATTGCTGAAGTTTATCGCGATTTGGTGTTAGTGGGGCAGGTGAGTCACTGGGGGGAATGGGGAATTGCTTCAGTGGTGTCTTTATTTTTATTTGGTAGTGGTCTATGGGTTTATGGGCAACTCCGCCCAGCATTTGCTGATGTGTTGTAATTTTGATAAATTCAACCCTCTATGAGCTTACTGCCTGTGGTGTGTGATGAGCGAAATTGCAGTTTCTATTAACAATGTCTCGAAATGCTTCAAGCGGTATGCGCGACCTGTAGACCGTTTAAAGGAACTCTTGTTGCCTGGAAAGAGTAAAGCCGATGAGTTTTGGGCATTGCGCGATATAAATTTAGAGGTTTTCCAAGGGGAAACTCTGGGGATTTTAGGTCGGAATGGATCGGGCAAGAGTACATTACTTCAGATTATTGCTGGAACCCTAACTCCAACGACAGGGGAAGTTCAAGTCAATGGTCGCGTTTCAGCTTTGTTGGAACTTGGGAGTGGATTTAATCCGGAGTTTACAGGGCGAGAAAATGTATTTTTAAATGGGCGTTTGTTGGGATTAAGCAAAAAAGAAATTGAAGATAAATTTGATAACATTGCAGGATTTGCAGATATTGGAGATTTCCTGGATCAGCCGGTTAAGACTTATTCAAGCGGGATGTTTGTCCGGCTGGCTTTTGCAATTGTTGCTAATTGTAATCCTCAGATTTTAATTGTAGATGAAGCGCTGTCTGTGGGTGATATTTTTTTTCAACAGAAGTGCTTTAAGTTTTTGGATGATTTAAGGTCTAAGGGAACGGCGATTATCTTCGTAAGTCATGACACGCAAGCTGTATTGAATTTGTGCAATCGGGCTGTAATTTTGCAATATGGTTACATGACCCACTATGGGTCTCCCTCGGATATGGTTGCTAAGTATATAGAGCTATATCATGAACAGTTTAGCGAACAAAAACAACTAGAGTCGAAAACCTTTAAGGCAGAATTATCTATGCCGCCCGCTACTGTAACAAATGCCTATCCTGAGGCTTTAGTAGTTCCTGAAAGTTTTATAGATGAATTTCCTATTGGAAATCGCTATGGATGTTCTGTGGGTTTGATTGCTGGTATTGTTATTAGTGGAAGTGACGCGAAGGCAAAATCAGTTTTTCAGGTAGGTGAAGAAGTTCTATTGTCCATCAAGATTAATCGACATTCTGAACGAATTTGTCCTCTAAATATAGGGTTTCAGCTAAAAGATAGGCTTGGACAGATATTGATAGGAACAAATACCTGCTATTCCTCAGCAAGAATGAATGAAAATGAATTTGGTTTGCCATTTATTTGTCAATTTAAATTTAATTTAGATATATACCCTCAAGCTTATACAATCAACGTTGCTGTTGCTGAATATGAGCAGAATGCCAAAGTCATTTATGACTGGATTGAACATGTGGGCGTTATTGAAGTTATTTCAGATGATTGCCTTAAACAAGTTGGTCTTTGTTTTACCGATATTACTGTAAAAACGGCTCAAATTTTTGAGCAGAATGTCTTGAATTATGTAACTGAGGGAGTGTCACAATGACAATGATTGGTCAAGAGGCTAATGCTTTATCCAAAAACTTAGAGTTACGGGAAAGATTATCATTATTAATCAAGGGCAATCAATCTAATGATTTACAAACAGTAACTGGTTGTAATTTAGAGTTATTTGATGTTGTTATTACTCCCAATGAAATCAACGATAAGCACGGAACAGGGACTCTAATTCGGAGAATTTTTGCCAACAATAACAATATAATTTCAATTCGTTCTAAAAATCATTATGATGCAGAACATAATTTTGGACAGATCAGTTTTTGTTTAGATCATACAGGCTTATCGAGAACAGAAATTTTTCTCAAAGTCTTACAATCATTGAAGGGTTTTAAAGTTAAAAAAGTTTTTTGTGTTCCTTATTTTGTAGATGATATTTTATCAGCCATTGCTATCAAAGAACTATTTGGTGTGCCGTTGTGTACTTACATAATGGATGACCAAAACATTTATGCGAATGCAATTCCTGATGAATTAATGCAAGAATTTTTAACTAAGTGTTCGCTACGTTTTGCAACCCATCCTGAGCTACGAGATGCCTATGAAAATAAATATGGATTGAAATTTTGGTTATTGCCAGCAGTTGTTCAAGGGAATCTCTTACAAACTACGGTCAATTGGCAAGCAGGAGGAAGTCATGAAGTATCCAAAACTGGGGCATTAGTCGGAAGTATATGGAGTGCAAAATGGTTTGAGCTTTTACGAAATACTATTAAAGATTCAGGACTTAAAATTCACTGGTACGGAAATAATCAATCCTTATTGTTCACTGTTTCGTCTGATGAACTAGAACAGGAAGGAATTACATCATTTGGAGTTTTGCCCGAAGAGCAATTGGCGGAACGTTTGAAAAATTATCCTTATGTTGTAGTACCTGCGGGGATATTGGATGATAGAGAGGATTGTTGGTCAATTGGCCAGTTAAGCTTGCCTGGACGTATCTTATTTATTCTGGCAACTTCTAATACACCAATTATTGTTTTGGGAAGTGAGAAAACTCCGGCAGCCCGTTTTGTGAAGCGTTTCCAAATTGGTGTAGTGTGCGATTACAACTCAGAAAGTTTTTTAGAAGCTGTCGATTATGTAACTCATTATTATTTTCAAATTTCAATGCGAGAAAAAGCTGCAGCAATTGCAGAATATTTCTCAGCAGATGGAATTTCAGATTGGATTTGGCGTTCTTTAGAACTAAGAGAACCGTGGGATCTCAAATTTGAAAAATTAATGCCTCGTTCTCCCGGTGATTTAGTTGTTTTCATTGAACCTCCTGTACCCAGTGATGTCTACAAGGATTTTGTTTCTGTTTATCAGGTTATGCGACGCTTGAAGTTTCAAGGTTTTTATCCTGATTTTGTAGTTGATGTGGGTGCTTCTATAGGGATCTGGTCTTATGTGGTCAGCAAGCTATTTCCCAGCTCTCGCTTTATCCTGATCGATCCTTTGATGTCTAAATATGATCAAACTGCCATAAAGTATTTTTTAGAAAATATAGACAAGGCTGAATTATGCGAGGTAGCAGTTTCTAATCAATCAGGTAAAAATTCATTTCAAGTCTCTCCAGATTTATGGGGGAGTTCTTTATTAAATCCATCTGACTTTCGCTTTTATGAGACAGTGGAAGTTGAAGTAGTCACCCTTGATAACTTGGCTAATGCAAAAGCAATTTCAGGTCGAGGAATTCTGAAAGTAGATGTTCAATGTGCAGAGCATTTAGTTTTGCAAGGAGCGAACTATTTTTTAGAGCAAGTTGATGTAATTGTTGTTGAACTCTCCTTAATAAGATACGACAAACAAGCAAAAATTTTGTCTGAAATGATGCAATTAATAGAAGGATTAGGATATCGGTATTATGATGATGTTGGCTGTTGGAGATCACCCAAAGATGGAACCTTGCTCCAGAAAGATATAGTGTTTTTGAGGAAAGACCTCTTAGTTCCAGAAACTAGTCAAGGGTATTTCCTATCTGATTCTAGTGATAAAAGCAAAAACAGAGAATGGGCAATTGCTCAAGCTGAATTGGTTGATGGCTATATGTCATCAGAAGAATTAGCATGGCTTTATGAAAATGCTGAGGGGCAGTGTGTTGAAATTGGTAGTCATAAAGGGCGAAGTACAACAGCTATAGCTTTGAAACTGAAGCAAACAGGTGGCTTATTAAGTTGTATAGATCCCTGGGGCTGGAATATTGCTCACCGAGAATTTCAGGATAATATGAGACGATTAAATCTATCAGTCGTAGAAATGAAAATGACTAGTCATGAAGCGGCTGATAAATTTGCTGATGAAAGTTTAGATTTCATTTTTATTGATTCATCTCATGAGTATGAGGAAACTAAAGCTGAAATTCAGGCTTGGTTTCCTAAACTACGTTCAGGTGGATTGTTATGTGGACATGATTATTGTTCTTATTGGCAGGGAGTTCAAAAAGCCGTTAATGAATTGTGTCCGGGTTTTGAAAATCCGGTTGGTGTTATTTGGGCTATTCGGAAAATATGAAAGCCGACCTAACTATAATAGCTGCCAGAAATAGGTAGTAAGCATCAACAAGCTTTATAGCTCGAAATCTAGCAAGCAATTTCCTGAATAGAAAGAAAAATTTAAGGTTTTATTAACGAATATGCAAATAGATCTAGAGTAATGACAGTCACACAAATTCAAAAAAATGCAGAACTTCGGAGCCAATTAAGTTTTCTCATTCAAGAGAAAAAAGTTGTACATATCAGGCAAATTTCACCTGTTGTTGATGTTGATGTAGATGTAATTGTTACCCATGTTGAGGTTAACGACAAGCATGGTGTAGGCTGCCTTATTCAGAGAATTTTTTCTAATTCATCTAATATCTTTTCGATTCGTTCTCGTAATTTGTACGAAAACAAACAAGCTTTTGGAAAGTTCAATATCTGCCTAGCTCACACAGAATTATCACGTCCCGAAGCATTTATGAATGTCTTGAGTGGATTAGGTAAATGTAGAGTAAAACGAGTTCTTTGTGTTCCTTATTTCCCAGATGATGTTTTAACTGCTATAGCTGTTAAAGAATTATTTGGTGTGCCTTTATGTACTTACATTATGGATGATCAAAATATTTATACCAAGGGGATTTCTGATGAGTTAATAAGTGAACTCCTAACTAAGTCTTCACTACGTTTAGCCATTTCACCTGAAATACGCGATGCTTATGAGAAAAGATATGAACTGAAATTTTGGGTATTACCTGTAGTCGTGCCAGAAAAGTTTCTGCAAACAAATCCTGTTATACCTTCAGGAGAATTAATTAACTCAAAAACGGGTGTTTTGATTGGGAATCTCTGGAGCCAAGAATGGCTGACTCTGCTTCGAGACACTATTAAAAACTCAGGAGTACATCTTCATTGGTACGGTAATAATGGACACCAATGGCTGAATCTTCAAAAGAGCGATTTAGCAACAGATGGTATTAATGACTGTGGGTTCTTAGAAAAAGAAGAGCAATTAGTGGAAAACTTAAGAAGCTATCCCTATGCGGTCGTCCCTTCCAGTACTCTTGACCAGAGAGATACTCGGCATGAAATCGGACGGTTGAGTTTACCGAGCCGGATTCCATTCATCTTGGCAACCTCTAACACTCCTCTTATTGTGCTGGGGAGTAGAGAAACTGCTGCAGCTCATTTTGTAGAGCGCTTTCAAATTGGTGTAGTATCTGACTACAATTCATCTAGCTTTCAGCAGGCTGTAGAATATATCACTTCTCCGGATATACAGCGTTCGATGCGGTACAATGCTGCTGCAATCGCAGATTATTTTACAGCAGAAGGTATCGCTGAGTGGATTTGGGAATCCTTAGAGCAAGGTACTCCTTGTGACCTCAAATTTGAAACATTGATGTCTCCGCAGTTAGTTACAACATTATTAAAAGAAGAGATAGGTTAAATTATATGGCATCATTAATTAGTAAATTTAATTTGATTGAAAGAATTAAAGCTATTAAAGACTTAATTCTTCAGGTACTTGATAGGATTTCTGCTCAACTAGGGATTATAACTTCTCGTTTAGAGGGAATAGAGACAACTACTAACTCTTCGTTGGAAAATGAAGGTTCTTTACTGCAAGCTTCTATTTATTTAGTAGAAACTTTGCAGCAGCAAACTCAGATTCGTCAAGAGCAGCAAAATCAAATTCTTCAACAATTGGGAATTTTGCAGCAACAAAGTCAAATTCATGATCAGATTTTGCAACAAACTCAAGCCTTACAACAGCAGCAAAATCAAATTCAGCAGCAGCAAAATCAAATTCAGCAACAGCAAAATCAAATTCAACAGCAGATTGAAGCCCTACAGCAACAAACAGGCGTTATTTTAACAACTGAACAGTATTCACTGCTCAATCCAGAAGTTGGTTTAATGACTTACCTATACTCTTATCTACCTAGCCGTACCGCCCTTGATATTGGTGCTAATGCGGGTGAAGTGTCTGAATGTTTACTGCAAAGTGGCTATGAAGTTTATGCCTTTGAGCCTTTTTCTCCTGTATTTGATAAGTTAAGCGATCGTTTAAGTAAGTATGTGGGATTCCATCCCTACAATTTTGCTGTAGGTGCCACCGATGGAACAATGGATTTGCATATAGCTGAAGATATTTCTGAAGCCGATAAATACAAAGATTCTAGTTTATTCAACAGTTTGGCTCGTCATTCGATGCCTGAGGATTTAAAGTTTGGAAGTACTGTCCCCGTATTGGTTAGAAGTTTGGAAACTTTACACCGTTCTCTAGAGATTCCAGACAACGTAGGTTTAGTAAAAATTGATACTGAAGGTTTTGATATTGAAGTGATAAGGGGGATGGGTGAGTATAGATATTCGGTTGTTGTCACCGAGTTTTGGGACTCTAATATACCGTTTGGTAAGTCGGGTGCAAAAAATAAGTTAGAGGAACAGGTCAAAGAAATGAAACAACGAGATTATCACTGGTATATAGTTGTTTATAGAATTTGGGGTGGCTCTTATGGAGCTGCATTTTATTGCAATCATTCACAGGCTGTTGATAATTCTTGGGGAAATATTTTCTTTTTCCAAAATTATGATGTTTTTGCTCAAGCACTGAAGTGGTGTTCGGCAGTATTGCCTACAACTTACTTTAATAGTTAATTGTTAACTAAGCTGTGAATGATGTCCCTTAATGAAGGCTGTAAATTAAATTAACTGGATTTAGCATTTATGCCTTTTATTTCAGTTGTTATTCCGGTTTATAAAGCTGAAGATTGCTTGCACGAACTTTATCGTCGCTTGAGAGATTCTTTAGAAACAATTTCTCAAGATTTTGAAATTATTTTAGTTGAGGATTGTGGGGGCGATCGTTCTTGGGAGATTATTGTAGAATTAGCCCAACTAGATAGGCGTGTTAAGGGAATTCAGTTTAGCCGCAATTTTGGACAACACTATGGAATTACAGCAGGCTTAGATCACTGCGATAGTGATTGGGTAGTAGTAATGGATTGTGATCTACAAGATCGACCTGAAGAAATTCCTCGACTTTATGCCAAAGCTCAGGAAGGTTATGATGTAGTACTAGCCAGACGAGGCAAACGACAAGATCCAACCTTTAAACGATTGACTTCTTGGCTATTTTACCAGGTATTTAATTATCTAGCAGATCTTAACTACGATGCTCAAGTGGGTAACTTCCGCATTGTTTCTCGAAAAGTAGTAAAGAGCTTTCATTTAATGCGTGAACAACTCCGATTTTTTGGAGGATTAGTAGATTGGATGGGATTTCCAACGGCAAGCATTGAAGTTAAGCATGATGGTCGTATCGCTGGGAAAAGCACCTATACTTTCCGTAAATTGTGGAAGTTAGCCAGTGAAACCATTGTGGCTTACTCTGACAAACCTCTTAGACTATCTATCAAGTTGGGTTTTAGTATATCATTCATTGCTTTAATGTGTGGAATCTATCTATCCCTAAGAGCTTTAATTTATGGTTCGCCAGTAACAGGTTGGAGCAGCTTAATTGTCTCTTTATATTTTTTAGGCGGGATTATTATCGGAGTTTTAGGAATTATTGGTATTTATTTAGGAAAGGTTTTTGATGAAACAAAAAGAAGACCATTGTATTTAATTAGAAATTCTACATCCAGCCTTGTAACTGTTATAATTCCTACAACTTATCCAGATTTACAAAAACAACTATCAAGTGCTGATAATGGACATTTCTAATTATGTTGTTTTCACGCCTTGGGACTCAAGAGCCCTAGGCACTGATACTTTTGAAGTTGTTAATTGGTCAGAGGAGGTTTTACAACAGATACATAATAATCGTAAGCCTGGTCACTATACAATCAGGACTGAACCTCTATCATCGAAAAAAATTTTACACGAGTACGGCTTTTACTATTGTGATACTTTATTTGAGCCTTATTGTACTACAAATACATTTATTTTTCATCAAAAAGAAGGAGTTCATATTTCAAAAACAGTGACTTTTGATGACTTAGCAGTTATTTGTAACGGTGCATTCAAAGGTCGCTTTCATAGAGATTTCAATATAGATTCAAAGTTAGCCGATGTTAGATATAATCTATGGCTTAAAGATCTGTACGAAAATCAAAATATTTTGGGACTAATGTATTATGATGAGCTGGCAGGTTTTTGGGGAGTTTCTAATAATAAATTAGTTCTTCATGCTCTGGCTGAAAATTACAGAAGGAAAGGTATGGCAAAGTATTTTTGGAGTGTGGCATGCCAAGAGTTATTTAATGCTGGCTATAACGAATTAGCTAGTTCTATTTCTATATCTAATGTCCCTATTCTTAACTTGTATTCTTCCTTAGGATTTAGATTTAGAAATCCAGTAGATATATATCATCTTTTCATTAAATAAATTTTTCATAAAATCATGAAAATCTGCTGTAAGTGTAGTGAAGCCTTTGATAATTTAAAATGGCAATGTCCTTATTGTTACTATAAGCCAGTACAGATTGATGGTTATAAGGCATTTGCACCTGAGTTGGCAAAAGCTGGTGAAAGTTACAATCCAACCTTTTTTTCTAAACTTGCTAACTTGGAAGCGAAAAATTTTTGGTTTCGTTCGCGTAACCGTTTGATTATCTGGGCATTACAGCACTATTTCCCTAGAGCTAAAAGTTTCTTAGAAATTGGTTGTGGGACTGGGTTTGTTCTATCGGGTATTGAATTAGCATTTCCTACGCTTGCTTTATATGGAAGTGAAATATTTACTCAAGGATTGGGGTTTGCAGCTCAGCGATTATCTAGAGTTGAGTTATTCCAAATGGATGCTCGGGCAATTCCATTTAAAAATGAATTTGATGTTATTGGTGCCTTTGACGTAATAGAGCATATA
The DNA here is from genome assembly GCA_964588805.1 of uncultured Microcoleus sp. Classification (GTDB taxonomy): domain Bacteria; phylum Cyanobacteriota; class Cyanobacteriia; order Cyanobacteriales; family Coleofasciculaceae; genus CAZPRJ01. The sequence continues at coordinate 38,460 of CAZPRJ010000011.1, read as the reverse complement.
AAAGAGGATCGAATAGTTCTTAGTGAAATGTATCGGGCAGTACGCCAAGGAGGAGGCATCATTTTATCAGTTCCCCAGCATCCTTGGTTGTGGAGTTCAGCCGATGAGGCAGCGCATCATGTTCGTCGATATCGCCGTCAAGAGTTAAGAGCTAAAGTTGAAAGGGCTGGGTTTAAGGTAGTTAGAATGACATCATTTGTCTCACTACTTTTACCTTTGATGATGTTGTCCCGTTTGCAGCAGCGAAAACCCAATGCTAATTATGATTTACTTTCTGAGTTAAGCATTAGTGGCTTGGCTAATACTTTGTTAGAGAGGATTTTAGATTTAGAACGTTTAGCTATCCATTTTGGTTGCTCATGGTTAGCTGGCGGTTCTCTGCTACTCATTGCCCAAAAATGAAGAAAATTAATTCTAAGATACAATTAATTTTAACTGTTGAGTGGTTTAGTTTATCTCGTTTTTGTAACAAAAACAGCCTGGTTATAATTCATTAATTTATGTTTGACGTAGACTATATGAAGAAAATTCACTTAACTATTAAGCTGATTCTTTTGATTGCCATACTTTTAATATTTGTACTACCTTTTTCAAAGCTTTATCCGTACGACCCAACTTTAACTTATGTATGGCACATTGATATGGCAAAAAAAATGGCTGTAGAAGGCTCTATTCTAACCCCTCATTTTTTATACCAAGCCCTAGTTATTTTACTACACACAATAGCACCATTTATTACTTTTGAAGTTGCAGGATATTATATCGTTCCTTTAGCTACTTGTTGTATTTTGGGATTAATTATTTACGATTATATTTTTGATGAAGTAGGCAATTTAGCACAGCCCCTATATTTTTATATGATTCCAATTATTACTATTGCCTTATTAATGATTACACCTCTGAGTCTACCAACTTATCCTAGGCTTTACCTTGGATATATAGGCATTACTATGTATCATAGTGCTACTACAATGCTCGCAAAACCCTCATCTTTACTGCTTTTTATTTATATTGTAAAACTTTTTAAAAAACCTTATTATCGAGCAAAACAAAGACAATTAACTTTGTGTTTGATTGTACTGACAACTTTGTCTATCCTAGCGAAGCCTAGTTATTTAATATGCTTAATACCTGCTACTATTCTTATTATTTTATATAAAATATTTACAAAAAAAGGCATCAATTGGCATCCGTTAATTCTAGGTTTTATTTTACCAAGTATTTTGATTTTAGGGTGGCAATTTATTTTCTCTTACTTAAATAAGGACACTGTAATTATTGGTGGAGAAAGTAGTATTATTTTTGCTCCATTTGTTGCAATGGGTTATTACTCAAAAAATTTATTGGGTGAATTTTTACTTTCTATCGCTTTTCCTTTATGTGTTTACTTGTGTTACTTTACTAAAGCTCGAAGAGATAATCAGTTAAACTTCGCTTGGCTGATATTTTTTATTGGTGCTTTTTATACATATTTTTTAGCAGAATCTGGAAACAGAATATATGCTGGTAATTTCTTCTGGAGTGGACAATTAACGCTTTTTATACTTTTTGTGGTTTCAACTACTTTTGTTCTTAAACAGCCAGAGTTTGTAAAAGTATTAAAAACTAATGTTGAGGACACAAATATTTTTTCCTGTTTATACCAAAATCAACCTATTGGATTAGGGTTAAATGGTAAAGATATACTTAATGAAATTAATTTCTTTTTAAAGCATTTATTTTGTGCTTTTATTTTTGTTCTACATTGGTATACAGGAATTTTATTTTTAATTAACACAACTCATACTGGAGGGTTTTGGTAAGTTAAAATTTTTATCTAATTTTTAGATTTTTAGCTCTAAAGATGAAAATTGTAAATATTGATGATTGGTGATTAGATATGCTACATATTTTTACATTTATTAAAAATAAATTGAACAAACAACCACTATTATCCAATAACTGGCCTACAGTTCAGGATATTGGTATTACTGCTTTTCTAGCTATCATACTCACTGCACTTGAAATTTACTTCTCCAGTCAAATTGGATTGCTATCCTATCCACCTGGACAAGATGGCATAACCTACATGGGATTAACAAAAGACATTTTCTATCGTTCACGTCTAAATACGGGATGGTTATGGTTTCAGCAACCAGCACCCATTTTATCTCTGGTTACACAGGTCAGTAATGCTTTTATTCCTACTCCTTTGTGGTATCTGCTAATACTGCTGAGTTTCTTAGTGTTTGGAGAAGGAGAGTGGCAGTGCTATACCGTGCGTTTTTGGCCAACCTTCCTACTATTGTTGCTGATGCTATGGGTTATTCGTCGTAGGGGAAACTCCACAATCGCTTGGCTATGTGTCGCATTTACAGCACTATTACCCACTATTAGTGTTAGTTTACGTTCCAGCATTAGAGATTATTTCACTGGACAGGTAGACTTTGCCTCTAACTTTGCCAGTAGAGGATATCTAGCGGATTTACGTCCCGATTTGCTATTTACTGTTTTGCTTTTATGGGCAATTGTACCGCTTGTAGAACATTCCCACAATCTAACAAGGCGATCGCTTCTCGTTTCTGGTACATTCGCCGGATTAGCGATACTCTGCAAAGCTTCAGCATCGCCCTTACTTCTTTTTGCTTGGGGGCTGACTTTTTTGTATGTCTTTGTAATCAATTCCCGAAAATTTAGAGCCACAGTCCTTATATGCCTGTGGGCAATCTTACCTTTTGGACTTTTACTCAATCCATTTATCCTAGCTGGAGGGGCAAAGCGTATGTTTGACTACCTTTTCTCTGCGTTGACAGCAGGACGAGTTCTCTATGTTAACCCTAATGCGACTTTCCTCTCTGAAGCAACATTTTACTGGTTACACTTTCCTTCCCACATCGGTCAGTTTGAAAGTTGGCTCATCTTGGGAGCAGGTTTTTTATCGTTTCTCCTTGCTTGGGTCAAGCTAAAGCGTACAGATAGCAAACTACTAGCTTACCTTTGCTTATCAGTAGCTCTTTATATCGTACCATCTATCACTCCTAATAAGAATTTTTTTGTAGGTTTGTCTTATTACCTACTACTCTGGCTCTTTTCTTGGGCTGCTTTAACTCCCATCCTCTTATGGGTTAGTCACAACCGATTTAAAGCAGGACTACTTACCTTAGCAGCTCTATACACTGCTACTACAATATTCGGAGGTTTCTATAGTCTCCAAATTTTTCCAGTGGGTTACAAACAAGCTGGTCTTAACAATCGCCACAAACTTCAGCAAGTTTCTAACTATTTACAGTCCACATTAACTACAGATGACTGTTTTGTTTTGCCAGATTATTTTCAATATAGTTCATATATTTATTACAAAATGATTAATTCCAAGACCATGAATTATCGACCTGTAATTTGGGATGCTAGCAGTCCTCCAAACACCTTAACATCATTTGTTAGAAATGAAGTCAGTAAATGCAAGGTTATCTTAGTTTATCAAGAAGATATGGAAAAAGTATCTAAATATTTGCCTTATGCTCCTCCAATTACCTGGCCTTTCTTTAGAACAGTGGCTGAAAAAGTAAGCCAACCCAACAGCATTTATCAACTCGCTCAAGAATATAAGTTAACCTTTTATCCGTTGACAATGGAGAAAAATCAAATCCAAAACATAAATTTGCAAATATTTTTAAAAAGAAAATAACAGATTTAAATTTATAATCATCCAAATAAATTTTATGAAACTTGCCATTCACAACCCATTTAAAGGTGAAAGCTTTGCTGAAACAGAATTAGCCAAAAGAATCTCTCTAGCAGCCACCAACCTAGGCTGGAAAGCCGAAGAGGTGGCTACTTCAATTGAAATCAACAACCTTAAACCGGATATCGTTCTTGCCACCCACATCAGGACACCTAAACTAACCGGATATCCCACCTACGGCTGTATGTGGAGTCCTCCCATTTGGTTTGAACAAGAAGAGATTTTACTTAAAAATGTGATGAGCTATGACGCCTATCTCTCCTCATCAGATAGCGTCAACTTATGGATTGAAGACCTCTTATACTGCACCTCAAAACAATTTATTATTGCTCCCTTTTATACCAGTTGTAACGCAACTCCTTATCAGCCTCCTAATTTACAAAACCCTCATCTCGTCTATATAGGGTCAAATTGGGATGGGCCGAGATTTAAAGATCTGTTTCTAAAACTCGATCACCAAGACTACATGGAAGTTTATGGAAACGAAGCAGGTTGGCAATACTTACAATCTTCTTACAAAGGAACCCTACCGTTTAATGGCATCCATGTTCTCAAGTCTCTAAATCAAGCGGGTGTAGGGCTTTGCCTCCACAGAGATGAACACAGTGAGTGGCATATTCCATCCATGCGAATTTTTGAAATCGTCGCCTCTGGTGCAATCGCCCTTTGTAGTGAACATCCCTTTATTCGAGAGCATTTTGGTGATACAGTCCTTTATTTTTCTTCCCATTCGACTGTAGATGAAAAAATTCAACAGATATCTGAATCGCTGCAATGGATAAAAGACAACAGGAAAGAAGCCTTAGAAATGTCTAGGGAAGCGCATCGAATTTTTACCCATAAATTCACGCTAGAAAAACTCCTCACAGAATTAATTTTATATCATAAAAAATTGGTTGTAGATAAGGGCTTTATTCTGCCTGTTGATGCCGATATTCATCAAAATAATAATAACAAGGCCCTCAATCCATCAAGTACAAAAAATGTTGAAATTATTGTAAGAGTTGGAGGACGAGGTATATCAAAAATTAAAAGAACTTTTGATAGTCTTGTCAGCCAAACCTATAAAAACATTGGCATTGTCCTCGTTAAATGGAATGAAGTAGAAGGTTTAGAGCAACTCATTAAAGATTATCAAGAAAAAATTCCCATAAGAGTTGTAGAAGTACTCAATACTAAATGCCGGAGTACAGCCCTGTGGGCGGGTATCAATGCTGTGGATGCAGACTATTTTGGAGCGTTAGACGATGACGATGTAATCCATCCTAATCACATTTACTCCCTCGTCAGCCTTCTCAATGAGTATGAAGATTTTGGAGTAGCTTATTCAGGAATCCTTCACGTTTGGGAAGCTGATAAGGAGGGAGAAGTGTTGTTAGACTCTCAACCCATAAAAGAACCCGCAACTCTAGCTTATTTTAGGGATTTTAAAATAACCGAATTTCTCTTTCTTAGGAACTTTATTACTACAAGTTGCTTCATGGCTAAGAAGTCGTTAATTGACAAACGCCTGAGCAAAGACCCTAAATTCCATATCTACGAAGATTTTTTTCTGTTTTTAAATTTATCCCAAAAAACTAAATTTATATTTAGTTATGAAGCAACTTGTGAGCTGTATCTAAGAGCATCTCAACAAGACAATTCAATTTTTGAAAATAGGCAAGAATGGGATGAAACCGCAAAACGAATTGAAAAAATAATGTGGAATCAAGAGTTTCCCTCGCGGCAAACAATGGGAGATTTTAAATTAATGCAAGTTGAGTTAGAAACATTAAGGACTCAACTCCAGCAACGCCAGGGAGAACTCGAACAAACACGCCTCCAACTCCAACAGATGCAGGGAGCCTTGGGGCAATCGCACTCTCAACTACAGCAAGCGCATTTCCAATTGCAACAAGCTCAATCGACTATTGCAGCAATGGAAAGTAGCAAATTTTGGAAGCTCCGAAAAGCATGGTTCCACTTCAAGCAAAAAATCGGGTTACTAGCCAATGAGTGAAAAAGAGCGATCGCAGTCTGATATGGTATTAGAGGCAAATAGTACATCTGGCGATTTGGAAACACTCTGGGGTCGAGTCAAGCGTAGTGTTAGATTAGCCGCCAACTCAAACTGGCGATATAGTCGTTTATCTGTACGTGTTCAGAAGCTCTACGCTCTTCTAAAATCTCGAGGATGGCGCTACACCAGCGCAAAAATCCTCAAAAAAATTGCCCAAAAACTGGATAGGGAACCTCCGCCACCCGAAATCTTACCTGAAATCCCTTTCAGCGAAGATAGTGACTATCAACAGTGGTTGAAAAAGAATTACCCTAGACAAGCTGACTTGCAACGGATGGCGGAGACGTTATCCGTTTTGAATTACAAGCCAATAATCAGCGTCATCATGCCTGTTTTTAACCCTAGCGAACGTTTCTTAAAAGAAGCGATCGCATCAGTTGTAAATCAGGTTTATCCCTACTGGGAATTATGTATTGCTGATGATGCTTCTACTCAACCTTATGTTAAATCAATATTAAAAGAATATGCTGAAAACTATTCTCCGATCAAAGTAGTTTTTAGAGCTGAAAACGGACATATTTCTCGCGCTTCCAACTCAGCATTAGAAATAGCAACAGGTGAATTTGTCGTATTTCTCGATCATGACGATGTATTAACTCCTGATGCATTATATGAGGTTGCCTTGCTCCTCAATCGGCATCCTAAAGCCGATATGATTTACTCCGACGAAGATAAGATTCAAGAGGATGGCAGGCTAAGGGAGCCATTTTTTAAGCCTGATTGGAGTCCCGACACATTTCTGTCGCGAATGTATACGGCTCATTTGGGAATCTACCGCCGTTCTTTGGTGAATGAAATTGGAGGCTTGAGGGTTGGATACGAAGGCAGTCAGGATTACGATTTTGTACTAAGACTAACAGAAAAAACTAAAAGCATATATCACATCCCTAAAATTTTATATCATTGGCGCATTCATTCCGATTCTACCGCCAGTAGTTTAGAAAACAAAACTTATGCCCCTAATGCAGCTCAAAAAGCTGTTTTAGATGCTCTGCATAGAAGAGGTGAATCTGGTAGAGTTATCCCTGTTCCTGGAGGTCATCATATAGTCAGATATGAAATTAAAGATTTCAAGCTAGTTAGTATTATCATCCCTACTAAAAACTTGGGCGAAATACTTGATAAATGTTTGACTTCAATCTTTGAGAAAACTCAATACCCCAACTATGAAGTATTAGTCATTGATAATGGGAGTACTGAAGCCAAGACGAAAGCAATCCTCAATGCTTGGAAGGCAAAGGAACCGAGCAGATTTCGCTGTGAGATTATCGATATCCCCTTTAATTTTTCTCGCATTAATAATCTAGCCGTTAAATCAGCTAAAGGAGAATATCTCCTGTTTCTAAACAACGATACAGAAGTCCTTACACCTGATTGGCTTGATGCTATGGTTGAGCAGGCACAACGGCCTAGTATTGGAGCTGTCGGTGCTTTGCTTCTATATCCTGATAATACGATTCAACATGCAGGCGTAGTCGTTAGCATAGGAGGGGTTGCAGGTCATAGCCACAAACATTTTCCTGCTAATTTTCACGGCTACTTTAACCAAATTCAAACCATTAATAACTATCTAGCCGTAACAGGAGCTTGTTTAATGTGTCGGCGTGAAGTTTTTGACGCTGTTGGCGGATTAGAAGAAGACTTATCCGTTGCCTTTAATGATGTTGATTTCTGCTTGAAAATTGTTGAACAAGGTTACAAGAATATTTATTTACCTCATGTTGTCTTGTATCACTATGAATCAAAAAGTAGAGGGTATGAAAATACTCCTGAAAAACTCGTGCGATTTAATAAAGAAATAGAGTATATGCAGGCAAAATGGCAGAAATTCATGAAACACGACCCTTGTTATAATCCTAATTTGACGAGGCTTCGAGAGGACTTTACTCTACGCTTGTAGATTTATAATAGATTTAAGTCAGTATCTCATTTATTTATCAATACTATGCAGTCAACAAAAGATTTCTTGGATAAAAAAAACAATAAATTAGGCAAAATCAGAGATATTCTTCGTTGTCCAATTTGTGGTCATGACCAACTGATAGAATCAAATAAAATTTTACAGTGTAAGAGCTGCCAAGAAGAATTTAAGTTTAACGAAAACAGCTATAATTTTCTTCCTCAAAGCTTAATAGAGTATGGAAATATCCAATCAACCGAAAATGTTTCTTCCCATGATTATGATAGAATTGCTTTAAATTTTATAGAAAAATTTAAAGCTGGATTAATCCTGGATAATGGTTGTGGCTTGCGAAATGTATACTATGATAACGTCGTTAATTTTGAAATTGTTGATTATCCAACAACAGATGTTTTAGGCATAGGAGAAAAACTACCTTTTAAATCCAATACTTTTGATGCTGTATTTTCCTTAAATGTCTTAGAACACGTTAAGAATCCCTTCGAGTGTGCAAATGAGATTATAAGAGTCCTTAAGCCAGAGGGAATCCTTTATGTTGTTGTTCCTTTCTTGCAGCCTTTTCATGGCTATCCGAATCATTACTATAATATGACGAGTAGTGGTTTAAAAAATCTTTTTTCAGGTCAAATTCAAATCATTGAATCTACTGTTCCCCCAGCAGGATTGCCTATTTGGAGCCTACATTTATTTTTAAATTATTATATTCAGGGCTTACCTCAATCAGTAGCTAATAAATTTAAAAACATGAAAATATATGAATTTTTAGATAATCCCCTAGAGTATCTTGAAAAAGATTTTGTCAATCAGCTTAGACCTGGAACTAATGAAGAGCTGGCTTGTACTAATTCTCTAATTGCTCAAAAATTAGAGGGACAATCTTACGCACCTCCAATTGAGACGGGGACAGAAGAAAATCATAGTCAGCTACACTGGACAGAACTAGAAGAATTACAAATTAAGCTGCAATACACTCAAACTGAGTTACAACAAATGAAGTCTAAAATCGAAACTATACAACGAAGTAAATTTTGGAAATTGCGAGAAACTTGGTTGAATTTCAAAACAATAATAGGTAAAAAATAATGAACATTTTAGATCAATACGTTACTTCTAACCCTAGCCCACAAAACGCACTAGATATTTTTAAAGGAGAGTGGTCATCTAAGCTACCAGAACCGTTAGCAGAACTTAAAGCTGGCTCAGCATTACTATTTGAAGATGCACGTATAGATTGGTGTGCTACTCAGTTAGGTGGCTTTGAGGGACAGTCGGTGCTTGAACTGGGACCTTTAGAGGCAGGGCATACATATATGATGGAGCGTCTAGGTGCAGCAGAGATAATATCAATAGAAGCGAACACTCGTGCTTACTTAAAGTGTCTCATCATCAAAGAACTACTAAATCTTAAACGTACACACTTTTTGTGTGGAGATTTTTTGGAATATTTACGAACTAATCAAAGGAAGTTTGACATTTGCATTGCTAGTGGCGTTCTCTATCATATGCATAATCCAGCTGAACTTATTGCTTTAGTGGCTAAGGCATCTGATCGAATCTTTATTTGGACTCATTATTATGATCAAACAATAATTACTGGAAACTCTAAGCTATCCTATAGATTATCTCGAGGTATACCTACTGAATATGAGGGTTTTCGCTACGCACTCTACCGTCAAGAGTACAAGGCCGCGCTTAACTGGGGAGGATTTTGTGGTGGCAGCGCAGCCTCTAGCAATTGGATGAGCCGTGATGATATTTTATCTTGCCTCCAGCACTTCGGATTAAACGATATTCAAATTAACTTTGATCAAACTGATCATCCGAATGGACCTAGTTTTGCTGTAACAGCAGTACGATCAAACAAAAAAATCATAGGTTAAATATATTCAATAATGAATAATATAATCATTTTGTTTTTGTTGGTTATTGTAGCTTAATCAAATTTGGGATGTAATGTATTTAAAAATATTAACTTACTTGATTGTATTACCGAAGTATGGTAGACCCTATTATTATTCTAATCCCCGTCTTCAATGATTGGCAAGCTTTAAGTATATTGCTCAAAAAATTAGATCATTATTTGCAGGATAAAAACATATTAACCGAAGTTTTAGTGATAGACGATGCATCAATTGTATCTCCACATGAAGCTTTCAATAATCTAAACTTTAAAGCTTTAAAAAAAATTCATATTTTAGAGTTAAGAAGAAATTTAGGCCATCAAAGAGCAATCGCCGTAGGGCTAGCTTTTATTGAGACTAAGTTCACATCTCTAGCTGTTGTTGTGATGGATGGTGATGGAGAAGATGACCCTAGAGATGTAGTAAGGCTGATACATAAATGTCAAGAATATGATTACACCAAATTAATATTTGCTCAAAGAACTAAGCGTTCCGAGAACCGGAAGTTTAGATTATTTTATTGGTTGTATAAAAATTTTTATAAGGTTCTTACCGGTCAGAATATCCGCGTTGGCAACTTTAGCATCATTCCTCCTAAAATTCTTAGTAGGCTTGTCGTCGTCTCAGAATTATGGAATCACTATGCGGTAGGAGTATTAAAAGCCAGAGTTCCTTATACCGAGATTTCTTGTGTACGAGGGATTCGTCTAGCTGGACGCCCACAAATGAACTTTGTTTCACTCATTACACATGGACTGAGCGCGATTTCTGTGTATGGAGATGTAGTTGGAGTCAGGCTTCTCGTAGCCAGCCTAATTCTTATTTTATTAACCGGACTAATTATATTAACGGTAATAGGAATTAAATTATTTACTACTCTAGCAATTCCAGGATGGGCATCTTATATTGTAGCATTATTTAGTATAATACTTATCCAGTTTGTGATGTTATCGATGTTTTTTATTTTTACAATTCTCAGTGGTAGAAATGCCTCTAGTTTCATTCCAAAACGAGACTATCATTATTTTGTTTTAAGTGTACAAACTGTGTTTCCAAATCCATGAACAAACAAACTTATATTGGTTCAGAATTAGAATTATTTAGTCAAGCTCATAATTGGAAAGAGTATTATAGCTATTTAATGCAACCCTATCTTGGTAGTAATGTTCTTGAAGTCGGGGCAGGTATAGGTACAACCACGCGTTCACTGTGCAAAGGAAAACAAAGAACATGGACTTGCCTTGAACCAGACCCTGTATTAGCTGACCAGATCCAGATATTAATTAATCAAAATGCTCTACCCAAATATTGTGTAGTCCGAACAGGAACTTTAGGGGATTTAAACCCTACTGAATTTTACGATACGATTATCTATGTTGATGTTTTAGAACATATTCAATATGATACGTCTGAAGTCAAACTAGCTGCTCAATATCTAAAAAATGGTGGAAATTTAATAGTCTTAGCCCCAGCTCATCAACAGCTTTTTACACCCTTTGACAAAGCAATAGGTCATTACCGACGCTACAACAAAAGTATGCTAATTGACCTAATTCCTAAAAATTTAAAATGTATTCGATTAAATTATATAGATAGTTTTGGATTAATTGCCACCCTAGCCAATCGGTTTATTCTCAGGAGTAAAATGCCTAATAAAAAGCAAATACTCGTTTGGGATAAACTTATGGTTCCTATTTCTAAAGTCTTAGACCCTATTTTTCAATATTCAGTTGGAAAATCAATTCTGGGTGTTTGGCAAAAACATTAATAAAATCACTAACTTAATTAAATTTTTACACAAAAATAATGAATCTATATTTTCGCAACCTAAAGCCCTTAATACCTATTGCATTCATCTTAGCCCTACTTCCTGCGATTATCCTAGGGTTATTAATTCTGAACAATGCCGTTAATGTTCCTTACTGGGATCAATGGGAATTTGTTAATGTTTTGCAAGCTTTTTATCAAGGTCAACTTTCTTTCCAAACCTTCTTTTATCAACAAAATGAAAGTAGGCTAGCATTTCCTAGAGTATTTTTTCTTTCCCTCGCGCAGCTAACTCATTGGGATGTTCGATATGAAATGCTCACCTCATTTTTGCTGGTTTGCTTAGTATCCTATAGCATTTATAGACTGAGCCGATTGACTTTAAACGTTAATCGATTAGTAAGCTTACTAGTTCTATTTATTTCAAATTTATTAATTTTTGCGCCGATTCAGTATGAAAATTGGCTTTGGGGAATCCAACTCATTGTTTTTGTGCCTATTACTTGTATTACTCTATGTATCCTAACTGCTTATTCAACTTTGTCTTCAAAGGCTAAATTTTTAATTTGTGCTTCTCTATGTACTATTAGTACATTCTCCTATGCTAACGGTATAATAGCTTGGGTTTTAATTTATCCTATTTTATCTATTTCTATATCTTGGAAATGGAAAGATATTTTTAAAAATAAATTATTTTTTTTTGGATGGATAGGTTGCTTTAGCATAAATGCCATTGTTTACTTCTATGATTATAAAAAACCTTCCCATCACCCTAGCTTTATTTATTCTTTGCAGCATCCATTCCAGGCATTAGAGTACTTATTTTCCTTCCTGGGTTCTCCCTTTAGATTCTCGACAACTCAAGGTGATGTTATTCTTGCTGCTAGTTTAGGCGCTGTTTTAATAATCCTTTTTATATTTTCTACGATTTACTTAGTTTTTTTTACAGGTTCCAAGTCTGCCTATAAGACGATTGGTTGGCAGACAATTGGAGGATATTCATTAATGAGCGCTTTGATTACTACTCTAGGAAGAGTTGGATTTGGTGTTCAACAATCTCTATCTTCTAGGTATACAACGTTTTCTTTATATTTAGCTGTAGCAGTTGTTCATTTAGTTGCGATTACTCTAGTTGAATGGAAGAAGAAAAAAAACTTTAGGAATCAAATATTATGGATTAGTTTTAATAGAGTAATCTATGCTTTATTAGCTATATTTTTTATCCTTTATTTAATAGTATCAGTTTTATCAGCTCAAACTATGCCTCATATCCGACATCAACGATTAAAAGCAAAAGCATGTATTCAAATGATAAATGTTGTTTCAGATGATGAATGCCTGAAAACAAGTTATCCAATTGCAGAAGAAGTTAAGAAACGCGCTAATTTTCTAAACGAAATGAAATTTTTAAACCCTAAATTAACAAAGAGTAATAGAGTTGAAGATATTGCAGATAGAGTTCAACCTAATTCTAACGGCGACAATGGCTGGTTTGACGGTTTAAACAAAGTAGATGCAGACAATGAGCTATACGCAGCTTCTGGGTGGGCAATTTTACCTGACAAAGAAGAACCAGCAGACGCGGTTATTTTAGCCTATGAAAATAATCAGACTCATTCCATCATGTTCAAAATGGCATACGTCGAAGTTAAAAGAAAAGATGTCGCTAAAGTTCTGAAAAATAATTCTTATCGCTACTCGGGATGGCAAACAACCTTTGCTAAAACAGATATACCCGCCAAAAATTCTTTAAAAATTAATGCTTGGGCATTAGATGCCAGCACTGGCCGAACTTATAAACTTCAGGGTAGTCACTCAATCCCATAATATTTGGATTTGATTCCAACGGTTCTAATTTTCTAACTCCTGTTCAACGTTGTCAAATCAAAGTCATTGATTTATCTACTGACAGTTAACTATTATTCAACTGAATTAATTAATCAGCTCTTATCTTCCATTGTAATCGCTGAACAAGATTATCAGCTTATAGTTGTTAATAATTCTCCTGAAGATACTTCAGTTAATCAGCTTTCACAAACTTATTTTACAGTTACAGTTATTACAGCTAAAACTAATTTAGGTTTTGGAGCTGGATGCAATTTAGGAATCCAACATATATATAACCTCAATTCTCAAGCGCTCATCTGGTTAATCAATCCAGATACCCAAATTGAAAAAACAGCTATTCAATATATAAAACAATGTTTTATTGAAAATCCTAATGTAGCTATTTTAGGAACTAAAATTAAAGATTTAGAAGGAACTATTTGGTTTAGTCGAGGTAGGTTTAATCCTTGGACTGGCTCTATAAAGGATAAAGCTAAACAGGAAGACATATCTAACTCTCTTGTTCAAATATTCACTAGTCGTTGGGTCTCTGGATGCAGCCTTATCCTCAATCTGAAGCAGTTCGATCACTGCCCCCAATTCGATCCTCATTACTTCCTTTACTATGAAGATGCTGATTTATGTGAGCGATACTATAAACAAGGCTACCAGATAGCCGTGACCCAAGCTGTATTAGTCACTCATGCTGTTTCTAGCATCACTAGTAAAAACCTCTCAACTCAATTCCAACACGCTACCTATAGTAAATTATATTTTCTTTGGAAGCATGGAACAGTATTTGCATTAGTCTTAAACTTACTCTATATGTTGGTGTTATGTGTACTACTTTTCCCTAAAAATCTTCCTGCGGCTTATGGTAGATGGCAAGGTTTAAAACAATTCATCCTTTGGATACTAAGAAAAACTATAGAGATTTCTAAGTCTCCTTAACATGAAGGTTGCTGATTTAAGCTATTTGTAGTAAACTCTGAAGAATTTTTCGCACTAAAGTGCGGACTACCAACAATTTTATTTCAGTGCTATTCTTCTTAAGATAGTATGTCTAACTCATTATTAACTATTAATCTTTCCTATTTAATGCAGCGTCCAACAGGAACAAGCATTTATGCATTAAATTTACTTCCTCATTTATATCACTTCTCTCCCACATTATTGGTTGGACGTTCGCTTAACACTGCACCATTAAAAAACTCGCTGATTTCATATAAATGTCACCCAGTCCCCCCAGGGCTAACACCAGAACAAGGAATCAAGGGACACCTAAGCCGTATAGCATGGACACAGCTACAATTACCAAAAATTTATCAACAATTAAACTCTAAACTCCTATTTTCCCCCATTCCCGAAGCCCCTCTCTTCTCCAATTGCCGCTACATCGTCACCGTTCACGACCTTATCCCCCTACGCTTTCCCAAACGATTTTCACCCCTTACACCCTATTTCCGTTACTATATCCCCCAAGTTCTTACCCAAGCCCAACACATCCTTTGCGACTCCCTGGCGACTGCCAAAGATATTACCGACTTCTTTCAAATTCCAGCTAATAAAATTACCCCAATTCTCCTCGCTCACAAAAGCGAAGATTTCCGCTTTCTCGATTTACCTACTAGTAATTATTTCCTATATATTGGGCGTCACGACCCCTATAAAAATTTACACCGACTCATTGATGCTTTTGCCGCTTTGCCAACTCATCAGGACTGCGAACTATGGATTGCCGGGCCAAGCGATCGCCGCTACACTCCCCCACTCCAAGCACAAGCAGACACATTAGGTCTGAGCGATCGCATAAAATTCCTCAATTACGTTCCCTACGACCAACTCCCTACTCTCATCAACCAAGCACTTGCCCTCGTCTTCCCCACTCTCTGGGAAGGCTTTGGACTCCCTGTTTTAGAAGCCATGGCCTGCGGCACCCCTGTCATTACCTCCAATCTCTCCTCCTTACCCGAAGTCACTGGTGAAGCCGCCCTTTTAGTTAATCCCTACAACACAGGCGAAATTGCTGAAGCCATGCAAGCAGTGGCAACAGATTCCGCCTTGCGATCGCGCCTACGTACCCAAGGACTCGACCGCGCCAACCAATTTAGCTGGGCAAAAACCGGACAAGCCACCGTCGAAGTCCTGAAGCGATACCTATAATTCTGACAATAGAAGTCAGGAGTCAGGAGTTAGAAGTCAGAAGAAAAAGATTTTCATACCAATGTTCATGGGTGTCTACATACAATAAATTAAAATTTTTAAGATTTATCAAGATTCAACTTGCCAGTATTAGGGTATCTCTGACTAAGATTAGGGTTAACAAAAATCTGCTAATTAGTAATAAAAATTCTTCCCAAAAACCGTGTCAAAAAAAGCATTAATTACTGGCTTAACGGGTCAAGACGGTTCCTATCTAGCCGAACTTCTGATATCCAAAGGCTACCAAGTCTTTGGCTTAGTTCGCCGTTCGAGTTCCAGCAATATCAGCCGTATTAGCCACCTCTGGGGTAATGTCCAAATTCTCTCCGGCGACTTGTTGGATCAATTCTCCCTAATGGACGCCATTACCGCCTCCCAACCCGACGAAATCTATAACCTCGCCTCCCAAAGCTACGTTCCCCTTTCCTGGACACAACCCTCTCTCACTGCTGAATACACAGCCCTCGGCGTCTCCCGCCTCCTCGAATCCATCCGCCGTTGTAAAAGTGACGCTAAATTTTACCAAGCCTCCAGTAGCGAAGTCTTCGGTCAACCCGACGAATCCCCCCAAACCGAACGCACCGCCTTTCGCCCCCGTAACCCCTACGGCGTAGCCAAAGCTTACGCCCACTGGATGACCGTAAACTACCGACAACAGTACAACCTCTACGCTTGCTGCGGCATCACCTACACCCACGAATCCCCCCGACGGGGTTCAGAATTCGTCTTCCGCAAAATCACTCGCAGCGCCGCCTCCATCAAACTCGGACTCACCAACGAACTCAAACTCGGTAATCTGGATGCCCGTCGTGATTGGTGCTATGCCCAAGATGCTGTCTATGCCATGTGGATGATGTTGCAACAAGAGCAGCCAGATGATTACATCATTGCCAGTGGCGAAACTCACTCCGTAAAAGAACTAGTCGAGTGTGCCTTCAACTACGTCGGTCTAAACTGGCAAGATTACGTTTCTGTAGACCCAGCCTTTTATCGACCCGACGAACCCATACAACTCGTAGGCTGCATTGATAAAATCCAAACCCAACTCGGCTGGAAACCTCATTACTCCTTCAAGCAACTCGTTGAACTCATGGTCGATTACGACCTGAAAGAATTAACGAACTGAAAATAAAGAGTCAGGAGTCAGGCAGAAAGCTTTTCATCTTCAACAAAAACTCTACGTCCCTCTGCGTTAAAAAATCAAAATCTCCTCTAACTCCATCACCCCCAGTCTCGATCAAGATTGCCACCCCCACTCGCTAGAATGAGAGCGTACCAGCGCAAGTTATCGCGTCTGGTGATTTTCTCTGCTTGCTCAAAGGAACGCGGTTATGACTCTGCCAATTATTGCTGTTATCGGACGCCCCAACGTGGGCAAATCAACTCTAGTCAATCGTTTGGCAGGCGTAACCGATGCCATCGTCCATGACGAACCGGGAGTCACCCGCGATCGCACCTACCGTCCTGGCTTCTGGCAAGACCGGGAATTCCTCGTCGTCGATACCGGTGGCTTAATCTTTGATGACGATACCGAATTCTTGCCCCTGATTCGAGAACAGGCCATGGCCGCACTTGCCGAAGCCAAAGCTGCAATCTTGGTTGTAGACGGACAAGAAGGGCCAACCGCCGCAGATGAAGCGATCGCCAATTGGTTACGCCCTCAATCCGTCCCCGTATTCCTGGCCGTCAACAAATGCGAATCCCCTCAGCAAGGACTGATTCAATCCTCCCAATTCTGGGAACTTGGCTTAGGCGAACCCTACCCCGTTTCCGGTATTCACGGCAATGGACTCGGAGAATTACTCGATGAACTGATTACCCATCTACCCCCCGTCGATGAACTGCCAGAAACTCCAGAAACAAGAGTTGCCATTGTCGGACGCCCCAACGTAGGCAAATCCAGCTTACTCAACGCCCTCACCGGAGAAAATCGCGCGATCGTTAGCCCCATATCCGGCACCACCCGCGACACCATTGATATGCTCGTAGAACGGGCTAATCACTCCGAAAGCGATGATGAAAACTCCGAAAGCGGTGATGAAAATAAAATTTATCGTCTCATTGATACGGCTGGAATTCGCAAAAAGAAAAATGTGGAGTACGGGCCAGAATTTTTTGGCATCAATCGCGCCTTCAAAGCCATTCGTCGCTCTGATGTCGTACTATTCGTGATTGACGCCTTGGATGGAGTCACCGAGCAAGACCAAAAACTAGCCGGACGAATTGCTGAGGAAGGACGTGCGGCTATCATCGTCGTGAACAAGTGGGATGCCGTTGATAAGGATGCCTACACGATTTACGAATACGAAAAGCAAGTTAAAGATCGGCTGCACTTTATTGAGTGGGCAGAAATTATATTTGTTAGCGCCTTAACGGGTAAGCGAGTTGAAAAAATCTTAGATTTAGTGGATACGGCAGCAATGGAACATCGCCGTCGAGTCACGACCGCAGTCATTAATGAAGTTCTAGAAGAAGCTGTTAGCTGGCATTCTCCCCCCGTCACTCGCCAAGGGCGGCAAGGCAAAATATATTACGGCACCCAAGTCAAAAGCCAACCTCCTACGATTGCCCTATTTGTCAACGATCCGAAACGATTTAACGACAATTACCGTCGGTATATTGAGCGTCAGTTTCGTCAACAGTTAGGTTTTGCGGGAACGCCGATTCGTTTGCTGTGGCGAGGCAAGAAAGCACGGGATGTAGAACAACAGAGCAATGCCAATCGAGCGACTCGAGTGTGATGTTATTTGTTATTGGTTGTTTGTTATTTGTTTTTCTAGAGCAACCAACAACTAACTCAAACCACTAACAACGAATAACTAATAACCACTAATGGATTTATTGCGATCGCTTCCCTTGGGGCTATACCTAGAACAGCCCATAACCTGGCTCCACTACTTGGACTCCCGCGTAAAATTTATCTGGCTGATGAGCTTTTTGGTTGCCCCATTGCTGGCGAATCCATTTTGGCGGATTACGTTAGTGGTGCTGTTGATGGTACTCACCCTCTCTGCGGCAATTCCTTTGCGGGTGTGGCGTCAACAAATGGGGTGGCTACTGATGCTAGCTATTTTTGTTTTCTTGGTGACGGCGATCGCTCCTGATGGCTTTTCTATTGACAGCCAACCTCGGCTGCCCCCAGATTCCCTCAACCTGCCTCAACCCACGGACTACCAATACATCCTCTTCAAGGCTGGGCCTGTTACCGTCACTCGCCGCTCTTTAGACTTGGCAATTCGCGTCAGTACGCTACTATTTACTGTACTCTACAGCAGTACATTGTATTTGTTGACCACAGCTCCCGAAGAAATTACAGCCGGTTTAGAGAGCTTAATGCGACCCCTACGACGTTTTGGGATACCTGTAACTGAAATTACCCTGACCTTAACTCTCTCGTTGCGATTTATTCCGCTAGTCTTAGAAGAAGTCCAGAATTTAGTACGCTCTGTCCGTACTCGTGCCATCAATTGGCAAAAACTGGGAATTCGCAAAAGCCTGCAAGTTTGGTTAATGGTGGCGGAACGATTACTGGAAAATCTTCTGCTACGGGCTGAGCAAATGGCCAGTGCCATGACTGTGCGGGGATTCACCAGTCCCAACCAACATCGAGTCCAGTGGCATCAGTTACGCTTGCGCTGGGGCGATTGGATTGCTTTGTTTGGCTTGTGCGCCTTCTGGGGAGTACGAATGGTTTGGGGTGGAGGAGTGTAATTTGTTGTTTGTTATTGGTTGTTTGTTCTTTGTATCTTTTAGAGTTGCGTAGCGCACACAACGAACCACAAAACGAATGTCCCTGCTCAATAATCTACATCCCTGGTTTTGGCGATCGCTACCTCTAAAACAGCGCACCGGTTCTCAGGTATTTGACTGCCTATTTCGGAAGGTTGGGACAATTGCTACCCTCCTAGAAAGTCCTTACCCCTCCCCTCCTGAGCAACCTCAGTTAACGCGATACTCCATCTGTGCTGGAATGCCCCGCCTCCATCAGGGACGCCCCCAATTTTGGACACCACCTGTGGGCGAAATCCTTCCTTTTCTACGGAATTTGCTCTCCTCTACAAAAACACAAAAGAGCAACAGCGAAAATTACCCCCCCTCTCACTTACCTTTTACAGGGGGTTGGATCGGTTGGCTAGGCTATGATTTAGCCTGGGAAATTGAACAGCTACCTCAATTAAAACGCGATCCCCTGCCATTTCCCGTCGCTTTTTGGTACGAACCCGCTACATTTGCTGTTCTTGACCATCTTCAACAAACACTTTGGTTAGCCGCCACCAGTAAAACCGAACTCGACTATCTACAAGAGCGCTTAGAGCAATCTTCACCCAGTCCTCTAATCTCCCTCTCTCCCACCTCCTCACTCTCCCTCTCGTTCCTCACCTCTCAAACAGACTACGAGGCGGCGGTTGTCCAAGCGAAAAAGTATATTCAAGCGGGTGATATTTTTCAGGCCAATCTTTCTTTGAGATTTGAAACCCAACTGAGTACCGATAGTTGGTCAATTTATCGCGCCCTCCAACAAATTAATCCATCTCCCATGAGTAGTTATTGGCAGACGCCTTGGGGTGAGATGATGAGCTGCTCTCCCGAAAGACTAGTACACTTACAAGGATTAGAAGCACAAACACGCCCCATTGCTGGAACGCGATCGCGTGGAGTGACTCCCGAACTCGACCAGCAGTTGGCACAAGAACTGATAGCTAATGTCAAGGAACGAGCCGAACATATCATGCTCGTCGATTTGGAGCGAAATGACCTCGGACGAGTATGCCAGTCGGGTTCGGTACAGGTGAATGAACTTTTGACGATTGAACGCTATAGCCACGTTATGCACCTAGTTAGCAATGTTAGGGGTACTCTATCGGATGAGTGCGATGCGATTGACCTGATTCGTGCCTTGTTCCCCGGTGGAACCATCACCGGTTGTCCTAAAATCCGTGCCATTGAAATTATCGAAGAACTCGAACCCGTTCGCCGTAGCCTGTTCTATGGCTCCTGTGGCTATATCGACCAACGCGGTAATCTAGACTTAAATATCCTGATTCGCACTCTCCTATTTAGTTCTAAGTTTCCAGGACTCAATCCTGAGTCTTCAGACCAACTCAAAACTTCTACCGTTTGGGGTCAAGTTGGAGCCGGAATCGTTGCTGATAGTGACCCTGAAAAGGAATGGTATGAGTCGTTGCACAAGGCTCAAGCTCAGCTAGCGGCTCTCAATGCACCAATCATGACTGTTCATGATGGCAATGAACTATGAACCATGAACGCTCATCAAACCCTAGCTATTACCCCCAAAAATCCCTCCCAAGGCTGACTTTAGAGCAATCCCGAATCAAGCTATCATCAGCATATCGATTAGAGCCAGCACTGATCATAGTCCTAATATTTTTATCAATGCCCAGCTTGGCTCTCCGAACTTCCCGAATCAAGCTATCATCGGCATAGTTAAATCGGAGTCCACAGGTTTGTGTTCCCGATGACTCCTGCTAATCCCCAACTGGGGATGGGTATTTGTAGTTTGGATGTGAATGAACGCCGAAACTTACCTGAATCACCCGACGTTTGGTCTCCTTTTTCGTGTTTGCATGGTGGAAGAGAACCAGGAATTATTTACCACTCTCTATGCCCAGCGCTTATTTTTTTTGGTGAGTACTACTCCCGATGGCCTTGGCTTTGAACCGATTAGTCGTTCAGATGCTCGCCTTGTAGTAGAAAACCGCCTTCGTCAGCTTCGGCGCACCGGTTCATCTCAAGACTTTGAACAATTGCAGTCGATCCATCAACAAACCTTTCAGTAAATGCCACACTTTGAACTATGGACTTATCTATGGATAGTTAACCCCTAAATGGAAAACCTGCCCATCCTCACGCCTCTTGTTTGATCACCACCCAATAATTTTCTCTATCGGCACTCCAGAGACAACTAATCGAATGACTGGTTCCATTGCAGAACGTATTGCTACTATTCGTCAACAGCTACCGCCAGAGGTTCGGCTCATAGCGGTGACTAAACAAGTATCGGTGGATGCGATGCGAGAGGCTTATGCGGCAGGTGTCCGAGATTTTGGCGAAAGTCGCATTCAAGAAGCGGAGGCGAAAATTGCCCAGTTGAGCGATATACCTGACCTCAACTGGCATTTCATCGGCCATTTACAGAGCAACAAAGCCAAAAAAGCCCTAGAACAATTTCAATGGATTCATTCGTGTGACAACCTCAAATTGGCTCAGCGTCTGAATCGATTGGCGATTGAACTGTCTTTAAAGCCCTTAGTCTGCCTTCAAGTCAAAGTTGTACCTGATCCCGATAAATACGGCTGGAGTATTCCAGACCTTTTAGCAGATTTACCGGAACTTAATCAGTGCGATAGGCTACAAATTCGTGGATTAATGACGATTCTGCCGCTAGGATTATCGGAACAAGAAAGTCTAGCCGTTTTTGAACAAACTCACGAACTGGCTCTCAAGATTAGGCAGCAAAATTGGTCGAATCTGCAAATTCAAGAACTATCGATGGGTATGTCGGATGATTACCCACTGGCGGTTCAGGCCGGTGCGACGATGGTTCGTCTAGGACGAACGATTTTTGGCGATCGCTAAAAGTACAAGCAAGGTAATCACATGACTGTAATCCTGACTGTAATCCTGCCTGGTGACACAAAGACTATAAATTGAACAGGGGAAACTCTTAAGTTTTCCTCAATGCCGTTGAGAGCCTCCCACAATCGCCTTGTATCCGTTGTTTATGGATGAAACAAACCCTTGCTGCCCCACTCCTGTTACCCCCCGCTCCCCTGTTCCCATCATGGGCTAATATATTGCCAACACGAACTCAAATAAATTAAATCAAGTTGTTGGCTAGCTGATGTATACTTTTGGTTTATCAAATCGCCGTAATACTCCATCCGTCTACATGGTGGGGATGTAAGCCGATAAAAAGTGGAGGCTACTCGCTGCGCTGCGTTCGCTACGCTAACGATGCCTGCATTTTTGACAAATACTCAGTTAAACTTATCACCAGTTAATCGTGATAAAGATGCTAGTTTACGAGGCAAAACTAGAAGGACGGAAACACCAGTATGAACGGCTTGACGAAGCCATTCGCACTGGTCTTTTCATTCGTAATAGCTGCCTTCGTTACTGGCTCGATGGTCATGGCAAAAGTCGCCATGACCTAAATCGCTATTGCAAAGTCCTTTCAGACAACCCGGAGTTTCCTTGGGCAAGAAAGCTGAACTCAATGGCACGTCAAGCAATGGCTGAACGTGCTTGGGCAGCAATTGCACGGTTCTACAACAACTGTGCCAAAAAGATTCCAGGGAAAAAGGGATTTCCCCAATTCAAACGATTGCAAACTAGAGCATCAGTTGAATACAAAACATCAGGATGGAAGCTTTCCGAAGATAGAAAGTACATCACTTTCACCGATGGTTTTGAAGCGGGAACATTCAAACTCTGGGGAACTCGTGACCTCCACTTCTACCAAATCGACCAGCTTAAGAGAATTAGAGTAGTGCGTCGTAGCGATGGCTACTATGTTCAGTTCTGCCTGGATGTGGAACGAATGGAGGAGCATGAGTTCAAAAATCGCATGATTGGTTTGGATATGGGACTGGCTCATTTCCTCACCGACAGTGATGGAAATTCAATAGAAAATCCCCGATACCTGAGAAAGAGTGAAACAGCTCTTAAACGCATTCAGCGCAGGGTATCGAGGAAACAGAACGGTTCTAAAAATAGACGCAAAGCTATTAATCGGTTGGGCAGGAAACACTTAAAAGTATCTAGGCAGCGTAAAGACTTTGCTGTAAAAACGGCAAGGTGCGTTATCCAGTCGGCAGACTTGGTAGCCATTGAAGACTTGAAGGTAGGCAACATGGTGAAAAATCGCCACTTGGCTAAATCGATTAGCGATGCAGCTTGGAGTATGTTTCGACAGTGGTTAGAGTACTTTGGCAAGTTGTACGGGGTTCCCGTCATTGCTATATCAGCGTACTACACCTCTCAAACTTGCTCAAATTGTGGCGAAGAAGTTAACAAAACGCTCAGTATCCGGACTCATGTTTGTTCCCACTGTGGGTACATTGCTGACCGTGATTGGAATGCGGCTGTTAACATCTTGGCTAAAGCACTTAATACCGTGGGGCACACGGAAATTTACGCCTGTGGAGAGAACGGCCTCTGCGCTGATTTGGCAACGATTCAGTGTAAGCCGACTCGTAGAAGCAGGAAACCCAAAGCGCAATCTTTGGAATCCTCACCTTCAACGAAGTAAGGTGGGAGGATGTCAATTTGAGAGGCTCATCTCGGTGAAAATGAATAAGAGGCAGATCGTGCAAGAGCCATCTCCTGTTCTTTTCGATCTCAAATAGCATCTGTTCAAGACTGCTGCCTCCCTAGACAAACCAATCGTCAGGCTTTTAGCGTCAAACGAAATTGTGATGGAGAATGGACAATGAATAACATTTTTACTAAACTCCGAGATTTTGTGGGTCTCAATGATCCAGTCGAGTACGAATATGAGTACGAAGACGATGGGGATGCCTACCAAAATCTTTATCAGCAAGAACAGCAAGTTCAAGCTGTTCCCTCGCCCCCCCCTGCACCGGAGGAAGAACGTCCACCACGCCGTCGGGTTCGGGAGCGTACGACTGTTGTAGGATCTGAAACTGGAATGGGATCAAATGCAATGAACAATGTGATTGGAATGCCTGGAGCGGTTAACGGACTGTCTGAAGTCGTGGTGATTGAACCCCGTTCGTTTGAAGAAATGCCCCAAGTGATTCAAGCGTTACGAGAGCGTAAGTCCGTGGTCTTAAACTTGACGATTATGGACCCTGATCAAGCTCAACGCGCTGTAGATTTTGTAGCCGGTGGAACTTACGCCATTGATGGTCATCAAGAACGCATTGGCGAAAGTATCTTCTTATTTACACCAAGCTGTGTTCAGGTCAGTACTCAGTCTGGTGTTGTGCATGAAGTGTCTTCGCCTCAAATGCGTCCTAACCGTCCAGCCGCGCCTACACCGGCTTGGGCTTCTGAACAGGAGCGTTTGGCTCAGTAATCCCTTGAGATGGGTGGCTTGAAATTTTAGAACGACTCTAGAACCCAAAATCTACTCATCTAACACATTCTAAATTCTCAATAGGAGGAGAGCTGGGGTGGCGATCAAGCTCGGCATCATTGGGGGTGGGGTAATGGGAGAAGCCCTTTTATCCCGCCTCTTGGCTCAACAGCTTTACCGCCCAGAAGATGTCCTGATCAGTGAGCCACAAGCCCACCGACGGGATTTTTTGGCACGGGAGTACGGTGTTGGGGTAACAGTAGAAAACCGAGCGGCGGCGGCAGCATCGGAAGTCTTGTTGTTGGCGATTAAGCCTCAAGTGTTTGAAGCAGTCGCTACGGAGTTGGCAAAAGACAACAGCAATCGGCAAAAAGAGGAACCCTTACCCGTCATAGTTTCAATTTTAGCCGGGGTGTCTTTGAGCCAGCTAGAAGCCGCTTTTGGGCATCAGCCGGTGATTCGGGTGATGCCTAATACTCCAGCAACCGTAGGAGCGGGAATCACGGCAATTGCACCAGGAAGCACGGTTAACAATAACCAACTGGCTCAAGTCCGCGTCATCTTTCAAACCGTGGGTGAAGTGGTGGAAGTCCAGGAAGGTTTAATGGATGCCGTTACCGGTTTATCCGGTTCGGGGCCAGCTTATGTAGCCATGATGATTGAAGCCCTTGCCGATGGAGGGGTGGCGGCTGGATTGCCCAGAGCGATCGCCTCTAAGTTGGCACTCTCAACGGTTTTAGGAACCGCTCAACTCTTGCAAGATACCGAACTCCACCCCGCTCAACTCAAAGACCGTGTGACCAGCCCAGGCGGTACGACCATTGCCGGGGTAGCGCAGTTAGAGCGTTGTGGCTTTCGCTCCGCCGTAATTGAAGCGGTATTGGCGGCTAAAGAGCGGTCTGTCCAGCTCGGGCGGTAAATTTACCGTTATCACTGTGTACAAAATCTGTCAGCGTGGTTTCAAAACTAAGAGCTAGGAGTTTCTGTTGGCAGTTTTTGCCCGATTTGAGGTTCAGTGCCAGACAGTAAGCGCTCAATATTAGTTTTGTGTCTCGAGACCACATACAACGCCGCTACTCCAGCAAACAGTTGATAGGGTAGCGGTTGTTTAGTAAGAATCATCAAAATAGGAACTGCGATCGCTCCAGCTATCGATCCCAGGGAGACAATGCGCGATACAGCCAGCGCAGTCCCGAATATTCCTAACGTGCCTAAACCCACTACCCAAGACATCGCTAACAAAACGCCTAAGCCGGTCGCTACAGATTTACCCCCCGTAAAGTTAATCCAAATCGATTTACTATGACCCAGCAAAGCGGCAAAGGCAACGGCAGCGACTAACCACGGTTGCCAGGATATCGGGATGGCTGGGGGCTGTACTAAAGCGTAATAGGCATTCACCAGCGCGATCGCAGCGACTCCTTTTAAGGCATCAATCAATAACACTACGGCCGCCGGAACTTTTCCCAGTGTTCTCAGAACATTAGTTGCTCCTGTCGATCCCGAACCTTGTTCTCGAATGTCAATACCCATGAGCAGATGTCCTGCCCAATAACCAGTGGGAATCGAACCTAACAAATAAGCCGCAACAAATAATAACCCACTCCAAGCCAATTCGCTTGCCATCTAGACCTCCCTCCCGTCCAGTCGCTTTGCTCTAGTCTAATTAGATATTTTTTATAGCGTTTCTCACGCTAGGTGAAGTACAGCCACAAAACAATTCAACATCAAAATGGATAATTTTGAGTTGCAGTTTCTGACTCCTGACTCCTGGCTTTTAACTCCTGACTCCTGGCTCCTGACTCCTGACTCCTAATAATACGAGTTGAGTGGCATCTGTTGAGGATCGGGAGCAAACGCTAACCACAACGGGAATTGCAGCAGAGACAAACTAATCTCATCTTCTGTCTCATCAATAATAATCAGAGGGAGTTGTTTTTGCGTCAGCAAGCGATCGGCTTTCTGCACTAAGGCAGCAGGCTCCTCAAACAAGACTACACCCTGTTCTGGGCCAAAATCACCTCTAGAGATACCCAAACAATCCTGCAAGCCTCGACGCCATTCTCCTAGCCGTTCGGGGGTATTGGCCAAAATTAAAGTCCTTACCCGCTCCCCGTAAAGGGTTCGCAATACTGAAATAGTGGCTGAACCGACCAGAATATTCTGTAATCGACTCCCCATTGTTTTTAAAGCTCCCCGTCCCCCTTGGGTAAAAAACCAATTGGAAACCCGTTCGGCATGGACTGGCTCAAACGTGCGACGCAGTTGCCAAGGCGGCCCATAATAATCGGGGAGGGTTCGGTATTGATCAAGGATATTATGAATTTGCCGAGCTTGTTCTTGAAATCCCTGTTCAGTAAATTTTGGGCTTGGAGCTTGATCGGGTGAACGGTATTCGTCTCGGGCTGGAGGTTGGGGTTCTGAGGCAGGAGCTAATTCTAGTTGCTCGGCTGTACTGGCCAAATCCTGTAAACTTCCTACTAAGTAGTCTTTGAAACCCTGCACTCGAATCGCTAACTCTTGGGAGACACCAGCAAAGGTGGTTCGCATCTCAGCTCGAATGCGCTCTCGGCGGCGTTCCAATTGCTCGATAGAAACGTATAGCCCCTTCTTGCGTTCTTCTAGCTCCTGTAAACCCTCTTGCAACATTCGGTCTACCGTTGCTTGAGTTTTCGCCAACTGTTCAGAGAGAATTTTGGTTTGAGTTTCTTGTAGGGCAGCAATTCGTTGTCTTAATTCCCGCTCTTGACGCTCGAGTTCAGCAACCGTTTGAGCTAAATGATCTACGGTTTCATCATTTAAAGTCTGCCTTGATTCAGACTCAAGGGGAGATAGTGGGGAGGCAGAAGGTGGGGATTGTTCTTGTGGACTAGAAACCGGTAGCGAAAATGGCTTCAGCTCTAGTAATGGGGCATCAGGTGGCGCTGAGGAAGAGTCTTCTGCGGGGTTTTGCCCCTCCAAGTCCTCAGACACTTCAGCGACTGGCTCTTGTTCTTGTTTTTGTGCGCGAGTTCGTGCTTCGTCTGAATTCATTTAGCCACTAACAACTACAATTAACAACTCATTCATTAAATGCTTAGCAGGTTTATGACACATTTTGGCATATCATCAAACTTCTACTCAGCCGTTTGACTCCAGTTTGAGAGCCGCAATCCCCGCAGCATTTAGGTTTTATGGCTCTGGTTATGCAGGAGGTGAGTATCCTTAAATTTTCGGACAACGTTGCTCCAGACAGGTTTTTAGCATCTTGGGGTCAAACAGAATCGGCAAAAAGTGAATACTTTTGACTTCTTTGAAGTAAAACAAGATGGGTACGGCTGGCCAAAAAATCCGCCAATTTTGCCATTCCTGATAAGGGAAACGTCGGATGAGTGTTTCCGAACGATAGACATCTAAAGCCGTTGCCGTAAATTGCAGGCGGATCGTTACTGCTTGAAACAGTAGAAAGACCCCAAAAAGTGCGATCGCGACACTCACCCAAACTTGTACAAGTAACATCGGCAAAGCAGCAGCAACCAGTACTAACGGTAACGTGTAACTTGGGGAGAGTTCAATGGTTTGGGTTGAGGACGGAACAGACGTTGCAGAAGTCACTGAGTTTAATCCTGTTATTTTAAACACCTATCAATACTCTTCATTCTACGTGGATTGGCTTTTTGCTTGTTGCGCTTTCCATTTCCCCCACTCTCTCAACCCCCACCGATGACTGCACTACCCGTGCCTTGGAACATAATCCAAGACAAGAAAAAGTTGGAAATAAAAATCGCTAGCAAAGCTGTCACCACAGCAGTGGTTGTAGATTGACCTACACCTTTGGCTCCCCCGGTTGTGGTTAAGCCCCAGCTACAGCCAATGATGGCAACTAGTACCCCAAATGTCACAGCCTTAATGATCGCGCTAATCAAGTCCCAAACATTCAAGAAGCTACGAACTGAATCTAGAAATGTAATTCGGCCAATGCTATACAAGGCATCAGCAATCAGCATTCCTCCCGCTAAACCTAGAACAATAGCAAGAATGGTCAGTACTGGTAGCATTAGGCAGCAAGCCAAGACACGGGGAATGACGAGGTAATCGATGGGATCGGTTTTGAGCATATAAAGGGCATCAATCTGCTCAGTAACGCGCATGGTGCCAAGTTCCGCCGCAAACGCCGAACCGACTCTCCCAGCTAAAACCACCGCCGTCATGACTGGAGCGAGTTCCCGACTTAAGGCCAATGCCAGGACTCCCCCAACAGCACTTTGAGCCCCAAAGTTAATAAACTCTCGTGTGACCTGAATCGTAAAGACTGCACCAATGAAAGCGGCAGTTAGCATGGCGATCATCAGGGACGCAGGCCCTGCCACTATCATTTGATC
This sequence comes from uncultured Microcoleus sp., assembly GCA_964588805.1. Lineage (GTDB taxonomy): Bacteria > Cyanobacteriota > Cyanobacteriia > Cyanobacteriales > Coleofasciculaceae > CAZPRJ01. Next base: position 9,637 of record CAZPRJ010000011.1, on the reverse strand, counting down.
GAGCGTGTTGCGCCAATGGATCTTCCTGGCTAAAAGATGGAGTAACACTTGTCCACCCAAGAAAATCGCTTCTAGCAACCGCCCAGTCCACAACCTTAAGCTAGAACTCACCATAGTTTTACTTCGTTGTCATGAGTCATTAGTCACTCATTATCAATCTGTTGATTGTTCATGGCTCATCGTTCATTGGGATCGATCATGGCTATGAACCCTAACAGCCAATGACTAATAACTGATGATTTTATTTAGTATCATTGGCTTCTACACGGAAGCGTTCAACGGAGGTGAGTAAGTCTCGCGCCACACCCACCAGGTTTCCTAAGGCTCCAGAGACGCGCTGAGCTTCTTGGGAGGTTTCTTGGGCTGTGAGTTCGACAGACTGCATGACCTGAGCCACCGCACGGGAGGTTTCGGTCTGCTCGACGGTATCGGCCGCGATGGCACGGACTAAAGCATCGATACGATTGGAGACTTGAACGATTTCTTCGAGCGATCGCTTGGCTTGTTCTGCCCGTTTCGTTCCTTCAATCACCTGCTGTGTCCCTTCCTCCATGGCCATCATCACCGCACCGGTTTCACTTTGGATTTGCAGCACGATTTGTTCAATTTCCTTGAGGGCTTTTGCCGAGCGATCGGCTAACTGTCGCACTTCATCAGCAACGATAGCAAAGCCTCGGCCTGCTTCTCCGGCTCGGGCTGCCTCAATACTGGCGTTGAGGGCTAGCAAGTTGGTTCGAGAGGCAATCTGAGAAATCAGCGCCACAATTTTGGAAATCTCTTGGGATGATTCCGCTAATCGCTTGACTTTTCGCGTTGTTTCTGCTACAGTTTCTCGAATTTGTAAAATTCCTCCCACGGTGCTTTCGACCGCTTCGCCTCCCTTGAGAGCCGTTTCTGAGGCAATGTGGGCAACATCCTCGGCTTCGCGGGCGGATTCTGCCACCCGTTGAATCGAGTCTGTCATCACTTGCACGGAATTCAGGGTGACAGCCAATTCTTCGGCTTGCCGCAGTGCATCCGAAGATAAACCTCGGGCAAAGGTTTCGGAATCGGCAGAGCCTTTATTCACCTGACGGGCGGCTTGAGACACCTGTTGCACAATTTCCCGCAGGTTTTGAATGGTCAAATTAAACGAATCCGCAACCGCACCTAAAACGTCAGCCGTGACTTCCGCTTGTACAGTCAGGTCGCCGCGAGCCGCACCTTCCACATCATCGAGTAACCGAATGACCTGGCGTTGCAAATCTTCTTTGGCTTGCTCTTGTTCTTCGGCTTTCCGTTGTGCCTCGCTCATCGTGGTCATGATCACCCGTGCCATTTGGTTAAAGCTGGTCGCGAGTTGACCAAATTCATCTTCAGAGTAAACGGTGGCATTGGCATTGAGATTGCCTTGAGCCACGGTCTCAAACTGGGTTTGCAAATCTATTGTTGAGCGCTTTACTTGCTTAGTGGTGACTCGACCGAGTAACAACGTCGTCCCAAAGCTGGCCACACCTGCCACCAAACTCATCGCCCATCCGGTATTGCGAAGCTTAGGAATCACAATCTCTCGGTTTTCTTCGGCGGTTGTACTAGCGGCAAGAAAGCTGACAATGGCTACCGCTATAGCAGAAACCACACCCGTTGCTGCGGCTGTAATCCATTGTTTGCGTAAAAGAGGGGCATTTTCAAAAAAGGCCAAAGGTCCTTGTTCGACATTAACAACAGGCTCGCTGTCGATGTCTTTGGTTTGATTAAAGATGGGGATTTGGTCAGAGGAACCACTACCGCTAATGCTAAATGCCTCATCTTCCCCCCCAGAGGAGCGAAAACCGGGACTCGAGGGTTCAATCTCAGCGCGATTTGGTAACCCCAGTCCACTGGCGGCTCCCATCACTGCCCCACTGTTGCTTAAAATATCAAAATCTGGCTCATCTCTTCCCTCAGAGGAAACATCTTCTCGCTCATCTAGAGAAAAATCGGGGATTGCGCCTAAATCGTCATCAAATACATCAAATTCATCGAGAAACCCTTCTTTTGCGCCTGGACGTGGCTCAATACTCGATAAGGTTTCCTCCTCCTCCTCCGCCACATCATCCATCATAAAGGTTTGATTGCCAAACGCTTCATCGAAGGTGTCAAAGTCGAAGTGGTCTGGATTGTTGAATCCATTTTGATCGTAAGTGGAGTCAAACGTCCGATCATCTTGAATATAATTGGCTTCTCCAAATGTCTCATCCCCTTCCGAGGGGTGTTCGCTGGGATATCCGAACTCGTCGGGTTCAGCAACGAACGTATTCTCGAACTCTTGAGACCCCATTAATAGTGTTTCGTCTTCAAAAACAGGGTATCCCGGATGATAAGATTCATTGCTGTCGGGATCGTCATAGGGAGAATTTTGCCCTTCCTCATCGGGTAAATTGTCCTCCAATTCTGAGGGCGGGGCAAACGGTTCTGAACTCTGGGCCTCAGGGACTGTTTCGGCAAAATCTTCGTCAGAGGGCAGAACAAAGGTCATGCCTGTCTCATCCTGCGGAAAGTCATCGGGCAAGAATTCATCCTGCGTATCATCTATCCCGGCTTCGTCAAAAATGTGAGCATCAGCGCCCAAGTCAGGGTTATGGGTGTCTAGAGGCTCAATGTCATTGATGTCCTCACCAAAATCGGCGGTAAAGGCAAACGGGTCATCCTCGCTGGCTGATGTCTCGTCGGTCACGCCGTAGTCATCATCATCCATTCCCGAACTACCAAACGGATTGTCCAAGGATTGATTGGAGGATGGAGTAAAGGTTTCACTCCCTGTGTCATCAAAATCGATCGCGCCTAGGTCGAAACTATCCGATTCCTCCCCGTCTGACAAATCTGACCAACTTTCAAACGTCGGTGCCTCACCCAAGTCACTGGTTTCATCTAGGTGGCTATAACTCTCATAGAGGTGATCATGCCCGGCTTCATCCTGAGGTGACGAACTGAGGTTCCCAATATCACTAATAGAATTAAAATCGTCGAATTCGTCTGAGGGGGCTGTGGTGTCTCCCGTATGGGCTTCACCGATTAGCTGATTGGCATACTCTAGACCGTTATTGGCATATTCGCAAAAATCCGGATCATCTGTCAGATTTAGGACTCTCTCGTACTGTTCCCGCGCTACCTCAAACTGTTGTAGCCCATAGCAATAAATATGGCCTCGAAGTAGAAGTAAACTTGGATCGTCTGGAAATTCATCTACCAATCGGTCGCAGATGGCGGCGGCCTCTTGGTAATCCCCTTGCATATAAGCTTTTTGCGCTTGCCCATATTCCTGCGCGAAATCTGTACCTGATGCCATTTGCCTCCTCCCGCTGCTTGTTCGGAAAAAGTAAAAGCTAAAAAGGCAAGTTTCTTACCTTTTTCTTCCTTTTTCCTATTACCTTAATTTAAGTTCATGTTCTGCCCACCTCGCCGAGCGTAGAATTGCTACTTGATCGAGCAATCGCAAATATTGGTTCGATTCTTTGTCCAATTCCCACTCACCCCGCAAAAAGGGAGCCATACTATCTGGAACATTGGTTGCGACTTGCAACTGTTCTAGATCTAGCCAATCCATCTCTCCAATCCGGTCAATGGCCAACCCTAACATAGTGTCCTGGTCTTCGACTGCAATGACTGGAATTTCCGGCCGGTCTGTGTTGAGGAACATCACATCCCCCAGAAACTGCCCGAGGTCTGATACCCAAATCACTCGTCCGCGAATATTAATCGTACCCAAGAGTAGGGGAGATGCATTCGGAATAGGAGTAATCCGATCCGGTGGCTGAGAAATGACCTCTTTAATACCTGTAGCAGGCAGAGCAAATTCATGGCCAGACGGAACATAAAACCGCAGGTGTAGTTCACCTTCGGGACTTTCAAGTTCCTGAAATTCTGGGGCTTGGTCTTGACCACTACCCGTTAAAAAATCTGGACTACCAACCATTCTTTTCTTTCTACCTACACATTTATCCTCGAAGTAGCTGTTTGACCGTTCCAATCAACTCTGTCGGCTGAAACGGTTTGGCAATGTAAGCATCTGCCCCCTGTTTCATGCCCCAGTAGCGGTCAAATTCTTCGCCTTTTGACGAACACATGACAACGGGTACATTCTGAGTTTTAGGATCAGCCTTGAGACGGCGGCACACTTCGTAGCCATTCATCCGAGGCATGACAATATCTAAAACCACGACATCAGGGCTAGAACGCTGAATCTGTTCCAATGCTTCTACACCATCACTCGCCACAGTGACTGTCAACCCGCTTCCTTTAAGGAGGTCTGAGATCATTTGGCGCTGGGCAAGGCTGTCTTCTACAACCAGAACTGTACTCATAACTCCCTACTTAACTTGGCGGTAACTGGAGTGAACGGGAACGGAACCGTGGAGTTCATAAAATTAAATCTAGTAATGATTAAAGTATCCCTCATCCTGCTTTAATCACTAAGTTACATCTTTAAGATTATGGTCTGTGTTCGTTGGAGGATGTCAGCTAGAACCCAATCAGTGCTAACACGATGTCCATCGGACAGTGCGAGGCGTCTTTGAATTCATGCCGAAGCTGACTCAGTGATATCGGTCTGTTCGATCACCGGGTCTAGCCCCGGCGTGATCGAACGGTCATCTCCACCGTCTTGGAGTTCACCTAAACCCACATACTTTTCTAATAACATCAATAGTTCACTAGCGCCAAACGGCTTGGTCAGATAATCTGTAGACCCTACCATTCGAGCTCTAACCCGGTCAATAAATCCGTCTTTGCCGGTCAGCATAATGATGGGTGTTTGTCGAAATGTCGTAGATTGTCGCAACATTCCACAAATCTCATACCCATCGAGTTCGGGCATGGCTAAGTCGCACAGAATTAAGTCGGGCTTAATCTGAAAAACCAGGGTCAAGGCTTGCAAAGGGTCTTGAACAGCCGTAACTTCATAGCCCTTTGTTTGTAGAATATACTCTACCGTCTTACCAATCGCTAGGTCATCATCAATACAAACCACTCGTGGGGAGTGGAGGGCGGTTTTAAGTTCCCACTCTCGCTGCGGGCTAGGCGTCTCCACTGTTGTTGCACTCACTAGCTGTACCCATCCCTTGCGTACATAGGGATAAATTGCTTTAGCGACTGTGAGAATATCCCGGTTGAGATAGCGAGATAGCTGGCGCAGAGATTTTTGCCCATCGGCCCATTGCCGCAGAGTTTTAAAGGCGTTTTCCGGTAAAGCTGCCCGAAGCTGTCTTTCGTTGGTAATCAGTGGACACTGATTGGGAGATTGGATGTGGGGATGAAATTGCTTCCACTCTTGCACTTGCTTCATAATTTTGGTGACAAGGGGAGCAATCTCTAGGGTCGTCAGTTGGGGGGCGAGTGCCGGACTGACTTCAAAGACAAAATAACCATTATGTAAGCTCAGCAGATCAAACAGGGTTTCGCGAATCATACTTTGGAGAATGCTACGCCCTTGGGCTGGGGTCAAGACGTGCTTTTCTAGCAAAGCCCAGAGATAGCCGTATTCGGGTGCGTTGATAGAGTCAATGGATGGAAGTTCAAGATGGTCGAGGGCGGCGTTCGCTTTGTAGCGACGCAGATAGTCACGCAGACGCGATAAACTTCTCTCGCTGTCGGAGGCATAGGCAATCTTACCATTGAGGAAGAAGACAAACCAGAATGGCCCTGGAGTCCTTTTGAGCTTGGCTTCTGGATAAGGACGCCCAAACGCTAAGCTTTTATTACTGCTATCACCAACGGGATTATTGATGGGGGAGCGGTACGCTTCAACCAACAGCTCACCTGTTCGCTGACCTAACTCGATCAGTTGCAGGATGCTACGAATATCAATTTCATTTAACGTTCCCTGCATTTAACGAAAGCGTACTCCTAAAAAACCTTTGGATACGTAAAAATCTTACTGCCCGTTCTTTGAACTCTTCTTTTTTAATCTTAAGGATGCTTATACACCCATACACTTTGGGTTAAATTTTAAGCTCACCAGTGCTTTAGCTTAAACTTTCTAGCTTAGACCTTCAATACCCTATTTTCCATATATTTAGTATAATTTAAGGCTTCAGGTTGCGGTGAGTCGGCACTGAATCGTTAATGCCTGGACTCTTCTATCAGCGACTGATCAACTCTCAAGGCTGATAGCAAGGAGGGTTGATTCTTTATCGTATAGGGGTTAAAGTGTCTTTACTAATCTGAGTCAGAACAGGTTAGGATAAAAACTGTAGACTCTAAGTTAGGGGAGTAAAAAGCTTGTGTTCAACATACAAGTTGAACCGCCTCCTGTCGAGACTCTCTTGATAGGTGGTCTTTGACTAGGGAGGAAACAGAAGCATTTAGATACAGGGTTAGTTCCAGTTCAGCCCGAACAAATTTTTCAGATCATCCTAATTAAAGAAATTGTAATATTTGCCAAATGTGCAGAGAGTTTAGCTCAGTTGAAGAGGAAAATATGGTCTTGCTTGTTTTGACAATCCAATATTTTCAAGCACTGAGTCCATTAACTCCCAAAGCTGTAGCTTAGGCTAGCTTAGTTAGTAAAAGGGCACAAGACACGTAAAGAGGACCATCAGTGTGCTGTATCTAGCAGAAGTACAAAAGCAGAAAGGTGGCGGGATATTAGGCGGCGGCGGTAAGACCACGCTCAAGCTGCTGGCTTGTCAGCGGACTGACCAGAGCTGGAGTGCGGTGCCTGGTGATGAAGTCGTTCCTGCCGAAGAGGCCAAAAACCTGAATGAAGGGAGTTTGGTCATTGTCAATCTGGGAAATAATCGACAGGTACAGGGAGAAGTTGAGCCAGCAGGAATGCGGCTAGCCAGGGATTTACAAAATTTCTCTCGCCTGCTGGAAAAGGCAAAAAGTCAGGAAGAAGAAATCGAACAGTGGAAGCAGTCTCTGACCTATCAAAGCCAAGAACTCAATCGTCGCGAGATGGAAATAGAAGCGCGGCTTGAACAGATGCAAGCGATGGAGGAAGATTTTGCCAGGTTAGAGCAGCAACAGCAAGAGTTTGAGAGTACCAAGGAAGAAGCAGCAAGGCTCACAGAAGAGATCGAACGTAGCCGTCAGGAATTGGAAGGAGCCTGGGAACATCTGCGTGGTGAGCAACGGCGCTTAGAAGAGCAAGTGGCTCAGCAACCATCAGGTTTAGATGAAAACCAAGCTCAAGTCATTCAAGGCTTGCTCGATCAGCTATCAAACGCGGTGGCTCCTACCGATCAGGTTAGGGAACAGCTCAATCTAGCCTTTGAGGTAGTTAATACTCAACAAGAAGAACTGGATGAGCGATGGCAACAGTTAGAACAACAACGGGGACAAGCCTCCGAGCAACAAGCTGACGTAGATCGCCAAGGTGAAGACCTGCAACACCGCCAGCAGCAGCTACAGGAAACCCAAAAATCGTTGGAGCAAGCTAAAGCGGAGTTAAAAGTACAGCAGAATGCTCTAGAAATGAAGCAAGATTCAGCACATATGCTGAGTCTTCAGTTGCGAACTCACGAAGAATTACACCAGCAAGTAGCTCGACTCGCCGCCACATCCGCCGATGTCACGATTAGCCAGAAGGTGGATATCGAAGCATTGGAAAAAATGCCTCTGGGTGAGCTAACGGAAATCGTGCAGACTTTGCAGCAGGATTTGGAGAAGGTGGTGCGCTTCGTCAACGACCAGGAAGAGGAGCTGACCTTCCAACGTCAAGCGGTAGAAGAATTGCAAGAGAAGATTAATACGGCTAGCGAATACGACCGTATGAGTCTAGAAACAGAGCTAGCAGAAGAGCAAGACCGCTACCAGATGCTCGACCAAACCCTAGTCGGCCAACGCCGAAATCTGCGGGAACGAGAAGAGGTACTCAATCAGCACCAGCGTGTGTTGAGGCGTCGGCAAGGCATTGCTGAACCCAATGGTGGAGACAACCAAAAAATTGACCTCGGCCCAATTTTGAGCCAAATGGAAGCCCAACGGCAGCAACAGGAAGCCCAACTGCAAACGCTGGAAAGCCAAATTGAGCAGATGCGGGTGAGCATTACTCAAGCCGAGGAGATGATTCGCCATCAAAGTAGCGAACAGGAGAAAAATCAGCAGGAACTGCAAAGCTTAGAGCAAACGTGGCAATCATCACTGGCACAAGTGGCTCAACTTTGGGGCCAGGTGAATATTTCTCAAGAGATACTTCAGCCTCGGCAAGATGCGCTCACTGAAATTCGGCAGAAGTTAGAGGCAATTGCTGAGGCTCTCAGTCAAATTCAGGAAACGGGAGATTATCAGTTACAGGCGATCGCACAATTGCAGCAAACGATTCATAGCTTAATCGAGTCTCCGGAGTTTGCAGCCTCTTGAGTTCCTAGACTGGATCTGTCGGCCGTTGATGATGACGCTCAACAATAATCCAATCGCCGTCAACAACGGCAGTTACTCCCCCTGGAAAGGATGAAGTGCGAGAGCGGTTTGCCGCACTTATGAGAGCTGTTGTAGATTCGATTTGCTCAAAGCTAGGGGCTGTGGTTAGGACAGAGGTGAGGAACTGCCTGATTACACGTCGTTGTAGGGCAAGGGGTGCCTGCCTCAAGATAGGACGATTAAGCCTTGGGACTGTCTTGCTGAGGGCATTGACAGCCGAATTTGGTTCTTCTTCGCTGAGGAGTGCAAGTGCTTCCTGCTGTAGCTTTGTGGCACCCTGTTCTAGATACTCCACATCTGCCCGCAACAGTTCAGCCGTTTGAGCTAAGGCCGTCTCAACCTGAGGATTAAAATGAGTTTGCAAGTAAGGCAATAACTCCTGGCGGATACGGTTGCGTGCATAGCTGAGGTCTTGATTGTAGGCATCCTCCCAAATAGGTAGTTGATGTTCTTGGCAAAATTCCAGGGTTTGGGTGCGCGTAACTTCTAAGAGGGGACGCACTAAGCGCACACCATCAGTCAGGGGACGCTGCCAAGTTAGGGCTTGCAAACCATCAGCACCGGCACCTCGAAGAAGATTATAAAGAAGAGTTTCGGCGCGATCACTTTGGGTATGACCGGTCACTACGTCTTGATAACCCTGCAATCGGGCAATTTCCATCAGAGCTTGATAGCGCCATTGTCGTGCGGCTGCCTCACTTGTCTTCACCTGGGAAGCAGTTTGCAGGTAAAAGGGAAGCCCCCAGTTTTGAGCGAGTTGTTGCACATGACTCGCCATACCCTGGTCTTTTGGCCACCGATGATCACAATGAGCGATCGCCAACTGCCAGTCCCACTTCGGCTGTAAATCAACGAGCAGTTGCCCTAAACATAGGGAATCTTGCCCCCCCGATACAGCAATTAGGATGCGTCGTTGCCGTGCCAACAGTTGTCGTTGCCGCAGGGTTTGGTGTAACCGCGCATGAAGTAGCGTCCATTGGGGACGGTTAGCCATCATGACCAGATTGAAGACAGGTTTTACACTTCACAGGTCATACTTTTACTGATTGTTCTGCCAACTGGGTTGGTTAATGTCTTGCCAAACATCATCTAGCAGCGAGTCGCTGCCTTCATCTTCTAATTCTTCTTCATTAAAATCTTCAAACTGAAACTCCCCTTCTCCACCATCGGCGGATAAATCCCCAAAATCAATGTCGGCTTCACCATCGGCGGATAAATCCCCAAAATCAATGTCGGCTTCACCATCGGCGGATAA